>CAMLLO010000029.1 GCA_946480915.1 uncultured Sphingobacteriaceae bacterium | reverse complement strand
AGCGTTGCTTCTTCAAAATCTCAGGCAGAATTGCACAGAAAGAATTCTACCGAGGCTAAAGAAGAGATGAAAGCTGAGAAAGATGAACTTAAAGCTTTAAGAAAAGACGCAAAGGCAGAAGCAAAACTTGGCAGTGATGACGATGCACTAATTGATGTTAAAGCAAATGCAAAGGCAAAAAAGGATGCCCGGAAAGCAGATGCTAAAACTAATACCAGAGTAAAAGCCGGAGCAAAAGCAGGTGCCAATGTGGGAGTTGGACGTACTGGAGTTAAAACAAATGTTGGGGCTGGCTTAAAGCTTGGATTGTAATCCGCTAAACACAAACACACTTATAGAAACGTTTGCCTCTTAATTGAGGCAAACTTTCTTTAATTTTAACAAAAAATTAAAATGAGAAATTATTTGAAGGCTTTTGGGATAGGGATTTTGCTGGGAACGATGCCTTTTATTGTTTCTGCAAAGGAAGGATTGGTGGCAGAGGATGCAATTGCTTTCGGTTTTTCTTCACACGAAACAACTGCGATAGATTCGCTTTCAAGAGTCAAAGCGCAGGATGACAAAGACAAAGATTCGAAGAAAAAAAGTGAGATAGATAAGTCTAAAGGTTCAGATCAGGATCCAAAGATTGTTGATATTAAAACAAACAGACCTAATATTAAAGAAGTACCAAAAGCTCGTCCGAAGTTGAGACCGACAGTTGTTACCGACAGGATCAAAGTAAAACGTCCACCGGTAAGAGTTAACAGACCGATTAAGATTTTACGCTCGGTTGGAATATAATTAGACTATGAAGCAATATCTGTTTTTATTAATCGCATTATTTTGGGGTGGTTCCTCTGCTTTTGCACAGAATCCAACTTCATTGGTAGCCGACCCCGATACGGCCGAAACGCCAAAAACTACTTTAAATCTCGCTACAATTTACGCCAGTGATGCCAGTTATTATGGGCAAGCTTCTGTCGACAGATTGCCTTATGTTCTGGCGAATGCGACTCTTAATTTTCCAAGTGGATTCTTTCTTTCTGCCGGAGCTTATAAGTTGATAAATATCGGATCAGGAGTTTCAGGAGTTGATTTATCCGCAGGCTTTGATTTTAAACTAAGTAAAGACCTTTCCAGCAGTTTGAGTTTTAGCCGTTCGTTTTTTCCCGATAGTTCTTTGTTCCTTCAGTCGGCAAACTTAAATATGGCTTCGGCCTCATTAAGCTATGATTGGCAATGGTTAAAAACCGGCTTATATGCCGATTATGCCATTGGAGATCAGAGTGCTTTATTCACGACTTTCAGTGCCTCTAAGTCGTTTGAGTTAGGTAGCATTACAGCAAAAGATTATATCAGTTTTGAGCCATCGATTGACATAGTAGGAGGAACACAACGCATTACAACCACTGAGGAAGTTCCTCAGAATGGTAATGGTGAAGGAGGTTTTGGTTCCAAAATAGGCAGAATAATACGTGGAAACAATAACAGCGCCCCACAATATAGAAGTATAGAGTCAAACAGCTTTGATTTACTTTCGTATAGTTTAAAGCTTCCGGTTGCATATAACCGGGCAAACTACGCCATAGAAGCAACTTATCAAGGATCAATATTGAGTAATAAAGTAGAAGGCGCATCGCAAAAGCCTCGTTCATTTTTATATTTGGGTTTTTATTACATGTTTTAAGCATTGAAAGTACTCCTGGTTGAAGATGAAAAAACACTGGCTTACGAAGTTGAAGCCTTTCTGAAAAAAGCATTCTATATCTGTGATCTGGCGCATACCGCCAATCAGGGATTGGAGAAAATAGAATGCAATCTGTACGATTTCATATTACTTGATTTAGGCCTTCCGGATATGGATGGACTTGTGCTGTTAGAGCAGGCAAAAAAGTGCAACCCCGATGCTGCTTATATAATTCTGACTGCACGTGGAAATATTGAAGACCGGATCAAGGGCCTTGATTTAGGTGCTGATGACTATTTGCCAAAACCATTTTCGCTACTCGAACTTCAATCCAGAATGCAGGCTATTTCGAGAAGAAAATCAGGAATAAACAGTCAGCTGCTCCCCTTGGGAGAGTTTAATGTTGATATACAAAAGCGAATTGTAAGCCATGCTGACAATGAGATAGAACTCACGCGGAAGGAATATGATTTGCTAAGTTATATGCTGTTGCATAAAAACCGGGTTCTCACACGCTTACAGCTTAGTGAACACATTTGGGGTAGCTTCGTGGATGACGATTATGACTCGAATTATATCGATGTTCACATAAAGAATATCAGAAAGAAATTAGCAGCCTACGGGCCAGTTGACTGGCTGGAAACAGTCAGAGGCGTAGGGTATAAAATTAAAAAGTCTTGAAACTTTCTACCAAGCTTACACTTTTCGTCACCCTTTCAAAACTGGCAATTGTGCTGTTTTTTGTCCTCACATTGCCTTATGTAGTGGATTATATCGCCGCCCGGTATACCGATAATGTATTGCGTCAGCAGAAATCAAAAGTGCTCAAAATAGTTGCGCAAAATGGTGTAAATTTTTATCTGGAAGGGCAGGAAAGCTACGGAAGTTATACCCTGCTAAGAGAAGAATACATTGCCCTGGAGCCTGTGGACAAATCAGTGAGGATGGATACCATCGAGACGGCCGAGCGGGTTATTGAGCAGGATACCTTAAGTTATCGTGTTCTAAGTCATACGTTTAAAGCAGGAAATCAAAATTATTTATTAGAGGTTGCCAAGGCAAGTTCCACCATGACGCAATATAGCAGGCCCTTGCAGCGAGTTGCGTTGTATGTTTTGCTGAGTCTTATTTTTATTACTCTTATTATCGATTTATTCTTTACCCATCACCTCATCAAACCACTAAGCGCCATAATCAAAAGTAAGCTGATTAATCAAAAGTTTCCTTTTGCAAAACATCAGGAGGCGGTTAAAACCACAACTTCAGACTTTCGATACCTGGACAGTTCGCTAATGCTTTTGATGGAGCAGATTAATGAAGCTTTTGAAAAAGAAAGAGAATTTACCGCCAATGCTTCACACGAATTGATGACACCGATCGGAATTCTCCAGAATAAAATAGAAAATTTAATGGAGCATGAGGAAGCCAGCGATCTGGTTCAGCAGCGTCTTTCTGAGATGTTAAGAACATTAAGCCGTTTAAAGAAAATTGTAAATTCTTTATTGCTGATATCCAGAATAGAAAATGAACAATTCGCGAAGTCAGAATCAGTAAACATCTCTCAATTGCTTGCAGAGGTAATGGACGAAATAAGTCACCGCCTGGAGGAACACGAGATAAGTTTTGAAATGAGACTCAATTCAAATGCTACGTTTAGTTCTGCGAATCACGATTTATTGTTTCAGCTGTTTTACAATTTGGTAAACAATGCGATAAGATACAATAAGCCGAAAGGGAGCTTGTCAATAAGTGATGACTATGTGGCTGGAAATTACCGAGTTCATATTAAGGATACAGGAATAGGAATTCCTGAAGAAGAAATACCTCTGATCTTTAACCGGTTTAAGAAAACTAATTTAATGCAATCCGGAGGTTACGGCTTGGGTCTGTCGATCGTTAAAAGTATCGCCGTATATCATAATATTACTATTAAAGTAAATTCTAAAGTGGGCGAAGGAACTGTTTTTTCGGTGATTTTTCCCCGAGAAAATATTATTATCCCACCCTCAAAGTGAGTAAGAACTCATTGTCTTACTGCACTTAGTGTAATAGTTCTTCCATTGCTGAATAAAACCAGTTTATCATCATCAAGATCTTTAATTGTATAGACATCACTGTTTCTCCCTGTGGATGAAATGGTAGATAATGTTTTGCCTTCTTTATCGAGCGTGTATGTTCCTTGATCTGCGCCGATGCCTCCAGAAGTGGTGTAATGCCCGTCTTCTGTAAACTGAAAAGTGGAGCTTAATAAAATGGCATCTTTAAGCGAATCTGTTAGCTTAGTTTCAGTTTCAATATCACTAAGCTGCCATTTCTTCGCAATATCTTCTTTAACATCCCGGCTGCAGGAGGATAATAAAGTAGCAATAATGGAAATACAAAGGCCCGCTTTACTGATGTAATTTTTCATGACAGATATTTAATGTCAAACACCATCCCTACGAGCTTGTTTTCATGAGAATGCGTATGTTTATTAACAGGAGTCCGGCGGAGACCTAAATTTGTCCCTAAATTATTTTCTCTTATTTTAGCTGTGATGAGAAAGTTAGTTCTGCTGGTGATAATATTAAGTGTATGCTCGGTTTGTAAAGCACAACGGCTTTCGCTGGAACAATTAAATCTGATGCTTAATTCCTCTTTGGATGAAACGGAAGAAAGTCTTTTTTTAACAGGCTATTCTTTTGTATCCAAAAAAACGATCCTTGATACGGCAGGAATGATTTATACTTTTTCTAACAAGAAAAAAACGATCGGCACAGCGAAGATCGTTGCAAAAGGGGTTTTTAATAAAGAAATCAGCAAATCTTTTGTGAGGTATACCACCTACGAACGAGCAGAATTTCAAAAGTTCAGGAAACAAATGATTGATGAGGAATTTGTAAGGAGTAATACTGATAGTATAAGCGAAAATTCCAACTATACTAAAGGCAGCCTGAAGGTTAATTTTGAAGTAACGACGGACGAGTTTGACAATAAAACTTTCTTGATAACTCTTTTTAATTATAAACCGATAGTAGCTGATAAATCGCCGAGAAAGTTGAGTTTGAAAACTATTTTGAAGCAGTAGTTTTACATAATCTGTGCAAAGTTTTCGAGATTTTTTTATCTACAGTTCCATAATGTCTTCATTCCATAGTTCGGGTTTCTCTTGAATAAAATCTTCCATCATTTCTATACATTCCGGTAAATTTAAATCGATAACCTGCACCCCATGCGCTTCCATAAATTCTTTAGCTCCGCTAAAAGTTTTTGATTCGCCAACGATAACTTTTGGGATTTTAAATTGCACAATCGTGCCTGCACACATATAGCAGGGCATTAGAGTGGAGTAGATTACTGTATCACGATAGCTGCCGATTCGTCCGGCATTGTTCAGGCAATCCATTTCGCCATGTAGAATCGGGTTGTCTTCCTGAACCCGTTTATTATGGCCGCTGGCCACTAGTTTTCCATCTTTTATCAGAACAGAACCGATTGGAATACCGCCTTCGGCCAAACCTTTTTTTGCCTCTTCAATGGCTAATCGCATAAATTCATCCATAAACAAACCTAATTAAATAACAGGTACTGTTTTAGTCAAACTTCTAAATAACGCAATTGTTGGGTTATTATAAAATCTGCGAAATGAGATCACATACAGACGAAGCGATAATCGAACGTGCATCTAAAGAAGAGAAAGATTTAAAGGCGATGAAAGATAACCGCCTGGATGTAACGGTTGATATGGATGATGAACATGGAACAGCCCATACCTATGTCGTTAATTTTTGCAAAGATGAGGGTGGAAATTGGAAGGCCCTGGAAGTGTCGGAAATTAGTTCCTGGTAATTGTTTACGGGTGATGAGAATCACTGGTTTATGATGGCAGAATTTTCGATATTTATCTAAATTAAAAGAACAGGTTATGAAGTGGACTTTTGTTATTCAGCAAAAGCTAAAGGTAGCTGTATTGCTGGGTTTGGTGATGCTTTTGGTCGTATTATTCAATCTAATTCTTCAAAAAAACATATCAGATATAAATCGTTCTGTAAATTCTATTTACAGCGACAGGCTAATCCCCGCGACTGACATGTTTTATTTGTCTAATAATTTCCACCACAGGCAATTAGCAATTGAAAAGTTTCTTTTCACAGACGACCAAAATACCGGGCAGCTTAGGTCTACTTTGCATAAATATGACAAGGAAATATTTGCATTAATTAGCAAATACGAAAAGACGTATCTGGTAAAAGAAGAATCAGTGTTTCTCAAGAAGTTTAAGGAGCAGGTTCGGCAGTATTCTTCTATTGAAAATGATATATTATCCCTCAGTGAGCATAATAAAAAGCCTGAAGCATTAAAGTTATATGAAAAGCTGGGCCGACCGTCCCTTGAAACTACCATAGGTCAGTTATCTGATCTCACAACAATCCAGTCGGCCGTTGGCGGAAAATTAGTGAATGATACTAAAGGAATTGTAGCCACTTCGAATTTTCTGTCGGATCTGCAACTAGTTCTTGCCATTGCCATCGGAACAATGATAACGGTGTTGGTTGTAAGCTCGAAGGTTATAACTCGGCCCCAGCCCCAGGAGAAGTTTAACTTGAATTGATTTAAATTATTTTGCCTCAATCAGTGCTTTTCACCGGTTTCAACACTTTTCAGTTCTTCTCGGCGGTCTGTTGAAAAATCAAACTTCTTAAAATCCTCGTTCTGCGGGATGTCAACAGTAAAACTGTCGAGGGAATCAATTTCTATACTTAGGTTTTCGGCGGTAAAATCTATAATATGTCCACCGGATGATTTGTCTTCAGAAAGGAAATGAAAATGATATCCAGTTATATTTGCTCCGTCCATATATTCGGGTAATTTATACCCGACTAAATCGCCTCTTATTGTATTGAAATTAAAAAATTGTTGCAAACTTAGCATCTCAGCCAGTGGCTTGTAAGGTTTTGAAACAGGCGGAAAAGCTCTTGTTTTTACGGTTTTAAATGTCGCTCGTATGTGAATCGCGTAGATTCCATTTCGGTTGGGCAGAATGCTGTCCAGATAACTGTATAACTCTTGTCTGCTAATGCTTCTCTTAAAAGTATATTTAGCATCGGCTTTAAAAAAGTTTACAACAGCATAAGGCGTTAATGCGGTGTTGCTTATCTCGAAAGTTTTGCCTGTGTGCTGAGTTTGATAAACTTTACCATTTAAAACAATCAGTTCGCCGTCCAGTTTATCCGGTGCTCCTAAGCCAAAATCACCGTTTAATTTGAGCTTATTATAAGGGTAATATCCATCATATAAACCTCCAATAAAAGCATGAGCATAGCCTGCAGTAAATAATCTGTTGTACTGAGGATTGATTGCGTGTTGCGCCGTGCTTTGTTTAACCCAAAATGCAAATAGTATACAAAAGAAACACTTAATCAGATTCCTGGATTTCATAAATTTGAGGGTTGGCAATTTCAAGAAAGCGGTCGGGATTGGCAAGTTCTTTAAAGCCGTATTTTTGATACAATGTGTGGGCATCGGCAGTGCCAAGCATCCATCGGCGCAAGCCCTGTAAGGTTGGATATTCGCGGATGAATTTTACCAATTGCTTTGAGAAACCATTACCACGATATTCTTGCAGTATAAATACATCTGCCATATAAGCAAAAGAGGCGTAATCTGTAATCACCCGTGCGTATCCAATTTGTTTTTCCCCATCATAAACTCCAAAATTTAAAGAGTTTTCTATGCCTCTTTCGACTATATCTAATGGGATTTTCTTCGCCCAGTAGGAGTCCTCGCTTAGAAATTTATGAATCAAAGGAATATTTAGTTTTGCTTTATCTGTCGAGATGGTGATGCTCATTGTGATGTCTAAAATCTGCCGGTATTATTAATTTCTCATGTTAATATACTGCAGCGGTTGTCCGAAATTTTCGCCGCGACACAAAGCAATAACGGCTTGTAAATCATCGATTTTTTTTGCTTGCACCCGCAATTGGTCGTCCATAATCGAGGCCTGAACTTTTAGTCCGCTGTCCTTTATTTTCTTAATGATTTTTTTAGAAGTTTCTTTTTCAATTCCCTCTTTAATGGTAATTTCTTTTTTTATCATGTTTCCGGAGGCATAAACTTCTTTACCCATATCCAATGAAGCCGGGTCAAGTTGTTGCTTCATCATCCGGGATATGATAGAGTCTATAATTGCTTTCAGTCGCATGTCATCTTCTGTTACGATGGTAATGACATTCGTCTTTTTGTCAAGTTCGATACTGCTTTTCGACGTGTTAAAATCATACCTGTTAAGGATTTCTTTTTTTGCGTTGTTTAAGGCATTATCTAAGGTCTGGCTGTCTATCTTACTTACGATATCAAAGGTTGGCATATGAAATAAATTAATTTGAGAGTTTAAAAATTATGTTGGCAGATTTAAAAGTGAAACAATTTAGTAAAGAAATGTATTATATTAAGTAAAAAACATTATGAAAAAAACTAAACCAAAATCAAACAAGTCTGCCAAAAAAGGTGCCAATACATCTGCTAAAAAAGTTGCAAAAAAAGAACTTGAAAGCGGTATTGCCGAGCGGTTCCTTGACGTTGTTTCTAATCTTGGTCATGATGCTGAAAGAATTGCGAAAGATATAAAAAAGATGAGTAAGGAAATCGCTAAAAAGCTTTCCGAAAAGATGAAAAGTTCAAAAAAAGGCGAAAAACTCTCAGTTGGAAAGAGAATAAAAGCAGATAAAGTTATTTCCAAACGCGACGTAAAGGCTTCAAAAAAAGATGTTGTAAAACCACCCTCACATACAGAAAAAGTTGCAGCTGCTGCCAAGCCAGCAGCTAAACCAGCAGTTAGACGCACACCACAAATAACAAGTTCGAGTATTGAGGAAGCACCAAAACGTCGGCGCACCAGATCTGTGCCCGCAGGCTCCGCGGTGCAATCGAAAGATGAAGCCAAAGCTCCTGTACAAAAAAGAACACGAAGACCTGTAGCACCGAAAATGGAAGCTACTGAGGCTCCGCTTGTTACCGAGGCTCCTGAAGCCGATAAAATCAATGTTGTTGAAAATCAGGAAAGTTCTGAAACTGTTGAAACCAAATCAGAATAATTATATTATTAAAACTGGCTGCAATTAACATTAAGTTAACAAAAGAATATACAATTTGCAGTCCCGGTCGTTGTTCCGGGACTTTTTTACTTTATATATGAATGTCTAAGCAAAAAACACTGCTTACAAACCGGGAAATTAGTTGGTTGTACTTTAACGAACGGGTACTTCAGGAAGCTGCCGATAAAACGGTTCCCTTGATTGAACGGATTCGCTTTTTAGCTATTTTTTCGTCAAATCTGGATGAATTTTACCGGGTGCGGGTACCCACACTTAGTCGCTTAAGTAATATAAATACGAAGGTAAAAGAGATTTTCGGGTACAATCCTAAAAAAATAATCAAGCAGATAAAAAACATTGTTGTAAAACAAGAACGGCGGTTTAATCATCTTTATGAGGATGAAATTATTAAAGAACTGGCTCAGGAAAAGATATTCATCATAAACGAGTATCAATTAAATGTTGCCAGAGGCGCATTTGTAAAAAGATATTTCAGAGATAAATTGCTGCCTACCCTGGTGCCGATCATGCTTGATGAATCGAAACCTTTTCCTGAATTAAAAGACCGTGCAATTTATTTCCTGGTAAGGTTTACAAAAAAGGATCAGCCCGAAAAAGTACGCTATAGTTTGATGGAAATACCCACTAAGCGACTCGAGCGCTTCATCGTACTTCCCGAAACCAACAATTTAAAGTTTATTATCCTTTTGGATGATGCCATAAGGTATTGCCTTGATAACATATATTTCATTTTTGATTACCACACCATTGAAGCCTATTCTATTCAGCTAACGCGTGATGCGGAACTGGATCTGGACAGAAATGTGAGTGAGAAATTCATCGATACCTTAACAAAGAGCCTGCAAAAACGCAAAAAGGGAAAACCTATGCGCCTTTTGTACGATAATAATATGCCGCTTGATATGTTGTCATTTCTGGTCGAGAAACTGGATCTGGATACAGACGCATTAATCCCGGGAAACCGGTACCATAATTTTAAAGACTTTATCAATTTTCCGAACGTGGGCAGGGAGGAGCTTGAATATAAAAACGATCCGCCGCTTGAAGTTGCTCAATTAGACATGGGCAAAAGTATTTTTAGCCAGATTGCTAAACGTGATTACCTGATAAACCTTCCTTATCAGTCGTTCGATTATATTATTCACTTTTTGCGCGAGGCAGCAATCGATCCTAAGGTAATTGAGATTGATATAACTTTATATCGCCTGGCAGAGAATTCACGCGTAATTAATGCCCTGATTAATGCTGCTAAGAACGGCAAGCGGGTTAATTGTCTGGTTGAACTAAAAGCCCGGTTCGACGAGCAAAATAATATAAATTGGACGAAGCGCCTGGAGGAAGACGGTGTTCAGGTTAATTATGGCATATTGGATTACAAGGTCCATTCGAAAGTGTGTCTGATAACCAGGAAAGAAAAAGGCAAGGTTACTTATTATGCCAACCTGGCTACTGGTAATTTTAATGAGAAAACCGCCAGACTTTACTGCGATCATAGCTTGTTTACCACTCATCCTGAAATTACCCAGGAACTTAAGCACCTTTTTAAAGGCTTAGATAAAAAGGTTTTTTATAAGGATTATAAATGCTTAATCGTGTCTCCTTTGGAAACAAGGGACAAATTTGAAGCGTTAATTGATACCGAAATTAAAAACGCGAAGGATGGCAAACCCGCTTATATGATTTTGAAAATGAATAGCCTGGCTGATGAAGACATGGTTCAAAAATTATACGATGCGAGTTCGTCGGGGGTGAAAATCCAGTTAATTATACGGGGGATGTGTACTCTTGTGCCTGGGATAGAAGGCGTAAGCGAAAATATTGAGGTAATAAGCATAGTGGATAAGTATTTAGAGCATGCGCGGGTATGGATTTTTGCTAACGGCGGACAGGAGCGGATATTTCTGACTTCTGCGGATTTAATGACCCGCAATCTTGATCACCGTGTGGAGGTTGGCTTTCCCATTTTCGATGAAAGCATCCGAAAGGAAATACGAGATATTATCGATATTCAGTTAAAAGACAATACGAAGGCCAGAGAGATTAACAGTTTTAATAACAATAAATACAGGCCAAAAGGAAAAATGAGCTATAGAGCTCAAACAGATATTTATACTTACCTTAAATACAAAAGATAAAAACCATTGAGATACGCTGCTATAGATATAGGCTCGAATGCGGTTCGCCTTTTAATTGCTGATATAATCGAGAATGGAAAGGCAACTTCCTTCAAAAAAAACACACTGATACGGGTGCCACTTCGTTTGGGCGATGATGCTTTTTTGGATAAATGTATATCGGAGAAAAAGTCACAAGAGCTATTAAAAACAATGCAGGCTTTTAAAAACCTGATCGATGTTTACAAGGTAGTAGATTACCGGGCCTGCGCAACTTCGGCTATGCGTGAAGCAGAGAACGGAGCGGAGTTGGTTAATCGCATTAAAGCTGAATCTGGAATCGACATCGAGATCGTTGAAGGACAGAGTGAGGCGAATATTATTTATTCCAGTCATATTGAGCAAACCCTGGAGCGAAAAAAAAACTATCTGTACATTGATGTAGGCGGAGGAAGTACAGAGCTGTCGGTGTTTTGCGAAGGAAAAGTTAAGGCTTCAAAATCTTTTCCTATTGGTACGGTCAGGATGCTGGATAATGCAGATACAGACGAATCCTGGGATGACATCAAAGAGTGGATCAAGGTGAATAGCAAGCAATATCCGAACCTGATTGGAATTGGCACAGGCGGTAACATCAATAAGCTTTTTAAAATGTCTGCGGAGAAGGAAGGAATGCCTTTAAACTTTTCAAAGTTAAAGGAAATGTACAACTACCTGAATTCATTTTCTTTAAAGGAGCGGATAACAGTACTGGGTTTGAATCAGGATAGAGCCGACGTTATTATTCCTGCCTGCGAAATTTATCTGAGTGTAATGAAATGGGCGGGAGTAAAGCAAATATTCGTACCCCGGGTAGGTATGGTCGATGGCATTATCCAGTTATTAATCGAAAAGAATAAAGTCTAAATTTGAGGACTCATGCCGCCTCTATAATATTTAATTAAAGCTAATTATCAGTTAACTGTCTGGATTAAAATATTTTATCAGGTCATTTATTTTTTCTGCAAAGCGATGGAGAAAGGTTTTTAAAATTAAGAAACCGTTCTTATATGGATATGTTAAGAAAGAATCTTACATATTGTATGGAAAATCTGCCAATTTCTCCCGCGATACATTCACGCCCCAAAGTCTTTACATGGAACGTGCATGGTTCTTACCTTTATTACCTTTCTCAAGGGAATTTCGACATATATATTCCAATAAGAGAAGATCGATCGGTGGGGTATTATGGCAGAGGCGAGGCGATGGCCTTTGGAAATAATGTGGTTGAAGTGCCGGTAGAAGAGGTGAAGAATCTGGCATTTGATTGTATATTATTCCAGTCAGATAATAACTACCTAAACGATCAATATGAAATTTTAACGGCAGAACAACGTGAGCTTCCGCGAATTTACCTTGAACATGATCCGCCCAGGCAAACACCTGCAGATAGCAAACATGTTGTGGACGACCCTGATGTTCTTTTAGTACATGTAACACATTTTAACCATTTAATGTGGGATAATAATCGTACGCCTACACGCGTCATTGAGCATGGGGTGCTAGACACCGGCGCCCGCTACACCGGCGAAATTAATAAGGGAATCGTGGTTATTAACAATATTCAGAAACGTGGCCGAAGGCTTGGACTCGATGTTTTTCTTAAGCTTCGCGAAAGCGTACCCTTGGATTTGATTGGGATAGGAACAGAGAATCTTGGTTTAGGCGAACTTCAGCATCGTGACGTGCCTGATTTCATCAAACAATACAGGTTTTTCTTTAATCCAATTCGCTTTACAAGTTTGGGTTTAGCGGTTTGCGAAGCAATGATGATTGGGATGCCCGTTATTAGCCTTGCAACAACCGAACTGGTTTCGGTAATACAAAATGGAGTGTCGGGCTATATTCACACAGACATCCAGTACCTGGAAAAACGAATGAATGATTTGTTGTTGCACAAAAGTCTGGCGGGAGACATGGGTTCGGCGGGAAGGCGAATTGCTCTCGAACGGTTTAATATCGCCCGTTTTACAAAAGATTGGGAAGAGGCTTTCGCAAGAGTGATCAGTAACCGCTATCGAATGAGGAATAGTATTTCTGTTGAATCTTAAATCCGCAAGGTTCAATTACATCTTTCCCCTTTAGTTCTTACATTAGCAGAAAAATTTCTCATGTCGCAACACAGCGGACCGATAGGTGTTTTTGATTCCGGCTACGGCGGCTTAACTGTTTATAAAGAGATCGTTAAGCAACTTCCCGACTATGATTATATTTATTTAGGCGATAATGCACGAGTGCCTTATGGGACACGGTCGTTTGAAACTGTTTATGAGTATACCTGGCAATGTGTGCAGGAGTTGTTTAAGCTAGGCTGTAATCTTGTGGTGCTGGCCTGTAACACTGCTTCAGCGAAAGCATTACGCAGTATTCAGCAAAATAATTTGCCTCGATTGGGAGATTTGCGCAAAGTATTAGGCGTGATACGTCCCACTTCAGAGGTGGTTGGAAATTATACACGCACAGGCAATGTTGGAATATTAGCTACTCCCGGAACGGTAGCTTCTCAATCGTATGTAATTGAAATTGGAAAGTTCTTCCCGGATGTGAACGTTTATCAGGAAGCTTGTCCGATGTGGGTTCCTCTGATCGAAAATAACGAAATTGATAGTCCTGCGGCTGATTATTTTGTCAGGAAAAACCTCGACAATTTATTCGGTAGTCATCCTGATATCGATACATTAGTACTTGCTTGTACTCATTATCCTTTATTGATTAATAAAATCAGAGAGTTCACCGGTGCTGGTATTCAAATTATATCGCAGGGAGAACTTGTTGCTGAATCATTAAAAGATTATCTGCAAAGACATCAGGAAATAGATTTATTATGTTCCAAAAACCAACAGCAGACTTTTTACACAACGGAATCTGCCTTAGACTTTAATAAAAAAGCAACTCTCTTTTTAGGAAAAGAATTAAGTTCTATACACCTGCATCTGTAATTTAGCCTAATTTAGTTTTTCGTTAATCTTTTGATTAGTAGGTCGATATTGGGGCGATTGATACTAGACCTGGGTATGATTAAACTTTTTCGCTTTTCATCTGTCGAACATAAACACACACAGATAAAATATGAAAAAGTTAGTATTAACAGCATTCATTGCAGGACTAAGTTTCTTTGCTTTAGAATCAAGTGCACAAACTGGCACCTACAGAGATGATCAGGGTGATTACAGGTATGAAACTCGAGAAGAACGGGTTTGGGTGCCGGAACAGCGAACAGGCGGCATTTTTGGAGTAGGCGGTCGTACTATACCGGGGCATTACGAAACCCGCAATACACAAGTTAAGGTTTACCAAGACCAAAATGGTAACCCAATCGGTCAAAACGGCCAGTATGGCGAACGAAGAAAAGGATGGGAAGGCAAACATCCTCATGGTATGCCTCCAGGACAAAGGAAAAAACAAGGTCAATATGGTAATGGCCGTTACGACAGGAATGACAGAAATAATGATGGTGTAATTGATTCGCGTGACAGAGATTACGACAGAAATAACGATGGAGTAATTGATTCGCGTGACAGAAATTATGATAGAAATAACGATGGCGTGATAGACGATCGCGACCGGGTATATGACAGGAATGATGATGATAGAAATAAACGCAATCGGAATTTAGGAAACGATACCGACGATGATAAAAGGAATAAAAACTCTAAGGGCGGAAAAAAAGGTAAATCAAAACATTAAAAACCTGTAGAGAAGGGGATAAAAGAAGATGCTGGATTATTTCAGCATCTTTTTTTTGTGCTAATATTGATGGATAGGATGGAAGGTTTGAAGTGTTTAGCTATAATGTCAAAGAACCTGGGCACCTTTTAAAGCCATAATCTTCTTTACTCTTTTGCGATACACTATACTCAGGTAAATATATCCAAGTACACCCGCTAATAAAGAGGCTACAAGTATTGAAAACTTCGCGGCATCATGAAATTCGGGTGAATCAAAAGACAAGAGAGCAATGAACACAGACATGGTGAAACCTATCCCGGCAAGTATTCCTAAGCCAATAATATGTCGCCATGAACTTCGGCTCGGCAGACTGCTGAATCCCAGTTTAACCGCCAGATACGAAAATGTGCTCACGCCCAGTGTTTTGCCGATTAACAGGCCGCAAATAATTCCTAATCCAAGTGGCGAGCTTAAGCCATCCAGCATGCTGGTTTGAAAACGAATATTGGTATTTGCCAAAGCAAAAACCGGCATAATTAAATAGTTAACCGGAGCTACAATCGCATGTTCCATACGTTCTAAAGGTGAGGCATGTTTGACGGGATTTGTTGGAATTGTGAATGCCAGCAACACTCCGGCAATAGTTGCGTGGATGCCGGAATGATGAATAAAATACCAAAGAAATATACCCGGGATTATATAAAATATTAGCTTTTTAACACCAAAAAGATTCATTAAAGAGAGTATTACCAGAATACCTCCGGCATACAGCAGTTGGTTTAAATGGAGTTCCTCTGTATAAAAGATAGCGATCACGATTATTGCCCCTAAATCGTCAACAATGGCTAGAGCCGAAAGAAAAACTTTTAAAGAAGTTGGTACTCTTTTTCCGAGCATTGATATCACTGCCAGAGCAAAGGCAATATCGGTAGCCATGGGAATCCCCCAGCCATTTGCAGTGGATGTTCCAGAGTTAAATAGATAGAAAATGCCGGCGGGAACCAGCATTCCGCCAAGGGCGGCAAAAATAGGCAGCATTGCTCTTCTCACAGACGACAGCTCTCCCTCAAGCAGTTCACGCTTAATTTCAAGGCCTACCAGGAGAAAGAAAATAGTCATTAACCCATCATTGATCCACACCTCTGTGGTGTAGGTTAAATCAAAGGGAGCGTAGCCAAAAGAGTAATTTAATAGCGAATGAAATTCTTCATAAAGGCCGGTATTGGCAATTATAAGCGAGATAATAACAGAAAAAATCAGAAGCGCCCCGCCAATTTGTCCGGATTTAAAAAAATCTTTAAAAGGGATAAGATTTATTGCCATAAGCGCGAAAGTATAAAATTTTAATATTTTATACTTCTCAAAGCATTTCTGGATAGAATTTTTTTAACAGAAGACGAGGTTAAATAAGTTCTGCAAGATCGCCTTTACCCTGTCTTAAAACTTGAAATTCGCCCGATGTGCAATCAACAACAGTAGAAGCCATATTACCTCCATAGCCTCCATCAATAACCAGATCTACTTTATCCTTGTATTTTTCATGAATTAGTTCCGGGTCGGTGGAGTATTCCAGTATTTCGTCTTCATCATGAATAGAAGCAGAAACGATAGGATTTCCAAGTACCCTTACAATTTCGCGGGCGATATCATTGTCGGGCACCCTGATTCCCACCGTTTTTTTGTTGGAGCTTAAAAGCTTGGGCACTTTATTGTTTGCTTCGAAGATGAAAGTGAAGGGGCCGGGTAAAGCTTTTTTTAATAACCTGAACGCAGAATTATCAATGGGTTTAATATAGTCGGAGATGTGACTTAAATCATAGCAGATAAAAGACAGATTCGCTTTTTCTGGTTTCATTCCCCTGATCTGATATATTTTTTCAATTGCCTTCTGATTGGTAATATCGCATCCAAGACCATAAATGGTATCGGTTGGATAAATGATGAGTCCTCCTTTTTTCAATACATCAACTACTTGCTGTATAGCTTTCTCGTTGGGGTTTTTTTCGTAAATCTTTAGTAGCATAGTGTGCCTGAACTAATGTGAGTGAACATATTATAAAGGTAGAAATCCTCTCATTGTTCTGTAAGAAAAATGATTGAGGTGTTTTTTGTTTCAGGATAACCGGTGCAAGTTAAAACCCATCCTTCTTTTATGTCTGCATCCGTTAATACTTCGTTAATACTCATGTAGATTTGTCCGCCTTTGCATTTTGCCGCACAGTTTCCGCACACTCCACCTTTGCAGCTATAAGGCAAGTTCAGGCCGCTTTTTAGTGCCGCATCCAGAATGTTTTCTCCGGAAGGGACCTTAACCATTTCTTTCTTTCCATAAAATTCTATTTCTACAGTTGTATCCGGGAATATTTGATGTATCACACGGTCTGAACTCATTACTTCGGGCAGAAAATTTTCTTTTCGGATGTTTTCTTTGTTAAAATGCATCAGTCCTATTGTAAAATTCACCATGCGCATGTACGAGAATGGACCGCACAGCAGAAATACTGCATCTTCTTTTTTATACTGTTGCAGGCGATTAATCAATGTTTCGGTAGTGATATTACTTAAGCGGCCCTGTTCTTTTTTTCGGTAAACCGGATCAGAAAAGAAATGGATCAGGTTTAATTGCGGTTCGCTTTGTGCCAGGGCCTCTATTTCGTCAAGAAACAGCGTGTCGCTTTCGTTATGGTTGCTATAAATAAGGTGAATAATACTTTGAGGTTCTTTCTGTAGCATCATTCTTATTTGCGGGAGGATAGGAACAATGCCACTTCCGGCGGCAAAGCAAAAGATATCTCGTTTTTTATCTGAAACAGGCTCAAAATTGAATCTCCCGGCAGGGGGAAGAGATGTAATAATCTCATTTACCTTCCAGTGTTGCAGAATATACCGGGAAATAGAACCATTATCTACTTTCTTAACCGTAATTTTTATTGGTTCTCCCGGAAGGGTTAGAATGGAATAGGAGCGACGTATCTCTTGTTTTTCAGTTTTTATGATAAAGGTTAGAAATTGCCCGGGTTTATAGGTTAATGGAGGCGAATTTAAAAGCTGTAATTCATAGGTTTTGGCCGCAGGGGTTTCCTGTTTTACAGAAGCGATTCGAAAATGCAAAACTTGTTGATTCATTAAATATAGAACTTGCGTCTGAGTACTTTGTTCAATACATCAAAGTATTTCTCTGAAACGATATTCAGGTTTAATTCTTCGATTTACGAACTCGCCGGACGAGCCACCAGCCAGGATTAGTTCCCTGTATTCCTCCCAAACGGGCAGCTCAACTTCCAGATAATGATACGCTTTACCGGCTGTAAATTCAACTTCGAGTATCTTATTTTTTGTCGAGTAATCAATATAAGCTGTTGTTACCGATTTTGGGGTAGATAATTTGTTTTTAGTGTTCAGCCTTTTGTCTTTCATTGCAAAGAAAAAAGACGTAAATGGAGGTTTTTGTTCTTGGTATTTGCTACGAAGACGCAAAGAGGGACTAATAGGAATCTATCGTTAAACTTGGAGTCTTCGAGCTTTTGAGGCAATACTCAACACATTGGTTGCACCCTTAATATTTGCTACCAAGACGCAAAGACACTAAGAAATGTATGCGGACTACTAAGAATCTAGAGCTAAATTAGAGTCTTCGAGCCTTTGTGGCAATACTCAACACATTGATAGTACCCTTTTAAAACTCCGCATTTTTAGGAGTACGTGGAAAAGGAATTACATCGCGGATGTTTGTCATACCTGTAACAAAGAGCACCAAACGTTCAAAGCCCAATCCGAAACCCGAATGCGGAGCAGATCCAAAACGGCGGGTATCGAGGTACCAATCCATTTCTTCAGTAGGAATATGCATGTCTTTCATGCGGTTTTCAAGAACCTCCAAGCGCTCTTCACGTTGCGAGCCTCCAACTATTTCACCAATTCCCGGGAAAAGGATATCCATTGCTCTAACGGTTTCTTTACCTGCTTCAGGACCATCATTCCTGCGCATGTAAAAAGATTTGATAGCAGCAGGATAGTCGGTTAAGATTACCGGCTTCTTAAAATGCTTTTCAACCAGGTAGCGCTCGTGTTCTGATTGCAGGTCGGCGCCCCAGTCGTTTATTAAATATTTAAACTGCTTTTTCTGGTTAGGTTTAGAGCTTTTTAGAATATTAATCGCCTCCGTATAGGTAATGCGCTCGAAATTGTTTTCTAAGCAGAAATTAAGTTTAGAAATAAGATCAAGTTCAGAGCGTTCGTTTTGCGCTTTCTGCTTTTCTTCTTCAAGTAACCGGTTCTTTAAAAATTCAAGTTCATCAGAACAGTTGTCCAGGGCATAGCTAATTACATATTTTAGTAATTCTTCAGCCAAGTTCATGTTGTCGTGAATGTCGTAAAAAGCCATTTCGGGCTCAATCATCCAGAACTCGGCCAGGTGACGGGTGGTATTTGAGTTCTCGGCCCTGAATGTTGGTCCGAAGGTATATACTTCACCGAAAGCCATCGCGGCAAGCTCGCCTTCTAGTTGTCCGGAAACGGTAAGATTTGTCGATTTACCAAAGAAATCTTCTTTATAATTTACAGTTCCATCCTCATTACGTGGTACATTATCGAAATCTATCGTGGTAACGCGAAACATTTCGCCGGCACCTTCAGCATCCGAACCGGTGATGACAGGAGTGTGCATGTACACAAAACCTTTATCGTTAAAAAACTTATGAATAGCAAAAGACAAGGCATGACGAACTTTGAAAACTGCATTAAACGTATTGGTGCGGAAACGCAGATGAGCAATTTCACGCAAAAATTCGAGACTGTGTTTTTTGGGCTGAAGCGGGTATTTCTCAGCATCACTGTCGCCAAGAATTTCGAGCGTTCTTACTTTAATCTCAACTCGCTGACCTTTTCCCATAGATTCGATCAGCTGGCCGGTTACCGATACTGCTGCACCAGTAGTGACACGTTTTAACAGGGCCTCGTCTGTTGTAGTAAAGTCAACAACCGCTTGTATATTGTTAAGGGTAGAACCGTCATTTATCGCGATAAACTGATTGTTTCGGAAAGTTCTAACCCATCCGTTAACAATAACCTCTTTGCCGAATTCGGTAGCGTTCAGTAAATCTTTAATTTTAGTTCTGGCCATATTCTTTATCTTAACAAAGCGCAAAAATACAAATCAGAATGGCATTTGAAACGGTAAAAAGAGATGAATCATTTTGGGGATTTGGCGATGATTAATTTATGTACCTTTCTTGAGTATTTTTAGAACCAGTTTCAATACAAAATAAAGCAATTCAAGTAAGGCGACACGGATTATACAGCCTTCATACATTCTTGGCAACTTAAAAGTCATCATGTCAAAATATAATCTGTTTCTTCCTAAATAAAATGTATATTTTGCTAAAATAAATTAATCATCCCTATGTATTCTGACGCTCCTTATCACATTATAGCAATCGGCGCCTCAGCCGGGGGCATGGAAGAAATAAATTTATTTTTTGATCATACGCCACTTGATGGGGTTTCCTATATAGTAATCCAGCATTTATCTGCAGATTTCAAAAGTCAGATGGTTGAATTATTGAGCCGCCATAGCAAGCTTGTAGTAGAACAAGCAGAAGAGGGAATGAGGGTGATAGCAAATCATGTTTATCTTATTCCAAATGATAAGTTTATGACCATTAAGCAAGATCATCTGCATTTCACAGATAAAACCTCGAGCCCTGGTCCACATTTAACAATCAATACTTTTTTCAACTCTTTGGCAGCAGATTATGGGAATAAGGCTATAGGAATAATTTTATCCGGATTAGGTTCTGATGGAACAGAAGGTATAACAGCGATTAAAAAAGCAGGAGGGATGGTTATTGCTAAAAACCCGGCAACTACAAAATTTGGAAGTATGCCCGAAAATGCCATAGCAACAGGGCTGGTGGATTTTGTTTTAGAGCCTGAAGACATGCCTCAAACCATAGAAGATTATGTAAAAAATGATCATCAGAACAAAAAAGTCGACAAGAATGATGACGAGAAATATCTGCACCTTATAATTGATTACATCAAGAATAAATCTGCTCATGACTTTTCGGATTATAAGCCAACAACCATATTCAGGCGAACTAAAAGACGGGCAGAAAACAGTGGTTTTACTTCGCTAAAGCTATACTTCGATTTTTTAAAAGCCCATCCGGATGAGGTGGATGCCTTGTCTCAAGAATACCTTATAAGCGTTACTTCTTTTTTTCGGGATAAAGAAGCTTATAAATGTATTCAAAACCAGGTAGTGCCCGATCTGATTTCCAAGTTAGCTCCTGATGAAGAGCTGAAATTTTGTAGCGGGTTGTGCAACTGGCGAAGAAGCCTATTCGCTGGCTATGATAGTCCATGAGCAATTGAGTAAGCTCAATAAGGATGTCGCGGTAAAAATATTTGCTACGGATATAGATAATGCTGCTTTACTACTCGCAGGAAAAGGCGTGTACGGGAAAGATATCGCGAAACATGTGTCGCCAGAACGCCTTGAAAATTTCTTTATAAAAGAAGGCGACAATTACCGGGTAAAACCGAAAATTCGGAGGATGGTAATTTTTGCTCTGCACGATCTTGTAAAAAACCCTCCTTATTGTAATATGCAGTTTATTAGCTGCCGAAATCTACTCATCTATATGACACCGACTTTGCAGCAAAAGGTCTTTACCCTACTGCTCTTCGGACTACGAAAGGATGGTTATTTATTCTTAGGATCCAGTGAGAATCCGGTTGCAATAAGTGAGAGTCTTGAAATTATAGATAAAAAATGGAGGATTTATAAAAATCTCGAAACAAACAGAATGGTGCGTTTCAATGCATTCTCTTTACCAGTTTTAATAGATAAAAACGGAGGCCCTAAATTTCAGGTACAGGATAATAATTCTCTTGAAACCCTTGCAGAAGTAGTAAGTTCTACCTATCTGAATGAGCTAAACCATCTTTTAGTTTGTATAGACGAGAATAATCATGTTGTAAAAACTTACGGCGATACTACTAAATATCTCCTTCAGAAAATTCTTACTTCAAATTTTGCAGAACTTCTACCCAGGCCCTTGGCAGTAGCTTTCAATGCCTTGATCTCTAACGTTATGAAAACAAATGAGAGAGCATCTGTAAAAGGAATCCAAACCCAGTATGATAAATTCATCATCAGGATAAATTTGTCGGTAAGTCCGTTGATTTTAAAAAGAAGTGGACAGAAATTATTTCTGGTTGCGTTTTCAGAAGACAAACAGACAGATTCCAGACATGAGGATGATCGAGTGTTTGATGAAAAAATTTATCTGGATCAATACACTCTAAGTTTGGAGGAAGAATTGAATGAACTAAAAGATAAAATGCATTCTGTTCTTCTGCAGCTTGACGCTTCGAATGAAAATATGCAGTCGTTTAATGAGGAACTTCTTTCTGCTAATGAAGAAATGCAAAGTTCCAATGAAGAGATGCAATCAGTAAATGAAGAATTACACACTATCAATACCGATTATCAATTAAAAAACAAAGAGTTGCTGGAGTTAAACGACGACCTGAACAACTATTTTAGAAGCAATATTAATGGCCAATTATTCGTAAACAATGATTTACTATTAATGCGTTTTTCTCCCGGAACTGTTAAACAAATCAATTTGTTACCCACTGATATTGGACGACCTTTAAGTAATATTTCAACCAATATAAAATTCGAAACCTTTACCGAGGATCTAAAAAAGGTGATAGCCGAGGGAGTGATAATTACAAAAGAGATTGAATCTAATGATGGCAGATGGTACCAGATCATGACAATGCCTTACCTGCTGGCCGACAATAAGATAAATGGTGCCGTAATTACTTTTAGCGACATAACTGAATTAAAAAAAACACAGCAAGAACTTGATATCAGAAATAAAGGCCTGATGCGCATAAATGAGGATCTTGATAATTTTGTACACACGGCCTCTCACGACTTGCTTGGTCCTTTAGGAAACATTGAGGGAAGCATTGGGATAATAAACAAAAGAATTAGCAAGACTGATCCTGAGTTGTCAAAATTTTTGAAGATCGTCAATTTATCCATTAAAAAGTTCAGAACTCTGATAAAAGACATTTCCGTTATAGGAAAAGTTGAAAACGATATGATAGCTCCTGAAACCGTCGATTTGGATGAAGTTTTAAATAATATAGAGTGGAGTCTGGACGATAAAATTACATCATCCGGAGCAGTTATAAAAAGAGAAATTGAAGTCAATAACATTAAGTTTTCAAAAAAGAATCTTCGAAGTATTCTTTATAATCTGATATCTAATGCAATTAAGTTTACAGTGGACAAATCTCCATTAATAACTGTATGCACCAAAGTTGAGAGAGAACATATCGTTCTTTCTGTCCAGGATAATGGTATTGGGATATCAGAGGAAGGCCAGAAACATATTTTTAATATGTACGGTCGTCTCCATGCTGATATAGAAGGTCAGGGTATCGGCTTATCTCTGGCTAAAAAAATCATTAACTCTGCTGGCGGGAGTATCAGTATTGAAAGCGAACCAGGTAAAGGAACTAAATTTATTATTTATTTAGACGCTGAACCTGAGATTTCAATAGTCGAAAACGTCTCAGATACTGTTGTTTAGGTATATTTTTTGAACTTCCTTATCACTGGATTTAGGCTGATTTAGTAGTCGCCGCATTATATTCTCTTGCCGTAGTAACCGGCAAAGTATTTCGCCCGTGGGATATCCTCCAAGCTGTACATGGTTTCTTCAATTTACCTGTTTGCGATATATTCTCTTGCCCGTTCGCCATATTTCCAGCCAATTTTGCACAAAAAAATCGCAAGTGGGTCTATTTATAGGGGGCTTCGATTTTGGTGCAACGCTATCATGAAAGTTCTTTACCTATTCAATGGCATTGGTATGAACCGACGCCATTGAATTCTAGAGGCTATACACAAACTTAGCTTTCCGTGAAATTTTATCCTTAACACGTTCTATGTCAGATTTTGAATCGTCAGCATCCTCCTTTTCTAAAGAATACGCGTATGCTTTTTTATAGCAATCGAGAGCGGCGTTCCAATTTTGGTTTTTCTCTTCAAGAAGCCCCAATTGCTGATAAATCAGCCGGTGGCTGACACCGGCCACCCGTAAAGCCTTAGACCCCGTAGTCTTCGCCTTCAGTTCCATATTCAGGAAGACAAGAAGCTTCATAAAATCCTCATATACATCAGGAAAACTTGGCTCAGTTTCGATACATTGGCTGAAATAGTAACCTGCTGCCTGATAATCCTTGATATAATAATAATTAATAATACCCAACTGAAAATAGGCCCGTGCATAGGTTGCATCAGCAGCTATAAGTTCGTTAAATAACTGAAGAGCTCGTGCAGTTTCACCGTATCTCAACTCTTCAACTGCTTGTACGTATCGCTCTTCAATCGTACAATATATGTCCATTTCTTTTCTCTTTAAATTATGTCTGTTAAATCATCACAATGGTTTTCTAATCACCTTAACCGGATTTCCTCTTTGTAGAGAATTATGTTCGGTCCAGCTGTTTTGCTGTAATTGTGAAGTCTGTTTATTTTGCAGGTCTTCTAACTTTTGGGTCAGTCGCCTAAGCGCTATCTTTTTGTTTTCAAGTTGCGACCGGCTATCCATTACCTGGATTTGAATTCCTGTACTATGATGCCGTATTCTGACGGCGCTTTCTACCTTATTTACGTTTTGGCCGCCTGGACCAGAAGCTCTGAATGTTTCGAACGTAACTCCCGACTTATCCCAGCTTATCGTTGAAGCATTATCTAAAACTTCTACACCGACAAACCAGTTTTTCCGCTTATGAGCTGGCCGGTACGGGCTCTGGGCTATCCATTGCACCGTGCCTTGCCATTCGCTTAAGAACATGCCGGGGATTTTTCCCTTAAACTTCAAAGCACATGAATGAAGTGTACCTGGCTTCTCAGCCTGGACCGAATCGAACACCTCCACCGTTAAACCTAATTTATGCGCCTCTATGGTGAGCATTTCCTGCACTCTATACACTACACGGCAACATTCTAAAGGGCCTTGCCCGGCGGTTACCAATAAAATTATCTCTTCCATACTGTTTAATCTTTACTCATGCGTACAACTTTCGGATAAAAAACGCCCTCCGTTTCTACCAGAGCCGTTTGCGACTTCATCACCTTGTCAATATCCTTATAAGCCTGGGGGTTTTCGTCAACATTCCCTCCCATAAGCGTCACTCCGGCGTTTGACAAAAGTTGTTTCATTCCTGAGACGGTCATGCTATCTTTCGCCTTTTGCCGGCTCATGGCTCTGCCTGCTCCATGGGAAGCGGAATAAAGCGAACTCTCAGCTCCAAGGCCCCTTACCAAATAAGCCGGGGCTGTCATGCTGCCCGGAATAATACCCAGCTCACCCTTGTGAGCAGGAGTAGCTCCCTTTCGGTGTATAATCACTTCCTTACCATCAGCCAATTTATCTTTCCATGCGAAGTTGTGGTGATTTTCAACCTTAGCCAGAACTTTCAAGCCCAAGATTTTCAGAACATTGGAGTGAATTTGATCATGGCAAGCCTGAGCATACTCTCCTGCAAGATTCATAGCCGACCAGTATTCTGCACCTGCGGAGGAATCCATGTTGAGCCAGGCCAATTGTTGAGCCTGACGAGGAAGTTTGCAGCTATTCATTGCAATAGTGGTATACTCCTTTGCAATAGCAGCTCCCAGTCACGACTGCCAGAATGAGAAAGAAGCGCGGCGTACTTGCCTGATGGCAGTCTTAAACCGTTCCCTTCGCAAAGCGTGATCTCTCCGAATTCCACAAAGTGATTTCCGCTTCCGGAGCTTCCTAATTGCCGAACCGCTTTTCCATGCAACCTACGAAGTAAAGGCATCGACCTGAATAAAGGATCGTCCAGCACCTCGTGTTCCTGTCTGAAATCCAGCCCCCCTTCCATCCCAAAGTGTGTAAAGTCACGCAGGGCTTGCCTGAGCTGGAAATCATACCGTTTCAGAAAGCTTTCACCTGCATCCAGTATAGAAAGCCTCATCCTACAGCCAATATCCATACCTACTCCGTAAGGAATCACCGCATTATCTGTCGCTAGTACTGCACCTATCGGCAAACCGTACCCGCTATGTGCATCAGGCATTAAAGCGCCCTGGACGCTGATTGGTAAAGCAAGAGCTAATTCCATCTGCTTAATAGTCTGCTCTTCCACATGCATTGCTCCGTATATTTTTAATGGAGCTGCCTTATCCGACAGAGTGAAACAATCAGGCTTTATTTTATCTTCTTTCCCTGCAAATACCCTGGCTATCTTGGCAGTCGCTTCATCCCGGAGGTATTTCTCAGGGATTTCTTTTATTCTCACCAGCAATCCCAGTTTTTCATCTCTGGAGAAGTGTTTAAAATGCTTGTTAAATATCGTTGCGACAAGACTTCTTGCCTTGTTATCTGTATAACCTATTTTGGTTAAATCTTTTAGTTTTATTGAATTGTCCATATAGGATCTTCATTGCGGACAGCGCATAGCTATCCTGTTTTTTACTATGTGAAAAAAATGGATTTATTAATGAAGATAATTCGTCCGGGAATGGATATACCTTTCGGCAATGCCTTGCATTAGCAGCTACTAGTAAGTACCAATAAATTACTGGAGACTAGCTACGCAGCTAGATCGAAAGGGCTATATGTGAATAAAACGATTCATAATTCCTAAGTATTAGAGATTTGTTAAAGGAATTGGGTACAAAGGTATAAAAAAATTGAATAGGTGAAAATTATTTAACTGAAGTTGCGTAAAACTTATCACGTGCCGTTATCAATATCTCTTCGGCCTGAAGATAATCAGGCTGTGCTGGCAGATCGGAGTAACTGTCTTTATTATTTCATTTCTAGCTAAATGAGTCAGAATACAATAATTCTATCCTACTCCAATAATCTTCGCACAGCCTCCATGCTTTGCCGGATTAACCACCAGATCAGAAACGGGACTGCCCATTTGGATTCCTACGGACAAGATCAGTGTGGTAGTATCTACAATCGCAGAAGGATCTTTAAGTTCAACAAGCACTTCCCTGGCTTCAAACAAAGCCAGAGTATGGTGCCAGCCGGTATAAAAACAGCAGCTTTCCATGTCTTCTTCATTCAAATAGCTTTTGCCAAATGTCCTGTCGGCCACGCAACCCAGGTTAACCAAAAACCGGAATAGGGGATACTGCCGGCTCGTCATCAGGTTTACACCCGGCATCAGTTCAGGAAGCAGCACCACAGCTTTTCCGGCTCCCCGGTCTATCTGGTATTCAATCGGGTGCCTGACGATACTCTCAAAAGCAGTGTTTTTGTTCAGGCTGAATCCCCTGAGATACTCTTTGCGGGCAGACAAAGAAATGCTGCGTTCCCCGCGATTGCCTTCCTTGTCAAGTAGCTGGATAATCTTAGCCAGAGCATTCAGGTTGGAGACAAAGTTATGATCTGCCAGAGGAACCATGGGAAGCATAGATCTCCGAATGCTGCCGCCCATTTTACCACACTTCCCATACTCGGCAGCGTTTTGCCGGGTCAGTTTACAAGAGGCGGCAGTGAAAATTTTCTTTCTATCTGCACCACCTTTCGTGCGAAGCACAGTACCCTCTACGCCGGGAAGTTTGTAAGCAGAAAGATTTCCCATGCTGCCAGTAAATTCGAAATCACTTTTTAAGAAAGCCATAAGATGTTGCCTTGGTACGACAAGTATACAGCACCCGGGCAGGAATAAGAGTTAAACAATGTTAAGCTAAAGGTTAAATATTGTTAAAGGTTCCAATAGCCACTGATAAAGCACCCCTTATAAAAGGTACCTTATAGATACTGAAAGGGTACTTAAAAGGTACTTCAATAGTGCTTTAACCCTTAATCAGCTGAGTGTTTGTCACATCCTGAAATAGCTATACGGTTTTATGAATTATTCCTGATTGTGTTATACACTGCAATTTGTTAATCCTGATCGAACTATACAAGGGTCAATTCGGATATTTTTCGATTTCTGTTTTTCCATCTTTTTGCTAAGGGTCCAGATCTGTTGTGGGCTTGTTCAGGGGTTAGCCTATCACAGCTATCATGGGGTCTTATCTGGTTGTATGCGGTGATGTGCCGGGCGATACGCTGACGTGTTTCCTCCAAACCCTGCTGGGATGAGTACAGGTCGAACTCCGATTTGAGAATACCATTCATACGCTCGGCAATGGCATTCTCATAAGGATCACCATTCTCGGTCATACTGATGGCAATCTTGTTTTGCGTCAATAATTCCACATATTCTTTTGAACAATACTGCGATCCGCGGTCGGAATGATGAATCAGTCGCTCGCTGTATATCCTGTTATCCAGGGCCATCTTTAAGGCCTCTATACAGCCCTGCGCCGACAGGTCTTTCCTTAAACAATACCCCATGACCTGATGCGAATAAGCATCGGTGATCAGGCTCAGGTAAGCCCAACCCGAGGTCATGCGGATATAAGTAATATCGCTTACCCAAAGTTGTTCAGGCCTGATGATGTGAAGCTCTTTTATCAAGTTTGCATACTTACGCATCCAATGTCGGGAGTCAGTTGTGATCACTTGCCGTTTACGTCTGCGGATGTACAGTCCGCGTTCCCGCATTAGGTCGAACAGGTAGTCCCGGCCCACTGAGATGCCGTGACCGGCCAGTTTGGGGGCGATCAGGTGCTGCAGTTTCAGCGTCCCTATACGGGGCAGATCCTTTCTTATTTCCATGATGTGCTGCAAGATAATATCTTCTTTAAGACCTATATTCTTAAGCCGCCACTGGTGGTCATACCAAGCATGACGAGTCTTGCCAAGCAGTCTGCACAGCGTTCCTATCCCAAGATAGGGATAGTCCTGTTTCATTTTGGTGACTGCCTGGCACCAGACTTTTTTCTGATATTGATTTTGAGTTGTTCTTCGGCAATATCAATCAGGGTGTCCAGGGCCTTGATTTTAAGCTCAGCCTGGGCAAGGGCCGCCTGAAGGGCTTTTACCTCATCACTCACTTCAGTTTCTGATTGCTTGGCCATAGGGGGAGTACAGTTTTTACGGCCAAGTTCTGCATTTTCCTGTTGATCTGCTCGATACCATTCTCGAATAATACCCGGGTTCTTTATTCCGAAGCTGATTTGAACTTCCCTGGTGGTCATCCCTGACTCCAGAGCCCGTAAAACACTACGTTTCTCTGGTGGACTGAAAATCCGCCGTTTACCGGCATGGTAATCTGAAGAACCATAATTTTTCATCCAGATGTTTAAAGTGCTTTGACTCATTCCATAACGGGCTATAGCTGCCTTGCGGGGTAGACCCTCTTCTATCGATTTTACAATTTCCCTAATGAGTCTCGTATCAAAGACATCATGTTTGCTCACTCTTTTAACAAAGCTTTCTTTTGTTTCCATACACTTAGTTTAGTGTATAGTTATTTTAGGAAGTGACAGTTTGTCAATCGCTTGTCTCGTCCTGAAATACAGTTTTATTAATTAACTGTAGATTGACTATACACTGCAAAGTGTTAATTGTAGATGACTCAATTTATTTTAATCAAAAAGGTCAGGCACAAATAGCCACGAACTTTTACCAATTTTTTCAAAACTGCCTGTGGAGAACAAAGACTGGAACGCCTATTCGGAACTGGAAAGTAGGGGCTACCGATTGGATATATGACTATTGCCAATCACTAAAACTGTACTAGCCCCCTAAAAGACTGGACTAAATTTAGAACTATTAAATTAGGGTAGCGTGAAAAAAGAGGGAAAGGCGACCCTCAATCTGACATTCAGAAAATGTTATGACTGAGTCTTCTGTCGCTAAGGCAAATTTAAATGAAAAATTTGTAGTGAAAAACTCGTTTTTAAAGAATATACCAAAGACCAGCGACTTTTCGAAACAAAGAATCAAGCAGTATGTTTAACGGTGAAAATCCTCCACATTTTTCCACGTATATATTATATGACTCAATCTGCAGTAGTTTTTACCAAATTAAACGACGGTGCTAATGCCGGACAAGAACTTGGACAAAAAATCAAAGACAATTTCGGTGACGTGATTCCTGACGTTGTAATTGTATTTGCATCTTCAATATATGATTACTCAGCTTTTTTAAATGCATTGAAAAAAGGCTGTGATCCTAAAGTACTTGTCGGAAGTTCCTCTGCAGGTGAATTCACATCTAATGATTTCGGAACGGATTCTGCGTGTGCTGTTGCTATTCAGTCGACTGATTTGAAATTCACGGCGGGAGTTGCGCAGGGAATCAAAGAAGATCGGGTACGTGTTGGAGAAGAACTGAGTAAAAGTTTGACTGACATACACGACTCTCAGTACCAATATTATTCTGCCATGATTTTCGCAGATGCCTTGTCGGGGTATACCGACGAATTGATTGATCTTTTGACCGAAAAAACCGTAGGCAAGTATCAGTTTTTCGGTGGCGGAGCCGGCGATAATGCAAATTTTCAGCGAACACATATATTTCACGATACAAATGCTTACCCCGATTCGGCGGTGATCTTAGAAATTTTGTCTAATAAGCCAATTGGAGTAGGGGCCGCACATGGCTGGAGGCCTGTGGGTGAGAAAATGCGTGTAACCGAAGCCGAGGGAATGAAATTGGTAAGCTTAAATGCACGTCCGGCTATAGAAGTATTTCTCGAACATGCAAAGGCTACCAGTCAGCAATTAGATGTAGATCAACCTATTCCATTTTTTTTACATAACATCATCGGTATAGAAATAGCCGGAGATCATAAACTGCGGGTTCCCTTAGCAGTACTTCCTGATGGATCGATTGCTATGGCCAGTGATGTACCCAATGGTGTCTATGTAAGTTTTATGGCAACAGATAATAGTTGCTCGCAGGAAGCAGCAATGCTTGCTGCAAAAAATGCCATTGAGCAGCTTGGTGATCATAAGCCCAATGTTGCTTTGTTCTTTGACTGTGTGGCTACCAGGCTCAGAATGGGTAAAACCTTCGATTTCGAACTGAATCAGGTTAAAGAAACCCTAAACGGGGTAAACTATGCTGGTTGTAACACGTATGGGCAAGTGGCAAGAGTTAACGGTCAGTTTAGCGGGTTCCAAAATTGTACAGCAGTGGTATGTGTGATTCCTGAATAATGATCCTAAAGCTAATCTCGGGATTGAGCGAAAGCTCTAATCGTATGTACACTGCTTCGAAATTGGCAGCATACTTCGGTGGCAGAAGCCTGATGATATTTATAAGGGACCCTGAAATTAATATCCTGTTACCAGCTCCGGGTTTCCAGCAAACCATTCCGGATGGAAAAGAATGGTATAGTTTTCTGGATAAGACTGTTACACAGGCGTTTCATACAGGAACTTTGCCTTTTCCCGACAATGCTTCTTTGCAATTGGCTGTGGGAATAGCCGGTCCTTCTCATTCCGCTGTAGTTTTATTGGGTGGACACCCTCTGGAAGCCGACCTGACCGGCCTGAAAGAGATCTTGCCAATTCTGATATCACTGTTTAAGAAGGAGCAGGAATTGATGAGTGCCCGAATTCGTACCGAGCTGGCTGAAAAAACGGCTGCAAAGGCAGAGAAATTGGCTAATACTATTGACCTGATGCGATTGAATCTCAATGATGCATTGATAAAGCAGGAAAAGGATAGAAAAGATATTGAGGAGCTGATGAGAAAAAAAGACGAGTTCATGGATGTAGCTAGTCACGAGCTTAAGACGCCCTTAACTTCCATGAAGGCTTATCTGCAAATTCTTCAAAGAGCAATTACAAAAGGTGATAACGGACATGCAATCCGTTTTGTAGAACACGCAAACACACAGGTTGATAGATTAACTGCTTTAGTGAACGATCTTTTGGATGTAAGTAAAATTCAGGCCGGGCAAATGTTATATAACTTTAGCGAGTTTGATATTAGCGAAGTTATAAATGAGGTTGTTTCACAAATACAAGTTGGTGTTTCTACACATAAAGTGATCGTCGAAAATTTTGTTCCTGCAATTATTAATAGCGATCGCCACCGCTTAGAGCAAGTGATCGGAAACTTTTTGTCAAATGCCATCAAATACTCACCGGAAGCAGATAAAGTACTTGTGTCATCAGCTTTGTTTAATGGAAATGTACGTGTAACGGTAACAGATTTTGGCATCGGTATACCAGCAGAAATGCAAGCCCTGGTGTTTGATCGGTTCTACCGTGTTCACACTTCCTCGCAAAAGTTTCCAGGACTCGGTATAGGACTATATATTTCTGCAGAAATCATTAAACGACATGGCGGACATGTTGGTGTAAATAGTGATAAACGGGGTACACGATTTTACTTTGAAATCCCAATAGTAGTAAGGCCCTAATCATTCGGAATTTCAATAGTCCCCAGGGCCTTGGAACCAGAGCGTAGAAAGGGCGTCGCTGTCTGCAGTCTCCAATCCCATTCTCATCAAAAACTTCTTCCTAACTTGAATCTTGCAGATTGCCGTATCCTGTTAAGAAGTCGTCCGTCAAACCTTATTAGGCTATCGTCGCCAGAGAGCATCAACCCCACGAATCCCATACTGGTCTTAGGGGCACGCTTATACCTTTGATAATGGCATCAAAAGATTCAGGTGCTCACCGAAATATGCTGATCAGTGATTAGCCAGGACCACTTTTCGCATTAGGTCAGGGTTTATATAAGCTGTAAGGATTGATTCTTTGATTTGGATGGAATATATGCCAGTTAAATTTATACAATTATTTAATATACATTAAAGGCGCAGGCAATCAACTGTAATATTTTACATGTATTTTGAATCAATCGTCTTCTTTTTTGGTTAACCAACTTAATCATTCGAGAGATGTATAAACTTAATACAGCTCCATAAACTTGCTGCTTCGGAGGATTATTTCCAACGCAAATTATGTTAGGTTCCAATGGTTCGAATTGAAAAAAAGACTTGTAGTTTAGAAAGGGAATTTAACCATAAGGATATAAACATAATTCAAAGCCGTTACGGCAACTGCATCAGAAATTAATCCCATTCTCTGGGAAGCGAAGGTCTCACGTTTATTTCACCAGTCAAGAGCTTTCACGGCCTTTAGATTTGTATTAGAATTCTCTTTGAAACTCTTTATCGTTATTGTTAAACAGGGGGTGCAGGGGGAGTTGGTAACTTTTTAAATTTGTGGAAAGGAATGGGGTGATCTTATTTTCGCGGCTAGGTTCATGGCCTATTTTATGTATTAGTCCCCATTCCAACCACAAGTTGCTGCGGCCATTTAGAATTTTAGATTTGCAGGTCTTTTAAAGGTCTTAGCCTGGGCAACTATTATTAACTTTTAAACGCAAATTTATGAACTACAACTCATTTATCGGCATTGATGTTTCCAAGATCACCTTTGATGTATTCATTTATGGCAAAGCCTTAAAACAGCAATTTAGTAACAATGACAAGGGGTTTGTATGCTTAATCAAATGGATTAAGAATGCTTTGAAAAGCGATGATTTATCACAGGTGTTAATTTGCTTTGAACACACCGGGCTGTATTCAATGAACTTAGCTTTATTTCTTCAGGAGCATTCTGTTTCTTTCTCCATCGTTCCGGCCCTAGATATTAAGTGTTCGTTAGGTACTATCAGAGGCAAAAGCGACCAGCTTGACGCTGAAAGAATTGCTGAGTATGCGTATCTAAAACGAGAAAAGCTTAATCCAACCATTCTACCGTCAAAAACTATCATGAAATTACAGCCCCTGCTTTCTTTGCGGACCAAACTGATAGCAGATAAAGCCGGATATGGGGTGTCTTGTAATGAACGGAAATCAGTGTATCCTGCAAAAGAACACAAGGAATTATTTGATGTATACAAGGGACTTATCAAAGTTTTGGAGGAAAAGATAAAAGACGTAGAAATAGCCATCGATAACTTATTGCAAAACGATCCGGAACTTAAAAGAACCTTCAAGCTGATTACAGGGATAAAAGGAATTGGACCTTTAACTGCAGCATACCTGATTGTATATACTCAAAACTTCACCAAGTTTGATTCCTGGAGAAAGTTTGCCTGCTATTCTGGAATTGCTCCCTTTCCCCACTCTTCAGGCACTTCTATTAAAGGCCGAACCAGGGTGTCCCATCTGGCAAACAAGCAGATTAAGGCACTCTTGTTTCTTTGCGCTAGTGTTGCTGTGCAATGTGACCCGGAACTAAAAAACTATTACAGAAAACGAATTGAGGAGGGTAAAAGTAAAATGAGCACCTTGAACATTGTTAAAAACAAACTTATATCAAGAGTCTTCGCTGTTGTGAAGAGGCAATCGGAATATGTAACCGCTGTGGATTTTGCGGCTTAGTTAAAATATTTTTTAACCTTTATTTGGAGTTGGCTTAGAATACATAAATTCTCCTTCCTTTGTCAGTCCGATTTATTCCATGTTCTCTTGATAGGTTCATGCACTTAGGAGGAGAGCGGCTTAACAAAGGAATGGGATGGTGTATGAGTTTTTTAAGAGTTATGTTCTCATATCTCTTGAGGAGTTCGTACAATTACAATTATATCAACATCAACTAGTTTATCATCTTACTATGAGATAGATGTACATAGATTATGCATGAATTTTTAATAAAAATATTTACAAATTGTAAAATTTTGTACTATTTTTGTACTAAAGAAAGTATGAACAGGCTTGAGGAATTAAAAAGGCATCTTAAAAGAGGTCAGGTGTATCGGCGGGATGATTTAGCCAAATGGTCTAAATCAGTAGATCGGCACCTTGATGCTCTGGTTGAGGAAGATACACTTCAAAAACTTTCTCAGGGCTTATACTATTACCCGAAATTAAGTGCCTTTGGTAAAACTCCACCGGAGGAAGAGGTCTTGATAAGAAGCTTTCTTAAAGATGATAGGTTTCTGCTTACTTCAGCAAGTTCTTATAACAGTTTAGGGGTTGGTACTACCCAGTTGTATAACGAAAGAACCGTATACAACCATAAACGACACGGTGAATTCAAACTAGGAAACAGGATGTTCTCCTTCCGCATGAAGCCACACTTTCCGAGTAAAGTAACTAAAGAATTTCTGTTGGTTGACCTCGTGAATAACTTGGAAACGCTTGCCGAAGACCCGACAGAAGTATTAAAAAATGTAGCGTTAAAAGTTTACACTATGGACACCAAAAAGTTAAAACGTTATGTGTCTCAGTACGGAAATGCAAAGGCAAAAAAGATATTAACTCCATTATTAGAGTCGCCAGCTAAACAGGATGTCTCTTAGTTATTTGCACGACCTTAAAGATTTCCCTCAGTTATTGCGAATACTCGAGGATGAGTCAGGTATTCAGGCGACGTTAATTGAAAAAGATTACTGGCTGATGCATGTGTTGTACGGCCTGAAAGCCCAGGAATTTAGCTTTGAACTTAAAGGCGGAACCTCGCTGTCTAAAGGATTCAAAGTAATACACCGTTTTTCTGAAGATATTGATATTCATATCACTCCTCCAAAGGAATTCGGAATCAATGAGAATCCCAAAAACAACAAGCCGAATAATGTTAAGGCACGCAAGGCTTTTTATGACTGGCTGGCGAAAACCATTAAAATAGATGGTATTGTTTCCGTTGAACGAGACGTGGCTTTTGACGACCCGGAAAATTACCGTAGCGGAGGCATTAGGTTACACTATGAAGCCACAACCTCTGCGATTGAAGGTATTAAAGAAGGTATTCTATTAGAAGCTGGGTTTGATACGGTAACTCCTAACCAAAGTATATCAATCAGTTCATGGGCGTATGACAAAGCAACTGAAACGGAATCTATCAAGATTGTCGATAACCGCGCAATGAATGTTAGTTGCTATCATCCCGGCTATACGTTTGTAGAAAAGCTTCAGACCATTGCAACTAAGTTTCGCCAGGAACAGGAAGATGGAACGCAAAAGCCAAACTATATGCGGCAATACTATGACGTATACTGTCTTTTAGAACAGCCGCAGGTATTAGACTTCATAGGCACTTCTGAGTATACAGTACATAAAGAAACTCGGTTTCCAAGGAAAGATCTTGAAATCCCAATTGCGGAAAATGAAGCGTTTTTACTTTCCCAGCCAGAGCAACGTGCGGCATTCAGGAAACGGTACGAACTTACAAAAGCCTTGTATTATAAAGGACAACCCGATTTCGATGAGGTGATTGGACGAATAAAGGGGTTTATTGGACGGCTGTAATGTCATCAGTAAAGTTTCTAAAAGCATCCCCGTTTTTCTCGAAACTTTCAAGTCCTCATCAGACCAAACATAAACACTAGCCTCCTTTCATTTCTAGGTTGGATTTGCACGCTTTTTCACAATAAGCTTTTTGCGTCCGAGATAACATTTCCACACCTTAATTAGAAACAGCTTGCTACCAAACTTATCTCAATTCATATTAAAGGTCAAAATATTTCGCGAAAAAGCTGGCCAAAAAAAACAATCATAATACTTCGCATCAGGATTTCACCACATATTCCTGCCACTTCACCCCATAAATTATAACACAACGAATGTGTTTACTTCCTTTGATGAAAAGGAAATAAACAATGAATGAAAAATTGAAATCACTATTTCTGGGTTGGTTAATTCACTATGGATTAGTACAGGCAGCTATTATGCTGGCTTATATCATGCAGTACATTGAAAAATCTGCGGTAAAGTGAGCCACCAATCTGCTCAAAGTGAGCCACCCAGAAGTGGTGTACAAGTAAGAACAAAAATACTGTTATTTTAACTTCCGCAAAGACTCTCCTTTGAGTTCAATTTTATGAGCATGAGCTGTCAGTCTGTCAAGTATGGCATCGGCCAGAGTAGGTTCATTAATATAGTCGTACCATTTATTCACCGGGAGTTGAGAAGTGATGATCGTGGCACCGTTGCGGTAACGGTCTTCCATGATTTGTTGCAGGGTAAGCCTTCGTGGGAGGAACCGCGTTAAGTTTGCATCTAGGTCATAGAATGTCGATAGATATTATTGCTTTACTAACGCACCTTATGGCTCGGTTGATTTTGATAGAATCGAACAGTGAAGAAAATATTTAGCTATACTGAAGGTGATTTTGCCGGTGCTTCAGGAATGGGAAAGTCTTATCTAATTGGAACAAACAAGACGAACGCAATAAAATTAGATTTATACTATTCTATGGACCCCTTTTTTCAAGATGCGATCGAAGTTGATGGAGTTCGAATGGCTACAGTTGAAGAAATCATCGCAATGAAGATTTTTGTAATACAAAAAGGAGGCAGAAAAAAAGATTTTTGGGATTTACATGAAGCATTCGGCAAGTACACGATAGATGAAATGATTGAACTGCATAAACAACGTTTTGAGTGGAGTCATGATCCTGTTTTAATCCGCAAAAACTTGGTTGATTTTTCTAATGCTGATGTTGACTTTGATCCTATTTGTCTTAGAGGTAAGGTTTGACAGTTTATAAAGGATGATATTGAAGATCTGATTTAAAAATTTCATCATGAAAGAAACCCCTGTCACAGAGCATCCCTATACTACTGCATTTTTGGAAACGCATCCTGGGTATGTCCGCGATATGTAACATTAGCATCTATAATTTGCTTATGAACTTTAAAAGTGGAGATTTGTAACAATGGGTTCAACGAAGAAGACATATAAACCAGTATCAATGACTTCAAAACACTGGGTACAGACTTCCTATAGTTTGTTTTGCCCTCTTGTGTCGTGCGATCTCCTTATTCAATATTCTTTTCTTAAAAGTAGTAAAGCCTTCATTAATTAAATCCCAACTTACTCAAAAGTTGGGAGGTGTTATTTTTTTAAGCTGTGGCTTGAAAATCCAATACGGCTTTGCCGAATAAATCATTAAACGTGTCTTTTATGAAAATTACTTGTCCAGAACATAATGGTCTGATATATGTCGATGTTAGTATCTTCAATGAGAAAAACAAACTCATTAAAAAAGTCGTGGAGTGCCCTGTATGTGATGATGAGGTTGTTATCAACGGCTTTTTCGATTTTGACTCTGAAGGACTCGCAGTACCCGTTAATCAATAATATACTTATGTTTTCACCACTGATAAAGAGTTTTTGCCGACTTCAGGACTTCCACCAGTTAGCCCCGGCAGCATGATTTCCGGGGAGAATTTTACTTAGCAATATTATAATTTCACTAATTTTTCAAACAGAATATGACTAATCCAATCATTTTATCAAAAGGCATATATCATCTAATAAAAAATCATTTAAGACAAAAGAATCAGCTTTCGGACTTTAACAAGGAAAAACTTGAAACAGAAATAAAGTCAGCCCTCATTGTGCCGGGAAAAGAGATTCCAGAGGATGTTGTTTCAATTAACACAAATGTTCAGGTGCGTGATGTTGAAACTGGCAATGAGTTTAAGTTTGATTTGGTAAGCCCGGATGAGGCTAAGATAAAAATCAACAAATTTTCAGCGCTTTCTGATATCGGTCTGGCTTTAATAGGATACCGAGTCGGTGAAGAGATTCAATGGGAAATGCCCGATGGGTTGAAGCGGTTCCGTATAGAGAATGTATCGTTAATGAAATAATTTAATAAGATGGTGGGAAAAACCACCATTTTATTTTGATTGTAACATATATATCAGAAAACAACGCTTAATAAGTAAATATTTGCTTATTAACATTAAAAGTAGAGATTTGTAATAATGGGTTCGCATAACCACATATATAGTATAACTGAAATTAGCTTTGCATCTAAAGTGCACACAAAAGCTGTTTTATGCTGTGGCCCAAAATCTTCATGCCGTGCTTTAGGTTATTCATTTCTTAAAAGCAGTAAGGACTTTATTAATTAAGCCCCAGCCATAAATCTGGCGAAAGGGGCCGGTAATCGAACATCTTGTTTTATCACTGTCTTAATTAATAACGAAATGAATAATTTCTCAACCAACAAATCGGCATACACAAGTCTAACTAGAATTTTCTCAAAGCGTTTAGATGCTGCCTTTGCCAGCTATGCCCAATCCATAGCCATTCACCACCATTTCGGCTATTGTTTCCAAACAAGCAGTAAGGACTTCATTAAGTAAGCCCCGACCATCTCTATGGTTTGGGGCCAGTCAGGAAACTCAGGTTTTTTACTGTCTTAATATGTTCATTATGAAAAAATTTCGCTTCCGGTCCCTGTTAGGCGTCGGCTTTATATTTCTTTTTAGTTTAAACGTTATTTTAGTCATCGCAGGCTTGATAACAACTATAACTGGATTCATTATCGTTCCTATAGTTTTGTCGGCAGTCCAAATTGTTTTGCATGATCTTTTTACCAGAAAACATTCGACTTTAAGATACTATCCGTTTAAGCCAAAGCTGAAACACGTGTTGGGTAAGATAAGTCCGCTTCTTCCAAAATTTTTATTTAAGGATGAGGTGCTTAGAACGTCTGTTAGTTCCAAACAATATCAGCTTATCGTTAATCGGGCCAATAATATTCCGACTGATGTTGTCAGAAGTGCCTTGTTACCTTTGGATGATCCCGATTTTGAAGGTTTGAAATATGTTTACAGCGATGTTCCCATTGATTTAAGGGCAACAGATTTAAGAGTTCAAATTGGTTCTGTGCAATGCGATCAACCTTACGCTTTAAGTATACTCAACATCGGTGGGTTGAATCAAAAGGTGGTGAGTGATACAACTATTCTGGCACTATCTGAAGGGGCGAACATTCAGAGATGTGCAGTAAATACAGGAAATGGCGGTTTCAGTCCATATTTAATCAGAGGTGGTAGTGATTTAATATGGCAGATTGCCCATGAGGATTATGCTTTTCGCAAAGATGACGGCTCTTTTAATGAGAATTTTTTTCAGGTAACATCTACCCGGCCCTATATCAAAATGATCGAAATAGTGCTTCCAAGGAATGAATTATCCATCATGAAACGGCTAGCTGGTGATAGGATGATCTCCTTTTTAAACAGGCTAAGAGACTTGTCTGAGGGAAAACCAATCGGCATTAGATTATTTAATCCGAGCCAGGAAGTGATAAACTGTATATGTAATTCGATGTATGCCACCAGGATATACCTGGACTTTATAACAATTGATAGCACAGTCTCTGTAAGTGGCTTTGATTCGTTTAGTGTGAGCAGCGCATTAAGTGCAAGCTGTTTTGAACCATTAGCAGGTGCTAAGAAAGCAATTAGTAGTTATGGGCTGCCAACGAAAGTTATTGCTTCCGGAACCATAGTTTCCGAATATGATATTCTTCGGTCAATTGCTTTAGGGGCAAGCGCCTGTTACTGTACGGCACCAATGATTTTAGCGGTTGGTTCTGGTTCGCGACTTAAGTTCAAAGATCCTATCGGCCAGAGGGTGCGTGTGGCAAACTTCCACAGAAATACTATAGATGCTACTCTTAAACTGATGGAGTTGTGCGGCTACAATACCCTGGAGGATGTGAAACCAGACGATTTTTACCGAAAGATAAATTTTTTCGAAGTCAAAAGTTTGAAGGAAATCTATTTCGATCATCATCCGGCAAAAGGCCTTCGTCTATTTTCAGGGTTGAGTTGAGATAAACTTTGAGAGCCTTTGGATGAGGCTAATATTAATAATACAATAAAAACAATGATATGAAAACAGAAAAATTAATGCTCGTGCAAAGAGAATACGATTTATTAACAAAACACCTTAAAGCCTCTAATCTCTCAGATTATAATAAAAAGCGATTATTAACAGAGTTGGAATCGGCCACGGTGGTGAAGGAAGATGACCTGCCGACCGACACCGTTTCCATGGAATCAGAAGTAGAAATACGGGAAACAGAAAGCGGTAAAGGCTTCACGTTTCAGATAGTAATGCCAGTTGAAGCGAATATGCAGAAACAGAGAGTTTCCGTATTCGCTCCGATTGCTATCGCCATTTTAGGATACAAAATTGGTTCAAAAGTTCAATGGGAAATGCCAACAGGAGTGAAAACCTTCGAAATTTTAAAAGTAAGGCATAAGGAAAAAAGCATGATATAGCCGGAGGAGTAATGGATTGGAAAAAATCAGAAGAGATGCTGACAGAAATGTCTCTGGCATACAATAAGGATAATATCAGGAAAATCACCTACAACAAGGAGATTTTCCCGCTTTCGTTCAGATTCTATACTGGTGAACGGACAACTGAGCTTTATGATAGCATATCAAGCATTCATCAGCAATTGATGGATAAAAATTTTTTTACAAATAACATTTCAAAACGGAGGGATGTCATGAATATAATGCAATTAGAGATATTGTTAATAGGGGTTTTCATATCCGCGTTTACGGTAACCGGGTACTTATTAGGGAAGTTCGTAATTAGTCTGTACCGTAAAAAGCTCCTTAGTCAAAAGTTGAATAGCTTAGTTAAAAATCACAAATTAAAGCCGTCTAAAAAGCTTTACTTTTCTGATAAGCTGCTTGTTTTGGATACCTACAAAAAAGTTGCTTTATATCTGGATTATTTCAACTTGAATAAAGTCACTTTTATCGAATTAGAAGACTTAAAAGACTGTAGGTTGGTTATAAGGAGTTTAATGGTTCGATTGGACCTTATCTTCCATAATCCGAGTAAGAAGCCTATTTCAATCGTGTTTTATCATCAGTTATTAGATTATCAAGCTCTACGATACAGCTTAACCACTAAGGCAAGAATGTGGAATGCAATTTTCATGAACTCAATAGACAGCGAAAAAGAGTTTGAATATGGTATAACCGGTTAAAGGATTTTATTAAGCAAGAAATGCTTCAAACCCTAAAGTTATTCATGGGAATATTTGCTATACTGTTCATCAAACTCATTCTTTCTTTAACAGTAAGCTTAGTGTATATACTTTATACCGTTACAAGAAAACCTGTAGCCTATATAGCCAGAATAGTTGATAGCCAGGATAAAAAATAATCTTCCTGAATTATTTAAATTATGAGAAAAGAACAATTAATATTGACAAAAGAGGATTTAGCATTCCTAATGGAATGTTATTTCTTAGATCATATTTCAGTGTTTAATAAAGCGAACTTGTCAGAGGAACTCAGAAATGCAAAAATTGTTATAAACGAATGTCTTCCCAGCAATGTGGTACGCATCAATTCTAATGTGCTTGTTTGCAATATAGATAAATCACAGACATTTAATGTCCATATAGTTTCTCTAGATGCCACAAATAAAAGATCGAATGATATTCCGATTTCTGACCCTTTGGCCATTGCACTATTGGGCTATTCCAGCGGGTCTGTTGTGGAATGGGAAATGGAAGATGGTCTTAATAAGTTTCTGGTAATATCGGTTTCACAAGAAGATGTTATAATTGATGCCATTTAATTACAATTGACCGTGAATTTATCCATTTTTAAAATTTTGATAAGCTTAATCTTCTGCCTTGTTTTCAATCTTGGGCCGAACTTTTCTCAAGGCATAGCTACTCAGAAAGCAACTACTACCGGGGAGGTATGCGGACAAATATATGCAACTGACATCCAGGCCAATGCATTCTTTTTGAACAATGGCGAGTATCTTCATTCGATATCTTCCATTACATCCAAACCTATATTTGCATATTATAAGTTAAGAGCGCTTTTTCTTACTAATATCATTGAGGTTGAAAAGTTTGAATTCGATTTTTCACATATCTCCAATATACATTTTACAAATTTCAGGATTCTGATTTTGTATCCTTTTCATGTTTTCTGGTAATGCCTGAATATTTATTCAATTAATTATTCACATTTAAAATATAAAACATGAATCATACCCTGCAAAATGCCATGGTTTTAGGCATACTATTTTCTATTGTTATAATTCCCATTCTTATAATAAGCACACTTGCAAAGCGAAAAAGGAAACAAAAAATGAAGCTTAGACTTCTGGAACTCTCGGAGAAGTATCATATGGCAGTTTCCCAGTCGGATTTTCTGCATGCGAAACTTATAGCACTTGACGACCAAAAAAAATGCTTGCTATATTTCGATAACCTATCTGAAAACCCACCTTTATTTATTGAATTAAAAGAAGTTATTAAGATAGATATTGATAAAAAGATTACTGGAGAGCAGGTCAAATCAGTTAAGTTAAGTCTACAAAATAAAAAATCTGATATTATACTTGTCACTTTCTACGAATTTCCGCATGATAATGAAAGTCATCTTAAGCATTTAATTGCAAAGGCTACAGAATGGCAGCAAAATTTAACTTTATTGATTCAATAAGAAAATAGCCGGGGTTTTCCCTGGCTATTTTTGATTGATAATTCACAAAAGAAATTTTTACCAACCTGAACTTGTTATTTCACAATGACTCACACAGCAGTCAACTTCAAAGATTTTGCTTCTTTAAAGGTTAATTAATGAGTAGCGTATTCAAAAGTGCAGTAGATTAATGTAGAACCTTGCGTTTTAAGCGCCCACCCGTAGTATCATCAACACTTTTCTGGACAATAAAGGCCTTAGGATCTATAGACAATATTTCCTTTTTCAATTCAGGAATTTCCAGGCGGGTAGCTACTGTCATTATAATGTCGCGGGGATCGTTTTCATCACCGTTATTACCAAACCCACTTTTGCCCTGATAGATGGTTACGCCGCGTTTAAGTTTTTGAGTAATTACCTTTCTTATTTCCTCGCTTCGGGTGGCAACAATTGTGATTTCAGTATACTGTTCAATACCGTTCAATATAAAATCCAGCATTTTAGAAGCTCCCAGATAAGTTAAAATTGAATATAATGCTGATTCTACGCCCAGGAAATATAATGCACTTAAGAATATTATTACATTAAGTATCAAAATAATATCACTGACTTTTAAAATATGAGCTTTCCTGCTAAGAAGAAGTGCTGCAATTTCGGTTCCATCCAATACCGCACCTCCTCTCATTGCTAAACCAATTCCGGAGCCGATAAAAAAGCCTCCGAATATTGCCGTAAGAAGTTTGTCAGGTGTCACATCAGGAAACGGAACAAATGCCAGGCAGAGAGAAAGTCCGGCAATTGCTAATGAGCTTTTGATAGCAAAAGGTAAGCCCATCTGCTTCAGTCCAATAAATAGAAACGGAAGATTAATTACAAAGATTAATATAGATATTGGGAAGCCAAATATATCTGCTAATAACATTGATATACCGGTTACCCCACCGTCTATGAACCGGCTTGAAAGTAAAAAACCCTTTAACCCCATTGAGGCTGAAAGTATCCCTAGCATTATCAGAATGGTATCTCTTAATATTTCTTTTAACCTCATCTCTAAAATTATGAATTATTAAAAGAAGATTGATTTACATTACGGAATAGGATAAAAATGTTTAATACTCAAAATTACAGTTCATCTTTTTCATATCCTCCCATACAATCCATGCAAGCACATGATACTCCTTTACGCATTGATGCATTTGAAATTACATGAGGAAAAGATCGCCGCTATCTCGCTCCATTTTCGCGAAATAATGAATATTCTGGGCTTAGACCTGACCGATGATAGTCTGAATGGAACTCCGGGCAGGGTTGCTAAAATGTACGTAAACGAAATATTTTCGGGCCTAAACCCTGCTAATAAACCGAATGTAGCGCTGTTTGATAATAAGTGTCAGTACAATCAGATGCTTATTGAGAAAAATATTACCCTTTATTCAAGTTGTGAGCATCATTTCGTCCCAATAATAAGCAAGGCATATGTTGCTTACATTTCTTCTTGAAAAGTTATTGGGCTTTCTAAGCTTAATCGTATCGTTCAGTATTATTCCCAAAGACCACAGGTACAGGAAAGACTGACTATTCAAATAGCCAATGAACTCAAATCTATCCTTGAAACAGAAGACGTAGCGGTTGTAATTGATGCTGCACATTTATGTGTTTCATCCAGAGGTATTAAAGATACAAGTAGTACAACGATTACAGCGGAGCTTTCAACAATCCGGATACCAGAAAAGAATTTTTAAGCTATGTTTCGCATGTTTAAAGAAAATTGGCAGTGAGCAGATCGCTCACTGCCATTTCACTTATTTGATTTGGCTGAACGCCTGCTCAAGATCAGCTTTTATATCGTCGATATGCTCGATACCTACAGACACCCTTAATGAAGTAGGTGTAACTCCCGCCGTTAACTGTTCAGCATCTGTTAACTGTTGATGCGTAGTGGCAGATGGTTGAATAATCAGCGTTTTTGAATCTCCCATATTTGCCAGGTGACTTATTAGTTTCAAATTGTCAATCACTTGTGTAGCCTGTTCTTTATTTCCCTTAAGTTCAAAAGACAATACCCCACCAAAACCTCTCTTCAAATATTTCTTTGCGAGATCGTTATAAGGGCTACTTGCAAGACCTGGATAATTCACACTCGCTACCATCGGATGATTTTCCAGCCATTCGGCCAATGAAAGTGCATTCTCGACGTGGCGTTGTACTCTTAAAGAAAGTGTTTCTAAGCCTTGTAATAATAAAAAGGAATTGAACGGAGAAATTGCAGGACCTAAATCCCTAAGGCCCTCAACTCGTGCCCGTATAATAAACTGAATATTTCCGAAAGGACCTGCCTGACCGAAAACATCGTTGAATATTAATCCATGGTAGCCTTCAGACGGTTCTGTAAATTGAGGGAACTTACCATTACCCCAGTTGTACGTGCCACCATCTACGATTACACCGCCTATACTGGTTCCATGCCCACCAATCCATTTCGTGGCCGATTGTACAACGATGTGAGCCCCATGTTCTAAAGGTCTGAATAAGTAGCCCGCTGCTCCAAACGTATTATCTACCACTAATGGAAGATCATATTTCTGCGCAAGAGCAGCGATTTTTTCAAAATCGGGGATGCTAAAGCCGGGGTTTCCGATAGTTTCAATATAAACTGCCTTTGTTTTATTATCTATTTTACTTTCTATATCTGAAAGATCATCAACCTTAGCAAACCGAACTTCAATTCCCAGTCGTTTGAATGCTACTTTAAACTGGTTATAAGTACCTCCGTATAAGTGTGATGAAGAAACAAAGTTTTCTCCTGCCTCCAGTATGTTATGCATTGCGATAAATTGCGCTGCCTGACCTGAAGCTACAGCCAACGCAGCTACGCCTCCTTCCAAAGCCGCAACTCGTTTCTCGAAAACATCTGTTGTGGGGTTCATTATTCGGGTATAGATATTACCGAATTCTTTTAATGCAAAAAGGTTAGCGCCATGTTCAGCATTTTTGAACACAAATGAAGTGGTTTGATAGATAGGAACTGCTCTGGAGCCTGTTGTGGGATCTGCTTCCTGGCCCGCGTGTTGTTGTAGTGTCTCAAATTTAAGTGACATGCTTTTTGGTTTTAGTGTAAAAAATTGGACGATTAGGGTACGTCGCTATTTTTCAAAAGTATGCATAGCAAAGTTTCGAAGCAAAGCAAACCTATTAATTGATTAAAATTATCCATTGATTTTTTCAATAAATGCCATCAGATGTTTTCATAAGCTCTATGACATACGCTTGATTCGAAAGTGACTTTGTATCAGTCTGGAATGATCCGAGGTGATATTATATTAAATATGTGCAAAGCCAGCGCCCGGCAGGCAAACTTGTAAGTAGCGTGAATCTTGATTTGACCGACTTGTGCTTTTTAAACTTTACTTCCTCCTGAGGTTCAAAACTAGATTTGATTTTTTCTCTGTAGTGGACTTGGTCTGTCTAAGATTTTTCTACAAGACTATACCATAACTATTAATTAATAACAATGTTTCAATCGTGTTTTCAATCGATCTAAAATTCACCGATAAGCATTTTCCCTTTTAAAATCTACGTGAAATAATATGTTCTGTGCAGAATTTAATGAAATCAATATCTGCATCTTTATCTTTCAGGTAGTCCCGGAGTTCATCGGCAGTGAAATAGTTTAATTTGGAACCTAAGTCACTTATTGAGTCTCGGTAATCTTCAAGAACCTCATCTATTTTCTTTTTGACAAATTTGTCTTTAATCTGCCTTTTTGAATCAAGTTGCTTAGATGTTACAAAATGAGAACTGTCAATGAATTTTTTTTCGCTTTTGTGATAGACACGGATTTTTACATTGTAAGTTCCGTCTGCTCTTCTGTGATGTTCATATACTACTGCGCTAACAGTTGCCATAATTAGCACGCAAATTCGCTGTGACGTATTTGTGACCTATTTGCGTTAAGTTCAACAAAAAATTATGTAAATCCTGACATCAGGGCGACTGCCTGAGCCACTGTCGCAGAAGGTTAAATCTGCGTTTAGAAACGAAAAAAGGCCTGTTTTGATGTAAAACAGACCTTTTTGAACCAGTGCGCCCACCTGGGCTCGAACCAGGGACCAAAAGATTATGAGTCTTCTACTCTAACCAACTGAGCTATGAGCGCTGCTATATTCGTTAGCGCTGCAAATTTAACTATTTGAAGCAATTATTAAAATATCTTCTTAATAAATAATTCATATTTAACTACCCTGTTGACAATCACACCTTTAAACATTTACAATTGAGCGAACTACGCAAATGATCCATCAAAGAGGTAGGTAGACTTCGTAAGAATATTTGTTTGTCGTATTGAAAATCGGCTTTTCTATAAATCCGACCTTGATTAACTGTGAGATTTTTGACTGCTTCTTCAGTGTATCTAATCAAGTTCTTGATATACATATCCTAAAGTTTTTTGTAAGCTTGGGCAATGAATAATTTTCTGAAGTTAATTACATATATTCTACTTTTGAATAGACGTGCTCCGGGTTTTAGTCGGAAAAGGTTCAGGACTTTTAAAATATTAGAGATCAATTTTCTTTTTATGAGTGCCAGGCGATTGATAAAGTATTATTTTTCATTATTACATGTAAATTATGTTAAGCTTAATAGGAAGTGGAGTTATAATAATGTAATAAGTCCGTATTATAGACTGTACTACATCGACGAAGGCGAAGGTTCTATCTCAAGCTCGAAGGAAGTACTGCCTTTAGAGCCTGGGTTTATGTACATGATTCCCAGCTTTACTTTGTGCAATTTAAACTGTCCTCACTACCTGAGTCAATATTTTATCCAATTTTTCGAGGAATCCTCAGATGGGATTTCCTTATTTATGAACAATCGCCGGCTAATGAGGTTAAAGGCAAGCGATACGGATATTGAGAATTTTAAGAGACTGGTGAGAATTAATCCCGGCCGGGGCATCAACCGCTCAGATAATCCAAAAGTATATGAAAAAGATATATTTTACCGCGAATATCAGGAATTAAACAAGCTTCAAAGTCTGCAATCGTACCTAGAAACACAGGGGATAATCCTTCAGCTCACCTCAAGATTCCTAACGCCAGAGGTCTTTAAACCCGATGCTATTGAGGCTATTCCATCGAAGATTCTTGAAGCTGTAAGTTATATTCAGTTGAACCTAAATACCAACTTAACTGTTGCAGACTTAGCGGAGAGGGCAAGTCAACACCCGGACTATTTTTCGAGGCTGTTTCAGCAATACACAGGCGAACGGCCGATCGTCTATATTCAAAACAAACGCATCGAAAGAGCACAATATCTGATTACTACCACTAATATGCCTTATGAGGTTATTGCTGATGAAACCGGTTTTAAAAATAATTTGCCCTATTTTTCTAAAATATTTAAAAAAATTACCGGAATGACGCCTGGACAGTACAAAAAGCAGAATGACTTCATTACTTAATAAGGTCTTGCTTTAATAGGTTTTTTCTAATGCTTCTCAGCCTTGATAATTATCTCTGCGTCAGGCAATCCGGCCGAGCTTACTTTGAGCTTAATATCACCTTTTTCCAGAGTGCTTTTTATAATAACGAGCGCTCGTCCATGCCAGGCTTTACGTCTATTGCCTGTATATGGATCAGCATCTTTCAAATTTGCGTTGTCGACTGCGGCAATAGATCCTTGCCCTTTAATCGTAAATAGAAGTTGATTTTCGGCATTAGGCTGAATAATTCCGTTTTCATCGGTTATTTCAACGGTCACATAGGATAAATCCTGTCCATCAGCTAGAATTTTTGTGCGGTCTGCGCTCAGTTTTATCTTAGCGGGCTTAGCTGCAGTTGTTAGAACTCTCGACTCTACTTCCTTGTTGTCATCAACTCCTGCTGCTCTTAATGTACCCGCAGAATACGGCAAATTAAATGTGGCTTTAAATTCCTGCTCTTTGGTAGTTTGTCGTTCGGCTATAAGTTTGTCGTTAAGGTAAAGCCGAACTTTGGGGTACCGTGAATATACCTCAGCCTGGATCTCTTTTCCTTCCTGCCCCGGCCAGGTCCAACTCTCCCAGGTAGGCCAAACTGACCACATGGTCTCCTGGATTTTTCCATTGGAAGGATTAGGTTCCTTTACCGCCAAATACAGTTTTTTGCTATCATTATACAATAAGTCTCTGTAATGAGAGATAGGTTTTCGCCAGCCTGTTAGGTCTATGTCGCCGCAATAAGCGCCATGCCAGGGGTAAAAGTCTTTTTCCCAATGTTGGCCGCTCAGCTCGCCGGGGTAAAAATATCGCCCGATTCCAGATTCGCCCAGATAATCCATGGCAGTCCAAACAAAATCACCGATGATATACGGTTTCTCCTGCACAAGTTTCCAGTTGGCGAACGCATCCCGTGGATACGATTCTGTTTGCACAATAACACGGGAGGGAACACGTATATGATCGGATGGAGCGCGATGTAATTGATAGTTGTAGCCGGCGATATCGTGTTCTGCGAAAAGAGGATCGAATATCTCCCAATCTTTATCCCAGGTTGTCATAGCGGAAGTTACCGGACGTGTTGGATCAATTTTTCGGATAAGTTCTGCAAGTTTTTTGGCCGTTTGGACAGCTTCTGCTTTCTTTCTCTCAATGATTTCGTTGCCAATACTCCACATAAATATCGATGGGTGATTTCGGTCGCGAAACACCATCGCTTCAATGTCACGTTGCCACCATGCATCAAAATATTTTGCGTAATCGTGGGGCGTTTTACTTGTCCTCCATCCATCAAACGATTCATCTATTACCAGCAGTCCCAACCTATCGCAAGCGTCTAAAAAACTCTCTGATGGAGGGTTATGAGATGTCCGGACAGCGTTGAACCCTGCAGCTTTCAGCAGTTCTGCCTTTCTTGTTTCAGCCCTGTCGTATGCCGCTGCACCCAAGGCGCCGTTGTCGTGATGAACACAGCCGCCGTTGAGAATTGTCTTGTTGCCATTTAACAGAAACCCATTTTGAGGGCTGAATGACAGGCTGCGTATTCCGAAAGTGTGTTCAACCTTGTCGATCGCCGAACCATTTTTTATCAGTGATATTTCTGCCTTGTACAGATTTGGAGCTTCAGGAGACCAAAGTAGGGGCTTGCTTATTTTTATGATCTGAATGATTTCTTTTACTTCTTTCGCCGCCAGCTCAACTTGTACTTCATCCTTGCCTGTTTGTATATTGTTAGGATCGATTAGCCGCGTTTTTAAAACGATTCTCTCGGGCGAATTCCCTTCGTTTTTAATGAGCGTCTTTAATTGAACGCTTGCACTTGTTTCGGTTAGCTCGGGCGTGGTGATGGCTACACCCCAAGGCTCGACATGGACAGGGTCGGTTATTGTGAGCCATACATTCCTGTAAATACCTGATCCGCTGTACCATCTGCTATTCTTTTGTTCTGAGTTATCAACCCGCACTGCGATGAGATTTTCTTTGCCATACTGTAAATAAGGCGTAAGATCATACCTGAACGAGGAGTAGCCATAGGGGTGTATGCCTAGAGATTTTCCGTTAATAAATACCTCCGAATTCATATAAACACCTTCGAAGTAAACCGATACAAGCTTTCCTCTCAAAGTTGCAGGTACTTTAAACTGCTTACGATACCAACCAATACCTGAAGGAAAATATCCGCCGTCGTTACCCATCGGATTTTTGGGGTCCAACTTGCCTTCAATACTCCAGTCGTGCGGCAGGATGAGATTTCGCCAGTTTTTAGAATTAAAATCACTGGAACTAGCCTGAGGAAAATCGCCGAGCGAGAACTGCCAGTTGTAGTTGAATAGTTGTCGCCGTTCGGTAGATGATAAGCCCTGAGCATTCCCTTCAAAAGAATACACGGAGCATACTAGTACTGTTATAAGTAATCTCAGATGTTTAAGCATTTAAGTCTTATTTATTATTCGCTGTTTTAGAGTCTGCGCCATATCCCATAGCTCTCTTTTTAAAAAGGCCAGGAGAGTCGGGTTTTAATTGCGCTAAATGACGAAGATTGCAAAATTTTCCATCGTTTCGTCAGTGCAATTTACCAAATGTAGAGAATCAAATAAATATGAGTTATATCTACACGTTTTCGCACCGAGAAATAGCATTTTTTGTATGATCGGAACACCCATTCGCACTCTAAAAAAGATGAGTAAGGTGATAAAGAGGTTGTGTCCTCTTTCGGCTCACAGATAGGGCAAAGAAGCAGTCTCACTAAACAAACCTCGACGTTAGCCGTTTTGTGTATATCTAGCACAGAATATGATATGAAATTGGAAAAATTTTCCTTCGGGATGGGCGACCGTTTTGCACATCAGGGTGAAGCACAGCTAAATGCGATTTTAAAGGTCAAAGAACAAGGGGTTATTATAACGCCGGTTTGGAACAAATCAAACCGGGAACACAAAGCGGTTAAAACTTATCCCGGAGCATTGCGAGCGGAAGCCGATGCTGCTGTAAAAGCTTTGGGCTGGACTGATCCATATCATGTGGACGCTGATCATATTACATTAACTACCGTAGATGGCTTTATTGAAAGTTCTGACTTTTTTACCTTAGATGTTGCCGATTACATAGGTAAAGCCGCTTCTGAAAGCGAGATAAATGCATTCATAGAACGTCGTGAAAAATATATAGGGAGCCTTTCAATTCCCGGTATTGATGAGCAATTTGAAATAACCGAAGACATGCTTCGTAATATTGCTGGTAAATTTTTATTGGCAGCTATTGAAGCAGGGAAACTGTATAAACATATTGCCGCTACCAAAGGTGAAGATAGCTTCATTGCAGAGGTGTCTATGGACGAAGTAAGCGATCCGCAAACACCGGTTGAGTTGTTTTTTATTTTAGCTGCGCTTGCTGATAATGAAATAAAAGCTCAAACTATTGCTCCAAAATTTACCGGTCGGTTTAATAAAGGTGTTGATTATGTTGGGAACTTACAGCAATTCGAAAAGGAATTTGAAGAAGATATCCTGGTTATAAAACAGGCCATAAAAGAATTTGACTTGCCGGATAACTTAAAGTTAAGTGTACACTCTGGAAGCGATAAGTTTTCGCTCTATCGGCCAATACGCGAACTAATAAAAAAACACGATGCCGGAATCCATTTAAAAACGGCCGGAACAACATGGCTGGAAGAAATGATTGGTCTTGCCGAGGCGGGCAATGAGGCCCTGGAACTTGCTAAAGAAATTTATGCCACTGCCCTGGGGCGTTTTGACGAACTTTGCGGTCCATATTCCGCTGTTATTGATATAAATAAAAGTTCACTGCCGGGGGTAGAAGACGTAAATGAATGGAGCGGTGAAAAATTCGCCAATACGCTTCGCCATGATGAGCAGCATCCTGATTTTAATCCGGGTTTCAGACAATTGCTGCATGTGGCATACAAAGTCGCCGGAGAAAATGCTGAGCGATATTACGCAGCACTAGAAAAATATGAGGATATTGTTTCTGAGCATGTGACTAAAAACCTATATGAAAGGCATCTTGTGCCCTTGTTTTTGAGCTAAAACGGTTCACATATTGATTTTGCACGATGAATTTGAAGTTTGCTAAGAACCAATATAAGTGCTTTCTCAATATGTTTTGACGCAAAGTATGGGTACAGGCGAATTGTCAATTACTCTCTTTGTATAGTTGCTGACAAAAAATGATTTTAGTCCTTTTTCTATAGAAGCTGATATAATAATGAGGTCAGATTTTTTCTCCATAGCTTTTCCTATCACCTCTCGAGCTGTGTCTTCCGTGAGCTTTATTTCCTTTTCAATATTAATCCTATCACTTCTCATTAATAAGCTAGCCTTCTGAATCAATTTCTTGATGATCTCAGAATCATATTCCCTGTTCTTCCGGCGTACGGACCCGAAGAGAAGTACTTTTGAGTTGTTCTTTCTGATGATAGATAACGCTATTTCTAACTTTTGTAATCCTTGGTGAAGTGGCCTCACCGGGAGTAGAATTCTCTTAAAATCTGATTGTGTTTCTGCAGGGGGAATACTGAGTATCGGACAAGCAACCTGGCTTAAGAGCTTGTAAACGCTGTTGTTGTTTAGTAAACTAAAACTTTTTGGATTTCGGGCTTTTTCAATAATTATGAGATCGCAATAGAAATCCGCGGCAATTGTTGCAACCGTTGGGTTAAACGGTCCTCCCGCAGTATGATAAAAACAATTGATGTGATGATCCCTTTGAATTTTTTTCGCTTGATACTCTAATCTGTTTTGAAGTTCTGTTTCTGCCTCTAAAATAATTCTTAATAGTTGTGAATTTTTCCCCGGAGGAATTGCAAAGTTATTGTGCTTCCTTATATAAAGAAGATGCAGGACGGAACCATGCCGGGCGCACATAGCAATACCCGTTCTGATTGCATTTTCCGAGTGATCTGAAAAATTAACAGGAATAAGGATGTTTTTTAAATTTTTCATAACTATGCTCTGAATACAAATGCCTGATTAATTATGCATATATCTTATAACGATTGTTTTACAGGTTTTTCTCTTTTAGTATTTAAGCGAATTCAGTTTCCGGGGAAGTTAGTAAAACCGTTTGCGTAGGGTAAGCGAACTCTATTTTCTCTTTTTCAAACGCAGCAAAAATATCAAGGAAGATCTCATGCTGTCTGTCCATGTGAAAGTTAAAATCAGGACTTTTAACAAAGTATACAAACTCAAAATCAAGACTAAATTTTCCAAAACCGGAAAAGTGACCTCTGTCAAACTGTAAATCGGGCTTCGATTGTACGATCTCTTTAACAAGTTCGGGTATTAATTTTAATTGTTCATGTTTGGTTTGATAAACAACACCCAGCTTAAATAGAATTCGGCGCTGTTCCATCCTTTTAAAATTATGAACACGAGAATTTGTGAGATTTGTGTTAGAACAAATTAACTGTTCTCCACTTAGCGTTTTTAAACGGGTGGTTTTAATTCCAATATATTCTACTGTGCCCATTTTGTCGTCGACCACGATGAAATCACCAATTTCGAACGGACGGTCAAAAAAGATTATAAAGTAGCTGAACAGATCGCCCAATATAGTTTGTGCAGCAAGTGCTATGGCAATACCGCCTATACCAAGCCCTGTAATTAATGTAGTTACGTCATAACCCAGGTTGTCAATTAAAAAAACGATCCCTAAAACCCAGATTATGATATTCAGAACAATAAGAAGTCCGCTGGCCTGCTTTTCCTTCATCTCGCTATCATCATGGGTTTTGATAAAGGAGAAAATGAATTGTTTTGTGATGGCAGTAATAATACCCAGCAAGAAAAACGTTAGTGCGAAAAGGAATGCTACATGAATAAGCCGGGCTACTTTGGCATTAAGTATTAGGGAATTTAACGAAAAATAAAACGAAGCAATGTAAAATAATGGGACAGCGGATTTTTCTACAGTCGAAACCAGAAAATCATCAATAGTAGTGCTGGTTTTTTCTGACCATTTCGTCAGATGGTAAACAACAATCCGTTTAAAAATGGAAATACCTACCAAGCATACAATTAAGGTTATAGAAAAAGTAATCCAATTTTGTGTCGTGTTCCCTAGAAAAGTCCTGTTAAGAATTTCATTCATAGAATTTTTGTTTTTTATTAAAGAGCTGCTGAGAAAATAGGTAAAATAAGCAGCGTTGCTTAACGGTTTTAGAAATCACGAGGCGATTTCAACCTCTGATCTATTTAAAACAAACGTTCCTTTTTTATAATATGGAAGCGAAATTTGTTCTGTTCTAAGCCAAATTTAGAAAAAAATATACAAGTGAGTATGGGGTGACTGTCTACTTAAGTTATTTTAACTTAAAAAAACTGTCTTTAAATAACCGATAAGGCAACTTTGGCCGCGAACGGTAACAATCTCATTACGTTTATTTAGCTAGGGAGAGTTCCTCTTTAAAACATCAGCGAGAAAAATCCTTCTTGCCGACAGCTAGGCGAAGATTGGGATGTTTTTCAATAATAAGCTATTAATGTGCATCTTTTAAAAGGATTTTGTAGTTTTGTTACAAAGCATGCAGAATAAATTATACTTTTTAATTTTAATTTTCTTTGCTTCCATAACCTTGCTAACTGCTTCTCTAGTTTCTAAGGAGCGGGCCGAGAAAGCTTATGCGGATGATTATGATACCTATGTTCAACCCGGCGAGGCGGGGCTCTCTGCAGCTGTCATCCAACAAATTAGTGAGTTTCCTAGCCTTCTGTTGTTAGGTTTTGTATTTACTCCAATTCCGAATCTTAAAACCAATTCTCGCGCGTTAGTTGAAAACCTATTCACAGTTCCAAAGATCCCTCTTTTCCTGTTTCATTGCAGATTTCTTATTTGATTGGAATCAACCATAAGTTCACACTGAATATTGAATGCATTATTATTATCCTGGTCAAGATAGACGAGAGGATTAATCTGACAGCAAGATAAGATAGCGAAAGCTAATACTTATACATACCGCAATTCAAAACTAGTCGATTCGGTTAAATTGACTGGTGAATAAAAAAGGAAAGACAAGTGAAATGAAGAATACGATTTTATTGGTAGAAGACGACGAATTAGATGTAATTAATGTTAAACGATCTTTGTCGAAGTTGAATCTAGAGGCCGAGTTAATTGTTGCATTTAATGGTGTTGAAGCCTTAGATATTATTAAAAAACGACTTGAAAGTGGATTGTCAGTTCCACAAGTAATATTGCTCGACCTTAATATGCCCAAAATGAATGGGTTGGAGTTCCTTCATAAGTTAAAAGAAGAAAAACTATTGCACCAAACGAAGATTTTTGTGATGACTACATCTTCCGAAGCTGCCGATAGGAATGATGTCGATAGGTACCACATCTCCGGCTATATAATTAAACCTCTAAATTTCACCAATAACAATAAAAGGGAGGAGTCTATGGAAGGGTTTTTTGATTTTCATCTCAGAAAAATACTGGTATAGTATAAGATAAGCTCGGGGTTGATGTGGAACAGATTATGGTCCAAGAAAAAACAGAGGAGTAAAAAATCAGCGTTTCATATTTAGACAATACGATCTTTTAGGAAAGCGAATTTCAAAATATGTCTTAATCTGAATTTAGATTTAACAGCAAGTGGTTATTCCACTAAATTCCAGAGTGCTCTTTAAGGATTTCCCGGTAAGTATTTAGAAATGAAGACTTAGAAATGAATCCCAGGAAACGTTCTTTTTCATCAATTACTGGCAATACCCAGTTGCCCGTTTGATCAAATTTATCGGCTACTGAAAGCATATCTTCATTTTCTGACACCACTACAGGTGCATATTTCATCATTTCAGCCACGCCCGTATCAAGTTGTTTTTGTTCGTCAAATAATATATGGCGGATATCATCAATTGATATTGTGCCAGCAAGATGATGCTCATCATCTAACACGGCGATAAGATTTCTTTTCCCTTTTTTTATAACATCGATTAAATCCTTCAGTGATGATTTTAGGGGAATTGTTGAGACATCTTTTTCTACCAGGTCTGAGATGTTAATTAGCAGTAGTAAGTTCTTATCGTATTCCCTGGTAAATATTTTTCCGGTTTCCGCAAGTTCCTTCAAGTCAGGAGAAATGGCAGAAAACCACTTACTGATTAAGAACGAAATAACGCAAACAATCATTAATGGAATGAGCAGATCATATCCGGTACTTGATTCTGCAATCAAGAAAATAGCTGTTAACGGGGCATATAAAACACCGCTCATCATTCCGGCCATTCCCACGATAATCAAATTGGTTACAGGAACCTGCTCAAAGCCAAGCTGGACGCATATAGTCGCAAAAAGGTAGCCCATGGTACCTCCTGCAAATAAAGAGGGTGCAAAATTTCCGCCATTTCCACCGCCGTGAATCGTAACTGAAGCTGCAAATGCTTTGAAGATGCATATCAATGTTAAAAAGAGGATAATAACCGCATTATTCAGTTCCAGATGTTTAAAAAAACTATGTTCAATTATTGCCGGAATTTTACCGTTAATCATGTCTTTTATACTTTCATATCCTTCCCCAAACAAGGGAGGAAAAAGAAGGCATAGCAGAGATAATACAAAGCCTCCTGCAATGGCTTTTTGTAATTTTGAAAATTTAATTTGCTTGAAAAAGTGTTCGACTTTTTGTGATACGACCACAAAATATCGTGCATACAATCCGCTAAGGATACTAAGAACCAAGTAGTAAGGGATATTGTGGTAGTCGAATGCTTGACGTCGTCCAAATTGAAACAAGATGTCTTCGTTCAGAATTATTCTTGAAAGTAAACTTCCACAAACGGCAGCAACCACAAGAGGGATAAAGTCGGTAAAAACAACTCCGGTTAATAATATCTCAAATGCAAACATCATTCCCGCTATGGGGGCATTAAAGGCCGCTGCAATTCCAGCAGTAGCCCCTGCGGCTAAAAGTAAAGTTCGCTCCTTATAACTCAGTTGATAGGTTTGAGCAAAGTTAGAGCCTATTGCAGCTCCGGTAACTGCTATAGGACTTTCCAGGCCGGCCGAACCTCCAAAGCCAATGGTAACAGCGCTTTGAATGATTTGAGAATACATCTTAACAGGCGAAACTAAGCTTGAATTTTTTGCAATTTCATACAGAATTGCAGGTATACCTTTTCTGTCTTGCCCTTTAAAAAACCATATTACAATAACAGTGGTTAAGACTACACCCAGGAAGGGCAGCAAAGCATAATAGAAAATTTGGTCCTCAAAATGAACTTTACTTGTTATAGTATAATGTATGGAATGCACCAGAACCTTTAAAATAACACCTGCTAGCCCAGCAGAGCATCCTACAAAAATACCCGACAACAACAGAAAATGCGTTCGGGATAAATTATACTTTAGCCAGTAAAACAGAACTTCGTAAATCTTAACTTTCCGATAAGCTATTTGACTGTTTTCTTTTAATTGATTTATGAATGTTAAATATTTTTTTAGACGCCTGAAATTTTTCAATGTTTGGGATTGGTGAATTTATTCTGCTAAACACGACAAAGGCTAAAATACTGATTTTATTTAAAAGGCTTGTGTGCTTTGCTAATCCCTTTCTTTAAATGGCGTCTTTTTGTGCGTTTAAGTTTATCCTTTGCGTATTTATCAAGCGCCGGCCTTTTATCAATACCTTTATTTGTTGCCTTTTAAGGGATAGATTTATACCCGTTTCATGATTCTCCTGGAGATAGAGTCGATACGCAGAGAGAATGTTTTTGTACGTGAGTATTGCATTTACAGTGTTTGCTTCTGTTGAAGAAATTACCGGTAAAAACTCTTCCCCACATTCAGACATCAGTTCTACAGCCTTAGCAAGGCTGTCGTTACTTCTTATTAAAGGTAAATTTCGTTTTGTTATATCAGATACGGTAGAATGCGGGCTCAAATGTTTATTGTAAATGTCTAAAATTGT
>CAMLLO010000028.1 GCA_946480915.1 uncultured Sphingobacteriaceae bacterium | reverse complement strand
AAAATAAACCCCTCCCCCCAAATCTTCACATATTCCCAATACCTCTCTTTTTCTTTATTTATTTCGATATCCTCTTTATTTTGCCCATTTGCAAATTCCCTTAATCTGCACATCCAATAGCCACCTCGCCAGAAATCTGCACATCTGCACATTCCCTTTCATCTGCACATCTATCCCGTTTTCTTCCCTATCTGATAATGATTTCTCTCAGACGAACTTCTAGAAACCAGTTCGGCAACAAAACCAGTCAAAAATAACTGAAAGCCCACCACAATGGCTATCAGAGCAATATAGAACAAAGGTTGATCTGTAGCATTTCGATATTTTAGATTGTGTGCAATAGCGATCAGCTTGTCGGCGATGAGCCAAATAGTTATAATTAATCCCGTAAGGAAGCACAAAACGCCCATCGAACCAAAAAAGTGCATGGGTCTTTTTCCGAACTTACCGACAAAAAATATAGAAAGTAAGTCCAAAAAACCATTCACAAAACGACTCATACCAAATTTAGTCGTGCCATATTTTCTGGGCCGGTGTTCGACTTCCTGCTCCCCTATTTTTTTAAATCCGGCCCATTTAGCTAAAACAGGAATATACCGGTGCATTTCTCCGTAAACTTCGATATTCTTAACCACATCTTTCCGGTATGCTTTCAAACCGCAGTTAAAATCGTGAAGGTTATGGATGCCCGACATTTTTCGGGTGGCCGAATTAAAAAGTTTGGTAGGAAGCGTTTTGCTTATCGGATCGTGTCGCTTTCTTTTCCAGCCGGATACAAGATCATATTTTTCTTCAGTGATTCTGCGGTATAGTTCAGGTATCTCATCCGGACTATCCTGAAGATCAGCATCCATCGTTATGACCACCTCGCCCTGAGCTTCTGCAAAACCAACGTTTAACGCAGCAGATTTTCCGTAGTTTCTTCTGAACTGTATTCCCTTAACTGTGGGATATTTTTGTTTTAATTGTTCGATTACGTCCCAGGATTCGTCGCTGCTGCCATCATCTACTAAAATAATTTCGTGTGAAAATCCATGCTCGTTCATTACACGACTGTTCCACTCAATCAATTCAGGCAAAGATTCGGCTTCATTATAAAGAGGTACTACTACAGAGATGTTCATTAAGAATCGTGATTTTCAGTATGATCTATTGCGATTGGACGCTCGCGTTTAAAAATTGCTGCGAAAATAAAGGCTGTAATAAACAAGATAATTATTGATGATAATAGATTGGAGAAAATACTGCTAGCATTGTTGTGGCCAACAGCTTCAAACTGAAGCTCAATATTCTCAATCATTTCGTCAATTTTAGCAGGATCGGCATTCAATTTATTTAAGAAGCCGGACGTCAAGTTTACAAAATTGTCTTTAGCCCTGACCGTGATTTCCGGATAAATGTATTTTATAAACACAAAACTTCCAGCAGAAGAAGTCAGATAGGCAGAAATAAATACAATAAAAATACCTGACGTAGCTTGTCTGAGAGTCCAGAAACCGCCAATCTTTTCCCTTAATCGTTTAATAAGAATAACCGCTGCTGTTACCGGTATAATAAGGTAGCCAAAGAGGTAACATAGAAAAACGACTAGTATTGACTCGCTGTTAGCTAAAACAAAAAGTGCTAAAATGTCTAATACCAGCAATACACCTCCCAAAATTAATCCATTTTGCAGAGCGTCTTTCCTTATTTCTTTTAGAGCCTTATCCATTAAACTATAATTGGTTGAAAGAAGCTAATAGAGCATATACCGAAGCGTCGAACTCAGCATCTACACTGTTCTTTTCATAAATTTCCATCTCCTCTGTATCAGGTTCTGGCTGATAAAAGAATGCCATTATAGGATAAAATAAATCCTTTAACTCAGATTCCTCATCCAGCTCATTTGAAGTTTTAGCGATTTCTTCAATGCTCGCCTCCATCAAAATTTGATTGGCGATTATGTCTTCATAAATGCGATGCTCGTCCTGAAATTCATCTTCTTCAACCAGCAAAAACTCCTTTAGAAAATCTTCAAGCTCCGGCTCCAGGTCTTCATCATGGCATTCGCGGATATACAATAATACATTTAAAAGTTCTGTTCCGCGATCAATGGTCTCCTCTTCTATTTCTTCCCATTCTTTGGAATCCAGATAATCCTCCTCAAGCTTCTGCACATCCTCCGCAAAGAAATTAATCATCAACAGATCAAAGAATACCTCACGTAAAAAATCAAGTTTGGGCTCATCATCAAAAGCTTCATCCATCAAAGCTACTTTTTCGGTAAACGATGCATCAAGGTTGAATACGTCGGTTATTCTTTTAGAAAAATCGCTGATGGATTCTTTACTGATCTCGGAATATTTTGCTAAAGACGCCTTTATGGCTTTTTCTACCTGCTTATCCATTTTAAAAATTGTTATAAACTTGCCCGTTATTGCAGGCCAACAGAACTTTGCCTTTTAATACATTGTTAAAAAACGGCGAATTTGATGATTTTGATTTATTAGAATTCACATCAAAAACCCACTCGGCATCGGTATCAAATAAAACGACATTTGCTTCTTCACCTACTTCAATAGCAGGCACTTCGAGATTTAATACTTTTCTTGGATTAATCGCAAGCTTCTCGACGATTGTTTCAAGAGTTAATCCCGATTCAAGAACCAGCGGAAGTACAGTTTGTAAACCAATTATCCCAAAAGAAGCAATTTCAAATTCAACTTCCTTAAATTCTATTTCATGTGGAGTATGTTGCGATACAATTGCATCAACTGTACCGTCTTTAACTCCCTCTAAAAGCGCCGATACGTCTTCTGACGTCCGAAGCGGCGGCTTTACTTTATAATTACTTTCAAATCCTTCTAAAGCTTTATCCGTTAGCACCAAATGATGGGCTGCCACATCGCAGGTTACATTTAGACCTTTTTTCTTTGCCTTTCGGATTAACTCAACACTATTTGCAGACGATATGGTGCTAAAATGAACAGGACACTCATTATATTCTGCCAGATATAAATCTCTGGAAATATGAACTTCTTCGGCCAATGACGGAATGCCCTTCATTCCTAAATAGGTGCTTACCACGCCTTCGTTCATTTTGCCTTTGCCAGCAATCGAAGTATCCTCCGGAAAGGAAAAAATCAGGCCCTCAAATCCTTTGGCATATAATAAAGCGCGGCTCATTAAGCCGGATTCAAGTACAGGTCTGGTTCCGTCGGTAAACGCAAGCGCCCCTGCCATACGCATATCATACAGCTCTGCAAGGTCTATACCTTCTCTGTTCCTGGAAATACACCCAAGCGGATATACATCCACAATAAAATCTCTCGTGCGACTAACAATATATGAAACCTCCGATTTAGAATGAATAACCGGATTTGTAGAGGGCTGAACAGCAACACCGGTAAATCCACCCGCAATAGCTGCCGCTGCACCACTGATTAAATCTTCTTTGGTTTCAAAGCCAGGTTCATTGAAATTAACATTCAGATCAAAAAATCCTGGCGCCAGGTACTTTCCTTTTCCATCTATTAGAACAACATCTTCCTTCGTATTAATAATTTCAGAAATTGCAGCAATTTTCCCATCAGAAATAAGAACATCGACAATTTTTTTGTTAAAACCAGAAGACGGATGAAGAATGGTTACCGATCGGATAAGTATTGATTTCATCAAATTTTAAGTTTTGATTCGGGTTTTGTAAAACCGGACAAGTAGAATTTCCACCGCCAGGAAAACCAGGGCTAAAATTAGACAAAGTTTCCACAACTGGACACCATTATTTACAGCTTTTATGGAGTTTAGCAGTGAAGCTTTACCCGGACTAAAAATCTCGAGTTTGTTGCCAGGAAGTTTTTCACCCAATTCAGATTTGCTTAAATAGCTCAAATCAGATTCTAAACGACTGTCATTGAAGGCAAAAATAGATAGGATACTGTCTCCTTTAAGCAGTAGGTAGGTTCCCTTCTCTCTTATTTGATCAGAGACAAATAATCTTGTCCCCTTATCAGATGATCTGACATCCGGAATAGCTTCAAAATTCTCTTTCTTTAATTTCAGGCTCTGACTAGCAGAAAGTGTAATTTTATTCGTTTCTAAAAACTGATCTTTTCCGATGGTATAAAATAAGCGGTTGTCGCGTAAGCTTAAAAAAGCTATTTGATACATAATCGGCACGAATATCGAATGCCGGACAAAATTGCTCGACTCTTCATTCAGGGAAACTGCAGAGAGATAGGCTTTTCCCTTACCTATAGAATATTGGCTCAAAAAGTTACGTCTCCCCGGAAACTGAAGGATATTTTGTTTGGTTGTACGACTTAAGCTACTAAACTGAACGTATTTTTTTGCAACCGGCAAATCAAGTTTATTGGGAAGCTGAGAAAATACCCCTTTAAATATTGGATGCTGAAGATTAATATCCGAAACTTTGGCCTCCTGGTTACTTATTGATTGTGAAATATCAGTGCCGAGGGCCTGAGTAAGAATTTTCAACCCCGAGAGACTTTCTTCCAATGATGGATAAATCATTAAGCTTCCACCGTTTTGAACATATGTTTTCAACTGCTCCGCCAAACCCGGACTTATGTTATCTGTAGATGTAAGAATTATGAACGGATTACTGGCAAGCTGCGAATAGTTGATATTTCCGACCGGAACACTTTGGTAATCAAAAAACTTCTCTGCTTTGTAAACCGCTCTGATAAATGGATTTTCGCCGGTCATGTTTATGGCCAGAACAGGCATAGTCTGCTGGACCTTAAATGTAAAATAAAAGTTATCGTCAAAAACAACAGGATAATCCGTGATAACTACTTCGCCTTTCTTCCATCCGGGATTTAAGCCGCTAAAAGAAAGAGTGTCTTTACTTGTACCTCGAGCTTTAAGATTTAAGCTCCCTAAAGCTTTCGGTTTTCCGTCTATTAGAACTTTAACAGGAACATTTTCCGCCGCCTTATCAGAATTGTTTTTGAGTTGAACAACCAGCCATTCGGTTTCATTTGGCCGGTGCACCGGAGAAACAAACCAAACAGAGTCGACCGAAATATTTGCAAGCTCATTCGCTTCCAGGCGTACAAAGCGTACTGAAACACTCGAGTCTACATTCAGACTCGGATTTGAAGCAAAGTTTTGTTGAAAATCGGATAAAATGTAAATCGTTTTAGAAGAATTGGGCTCTCCGGAAAAAACCTCCGTTTGCCGATCCATCACCTGCTGTAGATTTCGATTTAGAGGGCTTATTTTAACGTCGTCTACCGCTTTGGTAAATTCTTCATATGATAATAGTCTTTGATGCTTACCTTCGAAATCGTTCGTCAAAAGCTGATATTTATCGTTTATACTATAAGCCGAAGCAATTTCTTTGGCCCGTCGTTTTGCTTCATCCAGTAAACTGCCTTCTTTATTTAGCGTTTCCATGCTGTATGAATTGTCAATATATATGCTGACAGCCTGCTGCTGAAACCCAGAATTCTCCTGGTTTTTATCAGGAATATAAGGACGGGCAAATGCCAATACAAGAAATATGATAATTAACACCCTTGCTAAGAGAAGAAGAAGGTTTTTCAGATTTCTACTCGAGGATGTCTGTTGCTGAATTTCCTTTAGAAAGGTAACGTTACTGAAATATATTTTCTTGAATTTTCGAAAATTGAAAAGATGTATGATTACCGGAATGGCAATGGTAAACAAGGCGAAAAGAAAACCTGGAAAAAGGAATTTCATCGAATTCAAACTTACATAAATTTTAATCTTAGCCCTTAAATATTCATAAAAATTACAGAACTGTACACAAATAAATACAGTTTGATTGCTTACATGCCACTATTTCTCTTATTGATACGGTGTTTTTCATTTGGCACAATGTTAGTATAAACGATTACAAATAATTAAATACGATGAAAAGAACCCACAACTTAACTGAAAATCTTTTGAAACAATTTGATAAGGAACTAAGAGCGATTGTGATGTATGACTTGAAACAATTCAAATTAAGTAAGGCTAATATTTTTGGCAGCAACTCGGGCAACAACCAGGATAAAGACCTGCTGGTGGCCTGATCTATATATATCTTCTCATCTACCTATGAAAAAAAGAGTTTGGCAAATAGCCGAGCTCTTTTTGTTTTTTAAAGCTTCCGGAAGGAATATAATCCAACAAGATCACAATCAAAAAATTCTACATATTTTCATTAGTTTTGCGCCGAAGGTAGCAGGCCCTAACAGGCCGCTTTAATAGGGAATACCGGTGTAAATCCGGAACAGTCTCCGCTGCTGTAACCTCAAATACGACAACTGCATGATGCCACTTTTCGCTTTCGCGAATGGGAAGGCTGTCAGTTTAGAGGAAGTCAGAAGACCTGCCTTGGAAATTTCACTCATGCTTTCGGAAGAAAGGCCCGGAGAATTATGATACAAAAACGCAGGAATTCACATTCAGCTTGCAGGAAATCGAATTTCCTGGCTCGCTCCCCCCTATCGGTATTTTTCACCTTATTGGTCATTAGTTTAGTGAGCTCAGAATGCAGCCAGCCTGAATCTGCTAAATCAGCTCCTCAGCAGAAAGAAACAAATCAGAAGCCTTTTGTAAAAAGCTACATTAAATACGCTAAAGGTTTTGATATTGAATATTTTGATGACTATAAGGTAGTTAAGATATTGAACTATTTGGGCACAAAAACAGATACGCTGAAATATGTATTGATTAAAAGAGGTAATGCTATTCCTAAAGGCTATAAAAAATCGCAAGCTATAGAAATCCCGGTTAATAAGCTGATTGGAATGTCCTCATTACAAATCGCCATGGCCGATTTTGCTGAGTCTTCGGATGTTTTGGTCGGACTCGGGAGTCTGCAATACGTCACATCTCCCAAAGTCATAGCAAATATCAAATCAGGTAAAGTAAAGGAGATCGGTGAAGAAGGTGCCATCAACCCGGAAGTTGTCATATCAATAAATCCGGACCTGCTGATGGCTATGGGAAATCCAAGTGCAAGTTTTAGTCGCTATCAAACTTTAATCGATGCCGGAATTCCGGTCTTGCTGGTCTCCGAATGGCTTGAAAACACTCCATTGGGTCGGGCAGAATGGGTAAAACTAATGGCAGCATTAGTTAATAAAGAGGAACTGGTAAACAATAAGTTTGAAAAGATCGAACAAGAGTACAATCGTTTAGCCACTATCGGGAGAAATGCAGAGAATAAACCCAGTATCATAGTTGGAATGCCTTATAAAGGATCCTGGTTTGTCCCCGACGGCACCAGTTTTATGACCAGATTTTTCAGGGATGCCGGTGCTTCTTATTCCTGGTCGGATATTAAAGGTACCGGAACCATGGGATTAAGTTTCGAATCTGTTGCACCAATTGCTTTAAAAGCCGATTACTGGATAAACTCCGGGACGGCGAATAGCAAAGCAGATATTGCCGCAAATGATATCCGCTATACCTTTTTCAAGCCTTATAAGAGCAACACCATTTTTAATTTCAATAAAAAAGTAAACGACTTAGGATCAAACGACTATTGGGAGTCAGGTGTAGTAAACCCTCATATAGTTTTATCCGATCTGATCAAAATATTGCATCCCGAACTTTTACCTAGGCACACGCTTGTTTACTACAAACAAATCTTATAATGAGCGAAAACACGAGTCTGTATAACGAGTACCTTAACGGAGCCATTAGTCCGGTGAAGAAAGTACTGATTGGCGCTCTGATTCTCTTATTGCTGGTGTTCTTTATTCTGGATGTAGCTTTAGGTTCGGTAGAAATCCCTTTAAAGCACGTCATAAGAATATTTTTATCCTTAGGGTCCGATAATGAGGCTTGGGCATATATCGTTGAGAAAATACGTATACCTAAGGCTATTACAGCGATTTTAGTAGGCTGCGGTCTTTCAGTAAGCGGACTGCAAATGCAGACGCTGTTCCGAAACCCACTTGCCGGCCCGTCTGTATTGGGTATCACTGCGGGAGCAAGTTTAGGTGTTGCTTTAATCATGCTTTCGGCAGGAAGTGTTACAAGTTTATATACCATTAAGGAGCTTGGAATCAGCGGAAGCTGGTTGATAATTATTGCCTCTTCTGTGGGTGCAGCCTTGATCATGATGCTGATCGTTGCAATTTCAACCTCTTTAAAAGACAATATTATAATGCTTATTGTCGGCGTTATGATCGCTAATATTACGCTCTCAATTATTAGTATCTGGCAATATTTCAGTGCGCCAGATCAGATTAAGGAGTACCTGTTGTGGACCTTCGGCTCGCTGGGTGGTGTTAGCGAACATCATTTACATGTGCTGATTGTCGTTATTGCAATTGGATTATTTATCTCCTTTTCCTCTTCAAAGCTTTTAGATGCTCTTTTGTTGGGCGAGAATTATGCACGCAGTATGGGATTGACCGTCAATCGGGCCAGAATTTTAATAATATGCAGCACGAGTATCCTGGCAGGAAGCATTACGGCTTTTTGCGGGCCAATCGGATTTATCGGGATAGCCGTTCCTCATCTGGCGAGATCGCTTTTTAATACTTCCAATCATCGAATTCTTATCCCGGGGAGCTGCCTTATAGGAACAACTTTAATGCTTGGATGCGATATTATTTCGCAAATGCCCGGAAGCCAAACCGCATTGCCAATTAACGTTATTACCGCATTAATAGGCTCTCCGGTTGTGATTTGGGTTATTGTGAGCCGAAATAATTTAAGAGGTTTTTAATGGAACACGAGCATTTATTAAAAGCTACAAACCTATCGGTTGGATATAAGGCCGGCTCTGAACGTGAAAAACGGGTAGCCGGACCTATAAATGCTGAAATTCACGCAGGCGAACTTATCTGTCTTTTGGGCCCGAATGGCGCCGGGAAGTCCACATTGTTGCGAACTGTTTCAGGCCTCCAGAATTCGTTGGGCGGGATGGTGGAACTTGATGGTGAAAATATTTTTAAGCTACGGCCGGATCAACTGGCGAAGAAAATCAGTTTAGTACTTACGGATTCCGTAAAATCAGCCAACCTGGATGTTTATTCTTTGGTGTCGCTGGGCAGATATCCTTATTCCGGATGGTTGGGAAGATTGAATGCCGAAGATAAAAGGATCGTTCAGTGGGCTATTGAATCTACACATGTAGAAACGTTTTTAAATCGAAAAGTGAGTCAACTTAGTGACGGTGAATGTCAGAAAGTGATGCTTGCCCGGGCTTTGGCGCAAAATACTCCGCTCATTATACTTGACGAACCCACAGCGCATCTTGACCTGCCAAGCCGTATCGAACTGATGCGTCTTCTGCATCAATTGGCACGTAAAACCAATAAAGGGATTTTGATTTCAACCCACGAACTCGATCTTGCATTACAGGTTGCGGATAAAATCTGGCTATTAACGAAGGACGGTAATCTTGAAGCCGGTTCCCCTGAAGAATTGGTCCTGAACGGAACCTTTGAATCAGCTTTTGATAAAGCAGGGGTGTTGTTCGATAAGTCTACCGGCACTTTCAATATCCACCAAAATAGTGGAAGGGCGATTCGAGTTATTGGCGAAGGCGCCTCGGCATTCTGGACGAAGCGAGCCTTGCTGAGACAAGGTTTTGAAATTACAGCGGGTGTAGATGCTGATATTTCGGTCGAAATACTTGATTCTGAATCCGATACCAGGTGGTTGTTCACTCAAAATCAAAATTCCATAGAATTCCAGTCACTGGAAAGCTTTTTACAAGCAATGAAATGCGATTTATAAGGCCCACGTCTTATTTTACCGTTTAATTTCATCCTCCACTCCTACTTATTGTTATCATCCCCAGAACGTTCACCGAAAACATTCAGCAGTTTACCGATCCGTTCTACCAATCGACCTAATTGTAATAGCTTTCTTTTTAGGATGTCCTTTCCTTTGTTTTTATTATGCAAACGATAACCACAAACAATTAAGCCATGAAAACCCAAGCCTTGTTGCTCCTGCTCGGAGCTATGCTTTCGCTAAATAAAACAGCGACATCCCAATCCAAACCTGATCAAAAAATCTCGGGTATAATTGCAGATTCTATTACCCAAAAGCCGCTCGACTATATTACCGTGAGTTTAAAAACCGATAAAAATTTAGCTGTAAAAGCAAGTTTATCAAAAGCTAATGGATCATTTAGTTTTAAGGAACTTAAGCCACAAATGTATTCCCTGAAAATTGTGGCCCTTGGTTTTATGCCGAAAACGGTTAACGTCGATTTGAGAGACAGCACGATAAAAAGCAAGGACATTGGTATTATTTATATCACAAAGTCATCTACCAAGCTAAAGGAAGTAATGATTACCGGGGACAAACCGATTATGACACAGGAAATTGACAGAATCTCGTATAATCTGCAAGCCGACCCGGAAAGTAAAGGTTCAAACGTGTTGGAAATGATGCGCAAAGTGCCTCTCCTATCTTTAGATGCAGAAGATAACATTCAACTGAAAGGAGATAAAAACTATAAAATATTGATTAATGGCAAACCTTCCAGTATGGTGGAGCGAAATCCAAAGGATATTTTAAGGAGTATGCCAGCTTCCAGTATAGAAAAGATTGAAGTAATAACCACGCCCCCGGCAAAATATGACGCCGATGGTCTCGCTGGGATTATCAATATCATTACCAATAAAAAAGTTGACAATGGATATAATGGAAGTCTTAACGTAAATGAGCGTTTTCCAGTAGGTGGACCTGGGTTTGGAGGATCTTTTACCGTAAAACAAGGTAAGTTCGGAACTTCGGGCTACGGCGGAGGAAGTATTTACAATAATCCATCAACAACCAATACAAACAACAGATTCACAACAAGCACAAGTTTGAAACAAACTGCCCTTCGAGAATCTGATAACAGAAGCGCTTACTTCGGATCCGAATTAAGTTATGAAATTGATACGTTGAATCTTATATCAGGCCAGGTTAATATCAATGGAAATAGAAACGATGGAACGAGCGATCAAGAATCATTTTTAAGAAAGGATAACGAAGTTATTCAGAGCTATACTCTTCTGAACAAAAACACAGGAAAAGGACGTGGATTTGATGTAGCCTTTAATTATCAAATGGGATTTAAGTCGGATAAAAACCGTTTATTGACTACCTCGTACCGGTTTTTCGAATATGGGAACGATAATTTCAGCAATTTGATCGTAAGCAACTCCGAGTCGTATAGCCGGCCTGATTATAAACAACTAAATAAAGGCAGGTCTTCAGAGCAAGCCTTCCAGATAGATTATGTGCATCCTGTTAGAAAACTCACTATAGAAGCCGGCGTAAAAGGAATATTAAGAAATAATACAAGCAATTTCAGATATGATACACTAAACACCGATGGGGTATTTGCGTTAGATAACAGCCGCAGTAATAATTTCAAGAACAAACAAAGTATTTACAGTATCTATAATTCCTATCAGTACAATTTGAAAAACTGGGGATTTAAAGGAGGATTACGCCTGGAACAGACCTTAATTGATGCTGATTTTATCTCCACCTCATCTCAATTGCAAAAAAGCTATCTTAATCTTGTTCCGTCGGTTTCAATAAATAGAAAGCTAAAAAACATGAGCAGTTTAACCTTAGGGTATTCACGTAAGATAAAGCGTCCAGGGATTTATCAACTTAATCCTTTTGTTGATCGTTCTAACCCAAATTTCGAATCGAGTGGCAATCCCAATCTCAGGGCGGCAACAGCAAGCGGAATTGAATTGAAATACAGCAATTTCAAAAAGGGTTCATTTAACATCGGCTTAAGCTATGAATTTTACAATAAGCTAGTTATGCCAATTTCAATTTTAAATGCAGCAACTAATATTACGCGCTCAAGTTTTGACAATACAGGAAAAGCCCAGGTGATTGGTGGAAATGCCAACGTCAACTACCCATTAACTAAAAAATGGAATTTAAGTTTGAACGCCCATGCGGGATACGGACATGTAACAGCTTTGGTAAATAATGTAATAGTCGAAAATCAAGGTCTGATGTATTATGTTTCGGGCTCTTCGGGCTATTCGCTAAATAAAGGTTGGCGTATAAATGCCAATATGAATATGCAGGGGCCTAATTTAAGTTTGCAGGGAACTTCGAATAGCTTCATTGGATCCTCATTCAGCGTGAATAAAGATCTGATCAAAGAGAAGCTTTCTTTTTCTGCCTCAGCTAATAACCCTTTTGCAAAATACCGGTATTACATAAGCGAAACCAACGGTAATGATTTTACACAGGAAAGCAATAATCAAAGCTATTTAAGAACCTATTCTGCTAGCTTAAACTATCGGTTTGGTAAGCTAAAATCAAGCGTAAAAAAGAGCAAAAAAGCAATTATTAATGATGATACCGGTGGCGGTATGGGAGGCTCAAAATAATTCTGTAAAGAAAAAGGAGAGATCTTAGGCAGTTATGCCTTTGATTTCTCCTTTAACTAATTGTATTTGGTTTAATTTAATTCATGCTGCTTAACAAATTTGTTAGCGTCTGCATAGTTACCGGCTTACAAACAAATTCGGTAACCTCCTCTATCTCTTTAGCTCTCCTAATTTCCTCTTCATTTATGGTATTACTGATCATGTAGATAGTAATTTTCTTATCGATTTTCGTTTTGAGTTTTCTAAATTCTTTAATAAACTGCCAGCCATTTGTAACCGGCATATTAAGATCCAGAAGAACGAGTTCGGGAATTAAATCTGCCTTGTTAATATATTCATCGAAATAGTTTAAAGCTACTTTTCCGTTTTCGAAATACACTGTTCTCTCTGTAAATTTTATCCTTTCTAAAAGCTTCTTAACAGTGAGTACATACATTTCATCGTCGTCAATAACGGCTAAATTTATTTTATTCATATTGTGATACAATCTCACAAAGCATTTCAAATTAGTTTATCGCTTTGTAAATTTCTTTAAGTTGTACACTGATACGGAATTGACTTCTAATAAGTTGCAAATGCTTGTAAATCGACAAAGGCTTTATGACGAAAATAGGGGACAAAAAAAAGCATCAGCTTTTGGCTGATGCTTGTAAGATTTTAAAATAAAGTATTGATTATATAACCTTTACATTTACTGCGTTTAAACCTTTTTTACCGCGTTCAACTTCATATTCTACTGTATCATTCTCACGAATGTTATCAACTAAACCTGAAGAGTGAACAAAGATATCGCTATCTCCGTTTGATGGTACGATGAAACCGAAACCTTTAGTTTCATTGAAAAATTTTACTGTTCCTTTTTGCATTATAAAAATTGTTAATAACCAAATGTCGGGAATATAATTGAAAACAAACAATTTTTTAAATTTTTAATATTCAAATTCTTCATCAGAATGAGGACTATATGCAATATACCTTTCAAGAATGTTCTTCTTATTTTTGAAACTCAGATACCCTTCAAACACAGAAGAGGAAGAACTGTTAATTTAAATTCAACCGATATTTAAATGTGGAAGAAACTATTTTCTGATTCAATAAATCTGATAGACAACGAATTCGACAACTTGAAATCTGATCTGAGAAAAAAACTCGGGTTAAATGATCCGGTACAAATAGTTCCATATCGCAGTTACGGAACAGTTAATCGGCTTTATCTAAAAGGCAGGGTATTAGAAGACAAACGAATTGCCGCATCCGGCGATAAAGATACCATATTAAACAATTTGGTAAATATGTACAAACGCTTTGAAAGCGATGAAATACCCCATGCTGTTTTAAATGTTCGTTTTCAGGATCAGATGCACCAAATGGTTACAGATGAGGAGGGATATTACATGATTAACATTGAGCCCACCTATCCAATTGAGCCGGCGGATATCTGGCATCTTATGGAGATTGAATTGACACATGCTCCAATACCATTTGAAAAAGAACTAAAGGTTTTTGCCGAAGTGCTGGTTCCGCCGGCGGATGCCGAATACGGAATTATCAGCGATATTGACGACACGATAGTCGAAACTTCTGCTACCAATCTCTTAAAAATGTCTCGTACAGTTTTTTTACATAACGCCAGAACCCGTTTGCCATTTGCAGGAGTTTCTGCTTTTTACCGGTCGCTGCAGCTGGGCCGAAACGGCAAACGCAACAATCCGTTCTTTTACGTTTCCAGCAGCCCATGGAATATGTATGATTTACTTAAGGAATTTCTGGATCTTAATAACATTCCGGAGGGTCCTCTCCTGTTACGGGATTTCGGCCTGCAAAATAATAAGCTTTTTAGTAGTGGCGGACATATGGGACATAAATTTAAAGAGATCGAAAATATTCTGCTAACCTATCCTACCTTAAACTTTGTTTTAATAGGCGACAGCGGTCAGGAAGACCCTAAAATTTATCAGGAAGTTGTAAAGAAATTTCCAGGTCGCGTTTTGGCTATTTACATCCGCGACGTACAACTGGAACAAAGAGAGAAGATAGCTATCAAAATCAGAGAAGATCTAAGTAGCGAGAAAGTAGAAATGCTAATAATTGACAATGCAGTTGAGGCAGCAGAACACGCAGCAAAAATTGGCCTTATCTTCACTGAAGAAATTTCTGGAATTATCCATGAAAAAGAGCAGGATAAAGGTCAGGTTGAGGGAAAGGAAGAAGCAAAAATAATCCAATAGATTATAATTATGTCGAAAGAACCAATTTGAATTCTACTTTCTTACTTAATAATCTATAACCATTTCTCTCCTTCTTTCATCCAAAAAAATATTCCTCCGACGATTAAAACTAAGATAAAATCAGCAGAAAAGTCGGTTGAGGATTTCGAAGGTCTATTTAACCGGATGCAAGTTAGATAGGTGTTTATCAATCTTTTCTCCTATGGTTTGCCAAGGATGGTCTTTACTGATTCTGGTCGGTCCCTCCCATGTCCATCCTTTATTTTTCTCCTTATACATCTGGCCAATAAAAGTGGCATCACGAACAATAGAATACATTCCTTCAGTCTCTTCTGCTGTATAAACCTGACCGTTTATTGTAAATTCAATAGTTTCCATGCAAAGTGTTTTAATTAAAAATGAATATAATACAATTTTGTTTGAATACGAACTACCATCATCCGAGGCAAAAAATTAATGCTTAAATTTTTCAAAAGCTGCTCTAATAAAGTTCATCACTCCATAACAAATTAAACCCAGGCCTAAAGCTGCCAGCAAATATGTGCCATAGCTACTTTGCTGAATAAAGCTAAAAGCCGAGCCGGTATCACCTGCTTCTGCCGCCCTGTTGTGTAATGCCGCCTTTGAAAACAAAAAAGCTATTACCAGCCATACCACTCCCCTTGAGATATAGCCTATTTTCCCCGCTCTTAACAAAGAGCCGGATGCCTTTTTATCAAGTTCCTGAAGATTAACATGTTTCCGGTATTTTTCAGAATTACCATACCAGATTTGATAAATGCCATTAGCTGCCATGATTGCAGCCACAATACCTAGTAAAAATTGACCGGAAGGCTGCTGTAAAACATTTGCCGCGACATCCTGTTTGGAACCTCCTCCTGCCTGACTTCCATTTTTTGAAAGAAACCGAACAGAGAAATAGAAGATAGACAGATAAGTTAAACCACTAAAAAAATAGCTAAAGCGTTTTGCCAGGCCACCAGCTTTATTTCCCTTTTTTTCAGTATCAAGAAAACTTTGAAGAAACCGCCAGATACTGTACGATAAAAGTCCGATTGCTATTATTGAAAGAATTATTTTTCCAGCGGGCTGATCCAGAATGAATTTAAAAGCACCCGTTCTATCCGACTGCTGTGAACGTTGTCCGTCGATTTTGAATGCAGACATAAAGGCCAGCATCCCAATTAAACAATAAACAGTTCCTTTTGCCGCGAGGCCAAATTTTGCAAGAGATTTAATCCAGGAGTTGTTTTTCCGAAAGTTCAAACTTATATGGGTTTATCAATTATTAACAATTTCAGGCGCAAATGTTTGATCGATAATCTTACAGAAAACACAATAATTTCATTATTTAGCTCGAAATGGTCTGGTTTAATACCTTTGTATCAATGTACACCCGAGAGCAAGCTTCGCAATTGAGACAAGAGTTTTGGACAAATTTTGGTCAGTATCTGTCTCCTCAATTATCATCCGAGGGGGCAAAAACAAACTGGCTCAATTATAAAACAGGTTTAAAATATGTGTTTTTCAAAATGGATGCCGATAAAAACAGGGCATTTATTGCAATAGAAATCAGACATCCTGATGTGGGTATTCAGGAACTTTTTTTTGAACAATTCGAAGAATTTAAAGATTTACTCCACACGACATTAGATGAGGAATGGGAATGGGAAAAACATGCTCTGGACGAACAGGGTAAATCCTTTTGCCGGATTATAAAAGTACTCGAGGGCGCGAATGTGTTTAAAAGAGAAGACTGGCCAAAACTGATCTCATTTTTCAAACCAAGGATCATTGCTCTTGATGAGTTTTGGAACGATGTAAAAGATGGCTTCGAGGGATTGAAATAAAAAACTATTTCAACCCCGGACAATCAGCCTTAGCAAATCAGTATCGTTTCAAACAAATCAAAGCAGAAAAGGCCACCAAAAGATGAATTTTAAAAATTCGGTTTCAAAACATACTTGTTATAGAATCTAAAGATATGCTCTGCTGCTTCTTCGGCAGTATCTACCAGTCTGTAAAGGTTTAGATCTTCAGCACTGATATTACCAGCCTCGATCATTTGTTTATTCACCCAGTCCAGTAAACCACTCCAATAATCAGAACCCACTAAAACGATCGGAAAACGTGCTATTTTACCTGTCTGTATTAAAGTGATCGCTTCGAACATTTCGTCCATTGTGCCAAAACCGCCGGGAAGAATTATAAACCCCTGAGAATATTTCATAAACATCACCTTTCGCACAAAGAAATAATCAAACTCTAAGAGCTTATCCCTGTCGACATATTTATTATGAAATTGCTCAAATGGAAGTTCAATATTCAAACCAACCGATTTACCGCCTGCTTCATAAGCCCCTTTATTGGCGGCTTCCATGATACCGGGTCCGCCGCCGGAAATTACACCATATCCTTTTTCCGTCAGTAAACGTGCGGTGTCTTCAGCGAGTTTGTAATATTTGTTTTCATTGGTTGTTCTTGCGGAACCGAAGATGGATACACAGGGGCCAATTTTTGCAAGCTTTTCAAAGCCATCTACAAATTCGGCCATTATTTTAAAAATCTGCCAGGAATCGGTTACCTTAATTTCCTGCCAATCTTTATTATCGAAAGCGTTTCTTATCTGTTCATCACTTGTCATAGTCCCAAAATATTAAAAATTAAAAAGTTGTTTGCTCTTCTGTACTTCTACTAGTAAACAACAGCATAAGATACGTAATTAGCGCATTATAAATTATCAGCTCAAATCCGATCACATAACCGCTCCAGGCTTTTGAGTTCAGATCAAGAACAAAACAAATAGCAGGTGATAAAACACAGATAAACGGCACAAGTTTATCGTTAACACCTCGATGGGTAAACATTCCGAATGCAAACAATCCCAGCAATGGGCCATACGTATACCCGGCTGCTTTAAAAATAGCGTTTACTACCGAATCATTGTTGATCACTTTAAATCCGAGGATCACCAGCAGCATCAAAAACGAAAAAACAACATGTACTATATGGCGCGTCCGCACCAATTTGGGCGAATTTTGATCCTTGTACTTATTAAAATTTAAGAAGTCGATGCAAAAAGAAGTAGTCAGAGCGGTCAGAGCAGAATCGGTTGTTGCAAAGGTTGCAGCAGTTAATCCGGCCATAAAAATTATTGCGGGGATAATATTAAGATGATTCAAAGCAATTTCAGGAAACAGATGATCGGGAGTTCTGAAAGAAGCAACATCAATATTGTTTTGGGCAGCGAACATATAAAGCAAAGCGCCTACGCTGAGAAAAAATAAATTTATCACCACGAAAATTCCTGTAAAGGTTAGCATATTTTTTTGTGCTTCACCAATGTTTTTACAGCTTAGATTCTTCTGCATTAAATCCTGATCAAGACCAGTCATGGCCAGGGTGACAAAAACTCCTCCGAGAAACTGTTTTATGAAATGCGATTTCGAACCCAGGAAATCTTCCCAGAAAAAAATTTTGGAATACGAACTTTCTTTAACCGCTTCAAATGTTTCTGCTACATCGAAATCCAGGCTTTTAGCAATGAATATGATCGAAAGCATGACAGACAGCAATAGAAAAACTGTTTGCAGTGTATCGGTAATGATAATAGTTTTCAATCCGCCCCTGAATGTGTACAACCAGATTAAAATTAAACACAAAGTGATGGTTACCCAAAACGGAACATTCCAGGCGTCAAAAATAAACTTCTGTAAAACGATACCTACCAGGTATAATCGAAACGCCGAACCAATGGTACGGGATATTAAAAAGATCATCGACCCTGATTTATAACTCCAATATCCTAATCTCTTTTCCAGGTAGGTATAAATGGAAATGAGATTCATCCGATAGTATAGCGGGAGTAAAACAGTAGCGATTAACACAAATCCAACAGCATTTCCCAGAATAAATTGAAAGTAACCGAAGCCTCCCTTTCCAACCGCACCGGGCACAGAAATAAACGTTACACCTGATAAGGCGGTACCAATCATGCCGAAAGCAACCAGATACCACCTGGAGTTGCGGTTTGCGATAAAAAAGGTTGAGTTATCTGAGGATTTTCTTGATGTAAAGTAGGATACTGCAATCAATAAGGTAAAATAGCCTACTATAAATGATAATAATACTCCCGGCGACATAGCTTAATTTTAGTTCTAAAAATATAAAGATATATTAAAAGCATTACACTGATTAAAAGGATTACACTGATTGAATGGATTGCGCTGATTGTTAACGGAATTACAGTGACTAAAGGAATTATACCGATTAAAAGTATTAGTGAGACTGCTAAGTTGAGATTCATTAAATTTCATTAATACAATTAAATAATACTCGTCGATTCCTTATTTTTACGCAATGAATTTCTCTTCCCGATTACTTGAAAATGCAGTTTCCGAATTTTCTAAACTTCCGGGTGTAGGACAGAAAACGGCATTGCGTTTGGTGTTACATCTGCTAAATCAACCGGCACAAGATGTCGAGAGATTTAGTGATGCACTAACCAGACTAAAAAAGGAAATTCGATTTTGTGAAGTGTGTAAAAACATTTCTGACAGTTCTATTTGCGAAATATGTTCAAGTAAGAAACGAGATAAAGCCCTGGTTTGTTTGGTTGAGGATACCCGTGATGTTATGGCTATTGAAAACACCAATCAGTACAACGGTGTTTATCATGTTTTAGGCGGACTTATTTCGCCGATGGATGGAATCGGTCCATCTGATTTGAACATTGAATCGATTGTAGAAAGAGTTCAGGCTGGCGAGATAAAAGAAGTTATTTTAGCGTTAAGCGCTACCATGGAAGGCGACACCACCATATTTTATCTGTATAAAAAGCTAAAAGACTTCCCTGTAAAGTTTACCACAATTGCCCGGGGCATAGCTTTTGGGGGCGAAATTGAATATGTGGATGAAATTACTTTGGGAAGATCGATAATAACCAGGGTTCCGTACGAGAATTCCTTACTTAAATAATCCGTTCAGTCTTATACTTAATCACTAATAAAAGCTTTTAAATTTCCTTCTGGGCTTTTACCTTTGGCCTTTCACCTCAAATCCCATGTCCTTAAAAAATAAAACCGTCATCATTACAGGAGCTTCGTCCGGAATCGGGAAAGCATGCGCAGAAGAATTTGCTCGTCAGGGAGCCAACCTGGTATTAGGGGCGCGCCAGTATGTTACCTTATGTGAAATTGCCGAACAACTCGAAACAAGTTATGGCATTAAAGCTATTGCTGTGCAATGTGATGTTTCGAAGGAAGAGGATTGTGAGCTTTTAATCAAACAGGCAACGCACACATTTAACCGTATTGATGTTTTGATCAATAATGCCGGAATAAGCATGCGCGCCTTGTTTAATGATTTGGATTTGGTAGTTATTCGGAATTTGATGGATATTAATTTCTGGGGCACCGTTTACTGTACAAAATATGCTTTGCCGGAATTGTTAAAAAACAAGGGTTCTGTTGTCGGGGTTTCCTCGATTGCCGGATACCGCGGCTTGCCTGGACGTACAGGTTATTCTGCTTCAAAGTTTGCAATGAATGGCTTTCTGGAGGCACTGCGGGTCGAAAATTTAAAAACAGGCCTCCATGTAATGATTGCCGCTCCGGGATTTACGGCTTCAAATATTCGCAATACCGCTTTAGCCAAAGATGGTGCCTCACAAGGTGAAACCAGTATGGATGAAGGTAAAATGATGAGTGCCGATGAAGTTGCCAAAATTATTGTTTCGGGCGTGATAAATCGAAAAAGAACACTGATAATGACGGCCCAGGGTAAACTTGCTGTACTGATGAATAAATTACTTCCCGCCTGGGTAGATAAAAAGGTATTTGAGCTCTTTGCTAAAGAAAGAGATCCTTTGATTAAATAAGGACTTCTTCTGACCAATTATTAAAAAAGGGAGATTTACACCTCCCTTTTTTGTAAAAAAAAATTAATTTATTGTTTAATAGCTTTGAACGTCTCTACTTTATCATTACTCTGTATGGTTATAAAATACACCCCTGGAGTAAGATTATTTCCCACTTCAATTTTATCTTCCCCTTGCCCTTTTTCAACTTCTTTACCCAACTGATCTGCTATGGTAAACTTAAATTTGCCGGGAACTTGTAAGTTAAATCTACTCGTTGAAGGATTCGGATATACCACCGGACTAGAAGATACAGAAGCTGTTAATTCCAATGTCTGAGAATCAGAAATACCCAATACGCCATTCGTGCTCGAAACTGCATTTAAGCTAAACTGCTGGTTTGTGCCACTCAAATAGGTCCATTGCCACGCGTTAGCGCCATCTGCTGTTGAACCTCCATCGATATCCAGCGCTTTTCCACTTTTTCTATTTATGATACTGTAATATCCATTTCCAAGATCGTTAATTGCCCATTGCTGATTGGTTCCGCCATTATAAGCATACTGAATAACATTTCCTCCATCGGCAAGAGAACCAGCCGCTACGTCCAGAGCCAATCCGCTGTTCAGATTTATGATTTTATAATACCCTCCACCAACACTGCTAACTACCCATTTTTGATTATTACCTCCATTGTATGTCCACTGCACTATATTACCCCCATTTGCAACACTTTTCTGATATACATCGAGTGCTTTGCCACTATGGCGTGCCAGCATTTTAAAGGTGCCGCTGATGGTTGTACCCGTTAAATAGATATTGGGCGTTGGCGGTGTCGCCATGCCACCACCGAAATAGAAACCAGTATGCGGCGGCTGGTTATAAGCCGAAGTTTGCTGAGCTACCTGGCAGCGGTATTGAGGATCGTGCATAAATGTATAAAAGCGATTGGCGGCGGGGATAACTGTTGTAAAAACCAACAGTTTCGTATCATCGTAGGATCGGTAAACCACTTCTTCTCTCCAGTCTCCTAGAATGTCTGCGCTAAAATTTGGATTTGCTTTAGTGCCGTTAATTTCCTTGGCACCGCCGTAATTGTAAAAAGTAAACAGTCTGCTGATACTACCTGCATTCCATTTATCAAGTTTGGTACCGTCTAATATTTCACGCTGAAGATCTCCGTCCCACCACAAGCCCCAATTAATAGTCGGTTTGGTTGATGATATCAGCGTGCCTGTGCAGGAATATACACCACCACCAGTAGATCCCCAAACCTCCATTCCTTTGTATCGCGAGTCAATGTCGGATGTCATGGCGCGACCAATATCGCCGGTTCCGGGAACATTCCATATAAGAGAACCAGTTTTTGCATCCGTTAAACTCAAGCCAATACCACCGTTGGAGGATGCTTCTTCATGACACATCCAAACTTCCTGACCCGGTCTGTCCGGATTGATATCCGACATGTGCAGGGCATCACCATGCCCCAAACCTGTAGACCATAAGCCGGAACCATTATCGTTAATCGCTGAAGATCCATTAAAAATCTCGTCGCGGCCGTCTCCATCACTATCTCCTACGGTCATTTGATGATTTCCTTGCCCATAATAGGCGCTATTTCCTGAATTATTGCTGTCGAAGGTCCATCTGTTTGTCAAGGTGCCATTTCTAAAATCCCAGGCAGCCCTTACTAAACGAGTATAATATCCACGACCCATTATTAGACTCGGTCTGCTGCCATCGAGGTATGCGATGGTTGATATAAAACGGTCTACCCGGTTGCCATAGCTATCACCCCAGGAAGAAACCGTTCCTCTTGCGGGGATATAATCCTTGGTAGCCAAAGCTGCGCCAGTCTGTCCGCTAAAAACCGTGAGGAATTCAGGACCGCTTAGAACATATCCGTTTGAATTGCGATAGTCAGCCGTTGAGCTTCCAATCACCTGTCCCGTACCCGATTTTGTGCCATCAGCAGTTTTACACGCTACTTCAGCTTTTCCGTCACCATCCAAATCGAACACCATCAATTGAGTGTAATGAGCTCCTGCACGAATATTTCGACCTAAATCGATTCGCCATAAACGTGTACCATCCAGCTTGTAGCCGTCAATGTAGACATTACCGGTATAACCAGACTGAGAGTTATCTTTTGCATTGCTTGGGGTCCACAGTACAACAATATCGTACTCTCCGTCGCCGTCTAAATCACCCGGACTACAATCATTGGGAGAATAGGTGTAAGCCTCCCCTGTGGGAGTGGTACCCCCGGCAGGTCTTTGAAGATTAATTGTCAGATACTGCTGGCTCCAGACGGTTGCGCCTGATGATGCTGTTTGCTCAACACCATTGATTACTGGTCTGACTGTGTACGTACTGTTTGTTGAAATATTATCGACATAATTTGTGGAACTGGTAATCGGTGTTGAATTTAGTTTGGTTGTTCCGCGATAGATATTAAATCCAATGCCTGAAGGATCGGTACCTAATAAACGCCAGCCGATGTATACCTCGGAGGTGCTGGTACGGACGGCAACTACTCCCCTTCCAAGATTTTCCATCTGCTTTTGGCCAAATGCTGTAGCGCTAGCAAGTAAAAGGAAATAGGCGGCAAGTAAGAATTGGAAAGTTGAACCCCGCCACTGTCGGGAGCCTGCTGTTTTTGTAATCGTTTTTTGCATAATGTTACGGTTTATAATGAACTAATTGATGAGCAATTATTTTCAAAACCAGCACATTCCACATTCACATATTATCGGTTTAAAGAAAATCCAGGTAGATTAACAAATTGATAATACTTCCAATAGGTTCTGTTAGTCAGGTCAAATCTGCGGAATAATTATTAAAACGCCATCCTGCACCATCCTGAATCCCAGGACCTTAAAAACAACATTGGTTTAAACCTGTATAATCAGAGAATTGTAAGGATGGACGCTCAGATATTTCAAAAGGGAACTACCGCTTCTTTTTGGATTAATGCAATGGTCGTCTTTTTATAATACCACCACTCGTTTCGGTAATTACATTCATCACAATAAAGGCTTTGCGATCAATCTTCTTAACTACTTCTTTCACTTTGGAAACCTCTAAACGGGTGACGACGGTAAAAACAATATCAATTTCTTTTTCAACCTCCTGACCACCATATCCTCTTTCGCCCTTATAAATTGTTACGCCTCGCCCCAGCTCGGTTATTATCGCTTGCTTAATGCTTTTACTTTTTGCGGAAACAATCGTGACACCTGTGTACTCCTCAATCCCTTGAATAATAAAATCCACTGTTTTTGAGGCCGATAGATAAGTCAGGATGGAATAAAGAGCAGCTTCAATGCCAAGTATAAAAGCGGCGATAGCGAAAATGGCTACATTAATCAGCAGAATTATATCACCGATAGAGAAAACACTTTTCCTGTTTATATAAACAGCGATAATTTCCGTCCCGTCCAGCACGCAGCCTCCTCTGATAGCTAAGCCTATACCAGCACCTAAAAAAAAGCCTCCAAATATTGAGATCAGTAATTTATCGTGTGTAATAACCGGGAAGTCGAAGAAATAGATAACTACTGCAAGGGCAAATACAGCTATCAATGTATTCCTGGCAAAGGATTTACCTATCTGTTGTATACCTACTAATATAAAGGGAATGTTAAAAGCTATTAACCATATAGAGACCGGTATGTGCGTAATATGGTTAGCTAATAAGGCCAAACCCGTTACTCCACCATCGATAAAGCCATTCGGCAATAAAAATCCTTTTAAACCAAAAGCGGCAAGAAGGACACCGATAAGAACCAACGACCATTTCCCGATCTTCTGTTTTAATGAGATTAAATATTTCGTTCGTTTGCTATACATTGTGGCTAAAATAACCCTTTTAAAAATAGATGTGTCTTAACATTTTCAAAAAGTTGATAAAACTTTTGCAGAGCACAAAAGATATCGGCATATTTGCTTCAATAGATGAGAAAAACAACTTTATATATTTCTTGGTGGTGGCAAATGTTATACCCTTAGCAATTCCATTGGTTATATATTTATATTAAAATAAACCGGGTTGCTCTAACAGCAACCTTTTTTTTTGCCCAAAAGGCACACTAAAATGAAAGACATACTAAATCACCTATTCGAACACAAAACTTTTACAAAAACACAGGCCAAAGAAATATTGACCAATATTGCCACCGGAAAATACAATCCATCTCAAATGGCCGCCTTTTTAACGACTTACTGCATGCGCAGTATTACGGTTGATGAACTTGAAGGATTTAGAGATGCGATGCTGGACTTGTGTTTAAAGCCCGGACTTGATGGTTATGAATTAATAGACCTGTGCGGAACAGGCGGCGATGGAAAAAACACCTTTAATATTTCTACCCTTGCCTCTTTTGTAGTTGCGGGTGCCGGCTACAACGTGGCCAAGCACGGAAATTATGGAGTATCGTCGGGATGTGGTTCATCCAACGTTATGGAGTTTTTAGGCTATCAGTTCAGTAACGACAAGGCAAAATTAAAACAAAGCCTGGATGAAGCCGGAATTTGCTTTCTGCATGCTCCCTTGTTTCATCCGGCAATGAAAACTCTCGCCCCAATAAGAAAAGACTTGGGAGTTAAAACCTTCGTTAATATGTTAGGGCCGATGGTTAACCCATCACAACCAAAGTATCAGATGGTTGGAGTTTTTAGTTTAGAGCTGGCTAGACTGTATGCCTACCTCTATCAAAAAACTGAAAAGAAATATACCATTCTTCACGATTTAGGCGGATATGACGAGATCTCATTAACCAACTCATTCAAAACATTCACATCCACCGGCGAAACTATATCAACCATTGAAAGCCTTGGGTTAAAAACCATTAATGCTGAATTAATTGGTGGTGGTGAAACGGTGCAGGAATCGGCTAAAATTTTCAGCGATGTATTAAATGGAAGTGGAACAGCAGAACAGAATGCAGTTGTTTTATGCAATGCAGCATTGGCCATTAAAACTATACATCCGGAGAAAAGCTTTTCTGATTGCTATGGTATTGCCGAGGAATCTTTGAAGAGCAAAAAAGCCTTGAAAAGTTTCAAAACGTTAGTGTCCATTAAATAATGATTCAAAAAAAATTAAAGCTGAAGATTTGCGGAATGCGTGATGCTGAAAACATCAAGCAACTTGCGATGCTTGAACCTGATTATATAGGCTTTATATTTTATCCTGAATCTAAGCGTTATGCAGCTGAACTGGATATTAAATTATTAAGTTCATTACCATCAGAGATTAAAAAAACCGGCGTATTTGTTGACAGCACTTACCAGGATATTGCAGAAAAGATTGAAACCTATAAGCTTGATGCTGTTCAGCTACATGGCGCAGAGAAACCTGAGCTTTGTATGAAAATTAAGAATCTTAACGTTCAAGTAATTAAAGCGTTTGGGATAGACAATAACTTTGACTTCAGCAATTTATCTTCATACAATGAAGCGATTGACTATTTTCTTTTCGACACTAAAACCAAGGAACATGGCGGATCGGGAAAAGCGTTTGACTGGGAATTATTAAATCAGTACACCTTGGATAAGCCCTATTTTTTGAGCGGAGGCTTAAGTATTGAAAATCTTGCTGAGATTAAAAGCATTAATGATACACGCCTTTATGCCCTGGATTTAAACAGCCGATTTGAGCTGCAACCTGGTTTAAAAGACATTGAAAAATTAACATCAGTTTTTAACGAAATTAAAATCCCGGGTTAGGGATTGGAGGACAATATGAGTTATCATGTAAATGAAAAAGGATATTTTGGAGCTTTCGGCGGAGCGTATATTCCCGAAATGCTTTATCCGAATGTTGAGAAATTAAGAACCAAATACCTGGACATAATTTATGAGCCTGGATTTCAGGAAGAGTATCAGCAATTATTGAAAGATTATGTGGGTCGCCCCTCTCCTCTTTATTTAGCAAAGCGACTTTCGGCGAAATACGGCGCAAATATTTATTTAAAACGCGAGGACCTGAATCATACAGGTGCGCATAAAATAAACAACACGGTTGGTCAAATACTTTTAGCGCAACGTTTGGGCAAAAAACGCATCATCGCTGAAACCGGTGCAGGTCAGCACGGGGTAGCTACTGCTACAGTTTGTGCCTTAATGGGACTTGAATGTGTGGTTTACATGGGTGCTGTTGATATTGAAAGACAAGCGCCTAATGTTGCGCGTATGAAAATGATGGGAGCAACAGTTATCCCTGCAGTTTCAGGAAGTCAGACACTTAAAGACGCCACAAACGAGGCCTTACGCGATTGGATAAACAATCCGGTTGATACACATTATATAATCGGTTCTGCTGTTGGACCGCATCCGTATCCCGATATGGTAGCACGCCTCCAGTCTATTATTTCGGAGGAAACCAGATGGCAACTGAAAGAAAAAACAGGCAAAGAAAATCCTGATTATGTTCTGGCCTGCGTGGGTGGAGGAAGTAACGCAATCGGTATGTTCTATCATTTTTTAGACGAGCCGGACGTTCAGCTTATTGCTGTGGAAGCAGGCGGAAAAGGCGTTGATACCGGCGAATCTGCTGCAACGACCTTTTTAGGAACAGAAGGAGTTTTACATGGAAGCAGATCGATTGTTATGCAAACCGAAGATGGACAGGTTGTAGAACCTTATTCTATTTCTGCCGGATTGGATTATCCAGGTATCGGGCCGCAACATGCTCATTTATATATATCTAAGCGTGCTCAATACGTGAGTATTACTGACGATGAAGCGATGCAGGCAGGATTAGAACTAACTCGTTTGGAAGGAATTATTCCCGCTATCGAAAGTGCTCATGCCTTTGCTTACTTAAATAAAATGAAATTTAAAGGTGATGAAACGGTGGTTGTTTGTCTTTCGGGTCGTGGCGATAAAGACTTAAGCAATTACATGAATTACTTTGGCTTTTAAGATAAATGATTTCACAGATGATAAGAGGATTAAATGATTTCATGAACCTTGCGGTACAGAAATCAAGCACTCCTTGCGTCTCAATTCTCATATCTAACATCTCATATCTCAATTACAATGAACAGAATTAAACAACTTTTCGAACAGAAGAAAGAAAACGTTTTATCTATATATTTTACTGCAGGATACCCTAACATCAACAGCACCTTGGATATCGCGGAGGCGCTTGAAAAAGCAGGAGCAGATTTCCTGGAAATAGGTATACCCTACTCCGATCCATTAGCCGACGGACCGGTTATTCAGAACAGTTCGTTAAAGTCGATAGAAAATGGTATGACTTTAAGGGTTCTGTTTGAACAATTAAAAGACCTTAGAAAGCGCGTTTCTATTCCGGTGCTATTGATGGGATATGTTAATCCTATTCTTCAGTACGGTGTCGAAAAATTCTGTGCTTCCTGTAAAGAAGTTGGTGTAGATGGTGTTATTGCGCCAGATCTGCCAATGTATGAATATGAAGAAATGTATAAAGATTGCTTCAGCGGAAGTAACCTGAGCAATATATTTCTAATCACCCCCCAGACCTCCGACGAGCGTATCCGAAAAATTGACGAATTAAGTAATGGCTTTATTTATTTGTTGTCATCATCATCTACAACAGGGAAAAACCTTGCTCTAACTGATGTCACAGAAGATTACTTTACCCGATTGAAGAACATGAACCTTAAAAACCCGACGATGATCGGATTTGGGATTTCGGATAATAAAAGTTTCAGCAAAGCTTGTCAATATGCCAATGGTGCCATTGTTGGAAGTGCATTTGTGAAGTTATTGGGTGAAGATGGCTACATGGAAAAGATACCTGAGTTTATAGGAAGCCTGAGAACCGAAAAGAAGCAACTGGTTTAGCAGGTGCTTAATCAAAACCTATAAGGTTTTAGAAACCTTATAGGTTATATAAAGAACTTATAATTTACCCCCCCCTCACAGTCAAGAAATACATGTTTGCACATATTTAAAAACCATTCGTCCGGTAAGGCGTTTCTTAAACACCCATCTAAACGGAGGGCTTTATTATTATGTCTAATATTAAACTTGCTGTTATCTACTACAGCTCGACCGGCACGAATTATCAATTGGCAAAGTGGGCAACTGAAGCTGCACAACAATCGGGCGCTGAAGCCAAACTTTTAAAAGTTCCTGAACTAGCATCGCAGGATGCAATTGATGCTAATCCGGCCTGGAAATCTCATTTCGAAGCAACCAAAACTGTTCCGGAGGTTTCACTGAATGATCTGGACGAATCGGATGCTTTTATATTTAGCTTTCCTACACGTTACGGAAATGTGCCCGCGCAAGTGAAACAGTTTATGGATACCACCGGGAGTCTCTGGTTTCATGGGAAACTGATTAATAAAGTTGTAAGTGCAATGACAAGTGCACAAAACCCACATGGCGGACAAGAATCTACTTTACTTGCGTTTTATAATACCATGTTTCACTGGGGAGCAATTATAGCTGCTCCGGGATATACATCAGATGCCGTATATGAGGCAGGAGGAAATCCCTATGGCACAAGTGTAACTGCTAATGGAAAAGGCCTTAACGAAAATACCCACAAAGCAGTTATTCATCAGGTAGAACGAACACTGCAAATTGCAAGATGGATTAAAAGCGGCCAGGAAAGAGACCTTTAATACCCAGGCTCTGGCAAGTTGTGTGAGAAATAGTTATATGTAATACTTTTCTCCATCTGTCTTTATCTTACCCGCATCCAATAGAATCCTCAGAGCCTCAATCCGCTCCTTTTCAGCTCCGGCATGAACAGAAGTAATTAGTTCATCTAAAGTTAAATGCTTTTCGGCAAGGTGTTCGAGCATCTCAAAAGCTACCTTTTCAAACACGTTGCTTCTTTCAGCATTGCGTTTTTCTTCGATACACACATCGCATACTCCGCATTTTTCAACCTGGATCTCGTCAAAGTATTTCAACAATAACTGACTTCGACACTTGTGTGCTTCAGCATATTTGATAACAGCTTCGACTTGCTGTTGCATAATAAGCTTTCGCTGAGCAATGTATTTTGTATCAATAAAGAGGTTAGAGCTATCCAAGCGACCCTTTATATAGTTTATTTGTGGTTTATCTGTTTGCTTAAAATAAGTGAGCAGCTCTAGCTCTTCTAATTTTTCTAATGTTTTAACAACCTGTACGGTGCTTAAATTAGTTCGCCGTGCTAAATCGCTTTCACGTATCTGGCTATACTGTTCAAATAAACCACCGTAAGAACGCAGCATGGTTTTGATAAATGAATCGTATTGAGAATATTCAATCTGAAACCGATACAGATCCTCGGCTCCAACATTGATTTTGACCCGCGATGGTAGATAAACACTCTCGCTTAGCGCGATATATTCATCATGCTCCAGAAACTTTAAAGCGTTTAAAGTTTTAATCGGATCCAGCTTAAATCGAGAGCAGAAACTACCGATATCGAATTCCAACGTTAGGCCTTCTCCTGCGCCATAAGCCAGCTGAAAAAAGTTTCCGAGTGAATGATAAACCTGCTTTATCTCTTCAGGAGAGGGGAAACTCAAACTAAACTTTCGCTCCAGCGCAATTTTGTCGGATGTGTTATAGAGCAACACGCCAAATGCTTTTTTTTCATCCCGGCCCGCCCTGCCCGCTTCCTGGTAATACGCTTCCAAACTTTCCGGCAAATCTAAATGAACCACAAAGCGAACCTCTGCTTTATCAATCCCCATCCCGAAAGCATTGGTAGCCACAATAACCCGTATGTTACCTTTCTTCCAGGCTTCCTGCTTATCCGCACGCAAAGGCGTTGTCAAACCGGCATGGTAAAAATCACTGCTTATGCCTTCGCGGTTAAGCATTTTAGCAACTTCCTGGGTTCCCCTGCGGTTTCTGACATACACAATACCTGTGCCCTTAACTTTTTTTGCTATCGCGATCAGCTTTCTGAACTTATTCTCCTCCGTGGCAACGATATAGCTTAAATTTCGGCGCTCAAAACTTTTCCTGAAAACATTCTTCTTTTTAAAGCCGAGCTTATTTTGAATATCATCTATTACGTGTTCTGTTGCTGTAGCAGTTAAAGCCAGCACAGGAACGTCGGGATGCAGCTCTCGTAAATTTGTCAGTTGCAGATATGGTGGTCTGAAATCATAACCCCACTGGGAAATACAATGTGCCTCGTCAATTGCAAAAAGATTTACATTCATGTATTTGATACGCTCACGCACCAGATCAGACATCAGCCTTTCGGGAGATACGTACAAGAACTTTATTTTACCATACACACAGTTATCCAGCATTATATCAACCTCGCGTTTTCCCATGCCCGAAACAATAGAAACGGCTTCAATACCTCTTGCATTTAAATTTTCCACCTGGTCTTTCATCAGGGCTATGAGGGGCGAAACAACTATGCATATACCCGGCTTAACCATTGCCGGAACCTGGAAACAAATCGATTTCCCACCTCCGGTTGGTAAAAGCGCCAGTGTGTCTTTGCCATCTAAAACAGATTGAATGATCTCTTCCTGTAAAGAGCGAAAAGAATCAAAGTTCCAATACTTTTTTAGTGCCTGGTAAATTGTCATTGGGTCAAATCTAATAATCCTATCATAATATTTACCTTAAAACCTAGTTGATGAATTAATAGAACAATATATTTGTTGTCCATTACCCAAAAAGAATGAATAAATTTTACCTTGTTTTAATAGCTCTTTCTTTTCATACTAGCCTCTATAGTCAGTCCAAGTCCGAACCTCCAAAATGGAACATAGAAAAATTCGGGGGTCCCACAAAAAATGTATCATTTACAACCGATGAAGGAACCTGGATGAACCTGGATGTAAGTCCGGATGGCAAAGAAATAGTGTTCGACCTTTTGGGCGACATCTATAAAATGCCTGTCGCAGGTGGGGAAGCCACTATTTTGGCCGGTGGCCCTGCTTTTGAAGTTCAGCCAAAATTTAGCCCTAACGGGAAGATGATTTCCTATACAAGCGACAAAGAAGGTGGTGATAATATCTGGATCATGAATGCCGATGGAACAAAAAAGCATTCGGTAACCAAAGAAAACTTCCGACTATTGAACAACGCAGTATGGACTCCCGACAACCAATATCTGATAGCCCGTAAACATTTTACCAGCACCCGTTCATTGGGGGCCGGCGAAATGTGGATGTATCACGTATCAGGTGGTGAAGGTATACAGCTCACAAAAAGAAAAAATGATCAGCAGGATGCAGGCGAACCAGAAGTATCGCCAGACGGAAGATATCTCTACTTTAGTGAAGATATTAGCCAGGGGCCATTTTTTCAATACAACAAAGATCCTAACGGAGAGATTTATGCCATTAAGCGTTTAAATCGCGAAAGCGGAATTATTGAAATGGTTGCTGGTGGACAGGGTGGTGCAGCAAGGCCGATAATCTCTCCAGACGGCCGATACCTGGCTTTCGTTAAACGAGTACGCTTAAAATCTGCTTTGTTTATCCAGGATTTGAGCACCGGTGAAGAATGGCAGGCATACGAAGATCTATCCCACGACCAGCAGGAAACGTGGGCAATATTTGGTGTGTATCCAAATTTCGCATGGACACCAGACAGCAAAAACATCATTTTTTATGCTAAAGGAAAGATTAGAAGCCTTGACATTAATTCGCAGGAAGTAGTTGTAATTCCCTTTGAAGTCAACGTAAACCAAACCATCGCAGAAGCCGTCCGATACAATCAGAAAGTATTCACAGAAGAGTTCGAAGCGAAAATGATTCGGCAGTTAACAACATCACCTGATGGCAAAAAAGTAGCCTTCAATGCCGCAGGATATATTTATTTAAAAGATTTGCCTGGCGGTAAACCGGAGCGTTTGACAGATGGAACTGAGTTTGAATTCGAGCCTCAATTTAGTCCAGACGGAAAATCGATAGTATATGTCTCATGGAGCGATGAAGCCAAGGCCGCAATTAATAGAATTGATTTAAAAAGCAGGAGAATCACTCCTATCACAACAGAAAAAGGATTTTACTATTCACCTAGCTTCTCCAAAAAAGGCGACAAAATAGTTTTCCGTAAAGGAAGCGGTAACAATACTCTTGGCTTCGCATTCGGTAAGAACCCGGGAATTTATATTGTTTCTGCAAATGGAGGCAGTGCCGAAAAAATATCAGACACCGGCATCCGACCAGTTTTTGACCACACCGATAGCCGCATTTATTTTCAAACAAGCGAGGGAGACAAAAAAGCATTTAAAAGTATGGATGTAAACGGCGGCTCAATCCGTACGCATTACGTTTCGCAATATGCAAATCAGTTTGTTCCAAGTCCGGACGGAAAATGGCTGGCTTTTACTGAACTTTTTAATGCATATATCACTCCTTTGATCAATACAAATAACGCGCTGGATTTATCATCAAGCAATAAATCTTTACCATTAAGTAAAGTTACCCGTGATGCCGGCATTTCTCTGCATTGGAGTAAAGACAGTAAGAAACTTAACTGGACGCAGGGGCCTGAGTATTTTTCAAGGGAGATAAAAAACTCATTCAGCTTCCTGGACGGAGCACCCTCTACTCTTCCAGCAATCGATACGACAGGCATTGATTTAGGATTAAAATTAAAATCCGATATCCCGAAAGGAAAGATTGCTTTTACCAATGCCCGCATTATCACAATGAAGGGTAATGAAGTTATTGAAAAGGGTACTATTGTTATAGAAGAAAACCGGATTACGGCTGTGGGCCCTGCCGATCAGGTGAACATTCCCGGAGGAGCTGAAGTTATAAATGCCGAAGGACAAACGATAATGCCGGGAATTATAGATGTTCATGCCCATTTACCGACAAGTCCTGACGGTATTTCACCGCAACAAGACTGGGCCTACTTTGCCAATTTAGCTTACGGGGTTACCACGTCGCATGATCCGTCGAGCAATACCGAAATGGTTTTCAGTCAGTCGGAGATGCTTAAAGCAGGAAGAATGGTTGGTCCCCGGCTTTATTCTACCGGAACCATTTTATATGGCGCTGATGGCGATTTCAAAGCGGTTACCAACAACTACGAGGATGCCAAATCGCATTTACGGCGAATGAAAGCTGTGGGTGCGTTCACGGTAAAATCATACAACCAACCTCGCCGAGAGCAAAGACAGCAAATTATTCAAGCTGCCAGAGAACTGAAAATGGAAGTTGTACCCGAAGGCGGCTCGACTTATTTTCATAACATGTCGATGATTTTGGACGGGCATACAAGTATCGAGCATAATATTCCGACAGTGCCGATTTATAAGGATGTAAAAGCACTCTGGAACGCCAGCAAGACATCCTATACTCCAACGCTAATCGTAAGCTATGGATCGCAATGGGGAGAAAACTTTTGGTATGATAGAACCAATGTTTGGGAAAACGAGCATTTGTTAAATTTCACGCCGCGTTCAATAGTCGACAGCCGATCCCGCCGCAGAACAACCTCGGAATTTGGAGACTACGGCCACATTGATGTTGCAAAAGCAACAAAGCAATTAGCAGATGGAGGCACAAAGATTAATCTTGGCTCGCATGGACAGCTTCAAGGCTTGGGTGCACACTGGGAGCTTTGGATGCTTGCACAAGGCGGCATGTCGCCTTTGGAGGCTATACGATGCGCAACTCTAAACGGTGCTGAACACTTAGGAATGGCTAAAGAACTCGGATCGTTGGAACCGGGTAAACTTGCAGATCTGATCGTTCTTAATGAAAATCCTTTAGTGGATATACGTAATTCGGACAAGATAAAATATGTTATGGTTAACGGCCGGCTTTATGATGCCGAGACCATGAATGAACATAACACGGAGAAGCAGCGGGGCAAATTTTGGTGGCAGACAAGCAAGGGTGAAAGTTTCGGATTATCAACAAATACTGAGACCTATATCTTTGGAGTTCCGGAATGCGATTGATATCTTTATTGTTAAAGACATCAATCATGCAAGACGAGATTCTATTTTCGGAAAAGCAGCGTTTTAGACAATTCTGGCTTTGGATCATCCTGCTTTGCATGAATGTGTATCTTATTGACAGAACGGTGAGAGAACTTCTAATGGCTGAGCAATTTGGCGGTATACCGATGAGCGACTCTGGACTGATTATATCCACCACACTATCCTTATTAGTAACTCTGCTGATTGCACTCACACGGCTGGATACCATCATTAAACCGGATGGCATTTATGTCCGGTTTTTCCCCTTTCATTTAAAATTTAGACAATATCCATGGGACAGCATAGCCCAGGTATTCGTAAGAGAATACAAGCCAATCTCCGAGTATGGTGGCTGGGGGTATCGCCTGGGTTTATTTGGGAAAGGTAAAGCGTTCAACGTGTATGGAAATCAAGGAATTCAACTGGTGTTCACAAATGGATCAAAACTTTTAATTGGGACGAACAGGCCTGATGAGGTACGGGAAGCGTTGGAACAGGCTGATGTGAAAAATGAAAGGGCAGAAAGATAGGTGATACGAAAACAAACCTTTCAAAAAGACTGAAAAATCCATGCCGGATCATTTATATTAATAAAAAGTTTCTCGTTTTCGCTATCAAAATATTTCGTTACTTTGAAGCCTTCGACTTGGTAGCTCAGTTGGTAGAGCAACTGACTCTTAATCAGTGGGTCGAGAGTTCGAGCCTCTCCCAGGTCACAATAGAAAAGCGCTGTTCTTGATATCAGGAATGGCGTTTTCTGTTAAATAAAGGCAGTTTTTTCTACTGCCAACACTGGAATGGGAACCGCCGTTTCGTGAGGATTTACATAGTTTTTTGTTGAATTTAACGCAAAAATGTAACAAATACGTAACAACGTTTTTGCGTGCTAATGAAATTATTATGGCAACGGTGAGCGCAATGGTATTTAATCATCATCAAAAATCAGATGGTACTTTTAATGTTAAAATAAGAGTTTACCATAAAAATGAAAGGAGGTTTATCGACTCAAACCATTTTGTTACAGATAAGCAATTGGATAGTAAATTCCGAATTAAAGACAAGTTCCTGCTCAAGATTTTGGATGTGCAGTTAGAGGAGTATAGAAAAGTAATTAGCGAACTAGGACTTAAAGTCGAATATTTTTCTGCTGAACAGCTGCGAGATTACTTAAAAGATAGAGATCAAGATATAGATATTATTAAATTCTGTAATGATCATATTGAACAATTAAAAAAAGAAGGGAGAACAGCAACAGCAAATAATCATAAAACCGTTCGAAATAGTCTTATCGATTATTTTAAAAGAGAACATGTTTCAATTAATGAGATTAACTCTAATATGCTGATCTCGTTCGAACGTTTTTTGAGAACGCCAAGAGCAATGAACAGAAGTGATAGAATGGGAAAACCGATCGTAATTGACGGAGAAGGCGCCAGCAATAGCAGTATTCACAACTATATGAGAGATCTGCGAACGCTGTTTAATGCTGCTTGCAAGCTGTACAATAATGCTGATCTTGGAATATACAGGATTAAACACTACCCTTTTAAAAAATACAAAATTGGCTCTGCCCCTCTTACAAAAAAAAGAAACATTACTATTGACGAGGTTAAACAGATTCGGGATTGTTGGGTAGGTCCAAATAGTAGAGCTGAACTCGCTAGGGACCTTTTCATGCTAAGCTTCTATTTGTGTGGTATTAATGCTGCGGATTTGTACAGAATAAATAGCCGAAACATACAAAATCAGAGGCTCGAATATAATAGGTCCAAAACCCGCAGCATTAGACGAGACGAAGCATTTATCAGTATCAAAATTATTCCTCAAGCGAAAGATCTATTGAAGAAATACACAGGCACTTTAAAAGAAAGATACACTACTCTCTACAACTTAAACAAAGCCATCGGCAAAGGTATGCACCAGATAAGAGAGATTACAGGAATTGATTGTGTAACCTTCTATTGGGCCAGACATACGTTTGCCAACCTTGCCAGGAATAAATGCCGGATGAGTAAAGATGATGTCGCCCTAGCGCTAAACCATGTAGATGAAGGTCACCGTACTACTGATATTTATATTGAAAAAGATTGGAGTATTGTTGATGAGGTACAGGAAAAGGTCGTCGCATTGTTGAAGGATAAAGATGATCTCAATGACAACATTGTTGCCTTACAACAGCGACGGTTTATGCGAATAGTGTAGACTTTGGTGGCTATTTGTGCCTGTACGCATAATGTAATCTATCTCTTTATTCAATGAAACCTCTATTAATTAAGTTGAAGCTAGCAAACAAGTCGCGCCGTTTGCCTCTACCGTTTCGAGCTTCGGATATTTACGAAAGTTTTTGTGTCCACAAAAACACAACTTGCAGCTATCAAAACAAGCCTTCTCCGGGTCTTATAAGTAGTAAGCATAAGGATGAACCTCAGCCAATTTCTTGTTCGTTTCCAAAAAGGTCTTTCATGGAACTGACAATATAAAAACTTTTTTCTGTTTAGCCAGCTATGCAATTAGCTGAACAGGTGCCTAAGCGGTAATGCATATTTATCAATATGCATTATCAGTTGAAATACATTTAGCATGGCAGTGTCGATGAACATATATCTACCTAACTGTTTATACGAATAACAGTTTACCTATATCCTGAAAATCTATTTAAGCTTACGGGCAAGCAAGGGAATATCTAAATAGCCAGATATTATAATAATGCATCTTGTACAAGTGGTGATAATCATAAGCCCTATCTATATAAGTGCCTCCACCTTTAATGACCCTTTGCAGATATTCCCCAGCGGTATTTCACACAAAAAAATGGAACAAGCCAAGGTCGTGCTTTTTTACAATGACGGTACTCAGAACAAGTTGTGAGATTTTGAGAAATTGCGATCTCTGTTTTAGTCCTTTTGCATTCACATGAGATTTTATTCGCAGGTCACTTTGAAAAGACAGAAAGGTTTTAAGTTATAAACACCCGTAATTAAGATATCTTATAGAAATTTCTATCGCTTTTTGGGAGGTGTTTCGTGCACCCTAGTGTGTGTTTCTCGAACCATTTTAAAGAAGATTTGAAGAAACTTAGAGCCTTGAACCTGTGAGTCTGAGACGGTATAATTAGCATTTAAGGTTCGAGTCCTGTTGCCGCTCCCGTTAGCAATTTGACAACAAACTGCGAATTAAACACAAATTTTTCGTTAAAATTTTGGATGTACAATTGGAGGAATACAGAAAAATGATTAGTGAATTAGGGCCGAAAATAGATTGTTTTTCTGCTGAAGAACTCAGAGATTATTTAAAGGAGGAGAACCAGAAGATAGATTTTATCAAATTTTGTAACGCTCATATTGAGCAACTAAAAAAAGAAGGACGAACTGCTACAGCAAACAACCTTAAAACGATTCCAAATAACCTGATAGATTATTTCAAAAGAGACTCAGTTTCCATGTGAGATTTACTCTTATATACTGATTTCTTTTGAGAGGTTTCTGAAACGCCCTGAGAGAGTCTTTCGTGGGGATTTATAATCTTTTGTTCAATTTAATTCATTTATGCAGTTCTGAAAACAGGGGCTTTTGCGGCATATTTTTGGTCTTTCGCAAAGCCCAAATAGTAAAGAACCCCGAATTTGTCTTCTCAGAAGGCTTTTCGGAGCCTTTTTATAAAATTTTGTTAATACTTCTTGAAATATAAAGAAATAGAGTTTTAACAAGTCGCTCCTTCTAATGAATATCACAAGATCTCAGCAATTCCACCCAACTTAATCAGGATCCTGTCTCGAATTCTTTTTAGCTGCCATATACTCGGAAGGAAGCATATTATAGGTTGCTTTAAACGATTTAGCAAAATAATTGGGAGTACTAAAACCAACCATGTAGCAAATCTCGGCAATAGTTTTATTACTTTTTTCCATTAATGTAACCGCTTTTTCTAATTTAATAGATCTGATAAAATCAACAGGTGTTTTACCAGTAACCTTTAAACATTTCCTATACAAGGAAACCCTGCTCATACTCACATGTCTACTCAAATCCTCGACTGATAATTGCGGATTGTGGAGATTCTCTTCAATGTAGAGCAATACAGCATTAAGAAATTTTACATCATCCGATTCGACCTCCAGTTCCTGCGGCTGAATATTGATTTGCCTTGAATACGTTTTTTTAAAGGTCTGATGTAAGGTGAGAAGATTTTTAATTTTAGAATGCAAAATTTCGAAATTAAAAGGCTTGGTCATATAATCATTCGCGCCTGTTTCCAATCCCTTTAACTGTTCATTTTCGGCAGTTAATGCGGTTAATAAAATAATCGGGATATGTTTTGTCCGTTTATCTGATTTTAATTTTTGGCATAATTCTATACCATCCATTTCTGGCATACTTATATCGCTTACAACCAGTTGAGGATGCAGCGCAAGTGCCTTCTGCCAACCCTCCTTACCATTCGAAGCTTCTATAATCTTAAAAGAGGATTTTAAGTTATCTTTAAGATAAAATCTAAAATCCTCATTATCCTCAACCAACAAAACAAGAGGTGCATTTTTTTTAAGGATGCCGTTGTCTGACTTTATTTCTTCCGTCTGTTCATATGTCTCTTCCATGTTTGACGAGACAGCATCTTCCAGATTTTCCTGCATCTCCTGCTCTGAAATTTCCGCAGAAGAAAGTCGCAAGCGTACGGTAAAACAAGTTCCTGAACCAGGCTCACTTTCAACAACTACTTCTCCACCATGCATTTTCGCAAACTCTTTCGTAATAGAAAGTCCAATACCGGTTCCCTGGTTGATAATGGAAGAGGAGGTTTCATTTTGAAAGAACCGTTCGAAGATCATTTCCTGCTTATTTTTCGGAATCCCGATTCCCGAATCTCTAACTTTTAACTCTAATAGAACCCCACTGTCTTCTTCCTGAAGTGGTGCCCTTTGCAATTCAACGCTAACCTCACCTCCAGCTTGTGTAAACTTAAATGCGTTTGACAATAGATTAAATAATATCCTTTCAACCTTATCGTGATCAAACAACACGTGCAAATTTCCAATAGAACTATTAAAAGCTAATTTTATCTGCTTTCTTTCTGCAAGATCAAAAAAAGATTCTGTTGCATCTTTAATAAAAGACACAATCTCGCCTTCGCTCTTATTTAACCTTAATTCCTGTTCCTCCATTTTACGGAAGTCCAGTAATTGGTTTACAAGATTTAACAATCGCCTTGCATTTCTTTTGATCATTGACAGTTGTCCATTTCTTTGATTTTCTTTGGACTCATTCAAAAGTTTGTCCACTGGAGCCAGAATCAACGAAATAGGAGTTCTGAACTCATGGCTCAGATTTGTTAAAAATTTGATCTTTAATAAATCAAGTTCGCGCAACCTTTCGGCTTCCTTACGTTCTTGTTCCCGTAATTGCCGGGCCTGAGTTCTTTCCTGTTCTAAGGCAAATTCTTGCCTTAACCTTTTAATCCCCTTGCTTCGGATAAATAACAATAAAATACCAATTGCTAAAATGTATAGGATATAGGCCCATGTTGTACGCCAGAAAGGAGGTAAAATGGTAATTTTCAGGTGCGACTCAGCTAGCGATACGGGATCATTTCCGTTAAAAGCTTTTACATGAAATACGTATTCTCCGGGATCAAGATTTGTAAAAGTGGCCTTACGCATTTCTGCAGGAACTGTAAGCCAACGCTTATCGAATCCTTCTAAATTGTACTTGTAAGTTACTTTACTGTGATTAATATAATTGAGCAATGCAAATTCGAGTGAAAAGATGTTTTCTTTATAGGTAAAGGTTAAATTTTCAAGCTCTGTTATTGTTTTTGGCAGAACAATATGACCATTAATACTTTCTCCAACGTGTATGCTATGGTTAAACATTTCTAAGCCTGTCATTACCAGCATAGAAGGATACTGCCCTTTGGTGATTTGGCTTGCCCTGAAAATATTGAAGCCGTTTGACCCTCCAAAAATCAATTCGCCGGCTTTTGTTTTGTATGCAGCATTAAAATTAAATGTGGAACCTTGCAATCCGTCGACTTCATTGTATTTACTGTATATAAATTTATAATTTCCCCCATCAGCAACTGCAGAAATCTTACAAAGCCCCTTTCTCGAACTATACCAAATATGATGATTTTCGTCTTCAAGCAGCTCTAACGCAGCATTTTCAGGCAACCCAACTTCCTCACTTAAGTTATTGAACGTTTTAGTTGTGGGATTATATATACTTATACCTTCCCGGGTACCTATCCACATCCACCCTCTGGCATCTTCGATAATTGAATTTACCGTATTCTGTATCAGGCTATTCGTATCCTTACTATTATTTATCAAATGGGTAAATTCAAAGGTTTTAGTGTCCAGCATGCTAATTCCGCCGGTAGTACCAATCCAGATTCTTTTAAGTTTATCTTCATATAAGCAATTAATGATATTAGAATTTAAAGTGTTCTTAACTGTTGAATTAAAGTGCTTAAAGATTTTAGTACTCCGGTCAAATAAATCTAATCCACCATTTAATGTGCCAACCCAAAGCCTGTTGGATGAATCTTCTAACAGGGCAAAAATCCGATTATCTGAAAGGCTGGACGGATCTGTAGTATGCTTATAATGGGTAAATTTTGTGCCGTCAAAAGAATTAAGTCCCCCTAAATAGGTTCCAATCCACAAAATGCCCGAATGATCAATGCAAAGGCTTACAACAATATCACTACTTAAGGAATTATCGTTGGCAGAATTATTACGATATGCTGTAATTTCACCGGTACTTCTGTTTAAATAAAGTAAACCGGTTCCGTTTGTTCCAATCCACAAATTCCCTTTACTGTCTTCGGCAAATGAATTAACGTCTTTATATTTGGAATTTTTCCCTGTTAAATACTGATTTCTGGGAAACTTAAGGATGCTTTTATGATAGTAACAGATCCCTTTTTTAAAAGTACCAATCCAAATTATTCCGTTATTGTCTTTGTATAAGGCGGAAATGCTGTTCTGCGTTAACCCTCTCGGGTCATCTTCTTTGCTTAAAATATAACTTATTTTGTAAGTCCGTTTATCTAAGATATTAATTCCTCCATGATCCGTTCCGATCCAGATATTTCCATCATCTCCCTCGACAACGAAACTTACATTGTTTGAACTGAGGCCTGAATTATCAGACTTCTTTCCAAAATACCTTAACGTGCCACTTGCCGCGTTAAGGTAATATAGCCCGAAAGGGTTAATTACACTATAAATAAAAATACTGCCTCCCGAATCGTGGTTCAGATTGAAATAATTTTCCTGCCCTGCGAAACGCTTGTTTATAGCAAAGTATCTGTTTGTTACCCTTTGTTTTTTTAAGCTAAACTTATCAATAACGCCGTTGATATAAATAACCCATAAATTACCTTTCTGGTCATCCAAAAAATTGCTTATCTTATCAGAGTACAAGGAGTTTACTATTCCATTCTTATGAGCATACCGGGTAGTTGCATTACTTTTCGCATCATAACAAAAAATGCCTTGATTTTCAAGGTGGAAATAGTACTTTCCCCTATTATTGGTTTGTATATCTTTAAGGTATCCGCCCGGAATTTTATATCTTTTAAGGTGCTTATCCTGAAACCGCTCAAATTTTTCAGTCAAAGGATTATAAATACTGAAACCGCCGCCGGATTTAATCCATAAATTTTTCTCCGGCCCCTCAAATATGTTGACAACATAATCATCCGGTATACTGGTACTATCCTTAGAATTATGTTTAAATATCTTAAATTCATGCCCATCATAGCGGTTGAGGCCGGCCTCGGTTCCAAACCACATAAATCCTTTGTGATCTTTATATATGGCATTTACCTGATTATCCGATAAGCCGTTAGAAATATCCAGATGAGAAAATTGGTACAAACCTTCCTGAGCAAGAAGAGAATTACACAGTATGAATGTGCTTATTAAAGTTAAAACCCGAAACATATTTTTCTACTCAATACAGAATTATCAGAAGTCCTCAAATGATTAAATTTGAAAGCACTAAATGGTTGCAAACGGCTGTCTAATATTGGTATAGCTAAACTACGCTTATATCCCGATATTTTTTTAATAAAACACGAAAATTATAGGCACGCAGTATGAATTTAAAAACACGAGTTCGATTAATAAATATTAAAATAAAGATTTGGGCGTGCCCCAAGAGGGTCGGGCTTTCCGTTACAATCTTTTCCCCTTGGGCCTTTAGCTCTGAGCTATGCGAAGGGAAATTTTCACTGCAATCCCTCACGCAAACCAAGCAAGCGTTCATGAAATTTAACTAAACCAGGTTCGTGTCCTTCACGAATTATTTCACCATTGTCTTAGAAATAGCAATCGAAGAAAATTGGGCATGATAATAACGAATTCCGGTTCGTGCGGACACGAACCCAGGCGAAGCAGTTAAAGCCATATATAACTTATTCGTATTAAAATTTTGAATTGCTTGATAGACTATTATACCGGTAAAGGGTATATAAATGAAAGAGATTGAAATAATTAATGCCAATTTATTTTTAATGAATCGTTTTATCAATATTTATATAAAATTATTAAAGGACCAAATGAGCAAAGCCGGACTCTTGTAAAATCCGGCTTTACTACTTTTCCGTGCCTCTCGGTTACCTTACAGTTATTTTTAATTTCTGAGTTATATTATCTGATGAATTCCCCAGTTGCAGGATAAAGTCTCCCGCCTCTACGTTCCAATCCTTTTTACCTTCATCATAAAATGCCAGATCGGCAACTTTTACGTTAATTTCTACCGTTTTTGTTTCTCCCGGCTGCAGGGATACTTTTTCAAAAGCCTTAAGCTCTTTCGCCGGACGTGCTACCGAACAAACCGGATCACTTACATATAACTGTGCTACTTCAGCCCCCGAGCGTGGGCCTGTATTTTTAACAGTAAACCTGACACGGATAGCATCATCCTTTCCATAAGCAGATTTGTCCGTTGTAAGCTTTCCTAATTCGAAGTTTGTATAGGAAAGACCGTGTCCGAATGCAAATTGAGGTTTTATCTTTTTAGTATCAAACCAACGGTAACCTACCAGAATATCTTCTTTATAATACTGATTAATGCTGTCGCCTGGGTAAGAGAGCTTACCGAACGAATGAGCGGCGTTATCTTCCAGCTTTTTAGGAAAAGAGAAAGGCAGCTTACCCGATGGGTTTACTTCGCCCGATATAACATCGGCTAATGCATTACCAGCTTCAGAACCGAGGTACCATCCCTGCATAACAGCAGGCACTTTGTTTACCCATGGCATCGATACCGCATTTCCGCTAAGCAATACCACGGCCGTATTTTTGTTTGCTTTCTGCAAAGCATCAATTAGTTTATCCTGCCCAAATGGAAGGCCGAGCGACTGGCGGTCGCCACCTTCACAATCCTGAAAGTGATTTTTGTTCAAGCCTCCTATAAAGAGTACGATATCTGCATCTCTTGCAACATTAACAGCAGCAGTTATCAAAGAATCAGTGTTCAGTTTTGGTGGCTCTACACGTCCGTACATCGGCGGGCCGGAAGCATAACCCAGACTGTAAACGATATGGTCGTTACCGTATTTAGCTGTCAATCCTTGCAATACGGAAGTCTCATAAGCCACCTTAAGGGAAGACGAACCGCCACCGACTACCAAACTACGGGTAGCGTTCTCACCGATAACGGCAATCTTACGGTATTTACCCGCCGGAACAGGAAAAAACTGTTTATCATTTTTCAAAAGCACCACTCCCTCCTGTGCGATTTTACGTGCGGCGTCACTATGCTCAGGAGATACGAAGCGGCCAAAAGGTCGGTTAGCACTCATGGTAGTACGAAAAATCATGCGCAGGATACGACGGGCTTTATCATCCAGCAGGGCAATTTCATATTTACCATCTTTAGTACCTTTCAAAAACGGATTGGCCAGATAATACTCCGAATAAGGGAAAGTTCCGCTGGTTGTTAAACCATTGGTATAGGTACCCATTTCCAGATCGAGCCCATTTTTTGCAGCCTGGTCAGTCTCATGAACCCCGCCCCAGTCGCTGATTACCACACCGTCAAATTTCCAGTCATTCTTTAGGATTTTATTCAACAGAAGGTCGCTGTGGCAACAATGCTCGCCTCTCAGCTTATTGTAGGAACCCATAATTGACCAGGACTTCCCTTCCTGCACTGCTGCCTTGAACGCCGGGAGGTAAATTTCGTAGAGGGCCCGGTCGCTCAGGTTAACGTTTATATGCCCTCTCCACTCCTCCTGATTGTTCAGAGCAAAATGCTTCACGCAGGCAGCAACCCCGATGGATTGAACTCCCTGAATATAAGGTACCACCATACGGGAAGCCAAATAAGGATCTTCGCCCATATATTCGAAGTTACGGCCATTCAGTGGAGTGCGGTATATATTTACCCCAGGGCCCAGTAGTACAGTTTTATTACGATAGCGGGCTTCTTCACCAATAGACTTTCCATAAAGCAAAGAAAGCTGTGGATTAAAAGAGGCCGCCAGACACGTAAGCGCCGGAAAAGCTGTGCACGAGTCATTAGTCCATTTAGCTCCGCTCCATTCGTCCCACAGAGCCTCGTCACGGATTCCGTGAGGCCCGTCGGTACTCCATACTTCGGGAATTCCCAGACGGGCAACTCCCTTCGAACTGAATTTCGACTGGGCATGACAAAGCGCCACTTTTTCTTCGGTGGTCATTAGTGAAAGGGCACTTTCTACCCGTTCTTCCATGGGTTTGGTTACATCAAGGTAAACTTGAGTTTTTTGTTGAGCAGAAACCAGTAGTGAGATTCCTGAAAGTATTGTTAAGAATACAAATTTCATTTATTAATAGTCCTTGATTATTGTTGTTATATAATATGCTTATTTGTGTTAGTTATTCGCTCCAAACTAATACCCCTGCAGGTTTCAGCGTTTTATTCCCAACAAGAATTTTGGCAGTTTGGGGTATACTCATCGTAAAATCGCTTGAAGAATAATTCACAGCGACATGAAAACCATCCCGCCAGTAAACATAGACTCCCTGCGGATAATCTTCTGTAGTTGCCCCGGTTCCGGCATAAATATCGCGTAAAACATCTTTTTCCAGTTTCGATTCGTCTGTGTCTACGCCAATGTATGTTACAGAACCTTTACCGACTTCACGTTTCACAACAGCCGCTTTACCTTTGTAAAACTGGTTGTCGAAACTTGCAAGCACTTCGGTGTTTTTATCTGGCACAAGCAGGTCGGCCCAGTTGTTCCAGTTATAATGGGTTGATTTCATCAAAATATCGCCTCTGGCGTAAGCAGAAAGCATATCGGTCGCTTTTACATGGGCTCCGATAAGGCCGGAAATTGGCGCAGCCAGCTCGCCTTCCCAGAAATGCCCCATGCGGTTTTTGGTGGCTGTACGGCAGGTAATAATTAACTGTCCGCCATTGGCCGCATAATTAGTCCATTTCTTCACCAATGCAGAATCAGCCATTTCATAGGCCGGCACTATCACGACCTTATATTTCGACAAATCAGCTGTTTCGGGAATAATATCAACAGGAGCTCCAAAAGACTTTGCTATTTCCTGAAACTTAACAGGATAATTCCAGGCATCCCATTGCCAGGTCTGCTTTTGCCTGTCGATAGTCCAGTAATTTTCGAGGTTCCAAAGGATAGCGGTTGAACGGGCAGCCAGTTTTTCAGGCATCTTCGCATCCGGCTTGTATTGCTTCCGGAGTTCCTTAATTTCGTTCATAAATTGCATATACTCCTCTCCTCCCGGAGAAGGTGTAACCCCATCTGTTAGCATTATACCACCATGATATTGCTCTGAGCTATACAGGATTTGACGGAAGCGGTAAGAACAAGTCAGCTTTCCACCCGCTGCAAAGGTGTGGTACAACCACATTCGTACGGTACCGGGCAAAAGAAGAGGATTATAACCGCCCCAGTTTACCGGACCAGGCTGAATTTCCATAACACCCGATATACCGCCTACTGATTTAAAATATTCTGATGCAAAGAGGATAACCTTGCCGTTTCCCAAGCGGAAACCCTGATCTCCAATATTATCGCTGCCACCATTGGGATAGGCTGTATAGGCTGCGAAATCGAGCTTTTTTGTCCTCACTGGATCGGATCCGGGAGAAACTGCTGTGTAATTGGTAGTAATATATTGGTTCCGGGAGATGTAGTTTCGTAAAGTGCCGGCTTGGAAATCAAGGAATTCAGCCTGGGCATCTGCAGTATAACGCTTAAAATCGAGGATGGCATGAGGATTGTTGCCCCACCAGCCTACTAAATTGGTATTGGGGATAATAATCTGGTCGAAATTATTGAACGATTGGCTCCAGAAGGCTGCCCCCCAAGCAATATTCAAGGCATCGATGGTTTTATATTTATTTTCCAACCAGGTCCGGAATGCTTGCTGCGATGAAGGACTATAATCGGAAATCGCCGGAGGCTCATTATCGATTTGCCATCCGGTTACATTTTTATTGTGTCCGTAGCGTTTGGCCATTTCGGTAACGATTTTATCAACGAACATGCGATACTTGGGATTAGCAATTGAACCTAAGCCCCGCGTGCCATTCTCTGCACGAATGTAATGGCCGTCCATGATAAAGGTTTCGGGGTAGTTTATACGCATCCAGGTCGGTGTAGTTGCCGAAGTTGTACACATAACCACTTTCAGGTTATATTTAGCGCAAAGGTTTACCACTTTATCAAGCCAGGTAAAATTAAATTTTCCCTCTTCCGGTTCCATTCTAAACCAGGCAAACTCAGCCAGGTGGACAAACTCGTACCCCATTTCCGAAATCTTCTTAATATCACGCTCCCACTGGCTTTCTTTCCAATGTTCAGGATAGTAATAGATACCGGTAGTGATCAGGTTTTTATCCGGAAAAAATTGATTGGCATTCTGCGCCTTTACAGTCGATACCGAAGTAAGAACAGTTAATAAGAATAGTATTATATATTTCCTCATCAAAAAATTGCTTTTAATGGTTTAAATTGCCCATTAACAACCATTTCGGGATACCTGCCCTGTTTTTCAATAATTATGAAGTCCTCCCGACTGTGCATCCGTTCGAAACGGGTTTTCCTGTGTATACTTCCCTGTTTTTCACATTGTCCACCTCTTCAAGGGATTCCTTCACTAAGTCTTATGTGCCGTTTAATTTAATCTTAATTAGCTGTGTAAAGTTATCGCTGTGTTGCTTAAAACAGGTGAGTTAATGTTTCAAATTATAGCTCAAATGTTAATGATCGTTCCGTTTTCATACCACTTAAAGGGAAAATGATAAAATTCAGCTATTGCCACCGCCGGCTAATTGTAGCAAACGTCCATACTAGACGCTTTCAAACTAGGCGGGTTTTGCGTTAGGGATTAAACTGGAAATTCCTTACCACCGCATTTGTCCAAGCTCCAAAATTAGAACTGGTAATATTTTTATAGCAAAGTCCGATTCTTCATTTGCCCAGCTTACTCACCCATTTTATAAATACGCTCCATCAGTTGCCATTTTTCGGCCGGCCTTGCTTCGTCCGAAGTGCCTGAAAATGAGACACATGAGCTTCCAATTCGCTCTGTCGAGGTTTTAGAGCTAGTTCTGCCATAGCTGTATCATGGTTAAAATCAGCTTCAGTGTCCATAATCATGAAAAGCTTCGTACCAAGAAGGTAGATTTCCATATCGATGATACCAACTTCGCTCATGCCCTGGCTTATTTCTGGCCAGGCAGCACCCTTTGCATGTGCTTTTTTATAGGCATCAATCAACGGGGCGTCGTTACAGCCCTGCGGTTTTAATTATTAATGTTGCCGCTGGTAAATCAGGGGAAGTAACGGTAAGCTTAATATCACCTGCATCACGCGTGCTTTTGATAACCACCAAAGCCCTTCCGTGCCATGTCTTGCGTGTGTTGCCGATATATTGCTCAAGGTCCTTTAAATCTGCAAGCCGCAGTTGCGGAAAAATGTTCGGCTTTTGCCATTCCTCAACCAGTATGATAAAGCTCCTCCAACTATCATCATTCTTCTAAAATATTAAGTTCATAAAAATTACTTATTCGATTTAAATTCCTTATCGTCTGAAAACTGTGTAACCTGAGTTCGATTAATAGTTTTTTATTAAATCACTTAGAATAACCGGTTTGCATTTCCCTCTCCTCGAGGATACCTGTCCCGAGTATTCGGGAGGAATAGAGTGAGGTGACACTAGCAAGTGGTATACCCTCTCTGCCTTCGAATCTCTCCCAGAGGGCGAGAAAGCCCACCGCTCTCTTGTAAACGCCATAATTATATCGAATCAGGTTGTCATCTTAATTTAAGCTAATCGTTACAGCACTAACATCAATGAGCCGCCCGTCCTTCCCCATCCAAACCAAGCCTCCATCTAAAATATTGATCCAATACCTCAAGTGACTTTTCATCGGGAACCGGTCCTATATGCGGGGTCTCGGCGAAATGCATAACGGCTGTTTTTTTAGCGGTGAATGCAGGCCATTGGGGGAGTCCCTTACCATTAGGATTTCCGTATTTGGCAAAGTTGATCCAGTAATTCCCCATCGCCATCGAAATTTCTGCATCTGATTTAGAAGTTCCCGGGTTCGATTGGTTTATATGCTGAAACACATAAGAAACGTCTTGTGCATGAGAAGAGCCATGTCCGTATTCAGGAGAACCTTCTGGATAATCAGGATGTTGGTCAAAGAAATAGTAAAACACCTTTGATTTCCCTGTCTTTGACTGAAGCTTTGCCCATGTCCAATTATGCCACCCAAAAGTAGCATCCCGCATTAGATTCCGTGCTGATCGCGGAATAGAGCTTTCGCCGACCGGGTAAGCCTTAATCAAATCGTCAGCAAATTTTCCATATCGTGTCTTTACCCCATTAATATACTCCTGGGGTGTATCTTTCCCCTGAGAAAAAAACAAGCCTTCATCAGAATTGTAACCAATTAATACTGGTATATCATTGTATTTCCCTTCTTTGTATAATTTATATTGAACATCGGGTATCACGTATCCATCAACAACAGGCCATGAACTGCCAACGGCCCAACCCATTGGAAGCTTGTCAACCTCCATTTGTCTAAGTTCTTCTATGGAAGCTGCGCCTGCTTTTGCTGCATAAGCTAGCCCGTCACTTTCGGCTTGCTTCAGTGCTTTCATATTTTCGCCCGGGTATGTGATGGAACTTACGGGGCCAAAAGACCCGCCACTTTGCGAAATTGCGCCTCGAAAAAGTCCTTTGGCAAGTGGGGAAGCGCACAACATACTAACAGAGATCCCTCCCGCCGATTCGCCAAAAATTGTAACCTTCTTTGGGTCACCACCAAAGGCGGCAATGTTATCCTGCACCCATTTAAGGCCTGCAATTTGGTCGAGCAGACCATAATTACCCGACACATGATTAGTCGTTTCTTTGCTTAACTCTGGATGAGCCAAAAATCCAAGTGGACCTACACGATATGCTATACTGACAAATACGACTCCCTTTTGTGCCAGTTTCTTCCCATCATACCAGGGATCGGAGGTAGATCCGGAACTGAACCCTCCTCCATAAATCCATACAAGGACAGGTAACTGATCCTTTTCTGCTTTCGCAGGAGTCCACACATTTAAGTACAAGCAGTCCTCGCTTTTCCCGCCGGCTGGGTTACCTCCTTGCATAGGCGAGGCCGCAAAATGAAAAGCTTCCTTTACTCCATCCCAATTTCTAACTGGTTGGGGAGCTTTCCACCTTAAAGTACCAATTGGCGGAGCCGCAAACGGTATTCCACGGAATATAGTTAAGTCATTTTCCTGGGTTCCCTGTATCAATCCTGCCTCTACTTTAACCTGAACAGGTAGCTGAGCATAACATGTAATGGTTGTGAATACAATCACTACAGCTGAAAGGGCAATACTTTTGAGTGTTTTCATTTATTTACGAATGGTTAAATTCTTTCAAATCTTTAACTGTATTATCACTATCGCTCTTTCAGCTACTTTTGTATCTTAAAAACAACCGCTATATTATTTGGAATAACCTTCGGCTTTTGGATTACCAGCGAATCACCATATTGCTTCCAGGAAAGCTTTTCTTTACTACCCAGCACTTTAATACTCTTAATCCTGGCATGTTCATTCTTTTTGCCAAGCAATTTCAGCGAAACATTGGTGGACGGAACGCCCAATACCGTAGCGTATAGTACATTTCTTTTCTGATTGTAGCGGATGTCTCTGGCTGATAGTTTTATTTTTCCTTCGTTAAATCCCGCGGCATCAATAGGATTCGCCATTTCGGCAGCGGGCCCTTCACCGAACTGTTTCCAGGGGCGGGTATCGAATATGCTCTCTTTGTTTATATCCATCCAGGCAGCTATATTTTCGAGGATTGCAACCTCTTTATCATCGATTGTACCATCGCCCTTAACCGGGATGTTAAGCAATAAGTTGCCATTTTTACTCACGATATCCACTAACATGTGGATTACTGATGTGGCAGATTTATACCAGTTATGTTCGTAGGCTGAGTTATTATAGTGCCAGTCGCCAATACAGGTACAGGTTTGCCAAGGGTTGGCTTGTATCTTATCTGGTGCACCTCGCTCCACATCCCATACCATGGTTTTCTTTTGTTCAGTTGTTAGCTGTTTACCAAACATAACCGCCTCAAGTTTACCCTTGTGAGTTGCCATGTTATGATTGTAATAATGTGCCGCGATTTTTAATCCGGCATCGCTTACCGGATAAAGCGGCAACACGCTGTCATCAAAATAGAGCAAATCGGGGTTAAACTGGTTGATCAGATCAATTGTACGGTTATAAAATTTTTCACAATATTTCTGTGAAGGGATAGAGGCTCCATTTCCCCATTCCCATTGCGGGAATATGCCTTTGATATCCCAGCTATTTTCGCTCATTGGATGGTCTTGTGCATAAAGTTCCTGGGGATCAAGGCCCTCCCACCAGGTTCCTTTGCCGTCGGCCTTTGTGAGCTTACCATCATAAGGAACTCCCGCTAGTGGTCCTTTTTTATCTGAACGCTGTGATGTTTCCATCCAGGTCCAGGGGCGCGAGGCATGTACACTCAAACCAAACGGAAGATTGTACTTTTTCGCTGCTTTGGCCCATCCGCCAACAATGTCCTTCTTAGGTCCAACGCGTAACGTATTCCATTCCTGGTATTTGCTGTTCCACATATCCAGGTTGTCGTGATGGTTCGCCATGGCAAAAAAATACTGAGCCCCTGCTCTTTTGTAAAGGGCCACCAACTTTTCCGGATTCCAATTTTGGGCTTTCCAGTCATTAATCACTTCTTTAAAACCCGCTTTGGACGGATGGCCGTAATGCTCAGAATGCCATTTATATTGATTGCTGCCTTCGTCGTACATGTGCCTGGCATACCAGTCGCCCTGCCCTGGCTGGCACTGCGGTCCCCAGTGTGCCCAGATGCCAAATTTGGCGTTGCTAAACCATTCTGGACTTTTATATTGTTGAAGCGATTCCCAGGTCGGCTTAAACTTTCCCGCAGCAACCGGTTCATTACCTTCTCCTATCGGCGACGGAAATTTTTCCTGGGCCTGCAGGAAACATGAAAATAGCATACATGCTGCTATAGACAACCTAACTTTCATTGAAATTTTCAAATCCATTACTAATATTGTTTTGCGTTTACCAAACAGATATTTGTTGATAACCTCCGTCTATATTTATTTTATCGGATTATATTTAAAATTCTTAAACTTTACCTTACCCTCTCCCATAGAGCAAAGGCCTATTCGTAAACTTAAAAACCCGCTCAGCACATTATGGTGCATGCCAGAAACCTCCAACGAGTTCTCAATTTTATTCCATTTAACACCGTCTGTGCTGTAATACATATCCACTGTATTGTTAACGTTTTTTAGTCGAAGGAATACGTGGTCTTTGATGACATTTTTCTCCGTTTCAAACTGCCAGCCATGGATATTCGCCAGTATATTCTCATTATTGGCCAGGATACCAGAAAAAGCGCTGCTGTTGTAAAAAAGAACTAATCCTCCGGTTGCTTTCCCTTCCATTAATAACTCCACTTCAGCGGTATATGAATGATCTAGTGGGATGCATAACAAAGGGGAACTGCTGCCAATATAATCCCCTTTTCCCTTAACAGACAGGCTATTATTAACTAATTGAAACCTGCTGCTGTCCAGTCCTCCAAAGAATTCCCACTGAGATTTTAAATTCTTCCCTTCAAAACTGTCGTTCAGTGTAAAGTTGCTTTTAGACGCAAGTAAATTTGGTTTTTTAATGGGTTTATCGTCCGTAATGCCATCCGGTATTTTATACCAGCCATCCTTCGTCCATTCTATTGGTAGAAGCATCGTTTGACGACCTTTATTGTAAAATCCATTTTCGTATGCATGGAATATCATCCACCAGTTTCCTTTCACGTCATCAATGATGGTAGCATGCCCTTTCGACTTCCATCTTTCAGAAACTTTTGTTATTCTGGTTATTGGGTTATAAGGAGAATTTTCCCAGGGACCAAAAAGGGATTTTGAACGTGCGGAAACTACCATGTGGCCCGTTGCCGGACCGGCCGTTCCGCCTTCTGCAACGGTAAGGTAGAAATACTCTCCCCGTTTTACCAGTTTTGGGCCTTCCATACAAAAGCACTCAATCGACCACTGACGAGGAATTTTCCATCCGTCATAAGTATGCTTATACTCGCCTGTTACTGAAAGGCCATCCTCAGATAAAGGAACAAACCCGCCGCTGCTAAAGAACAAGTTTCTTTTTCCGTTTTCGTCTGCAATATGGCCAGGGTCTATATTGCCAACCTTTAAGTCAATGGGCTCGCTCCATTTACCATTAATAGAATCGGCAGAGACCACATAATTGGTATTATTTGCCGGAAAATAGATGTAGAACTTGTTTTTATATTTCACCAGATCGGGAGCCCATACATTACCGACATTCTTGTGCAACGCATGGGTTACCGGTGTCCAGTTAATCAGATCTTTCGATTGCCAGATCAATAAGCCTGGATAATATTCGAAAGAGGAATGGACCATGTAATAATTATCGCCATCGCGTAATATACTAGGGTCTGCATAATCCCCAGAAAAAATGGGATTCATATAGAAACCCGGCTCTTTCGCGTTTGGACTTGCCTGATATTGAGCATTTGCAAAAACGCTCAGGTAAATCAAGAAAATCGATATTATAATTTTATTCATATTATTTGATTGGTTTATAAAAGCATTATCAAGCCTGCGCTTTAGCGGGAATTGATAACTTATTTTATTTCAATAAACTCTGGTTCATAAGGTTTAATCGTAAAATTTCCCGTGTAATCTTTATACAATCATCTTCTAATCCTGTAAAGTTCCCAAACGTAATATGGTCAATGAATTCCCGGGGAATGAACGCGTAATAGTGGTTCCTGAAAATTTCACATTTTCTGTTTTAGGCGAAACTTTAGTCGGTTGTTCCAATGTGTTTTCATCCCGCGGGCTGGATGAAGTAAGAACAACAGACTTTCCTTTTCCGGTGAGTGTTCCTGCTCCGGCCAAATTAATTTCTGTTTTTACAGCGCCGGCTGCCGCATTAACAACCTTAAGAATAATATCTCCCGAAAGTTCATCCTTAGCTGCACTTACGGAGATACTACTGGTTTTTAAATCTGAATTGGATATTTCCTGAATAAGTTTACCATCAAGGTAGCCCTTAACTGTGCCCCCTTTAACTTCAACTTTAATATCATACCACCGGTCTGCTTCTATACTTCCGGGAATGATTTGCTTGCTGAATCCATTGTCCAACGTAAACCCAGTATTTCTATTACAGCCGATTTCCCATCGCATCTGATCTTCTTTATTCTGATTCCTGAAATAAATCTGGATGCCATTCTCTCCGGAAATTTTACGCCCTTTGAAGGTAACTGTATAAGCGGTCCATGATTTGTCTCCGAAGAAAACGGATGAATTAATATTTGTTGCTGACTGAGAAAGTACGCCGTCTTTTACCAACCACTCCCCTGCTGTTTTTTGCCAATCATCAATGTTTTTTGTAAAATCAGTTTGAAACATAACACGGCCATCTGGTGCAAGTACTTTTAAATCTTTAAACTCTGCAGAATTGTTCGAAGTCCCAAATCCAAGACCGCCTTTGTCATAAAATGTTAAGAGCGGTACTCCTGCTACTTTTACAGGCAGGGAGATGGTACCCTGGTTTTGGGCAAACAAAGTTTGAACATAATATCCCGGCAAGCCGTACCAGTGCTGACTATCAAAATTAATCAGATTAATAGGCCATGCTATATGGTTCACATTACAAAACAGAGGCGCATAAGCACTCATGGTAACCACGTCTGAGTTTCGTTCCAGACCCGTCATCCAGGCAGCCTCACCGATAGCTCCTCTCAGGTTCCCCTTTCCAGTTTTACTCGTTACAGCATATTCACCAACGAATATTTTCGGGCTTTTTCTGTCGTAATTGTCATATTTGTCAGCGTTCAGGATAAACCACTCAGGATTGTCATAATAATGTTCATCAACCAAATCAGGCATAGGGTCTTTAGGATATGCTCCCCAGCTGTTGACAATGAGTGCAATATCAGGATATTTTGTGCGGATGGCGTTAGCAATAAGCTTCCATCGCTCGTCATACTTGTCGCCTCCGTTTTCGTTTCCTATCTCAATATATTTCATATTGAACGGTTTTGGATGACCATTTTTAGCACGAATGTTTCCCCACACCGAGCTCTCAGACCCATTTGCATATTCTATTGCATCAAACGCATCCTGCACCCATTGTCCCATTTGATCCATGGGTACAAAATCTCTATGCGACATTCCGGCATTGATACAGAACAAAGGCTCAGCACCAAGATCTTCTGCCAGCTGCAAATATTCGTGATAACCTAAACCCTGAGTAGCATTGTAGCCCCAGTAATTCCATGAGGAGGTACGTGTATCGATGTTCCCAATTGTTTTTTTCCAATTGTGCATTTGCTTGAAACTATCTCCTTCTACCCAACAGCCGCCTGGAAACCTGAAAACCTTAGTCTGCATGGCATTAAGGGCTTCAGCCAGATCTGTCCGGAGTCCATGGCCCTTCCACGTTTGATCAGGCAGGAGCGAAATCATATCAATATGTAAGCGGCCATCACCTTTCGCGCTTATCTCAATATGGGCTTTAGGGTCGCTGCCTGTCGGCTTTAAATTTACTGTGTAGTATTTCCATTCCTCATCAAAACCTTTCACTTCAGCACGGGCCAGCTCAGTACCGGCAGCGCTTACAATACTAACATGGAGTGGCGCACTAAAGCCTTCGCGGCTACGTGCCGCCAGTTTGAAGGTATATGAGTTACCTTTAACGATATTCATACCCCAGAAGCCTTTGTTTTCAAGCTTAAATTCGCCTTTGGCCTCAATAGAAAGATATTTCCGGTTGAACACGTTTAACCCGCCTATTGGCGGATACAGCGCATCTACATTAATGATCGAAGCCTTGCTGGTACCGTTCTGATTTATAAATTTCCAGTTTTGAAGGGTATCAGAATCCTCAAACGAACGATTCCGGATAAGCTCCGGATAAAGGCCGCCATCGGTTGAATGGTTAATGTCTTCGAAAAAACTTCCGAATAATGTTGAAGGAATACGATGTCCCGGTTTGTTGACTTCAACCGTTATTTTGGCCTTGGCTTCTTTATTTGTTTGTGCTACTAAGGCAGGGCTTAGTGCTAAAAACAACAAGCTTGTTATTAGCTGTTTATTCATATTCCATTTGGTTATTATTAATGGTGCAGCATTTTTTATGCGATTTTATTTCTGAGTAATTCCCTTTTTAGCCTCAAGAGATTCTTCTAAACGAGAACCTGCGTTGCTTCTGAGTAAATTCCTGTTTAAGTAAAGCGAAGTTCAGCAGCAAATTCCTCAGCGAGAAAACCTACTGATACAGAACTTCTTAATCAATTTTAATTCACAAAGACATCTTATACCATATAAAACGGTTTGTCAGATTGGCTTGGTTTGCGTTAGGGATTGCAGTGAAAATCCTTTTTGCCCCCCCTTCGACAGGCTTAGGGTGACAGGGGCAAAAAGATTGTAACGAAAAGCCCGCTCGAACGCCCAAATCACCTTTTTAAAAATATTCATTATCGAAACCGGATCAAGTTGAGAAAGAAAACATCGTTTTCACAAAGCTCCAATTCTTTTGAAAAAGGACGACCATCTTTTATAGTAACCATTTCCCTGGCAATTGGAGAGCCATCATTCTGTTTCTTTATTTGTTCAACCTGTTGCCTGCTGAGCTGTGATGGTTTCCCCATAGATAGATAGGTGGAATAAGCATCATTGTTACGATAACCTACTTTATACACTTCAAGCGCATAAGTCCCGTCGGGCACACTCGCTAAATTGATCTTCAGTTTTCCTTTTGATTTTGAAGGAAGGTCGCGGATATAAAATTGTTGGTTATTGGTTGAATCGGGAAGCGTGTAAGTATAATCCCAAACCAATGCCTGTATGTTTCCTGATGAGTCTTTGCAAAGCCAGGAAGAGGCATCCTTATTTACCAGTTCAATATTTCCCAAACGGTTCAAAAACTGATATGAATAGAATACTGACTTATTAATGCCTTGTGTGTTCAGCATTCCAAAACCTCCGTGAAAAGGTGTAAATCTTGGGCCGGGCTCTTCAAAAACATCCGTAAACACCCAGTACGACATGGAGTTGGCCGCATCTCCTACCTGCTTCAATTTTTGCAGCACATACGCCGCACTATGATAACTATCATGAACAGGATCAGCCGGGGTGTACGAGGAACTCCATTCAGTGTAATGCAACTCTAAATTTGGCATTGACGAACCTGCAATTTCTTTTCGTGATTGCAGCACCTCGCTACTTACACTCATTGGATTTTTATCGAGTACCGTACCTCCATGTCCGAATTCATCCAGAAACCCTTGCCCCACACCATAAGCATGAGTGCTTATAAAATCTATCGGCACCTTGTTTTTAGTGCAATACTCAATCATTTCGGGTTCCCAGGCTGCCCCGGCAGTTCCGGGGCCACCAACCCGGTATTCTTTATTTACGCTTTTAACTGCCTGCGCTGAGTACTTGTATAATTTAAAATAATCTTCCTGTGTTCCTGTCCAGAATCCGGGCGAAAGATTGGGTTCATTCCACACTTCAAAATACCAGGTCTTCACTTCATCGGCACCGTAACGCTCCGTAAAATGCTGGGTAAGGTTTTTTATTAAACCCGCCCATTTGTCGTAATCTTTCGGCGGAGTTACATTTCCTTTCCACCAAAAAATTGTTTGAGGTCCACTGGCCAACCGGCCGGGCATAAAACCAAGTTCAACAAAAGGTTTTATGCCAATACTGTGTAAAAAATCGAATAAAGCATCGATGTACATGTAATTGTACTGCGGGTTGCCCTTATTGTCTTCGGTATACACAGCCATATCATCGGTTAGCAGTCCGTGCATGCGGATGTATTTGAAACCGCATTCTTTTTTAACATAAGCAAGCTGCTGCTGCCAATCGGCACGTAGGCCTTCGTTAGCGCGTCCCGCACCAACGCACTCATTAAACATGGTATTTAATTTACCCGCTGGTTTGCTGAAATCGACATTAATTATTCGTTCCTGCACTGTTGGTTTGTTTCGTTTTAAGCCCTGGGCAATCAGTCTTCCGGAAAAGGAAGAAAGCAAGATTGCCAGCAACAAAAGTTTTTTTTTCATGTGTGTTTTGAAAGTATATTTTAAATCAGGCCGGCGCCCCCTCCGACCTGATTTTTATTTGTTTTTGTACTTCAGTACCTCACCTGACTCCCCAAAGAAAGGCTTAACGGTTTCACAGAATCGGCAGTAACGGCTCGTTTTGATCGAACATCTACTTATAATTAGCATCAATAAACCGGCAACCGGAATTAATAAATGAATTTCCATTGATCAAACAAAAGATCCTCTCCATTAAATACAAAATAGATATCCCCTACTCCTTTATCTATTTTCAGTGCTATTTTCTTTGAGAGCGTAGTCCATTCCTTCCCATCACATATAAGGGAAACAAGAGGAGTACCTTTAAGATTATTTACATAAACATCAATTTTACCTTTTCCTTTCACCCTGGCTTCGAATTTGGCAGGAATCTGTTTGCTAAAATCGGCTCCCCGCACCATGAGACATTG
>CAMLLO010000027.1 GCA_946480915.1 uncultured Sphingobacteriaceae bacterium | reverse complement strand
GAACAGTTTGCTAAACTGTCGTACTGGCAACGGTACCGAGGGTTCGAATCCCTCTCTCTCCGCAAAAATAAAAACTTTAAAAGGCGGGTAAAATTGTTACCTTTGCACACCTTAAAAGAGATAAAAGATACCGTTTCGGGGTGTAGCGTAGCCCGGTATCGCGCCACATTTGGGATGTGGAGGTCGTAGGTTCGAATCCTGCCACCCCGACGAAAAACCTTTATCTGGTTGCAAAAGCCTCTAAATTTAATTTTTTAGAGGCTTTTTTGCGTTTAGCGATCCTTTTTTAAGCTTTCTATTTTTTAATTAAATTGGATCAGCGCTAATATCCAAATTCCTGAACCCAATATCCATTATAAGAATAGGCTCCCATTTCCACACTTGCCGGGTTCATCATTGCCTTGCAATGACCTTCGCTGGCTTTCCACGCAGTCATAACTGCCCCTATAGTCAGATAACCTTTACCGATATTCTCTAAAACGGTTGTACCCTGATATTCCTGCGCACTGGCCCTTTGTATAGGAGAGACACCTTCCGGTGAGATATGTTCAAAATACCTTCTTGTGTACATATCTTTAGCATGAGCTTCCGCTGCCTTAGCAAGCAGCGAATTCCATGTAAGAGGTGCAACGGGGGGCATAATGTCATTGCCACATGAACAACCTTCCGCTCTTAATTTATTTACCGAGTCCAACATTGCGGTCTCGACCTTTCCTTCCGGAATTGGATCGTCCTTTTTACATGATGTCAAAATCATCACAACCGATAATGACAGCAGAACAAAACTTTTTTTCAGCGATAAAAACATGCTGTGTTAGTTAGTGAATATGTAAAGATATAAGGAATTTGGATTTAAATCACTGAACGCCTGTATCCTAAAACGTAAAAAGAAGAAAACCAATCGGGCACTTTCGCTTACAGGGGGAACACCTTAAGTCTGTTTCTCTGGATCGCACAAAGGCTTGCAGAAAAGCATTTTTATTGTTTTAAATTATCGCTAAGTAACTTTTGTCACATTAAAAGTGCGTGTTTTGTCTAAACTTTGATGTATAAACAAAAAACGTGAAATACATCATTATAGGAGCTGTAGCTGGTGGTGCCAGTACTGCGGCAAGACTAAGAAGATTGGACGAAACAGCCGAAATCATCATCTTCGAAAAAGGGAAGTATATCTCCTACGCCAATTGCGGACTTCCGTATTATATTGGAAACGTAATAAAAGAGAGAGACAAGTTATTTGTCCAAACTGCCGAATCCTTTTCTACCAGATTTAAGGTTGATGTAAGAGTTAACACGAAGATAACGGGGATTAATCCCGAAGCAAAAACAGTTACCGCCATAAGGCTCTGCACCGGCGAAAAATATACCGAACCTTACGATAAACTCGTTCTTTCACCCGGCGCAACTCCTATAAGTCCTCCCCTTCCTGGAATCAATTCCAATGGCATTTTCACTGTGCGAAATGTCGGAGATACAGACTTCATCAAAGAATATATTACTCAGTTCGACACGAAAAAAGCAGTTGTTGTGGGAGCAGGTTTCATCGGCCTTGAAATGGCTGAAAACTTGCACGAACTAGGTCTGGATGTAAGTGTTATTGAAATGGGCAATCAAATTTTAGCCCCGGTTGATTACCCCATTGCCGCCATTGCCCAGAAGCATTTACGCGAAAAAGGAATTCATTTGCATTTAAATACAAGTGTCGCCGGCTTTGTTGAAAATGAATCAGGTTTAACAGTTCAAATCAAAGATGGCGCAGAACTACACGCAGATATTGTTATTCTGTCAATCGGGGTTAAACCTGATACGCGACTGGCAGAAAGTGCCGGCTTAGACTTAGGTCCGGCAAAAGGGATTTTGGTTAATGAACATTTGCAAACTTCCGACAAAGACATTTATGCGATTGGCGATGCAATTGAATTCCCGAACCCAATTTCGGGTCAATCTATGATCACAAGCCTGGCCGGGCCTGCCAATAAACAAGGGCGTATCTGTGCCAACAACATAGCATCAGGCAATAAATATACTTACACGGGCTCCATAAACACCTCTATTGTGAAGCTTTTCGATTTCACAATCGGGGCCGCCGGCATAGCCGTGAAACATTTACGAGCCCTTGGAATGGAGCACATCACCTCAACAATTCACAGCAATTCTCACGCAGGGTATTATCCTGGTGCACGGTTAATGACCATCCAAATCGCATTTTCGCCTGAGACTGGAAGATTGTTGAGCGCTCAAATAATTGGTAAAGAAGGAGTGGATAAACGACTGGACATCCTTGCTTCGATCATTAAGAAAAATGGAACTATTTATGATCTTACCGAGATTGAACACGCCTATGCGCCACCCTTTTCATCTGCAAAAGATCCGGTAAATATGGCCGGATTTGTAGCCGAAAATATATTAGAGGACAGGCTAAACGTTATACAATGCTCTGACTTGGCATCGTCTAAATCCGACGCTATTTTGATTGATGTTCGTACCGAATCAGAGTACAAATCGGGCACTCTTCGAGGAGCTATAAACATCCCCTTAGATGAGCTGCGAAACCGCTTGGTGAATCTATCGAAAGATGAAACGTTTTATATTTTTTGTCAGCAAGGAATGAGAGGATACCTGGCGCAAAGAATCTTAGTACATTCGGGCTTTAATAAGGTTTATAACCTTTCGGGCGGTTATCTCTTAATGAAAACCTATTGCGAAGAGAAAAGAAGGTTAAAAAAGGATCTGGTATGTTTCGCCTGATATTTTTATCGGTTTGAATAGGTAAGCCGAATAAGAGATTTTAGTAGCCCGTTCATAGGCTGTTTAATATTGCAGCACCTTAAACTTCGACAAGCCTCCTTTTAGATTTAGATCAATGGCATTGTAAGCGCTCTCATAATTCTCATTCGTATAGGTTCCATCTGATTGTTTTTCAAAACCTTTAAAATCACTTGAAGACAATCCTGACTCAGTGGTTATTTTACATGCCGCCGATCTCGGGATAGAGATTTCCATTTCAGACACGCCGGTTTCAACAGAAACCTCCGTGGCCTTGATCGGTGCAGGAAGTTTAACTTTGAATGAGGCCGCTCCGCCTTTGATTGATAACTTATCAATATTAAACAGCGACAGATCAAGATTTGCAGTGCCTGCACCCATTTCTACACTAATGTCCCATATAGGATTCGGATTAAGTTTTAGGATGGCAGTATTGCCATGATTACGCTTAAATTCCCATTGGGAATTACCTTTCATTTTAAAATCCAGTATCTGAGTGCTGTCAGAAAAGGTTTTTAATAGTGAATAGTTGCCGAAACTCTTTCTAACATCTGCTTGAAATAAGTTAGTGCTTGTATCTTTTAAAATATATTTGGTTGCACCACCCGAAATATTTAAAACAGCTTTTGCGATGCTGTCATTATACTCCTCTATGAAGATATGGCCAGACTCAATCCTTTCGTTGTCATCCCGATCATTACGGAACGACCATTCGCTCTCTTCGTCGATCGAAGTAATGCCTTTATAGGTTATAAAAGCAAGAACTAATAACGTCAACAAAATTAATATTGCTGCTCCTGAACGGGAATCATCTCTTGAAAAAAGGAGGTTTGCACCAATCAAAATTAAAATCACGGGCCAAAACCGGAAAATAACCTGCCACTGAAAATCAATTACTCCAAAATTCTGAAGCAATAAAATACCGCCGACGAAAACAAGTATCAGCCCCCAAATAATTTTCTCAGTTCTCATCTTTCTGACTTAAAGGTTGCTCATCGTTGCTATCAGTTTCCTTATCCGGAGTTTTCACCTCCGCATCGTTTATCGGTGGTTTATCACTCAGACCATCAATAGGTATTTTCCTGTCCGGTTTAAATAATATAACGAGCCCAAGTGCGATCAATATCATTGGCCACAATTTAAAGAGTGAAAACCAATGAGGAATTATATTGAACTCTGCCAGTAAAAACCACGCTCCTACGGCAATTAAAACAAGTCCGGCGATGAGGCGACCGGAATCCTTCTTGGTTCTTGCGGATTGAAAAGGCGGAACATTCATTCCAGAGCTGCTTTCCCGCATCTTATAATCAGCATCAAAGCTTGTAAAGTTTTCAAAAAATGATCTTTCAGGCACAACAATCCATAAAATTATATAAATCAGCACTCCCGAAAGGCCAAAAACAGCTAACAGAATAAATATTATTCTTACCAGGGTTACATCAATCAACAGATAATCTGCCAGTCCGGATGCAACACCGGCAATCATCTTATTTTGTTGGTTTCGTTCTAACTTTCTTTCCATCACTATTAGATTTGGCCTTTTAGAGGCGTTATAATTATTTCATCAGGATTAGATCCAGCGCTTGAAGCCAGGCAATACAAAACTGCATTCGCTACATCGTCTGCGGCAACGAACCTATCAGCAGGTACTTCGGTACCCTCCCAGGAGCTTGTGAGCGTCGAGCCCGGGAGAATTGCTGTCACCTTTACATTGTGTGACATAAGTTCCAATCTTAACACTTTAGTTAGACCATGCAAAGCAAACTTTGTTACAGTATATGAACCAGCTTCTGCCACCGGATTAATCGCCGCAATGGAACAAATATTTACAATATGGCCAGATCTATTATCCCGCATTTGCCTTCCGAACGCCCGGCATAAGGTGTATGCAGTCTGAAAATTAACCTGCAATTGAGTTACTAAATTAGATTCTTCTTCGTCCAATATAGAACCCGGATTGAAGATGCCTACATTATTAACTAAAACATCCACCCGTTGAAACTGTTGTTGTACAAAGTTTACAAAAGAGGTAACACTTAATGGATCAGCGCAGTCAGTATTTAATCCAACAGCCCGGATAGATGGATATTCCGACATTATTTCACGGCAGAAAGAATCAATTTCAAGCTGATTTCTTGAACATATTGCCAGATTGTATCCGGCTTCTGCCAGCTTAAGGGCAATAGCTCTTCCCATCCCTTTTGTTGCGCCTGTAATAACTGCATTCATAATGAAAGTAATTTTAAAGTATTAGGCCAAAAGCCTTATTTTAGTCCAAAAATAATTTATGATTTTTTATCCTCTAGGTAAATATATCTTATTGTTAAAAGCTGTCTTCCGAAAACCTGAGAAATGGAACATTTACCGCATAGAGATTTTTCACGAAATGACCTCAATCGGCGTAGGTTCTGTCGGTATAATTGCAATTATATCCATTTTTCTTGGAATGGTAACTACGGTTCAAACAGCCTTTCAATTAGTTAGTGATCTTATTCCAAAGTCCATTATAGGTTCTATTGTACGCGACTCAACTATTCTTGAATTAAGCCCGACCATTTCGGCTATTGTACTTGCCGGTAAAGTAGGTTCAAGTATTTCTTCGCAGATAGGAACCATGCGGGTGACAGAACAAATCGACGCCCTTGAAATTATGGGTATAAACTCCCCGGGGTATCTTATATTACCTAAAATAATCGGAGCAGTGGTTATGATTCCGCTTTTAGTAATTGTATCCATTGCCTTAAGTATTTTTGGAGGATACATAGCCGGAACACTGTCGGGAGCAGTCACTCCCAATGATTTTATAATGGGACTTACAGAAGGATTCATTCCCTTCACCTTAACCGTGTGTATGGTTAAATCGGTGCTTTTTGCGTTTATAATCACTTCCGTTGCCGCTTACCAGGGATTTTACACCTCTGGCGGAGCCTTAGAAGTAGGTATTTCGAGTACAAGAGCGGTGGTGGTTAGCTGTATAGCCATTTTATTTACAGATTATCTTGTGGCGCAATTATTATTATGATCGAAATTAAAAACATACATAAAACGTTTGGCGATAACAAGGTTTTAGATGGGATTTCTGCAAAATTTGAGGACGGGGATAACAACCTGATTATAGGAGGCTCGGGATCAGGAAAAACGACGCTTTTAAAATGCATGGTTGGTTTGCACGAGCCCGACCAGGGATCTGTTTTATATGACGGCCGTGATTTTACTCGTTTAAACTTTAAAGAGCGGATAGAAATCAGAAAGGAAATAGGGATGTTATTCCAGAGCTCTGCTCTTTTCGATTCAATGACTGTGGAAGAAAATATAATGTTTCCTTTGAACATGTTCACCGAGGAGCGGAAAAAAGAAAAATTAAAACGAGTGAACTTCTGCCTTGAGCGAGTAAATCTTGAAGGTAAAAACAAACTTTACCCGGCAGAACTCTCGGGAGGGATGAAAAAGCGTGTCGGAATTGCACGTGCAATTTCAATGCAGCCAAAATATCTTTTCGTTGACGAACCCAACTCTGGCCTTGATCCGAAGACATCAATCGTAATTGACGAACTCATCAATGAGATTACTGATGAGTACAATATCACTACAGTTGTGGTAACCCACGATATGAATTCTGTTATGGGTATAGGAGAAAACATCATCTTTCTTTTCGATGGAAAAAAAGAATGGGAAGGATCAAACAAAGAAATCGCACATACCGACAATCAGAATCTCAACGATTTTGTATTTGCCAGCAAATTTACCCAGGCAGCAAGAGAAAAATTATAAACTTATATAAAGACTTACAAGAGGAGTCGACACATAAATGATTCAATTACTTACACCACAACACTGGAAAGATTACGAACTGATAGACTGTGGTGATTTCGAAAAACTGGAGAGATTTGGCGATGTAACGTTGATCAGACCAGAACCTCAGGCGGTTTGGGCAAAACAACTACCAGCTTCCGAGTGGCAAAAGCTTCATGATATTCGATTCAAGGGACGCTCTGCAACTTCGGGCGAATGGGTGAAGAAGAACCCCAAAACTCCCGATCGCTGGCATATTAGCTATCAAAATGAACAAGTGTCTATTAAACTTCGGTTAGGACTCACCTCTTTTAAGCACGTTGGGGTTTTTCCGGAACAAGCCGTTAACTGGGATTATATTTCGGACACGATCAGTAAATTTAAGACCCCGAATCCGAAGGTTCTTAATCTTTTCGCCTATACAGGCGGTGCTTCTATCATCGCAAAAGCAGCGGGCGCAGATACAACTCATGTGGATTCGATAAAACAGGTCGTGACATGGGCAAATGAAAATCAGGAATTATCTAATGTGAAAGATATTCGCTGGGTGGTAGAAGACGCCTTAAAATTTGTAAAACGCGAAATTAAACGCGGTAAGAAATATCATGGAATCATCCTGGATCCTCCATCGTATGGACATGGCCCTAACGGCGAGAAGTGGAAATTAGAAGATCATATTCTCGAAATGATGCAAGAAGTAAGCCTACTTTTAGACGAAGAGGAACATTTTCTTATTCTGAATAGCTACTCCCTGGGTTTTTCTTCTGTAATTGTTGAGAATCTGTTGAAAGGAAGTTTGAAATCCAGCAATAACCTTGAGATTGGCGAGTTATATTTGCAGGCAAAAGCGGGCAATAAATTACCTTTGGGAGTATTTGGAAAAGTAAGAAAATTAGCAATTTAACCGGCAAACAACCATTTAACACGATAATTCTACACTGTAAACTAATTTTAATGACAATAAATAATATGTACAAAGCTGTTTTGGGAGTTGCATTACTGGGCACGTTGTTCAGCTGTACACAAGAAGTAAAGACCGGCAATAATGCCGAGGCAAAAAGTAAGGATACCACCACGGTGGCAAAGGAAGGCGAGAACGAAGCAGTTGCCGCGACCTCTGATACAAACACCTCGATAGATACCGCCAAATACAATCAGAAAGTAAAAGAGTTAGCAAACGGAGATACTACAGGCAAATGGCCGGTAAAAAACGAACCATATCCACTTCCCGGAGCTATACTTCCTTTTAAAAGAATTGTAGTGTACTATGGCAACATGCATTCCAAGAAAATGGGTGCATTGGGTGAATATCCTCCGAAAGAAATGTGGCGTAGATTAAACCAGGAAGTTAAAAGATGGGAAAAAGTTGACCCAAAAACTCCGGTTCAAAAAGGCATACATTATATCGCAACAGTAGCAAGCGGTGAGGCAGGTAAAGATGGTGCATACGTTAACCGGATGCCTGAAAAGCAAATTGACTCTGCACTTGCAATTGCAAAAATGGAGAATGCAATTGTGTTTCTCGACATTCAGGTCGGACTAAGCACTATTCAAAAAGAGTTACCGAGGTTCGAGAAATACCTGAAAATGCCGCAAGTTCATTTAGGTATAGATCCAGAGTTTTCTATGCTAAAAAAAGGCGTTCCTCCAGGAAGAAAGATTGGCACATATGATGCTGTTGATATAAATTATGCTACCAATTACCTGGCAAAAATTGTACGAGACAATAATTTACCTCCAAAAGTTTTCGTATTACACCGATTTACTCAAGGCATGGTCACTAATTACCAAAACATTAAACTTCATCCCGAAGTACAGTTTGTAATGCACATGGATGGTTGGGGCGAACCTGAATTGAAAATGGGAACTTACCGTAATCATATTCGCAAAGAGCCTGTTCAGTTTACTGGTTTTAAACTTTTTTATAAAAATGATTTAAAAAAGGCTCCAAACAGAATGATGACTCCTGAAGAATTAATGAAGCTAAAACCGCAACCGATATACATCCAGTATCAATAAGGTTCGATATAAAATTCAAAGAGAAGCGCCTCTGTAATATTTACAAGGCGCTTTTTTATTTTATTTCGAGATTATACAATTCAAACGCACAATAATTGATTTCGATATAAACTAACAATTCGGATAATTCCCGTGTTATTATTTTGTCTAATAAAAGCTATTAACATACCTTTAAATCAAGTATAGCATATGAATAATGATATTAACGCATCTTCTTCTTTACATACCGAAACGGCAACATTTGGTGCAGGTTGTTTCTGGTGCACAGAAGTATACCCTTTGCCTAAACAGGTTTAAACCCACGTTTCCAGTATATAGTTGAGAAAATAGTTGAGATTTTTTATTTACTTTGTCTTACCAATCACAATTAGACAATGGAAAAAAGGTCACAAATTATTAGAGAATGGGATGGATACAAGTTTAAACTATATCAACCTGCACCTGATACAAAAGCCAAAACACATCTTTACTTTAATTTCCCAAATCCTGCTACTGGTAAAAATAAAGTAATAAGAGACGGCTATACTTTAACTGGAAAGCTGTCAGAGCGCCAACTTTTTAAGAATGCTGAAATACTTGCAGATTCATACATCGAATTAATTAAAAAAGGATGGTCTCCCTTCATCCCTACTGATAAGAAAATTCTTACTTCCGCTACCAATATAAGTGATTGCATTGCTCACTATGTTGATATACGTAAAGCCCAATTTGATACAAAAGCAGTTTCTAAAAACAGATATGAATCAATCAAAGCTGTACTCTCCAAACATTTTAGTGAATGGCTAATTGCCAATAAGTACCAGTTCCGCAAACCTTCGTCATTTACTTATACTGATTTTAAAACGTTTTTTGATACATACACCAATTTAAAAAGTTGGGGTAAGGAAACCTATAATACTTATCGTGATGTCATAAAGATGTTTTGGATATTCTTAAAAGAAGAAAAAATAGTTGATGACTATAATGGCATAGCAAAAACTGAATTTAAAAACACCCGCAACGATTCAACTCATTTTAAAATATATGAAGAAGAAGAATTAGAGCTGGTAAGGAAGCTTTTGAAAGCAGAACCAAGATGGTTTAACCTTCATCTAAGTTCAAAGCTACTATATAGCTATAATATACGCTTAGAAGAACAACTTAAAATTCAGATTGAAGATTATAACCCTGATACCAAAGTACTAACCCTCCCACCACATAAAACTAAAAATGGTGATGAAGCAAGGTTTCAATTTGATACTGAATTTGCCAAAGTAATTGAAAGTCATATGGAAGGGTATCCAGAAGAATTTTATTTAATAGGTATCAATAACAAACCACGTGCTGAAAGACTTGCTTATGGAGCTATTGGGCAAAAATGGAGAAAATTTAGGGATGAATATGATATTCCCGATACCCTGAAATTTTACGCTCTTAAACATTCTAGTTCATACTATGCTTTGGAAGATGGTGAGACAATACCACAATTACAAAAAAGGTTAAGGCACGTATTAGAGAGTACAACTAGAAGATATCAAAAAGGTTTACAAAAGAAAGTTATTACAGGGAAGGTTGATGCGAGGTTTTAAAATTACTTCAACAAAGTATTTTAAAATTTCATTGTACCTAGAAAATATTTTAATGGTATCATTTCAAAATGACTTTTCGGAATGTTAGCGAAAGTCTTAAATTACGTTTAAAATTCATATTATTAAATGTTTCGCTCTTTCTCTGTGCGATACCATGACTCCAACGATACCTTGCTTCTCCATTTATAACAACTAAACTACAAGGCTCTAACAAGACTTCGAGTTTCTGCTTAGTTTGTAAATTTATAAAGTCCATTACACAAAAAGAATTGAGACTTAAAGAAATTATGGTCTCACCGAAACAAGGCTCACAATCAACATGGTTTGCAATTCCTTGCCCCGGTATGTATTCATTGACAATTAGTTGGTCTGGCTCATCTTCTATAAGATTCTGCGCACACAGGCGTTTTGCAATTGTAGATGCCCACGGTGGTAATGCACCTAGATACATGTCATAGTTAATTCTTCTCGCCTTATAGTCGTACTTATAACCATAATGCTGAACTCTACGCTTAATATCAGATAACCATTCCTCTGAATTAATGGAAACCGTTAGATTTGCTTCCTCTTCTTTAGTAATAAAATGAGGAATATATTTAAGACCATTTATTTCAGAAGTATCATTTATATTTCTGGTAGCTTCATTTGCATCCACCAATGGAGCTGGATTAAATAAATCATACATAGCTTTAATCTAAAATTTCAATATTTCAAAAAGCACTTTTCTCTCTTTGCTAAATCCTGACGCACCTCTTTGATATGAAAAGTGAACATTGCTTTTTTTTGTATAAGTAATTTCATATGCTGATAAATGTGTTTTAAACTCTTCGTACCTCCTATTCAAAAAATCATTAATTGGATTTTGGAAAAGCAGGTACTTAGGCACATATGGAAAATTTTTACTCAGTTTGTTAATGTAATTTGCTAATACTTTTATCGGTAAATCCTCGCTTGCAAAAACATAACACGTATTTATTATTATACATGAAGCCTGTTTTAAGTCTTCCATTGTTATTGCTTCAATATCAGAACAAAAACGCATTGTAGTAGAAGAAAATTCTGAATTTTTCATCATTTCCTCAGCCTGATTATTCATTGCAACGGATGTATCCACACCAAAATAATCAAAAACTGCACCAACACCTGTCTCTTGATGAATATGGTCTGCGAAAGCTAACCCGCATGTTCCCGGTCCACTGCCTATATCGATGAATTTTATTTTCCCATTGGTTTTATAAAACAAACTAACTATTTCGCTCCGTTCGTATAAACTTATAGAAGAAAAAAAGTGCATTCTCATATTGCAATAACAATATAATTTTACAACCTGTGATGCTTTTAATTCGCCAAAATCTAAGTCAAAATCCGCTTGTCCTTTTTTTATAATATTCTCGGTTACATATGGCATAGAATACCCAAACAATTGATTTTCCTTTATATAGTCAATAAAGTGGTCATTAAAGAGCTTCTCCATTGCAATTGATGGCATATGAATTTTACCTCTATAATCCTCTACTTCTACATCTGGAATTACATGGAGATAGTCATCCTTTAATTGTTTCAGTATAGGATACCTTTCTGCTAAACTTTCATCTTCAAAAAAATCTAAGACTTGGGTTCTAATTTCTTGAGGTAATGATAATTTATACTCGTTTAAATCACTTAGAATTTCATATGTATAATCATCTTCATCGTCAAGAATTGCATTACTTAATTTTGTGAGGTAATTTTCAAATTCGGTAATATGTAAACTATATGTATTATATCTTTTATAATGCAACCATGCGGACAATCGTTTTCTAAAGATATTATCGTTGATATGTGTAGTACATGTATCAACGTACTGTGCCATGTTAGCATTCTTAAAATAAAAAGCTAAATGAGTATATAAAGATTGAATCCCATTGGTAGATATATTTTCTGGTGTCAATTTTTGCGCAAGAGTACTCATAACCCTTGCGAAAACTTTTTTATTTACCTGCGATGGAACGACTTGCAAGAAGCATAATCTAACACTATTACTTTCCTCTTCCAGAAATGATATCAAACTATCATTGTCTAAAGACGCTATACTTTCTAATAAATCGTCTGGACTCATCAGAATTCTTTATGTAGATTACTTAATTCCATTCTTTGTAAAAGCTCTGGTCCATTTATTTTATTACTTTTTACAGCCGCAATTATGTCTTCCTTATTAAAATGAATGAAATAAGATATCCGTGTAGGATTCTTTAACAATTCACCAAAGCTTATATAACTAAATGGAATTTTGCTCCTATAACAAAGAATACCTACTTCAGATATCACTGGTACTTGAGACGGAAGACTATTTAATTTTGGAGTCAACTCATCAACCACTACCTTTCTCTTAAATAAATAATAAAATTTGCCACAAACTAAATTAAAAGAGAAAGTATAATCAGTAGGCATGTCTCTTGGTTTAATTACAAGTTGCCGCTCCAAACTATCTGCTTTTATAAAAGAGGTATGTATTTGAGTGCTTCCAGAATTAAACACATTAGAATATACAGATTCAATCGTGATATAGTCGAATTCTGTATCTAATTCGAACTTAATTGGAAATCTGTTTGATGGTCCTACATATTCACTGAATACCTTATCTTTCAAATTTAACCTGTCATCAAAATTTCTTAAACTTTTGTATCCGTAAAAGTATCCTAAAACTGAAAAGACATATTCACTATATGAAGTAGATAGTTCTGGTATATCTATTCTCGAAATAGATTTGCTTTCGTTATTGACGTTGCCATATAAGCGTAAAAATGCAAAGAGGTATAGATAAAACTTGTCTGCATCATTCAAAAGTAGAATTTGCGCAATAGCTTTTTTTCGTTCGATGCTTTTACTTAAACTTTCTAAGATGACTTTTGATTGTTGGGCAAATTCCTTGGATTTTGCTTCACTAAACAGGAGTACTCCGAATTGCTGAATATCCTCATCAGTAAAATTATGTTGTGTGTTAATCCTATTAAACAACCATTTCAACAAGGGACTTTCGATGCCATCCTTAGGCTGAAAAAGTTGACGATAAAATGCTACAGCTCTTTCGTTTTTTAGATGCCCTAATAATCCATTATTATTTAATGCCTGTATCGCATAGAAATAATGGTCAGGTAACGATGCTAAAGCATTTGTTCTATTTGCAGTAAGGATTGAAAAATTCTTTATATATGCGAATGTGCCTAAAATTTTATCATACTGTATAAGTTTATCACTGAAGTCCTGATTGTTTCCAATACCATCATATTTCTTAAAATTTTCTTTTGCCAGTCCCTTCGGATAATATCCCTTAACTAATCTCTTTGGTATAATTCCTCCATCATTCGATATTGCAGTAGATACGATTTCATTTTTACTCTTGTCTGTTCCTGAATAGATGCGGATAATTCTGGAGATAGGAATCGGTTTAAAATAAAAGCCATAACACTCATTAATAGCGACATGATTTAGCTCTTCATTAGTAAAATTTAATTCTATTAACAAAAATGGTTCTTCCCCACTAGATATTATGCCATTAGATAGTATGAAGCCTTGAGCAATTATCGTCTGGAAATCAGTGAACGCCCGATTTGTTACATAATTTGCAGGAGATATGATGCCTGAACCAAAAATTGTGTATACATTTCCTGTATGTATTTGTAAAAATATTGGTTTCTCCTTAGAAAAAGTTCCAACTACATTAGATACGAATTCTTCCTTTTTTTCAATTGTCTCATCGCTGTTATAATTTGTTATTTCCAGCTCTATTGTCTGAGGAGGAAAATGGATAGTTCCCTCTTCCGAATTTGCGGGCATGTCCAAAGGAAGTTCTGCATTTATATCTTTAGCCTTCTCCTTGACTTCCTTTATCTTATTCTTTCTTTCTTTTGCCATTATATTAATTTCTATTAAAAAGGAAGGTCTTCATCATCGAATATTGTATTATCACTTGCATCTTCCCAAAAAGCCAGAACATCAGGTTTGTTATGGTATAAAATATATAAATTACTACGGGCTCTCGTTGCAGCAACGTAATAGTGATTTATTGTAGCCCAACATCTCGGGTTTCCATTAGCGTCATATTCTACATTCCCGTTATTTTTTTTAAATTTTGTTAAAGCCCAATCTGCATCCTCAAACTTTCCCATAATTACAATATCAAACTCTAAACCCTTACATGACTCAAAGGACAATATAAATGGTGTTCTCAGTTTTTTCTCCATTATCAACCTATCACCAAAAGGCATATTGCTATAATAATAAGAGAATGATTTTGATTCTTCTACATCCTTAGCGCATGAGTATCCATTTTTTTCGAGATACCCTTTTAAGTCAAAAATTTCTTGCTTAGTGTGTAATAAAATGCCAATATTACTATTTGGGTTATCTTGAATAATTTGCAGAATCAAAGCGAATTGTTGGTTTTCATCCAAATCTCCAATAATTTCAGGGCTATCTCCTGCTGGAAAATCGGATGTATCTATCTGCTGAACAGTTTGGTCTTCGGGGACAAACTTTCTGGCAAATTCAAATATTTCTTTTGTGTTTCTAAAGTTTGATGTTAGACCCTGCCTTACAGTTGTACGTTCTTGATTTAAAATCGCAAAAATCATATCATCTGCTGGTCCTGTATAATGTCCTTGAATATCCTGTGCTCTATCAGCACCACATGTAACTTTTTCTCCAATTTTATATGCTGCCGACACAATTCCGGGACGTAAATCCTGAGATTCGTCAATGAAAAGCTCGCTAAATCTTTTGTTTTTTAACCTTAGAGTACGGTGCATGCTAAAGTTTTCATCAATAGTTTCGTCTGAATCCTCACTTAACATCGTACTAAAAGCTGCCCCATACCACTCAAACATAGAGGTAATTTTGGTATCAATTATTTCTTCAATCTCCTCCGGTTTTAAACTTGGCAATCTTATCTCCGCTTGCTGTCGAAGAGTCCCTCGTATCGATGACATTAACGTGCGATTGAATGTAAAAAAGATTGCATTTTGATTTTCCGTTATTTGCCTGAGAAATCGAAAGATGGTAACGACTGTTTTACCGCTTCCCGGACCTCCAGTTACAAGGATAGGTCGATTTTCATAAAAGGCAATCTGTTGCAAATCTGTTAAATCATTTATTGATGGTAATCTGAATTTAAAATCAGGCATATTGAACACGTATGTTGCCTTATAGTATAATATGGAATAGATTTTACAATTATACTAATATTTTTAGCAAAGTGAAATATAATTTACTAAGTTAAAATTTTTAAATGAATAGAGTTGATGATGCGTTTTTTAGCATGCGCAGCCCTAACTTTTAGGATTACTAATAATTACCCTCAAAGTCCACCAATTACTTCGTAATGCACAAAAGATGTATGGCTAAATTCAGCTAACAGTGGTAAGATTAATCATAAGTAAAAGTACCTCAACATTACTGATTTTTTTTTAACAATTACTTGCAAAAACAAATTATTTGATGTATTTTTAATCATAGATTTAAAGTAAATCATGAAAATTAAATATAACCGAGTTTCAACTTTGCAACAATCTGGTTTAAGGTTCACAGATGATAAAGAAAAGTATGATTTAGTTTTGCTTGATAAAACATCAGGTTCAAAAGCCCTTAAAGAGAGAGAAAAAGGAAAAGTACTTTGTGAATTAGTTGAGAGTGGGAAAGTAACAGAGCTGGTTATAGAAGAGTTCAGCAGAATTGGAAGGAATACGGGAGATGTAATCAATAATCTGATATGGTTAGATTCAAAAGAAGTAAATGTCGTAGTGAGAAATATCGGGTTACAATCAAGACCAAATGGCAAGAAAAACCCAATTTGGGATTTGGTATCCACTGTTATGACGGGATTATATGCGATGGAATTAGAAAACATAAAAGAAAGAACAACAGTTGGAAGGTTAGTTTATGTTCAGAATGGTGGCACTTTAGGTAGACCTTCCGGTACTAATGAATCACAGTTAGAATTTTTAAAAAAAGAAAAATCTCAAAAGATTATTCAAAAATTAAAAAAAGGTTTAACACTCCGTGAAACAAGTGCTGCTACTGGTGCATCAACCCGTACAATACAAAAGGTAAAGAATTTAGCGAGTAAGCACTCTTTATTAAACGCATCTTAATTCTACATGCTGCGAGAAGATTTGACTAAAAATTTATTTTTCTAAAAGCTTACCCGGGTCTATCTCAAGTGCATTAGCAATAGAAAATATTACTGATACACTTGTATTGATTAAGCCTCTCTCAATTCGGCTTATTTGACTATATTCTATTCCTGTAGTATTAGCCAAAGCCTCCATAGTCATATCCTTTTCAGTTCTATACTTCCTTACATTTTTAGCAAGAGTTTCAATAGCTTTTATATCCCGATGCTGTGGCACATGCCAAAGCTTACAGTATTTTTGATTTTGACTTGTGGCAAATTTGCCTTATAATTGAAAACCTAAATTTATATTCAATGAAAAAGTTACTCCTAAATGCCTGTTTCTTAGCCCTACTTACTACGGTTACTTCCTGTAATTACTTTGAATCTGATAAGAGAATTCAGCAAGAAGTTGCCAAAGCATTAGAACAACAGGAAAAAATTCAGAAAGCAAAAGAAGAAGCTTCCAGAGAAGAAATGAAGCGAATCGCACATGACGAAGCTGTTAGAGTTGCAGGTGAAAAACAAGCTCTTGAAGATAGAGTAACTCGAAGCATGGCAGGATACTAATTAAGCAAAAAATACTTTTTAAAAAACCAAATGAGAAAATTTTATTATTTGATATTGGTGACTTTGGTGGCACTTAATACATCATGCAAAGAAAATAAATACACAGAAATAGAGCAAGAGATTGAAGGCTTACGGGCTGTTAAGGGTAAAAATGGCAAATGGGGATTTATTGATTCAAAAGAACAAGAGGTCATCCCGCTTAAATACGATTATGTTGAGCATTTCCAAAAAGGCTTTGCAAAAGTTGGAGTAAATGGAATTTTAGGAATAATAGATAAGTCTGGCAAAACAATTATCCCAATAAAAGAATATACTTCAATTTATTTTGATGGTACATTCCCGGTAGTAGCTTCTAATAATTGTTGCACTGGTATAGTCGATAAAGCCGGGGTAGAAATCGTTGAATTTAAATATCATGAAGTTGGGGAAAGTAATCACATCAAGTACCTCCAAAATACTGACTTGATTAAAGTTAAAACTGATGCGGGCTACGGCTTAGTAAGATTGCTAACCGGAGAAGAAGTGGTATCCCCTCAATATGATGGCATAGAGAAAAGTGTTGATGGTGTAATTTGGGTGTTTGAGAAATGGGGAGATTTAGGTAAAAGGTACGGCTTAATTGATATTAACGGAAATGAAATTATTCGTCCCAAATACGAAAAGATACATGGATTCAATGAGGAAGGGCTTTGTAGAGTTGAGAATAGTACACCAGCAGGTAACGGCTGGAATAAAGAACTAATTGGATATATTGATAGGGGTGGTACGGAAATCATACTACCATTATATCAATCTTCGGGTCTTGAAAATACAGATTATAAAAATGGAATTGTCGAACTTATGCAAGGTGATGATTATATCCAATTTGATACCTCTGGTAAGGAAATAAAAAGATATAGAAAAGATTTGAATGGGAATGTGATATGGGAAAGTGGCTCAAATAATTTCGATTAACCAACAGCTAAACTCACCAGTATGTTAAAAAAATACTTGATACTTTTTTTTACTATATTTTTTATTTCTTCTTCATTTACAACTACGATACTCAAAAGTGAAAATGAAGAAGTTGAAATTGGAGACCAAATCTGGATGTTAAAAAACCTTGATGTAATAACTTTTAAAAATGGTGACGATATTGAAGAAGCAAAGAGCGATTACGATTGGTATATGGCTAACTTGAACAGAAAACCTGCATGGTGCTATGTATGGGAAAGTCATCCAGAACTTGGTAAATTTTACAATTCTTATGCGGTTAGAGATGAAAGAGGTTTAGCCCCTGATGGATGGCATGTTCCGACAAATGATGAATGGGAAATTTTAATTAATCATTTAGGTGGGGAAACAATAGCCTTTGACAAACTAACTACTAAACAGGGTTGGCGTTATCCCTCCAAATCGGCAAGTAATACAAGTGGATTTACTGCAATGGCATTAGGTAGCAGAAACGGCACGGGTCAGGGAGAGAGGATAAACATACAATCAAGTGCCGAATTCTGGTCTTCAACAAAAATAGATGGTGAGTGCAACAGAGTAAAAATTGAAAGTAGCAGAAAACTAACAACCCTTGATGGTGCTGAATGTCGATGGGGATATAGTGTTAGATGTATCAAAAATTAAGCTAAACTTCTCTTATATATGATTCCCTATCCACACTTAGCGTTTTCAACCAAATAGCTATCAAATCCAATTTCACAATTTCCGGTAAGGTTTTAGATATTCTAAACCGCAATAAATTTTTAAAAATATCTATAGACCAAAACTCTTTTGAAGAGTGTAAATCAAGAATTTTAAGATGTTTTACTTTTAGTAAAGTGACTTCTTTGATAAATTTTTCAATCTCGTTGTCTGTTAAAATTATGCTCATACTTATAAATACTTCAACATAATTTTTTTGACTGTCTGCTAATTTTTCTCATTGGTATCAACATTCCCATAACCCTCATAATCTTCATCAACATCCTCATCATCTTCATACTCCTCCTCCTCATCACTACCAAAATATTCATACCTTACAACAGTAGGATTTCCCCTTCTTATTACGTTGAAAGCATAATCCCGGTGATGAATTGGAATTAAATTGAAACCTTCAAAAAATCCCGACAATATATACGCTACACTCCTAAATTCTTCAATACTGAGATACCCTAATTCCTTAATAAATAATTCAAAATCCAATATCTGAATACTCATTTGAGGAAAAATAATTGTCTCGGACTCTTTAGGAGAATATAGGTCACGTAATAGTAATCCGTTATCACGCTTAAAATGGGGTTTTAGTGGGGTTTTAAGTTTGATTAATTCACGTTCAATAATCGATTCAGCCATTTTTAAGGTTTCTTCATTATCTGCTATAATTGCATCATGAAGTGTTAAAACCTTCTTGTTTTGCCTAATCAATTCTTTAGCAGCTTTATCTATAATAATAGAAGCTTCAAACTTTTGAAGTTGAACTGCAAATTCACCATGTCCGGTTTTTTTAATATCATTTATCAATTGTGCAACGGTGGGAAAACTTTGTTGAAAAGCTGTCTTAATATCAGTAGTCCAGTTAGCAACTTTGGAAAAGAAAACATCGATAAAAAATTGCTTTTTAAATTTACTTCTCTCTTTCGGTATAGTAATCCAAAGCTTTGAAAAGCCTGCCATAAAATCATAAAACAAACCATTTTCAGCAAGCCTTTTATAAAATAAAATATCCTCTGGTATATCATTTCTGCCTACACCGGAAGTTATTGAGTATTGCTTTAAGAGTACTTCAACACTTAACAAAATTTGTGAACAGGATATATCAGTCATTAATAGGGGATTTCCATTAAATAAAAGAAATCTTCGATGCTCTCTTTTTAAACTTGTAAGGTTTGAATAGATTCTACTACCGGGGATAGGTCTAACGGTATCAAACTTTTTGTTATAAATATCTAAGAGCTTTAAATCATTTCTGTGGATTCTAAATCCTTTCATGATAAATTCACCCTCGTATTCAATATCGTTTTTCAGTTTGGAGGTTTTATATTTTACATATTCCGGTTGTATTTTTAAGACCTCTCCTAAATAAGCGATGCCTTCGGGAGATAAAGAAATATTATCACATAAAATATTATGAAGCTTTTTAGTAACTCCAGTTAATGAATTTTCAGCCTCAAAATTTAACCTGTCAATTAATAGAGGATACTCTGAACGATTAACATAAATTATATATAATTCATCATCCCGAAATTCCTTACATAAATCATAATAGTTAGAATGAACGTCTATAACATATTGACCAACGATTTCGATTAACTTCCAATCACGCAAATTTCTTAGAAACTTACTTGAATTCTGAACCTTTATAATATCCGAAAGTAAATCAGAATTAATAGGTACACCTTTAAAATCAGCTTCTACACTATATTTTATTTTATAAAAAATTATTACGTTGATTATATATAAATATTTATAGTAATTCTTTTTAAAATCAATATTCTGTATGCCTGAAACTTTAGATAATAAAATCTCAACAACTTTAAAATTTGAATAAAACCTAAATGATTCCTTCATTAATTATCAAATAATAGTAATCAATAATTATAATAACTAATTCTATATAATAACATTAATAGTTATAAATATATTAATAAGAGCTGCCACAGCTATATGACCCGAAGTAAGGGTTAAACCTTTAGGTTTTGATATCAAAATCCCAATTTTTTAAAAAATTTTTAAGGGGGGGGGCTAAAATTTCAATTCAGATTTTTATTTCCGATTGTCTTTGCTCCCCACTGCTCATTTTATAATAATTACTTTTTTTTTGAATAACGGGATACGGTACAGCACTTTTCAAAAATTCCAAAGATAAATTTGACTTAAAATTGGGGGATTACCCCCCCTCCGGCTTCGCATAAGGCAAAAAGTTCGGCAAAAAGTATCAGAATCCCAATTTTCATAACTTATACATTGTTGTTTTTAGCCTTATATTACGGTTAATTATAGGGGTAAAAGAGAAGAAAAGTACCGAATTCACCCGTTATGGTACATCTTAAAAAATGTTTTTTATATCGAAACGGGGCTTGTAATGGATAAGCAATTAAGTACTCCTATATAGGAAGGAATTACTATTTGTTTCAATTTTTATAATAAGCAGTCGATTTGATGTTCAAATTTATTCAACTCACCAAATTGGACTTAAATTAAGGCGATTTAAGGCTTTTAAATTATTCTTGGCGATAACCATCGTTTTTTGTATAATGATTGCTTAGATGCCACGAAATCCAGTCAAAATTAAAAAAGTATCGCCTTGTGGGTTTTGTAAATTTATAAATATTTTTCCGCCACGCTATTTTATAGGCAGCAAAATATTACACAAAAGTTACAATTCATTTTGAAGTTAAAATCTTCGTTTAAACTGTTTAAACGCACTTTTTATTTATAAATTTACAGAACCTACTTTCAGAAAAAACCTGTTTGAAAATCACTTTTTTTTAGTATATTTTTATAGCTATGGAAAAAAACATAGCAAAAATACGTGAACAGTTTAGGTTAGATAAGGTCAATTTATTTTGTGATGAATCTACTGAATATGACTCAGGAGAAATTGAAGCAGACCTTATTAATTCCGATGAAATAGTAGTTGGTCGGTTAACCTGTAAATTGGACAATAGTTACACAATTACTATATATGAGAGTGAAGCCTTTACAGCCCTTTTAGCAGTTGTAAAAGGACTGAATGCAAGCGATGGTTATCACACTGGAAGCTACCACAATTATCCCTTAACTTTTATTACCTCATCTGAATAGATAGGTGAAGGTTCATAATGCACATAGTACACCACCAAGTACATCGGATATAATGTATCTGATACTGGAAGAACTACGTGCATTACGTACTGAAGTGTCTGAACTTAGGAAAGACCGAAAAACAGGAACAATATCAGCAGCTACCAAACAAGCTTTATATGTTGAACCGAAAAAACGCATTCCAAAAACTAAAGAAGAAAAGAAAGCAGAACTCAAAGACCGGATATTGAACAAGAAATTTAAAATGTAAGACTTGCCTTATCTGCTATTAAGTTGTTGCAGTAGTAGCACTTCTTTTTCTTCTAAAAGTTTTAGATTTTCCTGCATCAATTCTAATCTTTCTCTTTCTAAATCGTTGATTTTAACTAAATCCTCCGTACTATTTCTTAAATCCTTTATTTCATTTTTATAATATTCCCGCTCCTTCGATAAGGATTCATATAATCCTTTTTGTGATTCACTTACCAATTTCAAAGTCTCTGCTTTGACTTTTTGAATGTTCACTTTATGAAAATCCCTATTTAAAAAATAGGTGGTAAATGCACTAACAACTCCACTTCCGGCTATAATACCAAATGTTTGGATTATCTGTTCTTCAGTCATGCACAAAAATAATAATACCAATATATATTACACCAACCTATAAATCAACTTAAAACTTTTCAATGACTTTGGGTTTAACCCTTATGATTACTTTTGATAAGCGTCAAATCATGCATCCTATTGTCAACAGATTGCAAAAAAATGTTTGAGTTGAGAAAAAATAGTTGAGAAAAAAGTTGAGAAATCTGCTTAAAAATCAAGAGAAATGGAACAGAATATAAATGAAAAAGTGCCTTTAAATCACGAATCTGCAACCTTTGGCTCTGGTTGTTTCTGGTGCACAGAGGCAATCTTTCAATCGCTAAAAGGTGTTTCCACTGTATCTTCCGGCTACATGGGCGGAAATCTAGACAATCCAACCTACGAGCAGGTGTGTAGCGGAAATACAGGTCACGCCGAAGTTATTCAGGTAGATTTTGATCCCAATGTAATTTCCTATGAAGAGCTTTTATTAATATTTTTCAAAACCCATAATCCTACCACGTTGAACCGGCAGGGAAATGATATCGGTACTCAATATCGTTCTGTCATCTTTTTTCATACACAGGAGCAAAAGGAAAAAGCAAACAAGATGATTGATGAGTTAACCAAAGATCTGGTGTATGATGCTCCAATCGTAACTGAAGTTTCTCCTGTCTCTGATTTTTATAAGGCTGAAGATTATCATCAAAATTATTTCAACCAAAACTCCGGACAACCATATTGTACTTTCGTTATCCAGCCTAAGCTGATTAAGTTTGGAGAAAAGTTTAAGGAAAAGATAAAACCGGAGTTGCTTTAATCCTCCTTTTTATAAAACACTTGGTTTTGATAATTGTCTTTAATAACATTCCATGCCAATTCATAAGGATATTCCAACGACTGTATCAAGCTCTTCCAACTTTAGTTCACCCTTATCGATAAACTTCTTAAGCTGCAATAAAGCCTTCTTATAATTTGAGAATCCAGCGTATGTCCCGATTTTCCATATAACAAAATACGAATGTCAAAATTAAGCTTTTGAAAGCTGAATTTGAATCTTAAAATAACCCCAGCTGCCCTTTATCGTCAATCTCTATATCGTCCGGATTAGTAATTTCAAAATCCACTTTTTTAACAGGTTTTGGCTCTTCCTCTTTTTCAGAACTTTTCTTCTTTTCTGTGGAAGTTGCCGGATGTTTAGCCTTTTCTTTCTCAGCCAAAGACACATCTTCTTCCGCAGATGTCACTTCTTTCTCTGCCTCACTGTCAAGTTTCTCTTCTAAAACCACTTCTTCTAAAGAAACTTCAGCAACCGGATCAGGAACATCTTCAGGGTCATCGTGCTCCGCAATTAACTCAATAGTCTTAATCTCGTTCGGAGATAAGCGATTCCCCTGGGCCTTCATACCCTTCACGTCAATAGCGTCGGCAAGATTTATCTCCGATGTCTCAGGTGTTAAGCTTTTTCCCTTCAACGAATCAATCTTCACCACCGGCTGTGCAGCACCCGAAATTATAATCAGCTTAGAGCCCGGCTCTTCATTAATAATACTCGTTACCTTACCGACTGGCGTATCGTCAAACAGGAAACGCTTAACATAGTAATTCTTTGATTTTCCATCGAAATGGACCACTGTAAATACCTTCTCGGGATCATACTTCTCAATCAAGATCATTTTATCATCAAAATGATTGCTCAGATCAAAGGAGGTTAGCTCGTAAGACCCATTACTTAAAATGGTTAAAATTTTATCCGCACCATCAAATTCTCCAAGATATTTTCCTCTGCCGTCAGCGTTTAAGCGCTTCAGAATATCATCATACCAGATCTTTCTTCCAGCAAGAGTAGATACACCTTTGGATTTGAGTACAATCTTTTTGATGGGATACTTACTGACTGTATTACCAATTGAACTTCGACCCTTAATTGCGATTTCTGCAAAATCTAAATCAAACTGAAGTTTTCTAAGCTTAGAATGCGGCTTCAACTGAATATTTACCACCTCTGCTTCGCCATTTGGATTAGCGGTAAAATATAAGGTTTTCGAGCCTTTAGAGCCTTTTGTTAGGTCGTACTCTTTATCGCGGGTAACACCAAGCACCGTAAACCGCTTTACAAAAGAGGTACCTGTTTGTCCATCCTTGTAAATCATATTGTAAACAGTGCGCTCATCCCCTTTTTTAAACACTGCGACATGCAAAATATCTTTCCCTACAAATACTTTATCCTGCACCTTCGTTACAACACATTTGCCGTCTTCACGAAACACAATAATTTCATCCAGGTCAGAGCAATCGCAAACAAACTCATCCTTACGCAAACCTGTTCCAATGAAACCATCTGCTTTGTTTACATATAATTTCACGTTAGCCAAAGCCACCTGGGTTGCATCTACCCTATCGAATGTTCTTAGCTCGGTCTTCCTGCCGCGATCTTTTCCGTATTTCTCTCTGATCTTTTCAAACCAGGCAATCGTATAATCAGTAAGATGTTTTAAATGATGCTTCAGCTCTTTTATCTCATTCTCCAGAGTTTTCATTTGCTCATCCGCCTTTTTAACATCAAAGCGTGTGATACTGCTCATCGGTTTCTCAATAAGCTTTTTATAATCTTCTGGAAGAATTGTCCTGTAAAACTGTGGGAAGAAAGGCTCAAATAGCCGATCTAACACCTCAATCACGGCTTCAAAGGCGCCTGAGTTTTCATAGTCAGGATGTTTATACATGCCTTCCTGGATAAAAATCTTCAATAAATTACTGAAGAATATCTTTTCCTTTAACTCTGCCAGCCTGATTTCAAGTTCACGTTTTAAGAGGTGTTTTGTGTACTCAGTATTTGATATCAGGATATCATTTACACTTAAAAACTGTGGTTTATCATCACGGATAACGCAGGTATTCGGAGAAATAGAAACTTCGCAATCTGTAAACGCATAAAGCGCATCAATGGTCACATCCGGAGAAATACCAGGTGCCAGATGGATAACTATTTCTACGTTTTGAGCTGTATTATCTTCTATTTTCCGGATTTTTATTTTTCCTTTATCATTTGCTGAAATGACACTATCAATTAAACTACCGGTAGTGGTAGTAAAAGGAATCTCCGTGATGGTAAGCGTTTTTTTATCCTTCTCTAGAATCTTCGCCCTTACTCTGATTTTTCCACCACGCTGACCTTCATTATAAGCAGAGCAATCCGCCATTCCACCCGTAGGAAAATCCGGCAATAAATTGGGTCTGTTTCCTTTCAGAACCTCTATTGAGGCGTCGATTAATTCAATAAAATTATGGGGAAGGATTTTAGTAGCCAGACCTACAGCAATCCCTTCGGCTCCCTGGGCCAGTAAAAGAGGAAATTTAACAGGGAGTGTTATTGGTTCTTTATTCCGTCCATCATAGCTATTCTGCCAAACGGTAGTATCTGGATTGAAAACTACTTCGTTTGCAAATTTCGACAAACGGGCTTCAATATAACGGGCGGCAGCAGCCGAATCTCCAGTAATCGGATCGCCCCAGTTACCCTGAGTATCAATTAATAAATTTTTCTGACCTATCTGAACCATCGCATCGCCAATTGAAGCATCTCCGTGGGGATGATACTTCATGGTATTACCAATAACGTTGGCTGCCTTATTAAAACGTCCGTCATCTAATTCTCTTAGCGAATGCAGAATACGGCGTTGAACAGGCTTTAATCCATCATTAATGTGTGGTACTGCACGGTCTAGAATTACATACGATGCATAATCAAGAAACCAGTTCTCATACAAACCGCTCAGCGACGTTACATTATGTAATTTTTCTTCGTTCTCGAAATTATTGTCTAGTGATTCTTCACTCATTCCTATCTAAAAGCTCTGGAATGGTAAATATAACAGTTTTGGGAAATAGTGTTTGGTTATAATAAGAAATTGATGACATAGACAAGCGGGAGACGAGATTCAATCTGATTAATACTCAACTCATCCCCGGTATGAGTAATGTAGTCGGCTGGCAACCCATGATTGTCATTCATATAAATCCCTACTTTAAGAGCAAAAACACGTACTTAAATCCTCACTCAAAACACTTAAAAAACTACAAAAAATTCATTAACTAAGATTTATATTTAGAAATTTCATATATTTATAGCAATAACATTAAAAATAACTCAAAAATATCATTACTTTTTACCACACCTTTAGATATTCTTATAAATATATTACATATGTACACTTTAAAACGGGTCGACTTCCACAATAGCTCAAAAGAATCCATACTAAGCATGGTAAATTTGAAGCGAACTACGGCAAATGACAAAACTTTTCAGGATTTAATAAAAGAATTGAACAACGATCTAAGAGCGCGATACAATAATCAGGAATATCGCTTCGATGCAAATATTGAAATCGATAATTTAAGCACGGTTGTACTTGGCTTAATAAACGATGACACGGTAGGATGCGGATGTTTTAAAGAAATAGATCCAAACACCGTAGAAATTAAGCGAATGTTTGTTAATCCGTACTTTCGGGGCTTAGGCGTTTCATCTTCCATATTAACGGAGCTAGTTAACTGGGCGAAAGAATTAAACTATACAAATGCGGTATTAGAAACAGGTAAACAACAACAAGAATCCATTAATCTTTATCGGAAATATGGCTTCGAGATCATTGAAAACTTCGGTCCATATAAAGGTATTGAGGAGAGTGTGTGTATGAGCCGGACACTGTAAGTCAGGAGCATAAAAAAACCCGGATTAACCGGGTTTTCTTTTTTTATAGAGCAATATTATTCCTCTTTCTTCTCTTCCTTCTTCTTCTTTCCAGGAGCTTTGCGAACAATCTTGATTTCCTTCAGTTCAGTATCAAAATCAACTTCAAGTACATCACCATCTATCAGTTCTCCTTTTAGAATTTCCTCAGCGATTGGATCTTCAAGGAATTTCTGAATAGCTCGTTTCAATGGACGCGCTCCGAAATTAGCATCGTATCCATTCTCCGCGATGAAATCTTTTGCTGCATCGGTTAACGTTACTGCATATCCAAGAGCTGTAACTCTGGAGAATAATGACGCTAATTCTATATCAATGATTTTAAAGATATCTTCTTTAGACAGAGAGTTAAACACGATAACGTCATCAACACGGTTCAAAAACTCGGGTGCAAAAGCACGTTTAAGAGCGTTTTCAATGACACCTCTTGAATGAGTTTCTGCCTGTAGCGCTTTCGCTGAAGTTGTAAAACCAACTCCCTGACCAAAGTCTTTTAGCTGACGTGCACCAATGTTTGATGTCATGATCACGATCGTATTGCGGAAATCCACTTTACGTCCTAAACTATCTGTTAATTGTCCTTCATCTAATACCTGTAGCAGAATATTAAACACGTCAGGGTGAGCTTTTTCAATCTCATCCAAAAGAACAACGGCATAAGGCTTACGACGAACTTTTTCAGTTAACTGTCCACCTTCTTCGTAACCCACATATCCCGGAGGCGCTCCTACCAAACGTGATACAGCAAATTTCTCCATGTATTCGCTCATATCAATCTGGATTAATGCATCCTCGCTGTCGAACATAAAGCGGGCAAGCTCTTTCGCTAATTCCGTTTTACCAACCCCGGTCGGACCAAGGAAAATAAACGAACCGATAGGCTTTTTAGGATCTTTCAATCCCGCACGGGTACGCTGAATAGCTTTAGTAAGTTTCTTAATCGCTTCTCCCTGTCCGATAATTTTGTCTGCAATCAGTTCGGGCATAGCCAGTAATTTCTGACTGTCGGTTTGGCCAACACGCTGAACTGGAATACCGGTCATCATCGAAACAACTTCAGCAACATTATCTTCGGTTACAGTATAGCGTTTAGTACGGGTTTCTGCTTCCCATGAAGTTTTTGCACGATCTAATTCTTCCAAAAGATTCTTTTCAGTATCGCGAAGCTTCGCTGCTTCCTCGTATTTCTGACTTCTTACAACTTTATTTTTCTCTACCTTAATTTCTTCGATCTTTTGCTCAATATCAATAATTTCCTGAGGAACGTGGATATTGGTCAAATGCACCCTTGATCCGGATTCATCCAAAGCATCGATCGCTTTATCCGGTAAGAATCTATCGGTAATATAACGTGACGTCAAAGACACGCAAGCATTGATAGCTTCCGGCGTATATGTTACCGCATGATGCTCTTCGTATTTCTCTTTAATTCTGTTAAGAATTTCGATAGTTTCATCCGGAGTAGCAGGCTCGATCATTACTTTCTGAAAACGACGATCTAATGCTCCGTCTTTCTCAATGTATTGACGATATTCATCCAGAGTTGTTGCTCCGATGCATTGAATCTCGCCACGAGCTAAGGCCGGTTTAAACATATTAGATGCGTCAAGAGAGCCAGAGGCACCGCCCGCACCCACGATGGTGTGAATCTCATCAATGAAAAGAATAACATCCGGAGATTTTTCCAATTCATTCATTACCGCTTTCATGCGCTCTTCAAACTGACCACGATATTTTGTACCGGCAACCAGTGAAGCGAGGTCAAGTGTTACAACACGTTTATTAAACAATACACGTGACACCTTTCTCTGTACAATTCTTAGGGCTAATCCCTCGGCAATAGCCGATTTACCAACACCCGGTTCGCCGATTAGAATAGGATTATTCTTTTTCCGGCGGGAAAGAATTTGAGACACGCGTTCGATTTCTTTATCGCGACCTACGATCGGATCCAGTTTTCCGTCTTCGGCAGCTTTAGTTAAATCTCTGCCGAAATTGTCTAATACAGGAGTTTTAGATTTAATGTCTGATACTTTTTTGGGCTGGCTGAATGACGACTCTTCTTCACGAAAATCATCATCCCCTGCTGCTGAACCCGGAAGTTCATCGCGGAAGCCATCTTTATTTTGTTCTACTTCTGCTTTAAACACGTCGTAATTTATGTTATACTGTAGTAAAATTTGTGAAGCAATATTATCATCATCCCGAAGAATTGATAATAATAGGTGCTCCGTTCCGATCACATCGCTTTTAAAGATTTTAGCCTCCAAATAGGTGATTTTAAGCACTTTCTCGGCTTGTTTAGTAAGCGGAATGTTTCCCAGATTTACTGTGGTGTTACTGGTACCTTTTACCGCATCCTCAATTGACCTACGCAGGCGAGGTGTATCAACACCCAAGGTCTTGAGAATTTTGATTGCCATTCCATCGCCTTCGCGAATAAGTCCTAGCAACAAGTGTTCGGTACCAATATAGTCGTGCCCTAAGCGTAATGCTTCCTCTCTACTGTAAGAAATTACGTCTTTTACACGTGGTGAAAATTTAGCTTCCATTATATAACCTTTCTTCGTCTTGAACGCCCTAATCTATAAATTTGTTTCATAAATAGTTTGTCCTTGTTTGTAATAATTTATCAACAATTACGCCATTTTCTTTAAAATAGTTTCCTAAGCCTTAAGATAAGAAAAATTTATATCAATTGTTCAAAAAGGCGATATTTGCAGCTCAACATAAAGTAAAAATGGCAGACGAAAAAATAATTTTTTCTATGGCCGGAGTCAGCAAGATCTACCCGCCTCAGAAACAAGTTCTTAAAAACATATACCTATCTTTTTTTTACGGTGCAAAGATCGGGGTGATCGGTTTAAATGGGTCCGGAAAATCTTCGTTACTGAAAATAATCGCAGGACTCGATAAATCCTACCAGGGTGAGGTAGTGTTTTCTCCGGGTTATACAGTAGGTTATTTAGCGCAAGAGCCTGAACTTGATCCTGAGAAGACAGTGAGGGAAATTGTGGAAGAAGGCGTGGCCGAAACTACCGCAATACTAAAGGAGTATGAAGAGATAAATGAAAAATTCGGATTGCCCGAGGTGTACGAAGATCCGGATGCGATGGACAAGCTTCTGGCGCGTCAGGGCGAACTCCAGGATAAAATTGATGCAAGCGGCGCCTGGGAATTAGACTCGAAGCTTGAGAGAGCTATGGATGCCCTGCGCACCCCTGATCCCGAGAGTAAAATTGCCACATTGTCAGGTGGGGAACGAAGAAGGGTGGCTTTATGTCGACTTTTATTAAAAGAACCGGATGTTTTGTTGCTTGATGAGCCAACCAACCACCTGGATGCAGAATCCATCGACTGGCTAGAGCAGTTCCTTAAACAATATAAAGGAACGGTAATCGCTGTTACCCACGATAGATATTTCCTTGATAATGTTGCCGGATGGATCTTAGAACTCGATCGTGGGGAAGGAATTCCATGGAAGGGGAATTACTCTTCATGGCTCGACCAAAAATCAAAGCGCCTGGCCCAGGAAGAAAAAACTGAAAGCAAACGCCAGAAAACTCTTGAACGCGAATTAGAATGGGTTCGGATGGCGCCCAAAGCACGCCACGCCAAATCAAAAGCACGTTTAGCGAACTACGAAAAAATGGCTTCCGAGGAAGGAAAAGAAAGAGAAGATAAACTGGAGCTTTTCATTCCACCGGGACCGCGTTTGGGAAATATCGTTATTGAAGCCAATAATGTAAGTAAAGCGTATGGCGATAAAGTTTTGTTCGACAATTTAAATTTCTCGCTGCCTCCTGCTGGTATTGTTGGAATTATCGGACCAAACGGCGCGGGAAAAACCACCTTATTCCGTTTGATCACCGGCCAGGAAACACCGGATGCAGGCACCTTTAAAGTAGGAGAAACAGTAGCATTGGGCTACGTAGATCAGATGCATAATGATTTAGATCCTGAGAAATCTGTATGGGAGAACATAACAGGTGGAAACGAATCTATCCTGCTCGGCAATAAGCCGGTAAACTCAAGAGCGTACGTATCAAAGTTCAATTTCAACGGTGCCGATCAGCAGAAAAAAGTGAGTGTGTTATCGGGCGGAGAACGCAACAGAGCTCATTTGGCGATAACTCTGAAGAAAGATTCCAACGTATTACTTTTAGATGAGCCAACCAATGATATTGATGTAAATACTTTACGTGCTCTTGAAGAAGGGCTTGAAAACTTTGCCGGTTGCGCCGTAATTATTTCGCACGACCGCTGGTTCCTGGACAGGATTTGCACCCATATTCTTGCGTTCGAAGGTGATTCTCAAGTCCACTTTTTTGAAGGAAACTATTCGGATTATGAAGAAAACAAGAAAAAACGCCTTGGCGATGCAGCACCAAAACGAATCAAATACAAAAAATTAGTTCTTTAGAGACAGAGCCGCTTTTAGCGGCTTTTTTTCTGCCCCTTCCCTCCGATGTAATATCTCAGTTACGGTAACGATTGCATAGATTTCGACAGCTAAACAATTAGCAAAAACACGTAAAATGGCTAAATTCGTTTAAACTAACCATTTTATATGCATCGCAGAAAATTCATCCAACACACTGGCGCCGCAGTCGCGGGCGCTTTGCTATCCGACAATTTACTGGCGTCCACTTTAAAACTCCCGAAGAAAAAAATAGCTATGGTCGGCACAGGTCACCGTGGTACAGGCATGTGGGGAACAGACTTGCTCAAGGAGTATTCCGACAGAGTTGAGTTTGTTGGATTATGTGATATAAATGCAGGCAGAGTTGCAACTGCAAAAAAGATGATGAATCTGGATTGTCCAACCTATGTTGATCTCGACAAAATGCTAAAGGAAACCAAGCCCGAGATTCTGATAGTAACTACAATGGACAGCACACATCACCAACAGATCATTAAGGGTTTGATGGCTGGAGCAGATATTATCACCGAAAAGCCGATGACTACTGATGAAAAAAAATGTGAGATGATTCTTGATGCCGAAAAGAAAAGCGGCAAAAAAGTTCATGTTACTTTTAATTACAGGTATTCGCCTCACCGGCAGAAAATTTACGAGCTATTAAACAAGGGGTCTATAGGAAAAGTTACCTCTGTAGATTTCCACTGGTACCTGGATACATCACACGGAGCAGACTACTTCCGCCGCTGGCACAGAAAAAGAGAATTCGGAGGATCCTTGCTGGTACACAAAGCAACACACCATTTTGACTTGTTGAACTGGTGGCTAAACTCTGATCCTGAAGAAGTTCATGCATATGGAAAGCTCGAATTTTATGGCAAAAACAATTCCTTCCGCCACACCCATTGTCGCCCTTGTCCGTATAAAGATAAATGTAAGTTCTACTTCGACATGACCAAAGACAAGCGTTTGATGCAGTTATACGCAGAAAACGAAAAATATGATGGCTACCACAGAGATGGTTGTGTTTGGAGAGAAGACATTGATATTTTCGACAAAATGGCTGTGCAAATAAAATATGCAAATGATGTTCAGGTAAGCTACTCATTAACTACCTACTCTCCGTATGAAGGATACCGGATTGCTTTTAACGGAACTGAAGGAAGATTGGAGGCCTGGATCCACGAAAAACAGCCCTGGGAGATGGAAAAATTTGATGAAATCCAGATCACAAAAAATTTCGGTAAAACTGAATACATCAGGATTGACAATACGGAAGCAGGGCATGGTGGCGGTGACACGCGCCTGAGGAAACAATTGTTTAACCCCGGCGCCGATCCATATAAACAAGGTGCGGGAAGTCGAGATGGAGCAATGTCTTGCCTGATCGGCATCGCCGCCAGAAACAGTATCGATAAGGGCGAACCGGTAAAAATAAAAAGCCTGACGTCAATAAATCCTCATCCAACACGCGGAGTTGTATAAAAGTTGTATAAAAAAAAGAGGGAGACTAAAATCTCCCTCTTTTTTTATTTAAGATTCTCATTTAGCCACACCTCAATTACATCACGAATCTCCTGGGCATTTGTTGGATTAAAAAGCTCATGTCCTGCGGGATATGTATTTATTTGATGTTTAACATTCAGCAGCGTTAGCTTTGCATTTAAATCATTTGCCTGTTTCACAGGCACAATTCCATCTACCGAGCCATGCAGAATCAAAGTCGGTTTAGATAAAGAACTGGCTCTTGCGAGAGGGCTGGCTTGCAGATATAGCTGCGGATCTTCCTGAAATGATTTCCCCAAAAACAACTTAAGTGCAGCTGCGGCCTGCGCAACCACCGGATTAGTTATATCCATTTCTTCTGTAAAATTGGTAGGTCCTGAGATAGAAATAACCGTCTTTACTTTATTATTTACATTGTTGGTATAAGTATAAAGCAAAGCCAGATGGGCTCCAGCACTTACGCCCGCCAGGGCAAACTTATCTGGCGAAACTTTCCATTCAAATGCTTTTGAAGATATATAGTTGATAGCCGCAGCAATATCAATCTGTTGTGCAGGGTGAACTTTCTCGGTAGGGCCCGCAAGACGATAGTTCATAGAAACCACAGCAAACCCCTTGTCTTGAAAATACTCGGCATTCTCTTGTAGTTCTTCCTTATCACCTCCAACCCACCAGCCACCATGCAGCAGGAGGATAACTTTAGTAGTGTCTGTCCTTCCTTCTGGCAGATAAACATCCATTGTATTTTCTGAATAAATTCCGTACGACAGGTCTTTTATAGTGTCGGCTTTTAAGGATTCGTCCCTTTCATTATCCTTCTTACAAGAAGCAGCACCAAACATTAAAAAAAGAACGAGGAGCCCATTAAAGATTTGAAATTTCATTTGAGAGAATTTTAAATGAGATATATATAGATAATTAAAATTAGTGGCTTGTACGATGAAACAGTTCAAAATGTTATTAGTTAATATACCATCTACAATACCGGCTGATTGTTAAGATGTTAACAAAAAAACAATGTACATTTAATTAGTAAAGAATTATCTTTAATAGACCTCATAAATTGCTCGAAGGCATAAAGGTCTATTAGTACTTATAAAAATTAATCTTATGACCTGGAAAAAATTTAGTGGTGAAATCATTCAGAGTCCAATTTTAGAGGAAGTCGAGCAGGCCATAGGGAGAGAGACTAATCTTGGTAACAAATTAAAAGTTTGCATAGGTACAGATTCCCAGGTTAAAGGAAGCTATACAGACTTTGCGACTGTAATCGTATTTTTAAGAGAGAAGAAAGGTGCATTCATGTTCATCCACCAGGAGAAAAGCACCCGAAAAATGAGCATTAAAGAGAGAATGCTTATGGAAGTTCAAAAATCAATTGAAACAGCTTATGCGTTATGCGATCTTCTTGATCTGTATGATATAGACCTTGAGGTTCACGCAGACATTAACACGAATCCAATGTTCAAATCTAACCAGGCTTTACATGAAGCGATGGGTTATATTTTGAGTATGGGATTTGTTTTTAAGGCAAAGCCAGAAGCGTTCGCCAGTTCAACATGCGCTAATAAAATGGTGCAATAGGATTCGAATCCATCTACCCGGATGGCGATGTTTCGTTAAGAATTCAGGGCCATAGTGGCGCTTATGCTCATCCAATGAATGTGCGTTAGATATCTCTTAATATTTCGAGCATCCTTTCATTAGCCATATCCCGGGCTTTCCGATTAGCCTCTGTTTCTTCAGGGTCCTCGCCGGCGCGGAAAAACCCATGCCCGGCTGCATCATAAATTTTGTACTCATATCTTTTGCCGGCCTCCTTCATTGCCTTCTCCGACTCGGGAATAGTAGCATTAACACGCTGATCGTTTCCGCCATAAAAACCGTACACAGGCGCTTTTATCTTTGCAGCTAAAGCTGGATCTGTAATACCTGTACCGTAAAAAACTAATGCAGCCTCTAGCCCTGGCTGATTAACTGCATAGCTAAATGCCTGACCTCCGCCCCAGCAGAACCCAACAACAACAACCTTTCCATTTGCAGCTGGAATTTTCTTCGCGTAATTAAATACACTGTTTAAATCCGAGGTAACCTGCTCCTGCTTTAAAGCATATATTGCCTTAGTTGCGTCATCAGAAGTTTTAAAGTCGGATGTTTTACCTCCGCCGGGCCCCATACCCGAGAGCAGGTCGGGCGCAATTGCGATATAACCAGCTTCGGCAAGCTGATCTGTTACACTTCTGGCCCAGTCATTTAAACCTTTATTTTCGTGGATAACAATTATAACAGGAACTTTTTTACTTACCTCGGGATAAGTTATAAAAGAATGCACTGTTCGGTCGCCCGCTTTTGTTTGGATCCATTCCTGGTGACGGGGAGAATTTTTTAAATGTTTGTCTATCCACTCCTGTGCAAATAAAGGTGCGACAAACAGGCAAAGACTAAATACGAGAAAGGCTTTTTTCATGACAGTGTTGATATTGAGATATTTAACATTCAGATTTGAGATAAAGCAAATTGCTTTAGCTTTGTTTGCATATTTATTAAATCCAAATTATCAAAATTCACAAACCCCGGTTCAATAAAATCTTTATTAAACAAGAAGCGGGCGTTAGAGCGGTTTTTTTCCAGTAATCTTACCTAAGAAGAGGTGGAAGAGAGCCGCCAAATCATGTTTTTTTTAGCTCGCCGCCGTTTAGATTATTTTACATTGTTCAGGCTGCGAAGTTATCTTCCTCGCTCTCACCCGTAATTGATTCGACACTTGCCGCTGCTTGAGAATCATCTTTCTCAACCCTCAAGTTTTTCACAATGTGCTGCTGTCTGTCGGGAGTGTTCTTACCCATAAAATATTCCAGTAAAGAGTGGATATTCGCATCTTTAAGAATTACGGGTTCCAGACGAATGTCTTTACCTATGAATAAGCCAAATTCATCCGGGGAAATCTCTCCCAGACCTTTAAATCGAGTAATCTCAGGTTTGGCACCAAGTTTTTCTATCGCTCGATTTTTCTCTTCTTCATTATAACAATAAATGGTCTCCTTCTTATTTCTCACCCTAAACAAGGGAGTTTGCAAAATAGAAACATGTCCTGCTTTTACCAGATCAGGAAAGAATTGCAAAAAGAAGGTCATCATTAATAACCTGATGTGCATACCATCCACATCAGCATCAGTAGCAATCACTATATTATTGTAGCGCAACCCTTCCAGGCCGTCCTCAATATTCAAAGCATGCTGGAGCAGATTAAACTCTTCATTTTCATATACGACCTTTTTAGTGAGACTAAAACAGTTTAAAGGTTTACCCTTTAAACTAAAAACAGCCTGGGTCATCACATCGCGTGACTTTGTAATAGAACCACTGGCCGAATCACCCTCGGTGATAAACAAGGTTGTTTCCTGCTTGCGCTCATGTGCATCGTCAAAATGAAGCTTACAATCGCGTAATTTTCTATTATGAAGGGAGGCTTTTTTTGCCCGTTCGTTCGCAAGTTTTTTTATTCCGGCAATATCCTTACGCTCGCGTTCCGACTGAAGGATACGTTTTAATAGGGCATCGGCGGTTTGGGGTTGCTTATGAAGATAATCATCCAGAGCTTTCTTTAAAAAATCGACTACGAAAGCCCGAACAGAAGGTCCTTCAGGGCCGATATTCTGAGAACCAAGTTTCGTTTTTGTCTGCGATTCGAAAACCGGCTCCTGAACTTTAATGGCCACTGCCGCGACGATAGAGGCTCTGATATCAGAAGCATCGAACTCCTTTTTATAGAATTCGCGAACTGTTTTAACCACGGCTTCGCGAAAGGCTGCCTGATGGGTTCCGCCCTGCGTAGTGTGCTGCCCGTTCACAAACGAATAATACTCTTCTCCGTATTGCTGGCCGTGGGTCATGGCTACCTCTATATCTTCCGCTTTTAAATGAATGATCGGATAGCGTATGTTTTGAGCGTCAGTATTTTTCTCTAATAAATCATGCAGACCTTTTTCAGAAAAGAACTTCTGTCCGTTAAAATTTATAGTGAGGCCCGAATTCAGGAATACATAATTCCAAATCATATTTTCGATGAACTCAGGAATAAAACGGTAATGTCTGAAAATTGTCTCATCGGGGATGAAGGATATGGCCGTCCCGTTTCGTTGTGTAGTATCTTTCTCCGGTTCGTCACGAATCACCTCGCCTTTTTGGAATTCGGCAATTTTAGTTTTACCATCCCGATAGGACTGCACCACAAATGTTGCAGATAAAGCATTTACTGCCTTTGTACCCACACCATTTAATCCTACTGATTTCTGAAAAGCCTTCGAGTCGTATTTTCCACCCGTATTTATTTTAGACACACAATCAACAACCTTCCCAAGGGGTATTCCACGTCCATAATCGCGCACAGAAACCTTATGATCAGAGATCGTAATATCAATACTCCGACCGGCCCCCATCACAAACTCATCAATAGAGTTATCTACGATTTCTTTTAGCAAAACATAAATTCCGTCGTCATATGCTGAGCCATCGCCCAGTTTTCCGATATACATACCCGGTCGTAAACGGATGTGTTCTTTCCAATCGAGGGAACGTATGCTGTCTTCACTATAATTAACTTCGGCCATTTAACAGATATGAATTTAGATTAAAACTCCTGAGCAATATACAAAACTAAAGTTTTTGAGAATTCCCCTTCCCTTAAAATATTCACATTTAAAATCTTTCGTCCTAAACTGTATACAATTGTATGACAATTCTTGGCTAAGAAATACAAAATGTATGAATTCAATACCTGTTTTTCAATTCAAATTTCGACAGCCATTTAAAAATTATCTTCAAAAAAGCTGCATTTAAAGCTATAAAAGAGCTTTTAAAAAGATTTTGGAAAATAATTGGTACGATAATGGTCTATATAGTCTCAGATTAACGAAACAAAATGACAGTAGTTAATAAAATTAAGATTCCGAATGAATCTGCAAAAAAAGGTCAGGATTGGGAGAACCCATCAAATCCTGAAAACGCAGAGGACAAAAGAGACGTAGAGCAGCTTTTACGCCAGAAACATGAAGCAGAGCGCAGGAAAAACAATTTAAGCGATTCTGACGAGACGGAAAAAGAAGACAATAGCTAACAACCTAAAAACGCAAAATATGAAAAAGCAGAGCAAAACCACTATCATTAAATTGAGCGAAAGATTCGACAAACAACTATTGAATATTCTATCCAAAGAGCTTAACGCTTTAAAATCTACCAAGGATAATATAATTAAAACTTTACGACCAAATTCTGATGACGGATTGCAGGTTGCTTAACAAAATTTCTTCTACCTAAGAAAATTACACACTCGTTCTTTTTCCCTCAGTTAAACAACAAGAAAAAATAGTCCCGCTAACAAGCGGGACTATTTTTTTTTTAAAGTGTTGATATATAATGGATGTGGATATTTATTGAAAAACTAATCAATCCAAAGAGAAGAAAGGAGCAATATATTCGTTAGAACAATTGATGATGAAAAGCGTAGATAGAAAGATGGCACTACCAATGAGAATTACATATAATGACAAGGACTATGTTTACTACATAAATAATAGCTCTGCCATAAATAAAGCAACTACCGAACTTCAGATAGTATTGAACGGAGAAACAATTGATTTAGAGAAAGATGACCGGAAAGTTTGGATCCAAAAAGGCGGACCTTCGCTCGATCCGGAATTTGTTCAGGCCCTTGGCAGATCGGTATCGTTAAGATTTAGAATGTAATACTCAATAGCATTAACTCAGGATACTTAAGCTATCTTGAAATGATAAATTTTTACAGATTATTAGCATTTAACACTTTCTATATTTACCTTGAACTTTTTAAAAGGGAGAGCCGTAGAAAGAAAATCTATGCAAATATTAATTTCTATAATGATAATCGGGTTGCTTTGGATGATTTATGACCTCATAAATGCTCCCGAAGTCGATGAAGATGAAAATTTCATTAACCCCTTATCAGATGACGATTTCGAAGAAGACGTACCAGAAAATCCTGCCGAGATCGATGAAATAAAACCTGAAAAAAAAACCTCTAAAATAGATTGAAAAATTTATCCAGGTTGAAAAAATAATTAGGTGAGCCCCACCGTCCATTCTTAGCTCCTTTTTTAGTCCGAACTATCCATAACTTCTTTACATGACTTAATTACTTTCATTAAGTCTCTTTTGTTGTCCTTTCTAAAAGTTGAAATCGTGTTATGGTTCCCCGCCAGACCTTTTCAGCAGCATATCCTTAAATCTTCCGTCTGCGTCTCTTTCTCAGTTCGAAAAGAACGGGATCAGGTTCAGTTTACTATAGTTTCCTAATTATGGTAAAGTCGAATTTCTCGGATTGATACTATCCAGATCTGTAATTCTCTCTCGGTACTGACAAAGCCACATTAATGAACATTTGCATCCACAAAATAACTATTTAAGCCCTCCTTATAGGCCTCTCTTTTTTTACAATTGTCCAACTAACTAATTATTAACTAAGCAGTTAAAACCATGAAAAAAAATCCATTAAGTCTGTTTCATTTTCCGACTTTGCATCCGCTAGTAAGGGCCTGTTTTATACTGAGCTTCTTGTTGGCCTTCGGTAATTGCTCTAAGGAGCCTGCATCTGAAAAGGTTGCGTCAGAACCTCAGTTAAAAGCAGTTTATACCCTGGGAGTAAATCTGTCAAGCACATTAAGGTCTGTTACCCATTGTGCCAGCGGTTCTTTGTATGGCGTAACAGAAAACCTGCCCACCCCTGAGAAGAATCTGATCAAGCCTCTTAATCCAAATGTATTTACTCAACCAGGCCGGGCCGGTACAGGGCATCAGCAACCTTTTGGCGCTGGTCTACCCGTTGCCAGCAGGATCAGCACAACAACCGGAAAGGTTATGTTGCGATTGGCGGATATGCTACCAAACTGGCCTTATACATGGCCGGGTATGACGAGCTGGCTGAACCAGGTGACCTCGCTTATCAATGATAAAAAAGCATCAGGGCTCACTAATATTTATGGTTATGAAATTTGGAACGAGCCGGGGGGAACATGGAATTCCGCAAACGGAGACTTCAACAGCTTTCTATGGAAGCAAACGTATGCCAAGATTCGCTCTCTTGATCCGGGAGCTAAAATTATCGGCCCGTCTTACTCCTACTATGGCCCAAATCAAATGAGTACATTCCTTACCTATTGTAAGAATAACAACTGCCTTCCAGACATTATATCCTGGCATGAGTTAGGAGGCAGCCAAAATGTAATCAACAATATAAATACTTACAAGGCGCTGGAGACCAGTCTTGGCATATCCCCAAGACTTATCAGTATTAATGAATATTGTCATTCCACGAAAGCTTATGAGGGCTGCCCGGGCACATCGGCGCCTTTTATAGCCAAATTTGAGCGTAAAAAGGTAAGCAGTGCCTGTATCTCGTGGTGGTTTACAGCCTTGCCTGGAAGGCTTGGAAGCCTGGTCGCCAACAACAATGTTGCAGGTGGTGGTTGGTGGTTTTACAAGTGGTATGGAGACATGACGGGGAACATGGTAAATGTAACGCCTCCTAATGATAAAAGCGATGGCCTTGACGGCTTCGCTTGTGTAGATGCAAACGCACGATATTCGAGCATTTGCCTTGGAGGTAACAATACGGGAACAGTAAATGTAGTTATAAGCGGGATCCCTTCCTTCTTCGGAAGCAGGGTAAAAGCTGTGGTGGCCTATGTACCGTGGACCAATAAAGATACAGCTGTTTCGGGCCCTACAACGGTTTCTACGGTAACCTATACGGTGTCAAACGGTTCTATAACAGTGCCTGTAAATGTTACAAGTACTCTATATGGATACCGCGTGTATCTTACACCTGGAGTATAATCTTAAACCAGAAAAAAGCAATTGATGCTGTTTTTTGATTAACAAATGAATAGTAATAATGAGTTATAATTCTGTTCATCAATTGGGTTAGTATCCGGAAAAAATCCCAGGTTATTTGGAATCGTGCAGAACAGAAGCAAAATGACTAAAAGGGATCTGACCCAAAAGTTGTGGATGTTCTCGATTTTTTCCTTTCTTGCATGTAAAATGTAAGGAAGTAAAAAAGCCCAGACGAGCTGTCAGGACATCGCGTAGAATTTGCCTCAGATTTGAATAAGATAAGGTACGAAAAAAGCAGTGCCTCTTATGGGAATGAGCGCTACCAAATAGGTACCAGGTTCGGACCAAGTCCACTACTTAGTGGACTTGGTCCGAACTTGTCTCGAACAGGTCCCCTGCCAGGTAGGAGCCTGGACATCCCAAAATCGTTTAAGGCAATGGAAAAATGCTTAACCACTGTTCTCACCAGCGGGGAATAGCAATTGCCTTAGGCATAGCCAATCATTGAGCTAAGTGATGCTAACTTATCACATCTTCAAATGCTTACTTTGTACCAAAAAAAAGGCTTTTAGATTGATATCTAAAAGCCTAATTATCGAGGTGGAGAATATCGGAGTCGAACCGATGACCTCTTGCATGCCATGCAAGCGCTCTAGCCAGCTGAGCTAATCCCCCATTGAGGGCGTAAAAGTAGTAAAAACTAGGAAAGCACCAAAAAATATCTTCGAAGAGTGACTAATGGTTAGTTGGCAGTTACTTTTGTAGTTAAGACCTCAGGGTGCTTTAAGTTTAGTATTGATTCATAAAAAAGGGTTGAACACTTAAGTCCAACCCTACATCTACCTATGAAAAACATGCCCGATGGGCGGGCACATATACTATTACAAACTGGGTGCCAGCGCTTTAACTCGCCTCCACGATCCTTTTTTATCAAAAATAATCTCATTTTGAGAATTCGTAACCACATCGTGTGGCTTAATTTCCACTTCAGTGGTTTAGTAGATTGGAATCTATCAAAAAGGCTTCAAGCACCTGACCATTCGCGAATGTGGACCCCTTGGATAATGAAATTACTCAGCGTTCCCCTCCAGGTCGATTTTTCTAAACTTAAAGAACTTTCCGGCATGTTCCTCAATAAAATCCTGTATATCACAAACGGATACGTTTATTGACCTGTCGTAATGCTCGGTTAGTAACAAAACCTCTTTGCAAAATTTAGAAAACTCATCGAGGGTCATACTTTCAATAGTATTCAAAAATTTGATCTTATTGTAAAGTCCTCCGGGTAACGCGCAATCTTGGATTAAATCAGCTGCTTGTTTCATAAAATTATAATATCTAAATACCGTTTTAGTTTTCGGAAATTGTATTTGATTATACCATACCCCTATCACCGTAATTTCGGTGGAGCCAAACGCTAACTATCGGCAAATGATGTCACTAATCATTAACATCCATTAAGCTGGGATGGAGATAAAAGCGGGATCAAAATCATCCAGAATCGAACAGTTAACTTTCAATAAAAAAGGGTTGAACACTTAAGTCCAACCCTACATCTACCTATGAAAAACATGCCCGATGGGCGGGCACATAGTATATTACAAACTGAATGCCAGCAGCTTAATGGACCTCAATGGTCGCTTTTCATCAATGAGTAATCTCATTTTGCGAATTCATTGCCACATCGTGAGACTGAAATTCCACTTTAATCCTACCCTAGGTTATTTGCACAGCGTACTAATTAAAGGTTAAAATTTCACCTATTCGAGGCCTGATAAATTCCCTAAAAAATCATTTCATCACGGCAATCGGCCATTTCATCACGGCAACTGACCATTTCGTGTAATATGCATTTCAAAGTAAATTCTTGAATGTATCTTTAGCCAGCTACCATTAGTTTTAGAGCTTTGACAAAGGGCAATGTTCTGAAACTCAATTTTAATGATTAACGAAAGCCAATTTGAAAAATGAATCAATTTTCGAAAGAAGAAGCAAAAGCTATATCAGAGAGTCGGGTGTGGGCCGAATGGACAGACGTTCAGATTTTGCATTTGCAATTATTCCAAAACCATTTATGCATGCCATTTGGCAGATACCACACTGCACTGGAACGCTGTCTCGGCAGACCAGTTTATACTAATACCATTGAATATAATAAACCAAAATTGATTAAGGAATTTCTCAGCATTGCGAGCACTCATTCATTCGAGGAAATAATGGAATTGATTCCTCAGGAAATTCTCAATCAAAGCCCCGGCAGTTCCGTTTTTTCAGCAAATACCTAATGACTAAAAACCTAAATTTTAATATGGATATCCTAGATTATGATTGCCGTTACCCTGGATTCATTTATGCGGCGGATGAGCTACAAAAGTTTATAGCAGCCGGACCGATATTTACGATCCAATTAACCAATCGAGAAATCATTCATCACGAAGTAGACGATCCACAGCACTTTAAACAGTGGTTACTTAGTAATAATATTAAAGACATTAAGTAAGATTGAGCTATACCGAAGAAAGCTAATTTGTTTGCTGACACAACTTAGAAGGTATGTCCACTGATTATAGAAAGCCGCAAAAGATATTTCCCGGAATTACCGGTAAATTCAGAGAAATTCGAACACTGAAACTGATTTCAGGGAAACACCAGTGATTCAAATTTTCTCAGGCAGCTCTGGGATTTGGAGATTTGTTAAACGTTGTCGCTCTCTTTTTTTTATATCTCAAAATATCCGCTTTAAGCTTAAAAACCAACTCAAGATCTATAAGCTTTTCAATAACGATGGTAGAAGTAGATCTGTTCATAGTTCCTTTTTTTAAAAGATGATAATCTAATTTTATGCCAATTGTGAAAAAGCCTGCCTATGGGCTCTTTTCACCAGATTTTTAAAAAGTGTATGTCAAACGAGACAGTTTAGAGTTCAAAATAAGAACAGCAAAGAACAAATATCTTAGGATTGGAGAGGTAAGTATAGGTGGAATTTAAAACGCAAAACGCCGGTGATCGACCCGGCGTTTCTTATTTGGATTTAATTATTCTTTAGTCAGTGTTTCTATACAAAGAGTAAAGAATGGGAATATTGCTAATAAATGTGAAGATAAGGATGCAAATTAAAGTTACTTCAACTGAAGAGCTTGCTGTATCTACGAAATATATGTATTCTAAAAGAAGTAAAACTCCAATTAACACAGCTATCCTTTTCGCCACCAGCCACGCATGTAATGTTCCTAAGTTATTCTGATAATAGTCGTCGCTTTTATATGATTGAGTTAGATTCATAAGTTTATGATTTTCCTTCTGCACCGAATTCATATTGTTTAGGTTCCAATCCGCACTAATTTCTTATCTCTATAACGTTTAAATGCGGTATTTGTTTTTATCCGCCCATCCCTAAAACATTTGATGTTCATCACAAAAAAAATTATAGGAATTCAGATCTAATTCCTAAATTCATGATAACCAATTTAAAAAAAAATTCTTGTGAATAAACTACACTCAACTGCATTTGCGGGAGCTGAGCCCGTTATGCGTATTAATAGAAATTTTAAGGTTTCGTATCAACAATCTGATGGGTTTGTCTTACACGCCGTGGTAAGCCATGTAACCGGGGATGACTATGAAGTTTTTGTTGAGGAAAAAGGTGTAATTATACATTGCACTAAGGACGAAAATGGCATTTTATCGTGCAGGCTTAACAGTAACGGTAATCCGCATTGGGTAGATGGAATCAGTGAAGAAGTGGCGAAAAAAATCATGAACGAGAAGTAAAATTCGCTTGTTTGATAGCGGAAGTTACATTCAAAATATTCAGAGACCAGAGTATAGAAGTTTACTAAAATTGATAGGTGCGGGCCGACCTTTTGGGCGGCGATTAACAATGTTTGAGTTTGAACATAGGCGGATTTATTTTATAAATCCGGCTCTAACAACCCGAGTTTTCTCCATGTTAAAACAAACCTGCCTATATCTATTTGTATTTATAAGTCAGCAGCACCATGCTGCAAACGATATCCAAAGCCAAAGCGACACCTTAAATAAAGTCTCAATCAAAGTTATCCTCCGGCCCAAATCTTTGGACACTTCCCAGTCACTCAACTTTGATGATCTTAGAAATTCTGATTCGATAATCAGACAGACCGATCGTAAGGGGCCATACCGATCACTTAATAAGAAACATACACCGACAAAACCTAAAGACATCTCCAACTCACTGCTAGTGAACAATTTCCAATCTCAAAGTCCCGTAATAGATGACACTTTAAAAAGTGACGCACATAAATTCAAAAAAGAGCCGACGCTTCAAAGAGAAACAGAAACGAAGCATCAGAAAAACATTTTCCTTTTAATCAGCTTAGTTTTGATCATGACTGGAATCGTTATTGCTATCTTTTTCAGATCAGGCTTCCCTTTTACCGTCGCTGTATTATTCGTTATTATAGGATATTACATTCTAACTTATGTCTTATTATACATCTAGCAGCTAGTTTAATACGCTGATAAACCCAAAAAAACAAACCAAGTCAACATATTCATACACTCTTCTAAGTTTTTGCAATAAAACTGCAATTTATTTGTTAATATTTAACAACTCTGGCAATTTTATTAATCATTTTCAATTTAATCCAGTATTTTTACAATACATGCATCTAATAATCTTAAAAACAATGGAATAAATAAATATGATTGAGATAATTAGAACGAATAGCGATGATAGACGGTTTAAAAACCTAATCCTGGAGCTCGACAACGATTTAACGACGAGATATAGCCAGGCAGACTATAGGTTTGATGCAAATATCCAACTAAATGCTTTAGACACCGCGATAATTGCCCAAATAAGCAACATCACTGTAGGCTGTGGATGTTTTAAGGAAATAAATTCAAGAACCATAGAAATAAAGCGGATGTATGTGAATCCTTATTTCAGGGGTTTTGGAGTGGCATCCCAGATGATAGATGCACTTACCCGATGGGGCAAAGAGCTATTTTATGATACAGCAGTTCTTGAAACAGGTATTAAGCAACCTGAGGCAATCAAACTATATGAAAAACATGGCTTTGCAAAAATTCCATCTTTTGCACCCTATATTGAAATACCCAATAGCATCTGCATGGGTAAGAGTTTATAAGCTGATCTGAATTCTGCACCAGACCATCCCATTTTTTAGATATAGCTCCTATTTCAAAAAGCAATCAATACACTACCCCTACGATGAGCCTCTGATACCACGTTAAAACATCAAGGCTTATTTCTTATCCAGGTAACGATACATCTCGGATGCGGCAAGAAGGTATGCACCAACACCAAAGTTGGCGGTTGAATTCTGGTTTACAACTTGTCCCGGAATCGCCCTCTCCCCAATTGGTTGAACATATCCAACCCTCCCATCTGGCTGTAAAGCTATTTTTGTGAGATAGTTCCAGCTTTTTATTACTACGGGCAAATATTCCTGTTTATTAAGATAGCCATTATTTATCCCCCAGAGCATTCCATAAGTAAAGAAAGCGGTGCCGCTGGTTTCCGGACCCGGTGCATGTTCAGGATCAAGCATACTTCGTGTCCAGTATCCTTCCGGTTGTTGTGAGCTTTTTATCGCCCGAGCCATTCCCTGGTACTTACTTATATATTCCGCCCGATGAGTATCATTCTTAGGCAGATCTTGTAAAACTTTCGCCAATCCCGCAAAGACCCATCCATCGCCCCGGGCCCAGAAATCCTTCTTTCCGCTTGCACTTTTATGCTTAGGATAAACATACTTAGCATCGCGGAAATAAAGCTTTTCTTCATTATCGTACATGATGCTGTTGGCATAAGTGAAATATTCATGCAATTTATCGAGATACTGTTTATTCCCCGTTACCTTATAAAGCTTTGTCATTACCGGCATAACCATATAAAGCCCGTCTGCCCACCACCAATAATCATTTTTAGGAGTACTCATTTCATACTCCATTACTTCTCTGGCACGAGCTATTTTTTTGGGATCCTTATCCAGGTTGTAAAGGTCTATATAGGTTTGAAAGCATATTTGCCAGTCACCGAACAACACATAATTGTCTTTTTCGCCGTAAGTATATTTCCATTCGGCTTTATTATCCGACTTTGCGCCCCTCCATTGATTATGTTCGGCCCATGCTTCAGAATACTTTCGATACTCTTCGTTTTTAGTCACAAAATAAGCCGCCATATTTCCGGTGTGGTAAGCGGCGATATCCCAAAAAGCTATGGTATCGGTCGAGTGATTCCTCTGCCAGTTTCCATTTACTTTTTCGATTATATCAAGGACTTCTTTTTTTGAACTTGATACTGCTAACTTATTGTTTCGCTGAACTGAACATGCCGTTAGAAGAGTCAGGCCTATTGCAACTACTCCAACTAATTTTTTTTTACTTTTCATAAATGTTCCTATTAATATTTAGGTTTCCATTCCAACACCTGGATCATTTGAGCGGGTATATTAGCTTTTCCTTCCGAATCTAACTGCTGCACGTTTTGAATAAAAAGATTTAAACTTTCCTTTATTTTCCAGAGTTCAGTATCAAAACTCGGCTCCCAAGAGCCAACAGAGCTATTCAAAAGATCCTTAACTTCCCATTTATTTCTTTTAAAGTTTTTTATCTTCACAACAGAAACCTTACTACCCCGTTCTTCATCTCTGAAAATTAATAAGCCTGAAGGTTTTGTTTTTGAATTATTGACCATGATCTGAGGTCTGGATATTGGAATCCGTTTGGTGCCCATTCCGCTTAGAGAGAAAGGAGTTTTCCGAAAGTCGAGATTTAAGCTTTTCCACGTTTCACCCGTATTATAAACAATATGATATTGAGGTATTTTGGAATCGTTTTCTCGCCAATAAGTGGCAATAAATGGATTTCCCTTTTTATCGGCAGACATCGAAGTTTGATTGATCAGTTCGCTATTCTGAGGTATTTTAAATGCATACTCGGCGGAGGCTTGTGTTATCGGAATAGTATAGGTTTCTCCAGTAGATTTCTGCCAGGTTACTCCACCATCTTTGGAACAGGCATAACCTAAATCATGATTACTGGCAACATCAGCAGACTCTCTCCAGACCCAGGAGAGGTGAATAGTTCCCTTATGATCTACAAAAGACTGCCAATAGGCATTTCTTTCCCGTTCTCCACTTATTAAATTATTATGAAGCCTTTGCCATGTTTTAGTTTTTAAATTATATTTATTCAATACCAAATCGCCTTGACCGGAAGAACCGCTGCGATAAAAGAATAACAAATCGCCGCTGGGCATTTTATAAAACTCAGGATAAGTAACATTTCCTTCGTCTTCACCTGTCATCGAAAGTTTCGAACTAAGCTCCAGCGATCCGGGACTCAGGCTCTTCGCATAGCGAAGCGGGTTTCCATGATGATCCCAGGAAATATGCAGATATCCATCACCGTCGACCATTATACTTATCGTATTATGTGCATCAGCAGTATTTCCCTGGTAAGGAGTTTGCTTCAGTGTCCATGACGTTGAGCCCAACTTTCGCTTTCCAAGCATTACGTATTTATCCTGATTATAATAAGCTATATATTGCGTATCACGATAAGTAACCAGGGAATTTTTCCTAAAGATTACCGCATTCACAGAATTATTAGCCCAACCAGGGCCAACCCCTATCAGCCTGACATCTGATTTCTTCTGGGCAATTGCGAGGGAAACTTGCGTCAGAAATAGTAAAAACAAAACTCGTTTCATATCAATAGTTTAGGTGGTGCGGTTAGAACGAACATCACTAAAAGGCCATATCAAATATCCTATTTTTCATTAAATATCACCACAAATCCACCATTTGGCTTAACCGTAACTTTTGTATTTTGTTGTGAAGATATGTTCTTTTGAATAAACGACAAGCCCTCATCCCCATCAGTAATAATATTCCCTGAACCTTTAATAAAAGATAAATCAAGGCTTAGATCCTTCGACTGATTTTCACCATTTATACCCGCTACGTACCATGTGCTACCCGATTTTCGGGCAATTACAACCAACTTACCAGGATAGCCATCAACAAATTTAACATCATCCCAGTTAACTGGTAATTTGGCTAAAAATCCTTTAACAAAATCGGGCATGTGACTCATTCCTTCGGGAGTTTCTGCCATATGTTGTACTCCCGACAAATAAATAACCGAAGTAGCTAATTCAAATGCGCTGGTAGTTCTTCTTTTAATATTAGGGATTTTATATAGAGCCATTGGCGTAAAATCCATTGGGTCGAAGGCATTCCTGGTGAAAGGAATTGTAGTAGCATGCGTTGGCTCTTCATCAGCATTCTTTTGATCAAACGTAATAAATTCCATTCCTTTGATCGACTCCATGGTCATTAAATTAGGATAGGTTCTTTGCCAGCCACGTGGAAGTGTGGCTCCGTGGAAATTCACAAGCAATTTATATTTTGCGGCGTCCTGCATAATGTCATGGTAATAAGCAATCATCGACTGTCCATCGCCGCCAAAAAAATCAATTTTCATTCCCTTGATACCCATTTTTTGAAGTCTGCTAAACTCTTCGGCTCTTTTCTCGGGAGTAAGCAATTTGTCTTTCGGTGTATACGTTACACTGTTCCAGGCTCCGGCAGAATTATACCATAAAATCAGGCCCACATTTTTAGTCTTTCCATAATCAGCAAGTTCCTGAATTTTATCATAGCCGATCTTTCTATCCCAATCCGCATCAATCAAACAATATTTCCAATTCATATCAGCGGCATAATCAATAAAGCGCTTCTGAACATTATAAACGGTAGAATCATCTTTTAACAACACCCAACTCCATGAAGAGATACCGGGTTTGATGTAAGATTTATCGGCATCAATACTTGGCTTTGCAAGATCTGTTCCTAGTGTAGACTCGACTATGGTATTTAATGAGCCAACGGTTATCACTCTCCATGGCGTAAACCATGGAAGTGCTGATTGAGGATTTGCAACTCCGCCGGTGAACACCTCGCGTGGGTCAGCAAAACCAACCTTATATTCGCCATCCGGAGATTGTTGTTGTAACCGGGTGCCACAATAATTCCTTTCCAATCCTGCTTCAGTAATTAATAACCAATTATTACCTGAACTAAAAAGAGCTGGATATACCCAACCCGCGTTTGTTGGAGAAGGCGTACCCACAGCAATGCCTTTTTGATAATGTTCCTCGTAAGAAGGATTGGTTTGCCCCCAGCCGCTTTTGGCTTCCGCCATCGGCTGAAGCCAGGCCTTCGCACTTTCAGGGAAATTAAATGAAGTTATTTCTTTAGTTATTTTCTTAGTCTCGTTTGCCGATTCAGGAAAATAGTAACGGAATGCAAGGCCATCATTTGAAACCTGGAAGATAATATCCATAAGTTGGCCGTTTTGGCTTTTTACACGAAAAACCTGCTTATTTGCTTTATAATTATTGAACTTCCTTTTTGAAGTAAGAAGTTCGTAACTATCCGATACAGAATATACAGGTGATGTGGACATCAGTGACAATTCTTTACTGAAGTTTTCATCCTCCCGAACTAAACCAAGTTTAGAGTTTTCAAGGACAGCTACTTTGTTAGAAAGGACAGAATACACTGCGTTACCTTTATTATCTACAGAAAACTGAACAGAGATATTTTTATCAGGACTTTGTATAGTATTAGCTTTCTGGGCATATCCTGAAAGCCCGTAAATAAATAGCAGTGTTAATAGTGAAAATTTCTTCATTAATATTTGTTAGCTTGTTTATAATTTGTTTAGAGCCAGCTCAGGTAAGGAAACCTAAATATTTGCAATGTTAAAAAAAATGTAGTAATAAACCTCGTTTGCTGAGTGTATGATGCAAAAGAATAATCATTTAATTATAATTAAATGATACTAACTAGCTACGTATTCCAGCTTATTAAATAAAAAGAGAGGTGCTAGACCTCTCGTTTTATCTTTTTTATTTACTTATTAATCATTAAAAGGACTTTCATATTTAAGAAGACTTACACCTCTTATCCTAAACCCCTGAAAATCATTTATCAGATTAGCAACAATTCCAATAGAAACTTCCTTCTGATCTGCTAACTGAAAGGATACCCGGGGAGCTGAATATGATGAGCTAGCAATGGCTGTGGATATATCTTCTACGTTAGGGAGGGTATTTCCTTCTGAAACTGCAAAAAATGCCTGGTTGCTAATGCCAGCCCACTGAAAATCGGCTTGAAATTGATACTTGCCTTTCGGAAGAGTAACCGTTTGATAAATCTTTCCGTTGGGTATAGCTGGTGAACCCCAGCGTTCCATAGACATATAACCGCCACCGTTATAACTGTCAAATCCTCCCTTAGTGAAATTCTCCATATTTTTAACCGCAGCATTCACTGTCCAATCTTCGAGCAGGCCAAAACGAGTGTTAGACGTTTTATCAGATCGTATAAACGGAGACCCGGGATTTTTTACATATCGGGAAGTTACATCAACTGCACGTTCTTCAAAAGAAGGAACATCGATAACTACAGTTGCTACCGAAAGGACTTCATTCAATGTATATTGTGAAGGGTTCGACAGACTAACCTTAAATCCTATTTGTTTGCCAGCATTGGCATCTAAAATAGCCTTAGAGAACTTGACATAAAAAGAGCCGGATGTCTGCCCGACGGGAACCTCGATTTTAGAAGCCGCTTGACTTGTTTCTGAAGTGTAAATACTATAATCCGAAGAGGATATTCCGATAACATTTGACGGAAGACCTGTAGTGCTGTTTGAAATATTTACGGTATAACCTGATTTTTCTTGTATTCCTGATCTGTTAATACCTAAAGCAACAGTTACTGTTTTAGCCTGCTTGTCCACCGTTACATTCTTATTTTCGGGCTTTATAGTAATTTTACCATCAACAGCGCCTGCGATATAAATTAATGGATGGACGTTTGTCTCTACATAACCAAGTTCGTCTTTTTCGCAGCCGAAGAAGCATAACATAGCAACCAACAAAAAGGCATATCTTGAGTTTTTTGATAACTTTTTCATCTGAATATATTTTTTTTAGTGGTTATGAAGCTTGCACGAGCTTTATGTAGTTTGTTGTACAGTAAGCTCATGCAGGTTTCATCTTTTTTTTAGATTACCAACCTGGGTTTTGAACCATAGCTTTATTCCTATCGATTTCAGATTGAGGAATTGGCCATAAGTAATGTTTTTTCTGGAAAACACGCGTCTCAAACACTGTTCTTTCATAGAAAGAAGCATCAGTAAAACTCGTTCCTTTACTTGTTGCCATGCCGTACATCGGACCATTGTCGGTTTGTTCGGCAATCTTCCATCTCCGGGTGTCAAATACCCGCTGACTTTCGAATGCTAGTTCAATCTTACGCTCCAGTCTGATTCGTTCGCGCATCTGGTCCTGACTTAAACCACTAGGAAGACCTGGAATTCCCGCCCTTTCATGAATCAAATCAATATACTTTTTAATATCAGGGTTGCCCGGATCATGCTCATTTAAAGCTTCTGCATAATTAAGATAGATCTCTGCCAGACGGAAGAAAATATAAGTTTTCATTTCAATCTGGCCTGTCCTTACATTACTGTTCGGACTTATATATTTAGTTATCAAATAGCCTGTAGGAGTATAATCGTGAGATCCGTTCCTTCCCGAAGCACCAGTAGCATAAAACTGTACTTTTATCTGTCCTTCTCCTGTAAAGGGCCAGATGTCTCCGTTATAAAGAATAGAGGCGTAAAAACGCGGTTCTCTTCCAACGTACATGTTCCAATCGCCGGACTTGGTGTAAGTGGTGGCTGCCGTAGAAAAACCTGTCTCGACATATCCAGACCCTGACTCGTTTATCATTTTACCGTTGGCCATGTAATAAGAATCGACGATAGACTGTGTCGCGGCGATACCATTGTAACCAGTAACCTGCCTGGGAGCCAGGTGCTTTTCATAGTTCCAGCCGTCGGTAGATGGTCTTGCCCAAATTATCTCCTGGTTAAATCTGTCGTTAAAAACATCGCGATACGAAACAAAAGGATCAAAAACATTACCTACATTTTTCTTGTACAGACCTTCTGGCATCAGATCAATAAGAACCTTCGAAGCGTCTGCCGCTTTCTTCCATTTATTCACATCGTAGGTAGTGCTTACCAACTGTTTCCCATCGGCGTTTTTAAAGTTACTGAAATCGGCATTGCCATTCCAAAGCGGACTTGCCGCATATAACAGAATTCTTGATTTCATTGCCTGTACCACTCTTGAATCTACACGGCCTAACTCTCTGGAATCAGTAATTTTTGCTGGAAGATCAGTCTGGGCAGTATTTAGCTCTTGAATAATATAATCGACACATTCGTCGAAAGAACTTCTGGGAATTTGGGTAAGGCTTGCCTCCACATCAACAGGAAGCATTTCTTTCATAAGTACCACAGGGCCAAACTTTCGCATTAAAAGAAAATAATACCATGCCCTCAAAGCCCTGGCCTCAGCGGCCCAAACCTTTGTAGTTCCTACTGACAGAGCTTCGCATTCTGTGCATTCACCTACTTTACTTATAAATACTGATGCTGAACGTATTCCCTGGTATAGCCCCGAATAATCGTTAAAAGGAACAGACAATGGCGACCAGTTTCCTAAGTTGACTGCATTATGGGACATCTGGACAAAAAGAATATCTCCTTCATCGGATATACCTGTATAATTGGTCCAGGGAGTTAGCTCATCTGGCAGCCTGCTATAAACATTCCTTAAATATCGCTCAGTTTCTGTCCTGTTTTGGAATAACTGATCGATAGTTAACATATCGTCGGGTTGTTTATCCAGATATTCTTTGTTGCAGGAGAGAGCCAATACTCCTGTTAGAAGCAAAATTATATATTGAATTTTTTTCATGACTTAAAACTTAGAAATTCATATTAACACCGAAGTAGAAATTTTTCTGGATGGGATAACTGCCTCCATTACCACTACCTAATTCCGGATCCCAGAACTTGAATTTACTCCAGGTATAAAGGTTAAAACCGCTGGTATAAAGCCTCAGCGTATTGACGTGGAGTCTTTGAGTTAATTTTTTTGGTATTGTATATCCGAGCTCTGCAGTTTTCAGTCTCAAGTAACTTGCATCCCGTTGCCACCAGGTTGAGGCTTGCGTATTATTAGAAGATGCATTGCCATATGAAAGTCGGGGAAACAGCGCATCTTGTCTCGGATTTTCAGAGGTCCATCTGTCTAATGCATACGTGCTAACACTACCTCTAAAGCCAGATTCAGTAAATGGATGAAATCCAATTCCTCCAAGCATAAAATCCATGTTTCCTGCTCCCTGAAAGAAGACTGAAACATCAAAGCCTTTATAATTAAGAGTTGTTCCAAAACCATAAACCATTTCGGGAATATCAGGATCACCAACAGCTACCTGGTCAAAAGCATCTACAACTCCATCGCCGTTTACATCCTTATATTTTATATCACCCGGGCGAACAGTTCCAAAACCCTGCACCGGAGAACGCGCAATTTCATCTTCATTTGTAAAGAGGCCATCAGCAATTAGAACAAAAGGCTGTCCCCATCTTTTTCCTTGCCGGTTTAAATAAGTATATTTCCAATCCGGCTGATCCATATCAATCAGAGTATTTCTGGCATAGGTAAAATTACCCCTCAAGGTTACATCAACCTGACGAACCTTTCTGCGATATTCGAGTGTTCCATCAAAGCCCCTGTTCTTGAATTCACCCAGATTTCCATAAGGATTATTCTGAAGCCCCATAATTCCCGGGAGTGAGTTTCTTTGTAAGAATATACCCGCTCTTTCTCTGTCAAAGAAGTCTCCTTGCAAATAAAATCCCCTTAAAAACCGTGTCTCAAATCCTAAATTAACTTCTCTTTCTTTTTCCCAGGTTAAGTCAGCACCCCACTGATCTTCACCCCTTGAACCGATATTATTGTTATTGTCCCGGCCAAAGTTATATCCACCATTTCCACCACCAACAGTTGTCAGATATGCAAATCTTCGACCACCGATCTGATCATTTCCTTTTTCTCCAATTGAACCTCTGAATTTGAGGTACTCTATGAAATTGATATTATTTTTAAAGAAAGGTTCTTCTGAAACAATCCATCCTGCTGCGAGCGCAGGAAAAAATCCAAAACGCTTGCCTTTCTCGAAGTTTTCCGATCCGTTGTATCCCGCACTCAGTTCTGCAAAGTATTTATGCTTATAACTGTAGGATAGACGGCTTACTACTCCTTGCAACCTGAAAGGTAATGAAGCTATTGGTGAATTCGCCTCACCGTCCTGAAAGTCTTGCTGATTGTAAAGCAGCAGGCCGGTTACTTTGTGGTTACCAAAAACTCTGTTGTAATCAAGGTTAGCTTGAAGATACATCCTTCTGTTTCCTCCTGACTGTCTCCCAAACCCAAGATCTTGTTGCCCTTCAAACCAACGCGTCAGGATCAGCTCTTGGGTAATCGGATCTCTGCCTGAAGTGATGTAGCGAGCGGCCTGTCGGGTTCTTTGGATGAAATGTCTATTATATCCATCGAAAGCAAACTTACCTTGAATCCTTAAGCCCTTAAGCATATCAGAAAGGTCTCTTCTTAATGTAATATCTGATTGAATATTGTTTCTCCACTCGGTGGCAAAGCCGCGGCCGGTAAGAAGTTCGTAAGGGTTCTCAACTCCATTAATTCCTCCATATACTGAACCACTTCCGTCAGGGTCAGGATATGTGGGAGAATAGGCTACTGGAGTGCTATACATAATCCCGCCGCCTGTTCCTGTTCCAGGCCCTCCTACCCAGATGTTTGGAGCTCCGGTTCCCGGATAATTGCCGGTAACCAATATACCACTTAATCCAAGGCTCAACTCTACCCGCTTACTTAAGTTAATATCTGTATTGGCTCTGAAATTATATCTTTTTAAACCTGCGTTGGTGTTGTAGGTATTTAGATTATCGCCTTTCCATATACCGTCCTCACCGTAATAAGTTGCCGAAACGAAATATTTCGCAACATCACTTCCACCCGTAATATTTAAATTCGCTCTTTGCTGCGCGGCCGAGTTTTTCATCATCAGATCCAGCCAGTCCACGTTAGGATACAGGTAAGGGTCTTCACCCGAGGCGTATTTCGCAATTACATCACTCGTGTAAGTAGTAACAAAACTTGGATCTGAAGCGAGCCTGGCTTCATTATAGAGATTGAGATACGTGGGAGCATCAACAAATTCAGGCAGACGGGTTGCAGAAGTCACACCTCTTTCCATTTTGAAACTGATACTGGGTTTATCTTTGGTTCCGCGGCGAGTTGTTACCAAAATAACTCCATTTGCACCCCTTATCCCGTAAATAGAGGTAGCGGCAGCATCCTTCAAAACGGAAAAAGATTCAATTTCCTCAGGCTCAATATTATTTATGGGTCTCTCGATCCCATCTACAAGTACCAAAGGGTTTGCCCCTGCACCAAAAGTGCTTATCCCTCTAATCCAGAATTGTGCATCATCATAGCCGGGTTCGCCACTTCTTTGCACTGAGATAATTCCGGCCACTTTTCCGGCAAGTGCGTTGTTTAATGAACGAGGGGCAGCACTTTTTATATCAGCAACTTTAACAGTAGAGATTGCTCCGACGACCGTTTCCCGCTTTTGCTGGCCATAACCGACAACAACAACCTCATTTAGATTAGTTTCGGTAGTTTTAAGTATAACATTTATAAGTTCCTTTCCATTAATAGGTATCTCCTGAGTATCAAAGCCTATAAATGAAAATGTTAATACTCCAGAAGCATTAGGAATAGTAATAGCGTATCGGCCAGTTACATCAGTGGTCGCACCTATATTAGTTCCTTTTAGCTTTACAATTACCCCGGGGAGTGCAGCGCCTGCAGAGTCGGTTACCTGTCCCTGAATACGAACATCTTTAGTTTCGGTACCTTCGGTAGTAATTACTACAAGTCTGTTATTAATTAGCTTGTACTGTAATCCTGTGTTCTTTAAAATTTTGCCGAGAACATCAAGAACTGCAGCATCTTTCACCTGCAGGGTAACATCCCTGTGGGCTGGCAATAGTTCTTCACTATACAGAAATCGCACTTTCCCTTTCTGCTGCAGTACAGACAGAGCTTTTCTCAATTCTGTATCCTTAAAATCAAGACTAACTTTTACTCCCTGGGAATAGCCGTTAGCAGAGACTTTTACACACATTAAGAAGGTAAAAAAGAAGACCCAGTTTAACATTAAAAAAAGTTTTTTATGTGAGTCAATAAACAATAGAGTACTATGAAGTCTACGCTTTTTCATAGCTTTACAATAATAAAAGGTTAAACAATCGATTAATTACAGCTAAAGCAGCCTTGCTGCTTATAAGATTGGATGGCCTCTTCGGCGGGGAATGTTCGAGCATTTCCCGCTTACTTGCCTTAGTTAGTAGATTTCTATCTCATTTCTTTTAATTTTGAACTTAAATGGTTTAATTAATTGCAAAGCTTTTAACGCCTCGTCGATAGATTCGCCTTCAAATGCTCCGGTGAAGTGGAATAACTTAATATCTTCCCTTTTTAATATGATTTTTATGTTGTACCATTTCTCGAATCGGGGAATCAGTTCTTCGAAAGTGTCATTGCTAAAAACAAGGGTATTTTTTGTCCATGCAACTTCTTCAACATACTCTGTGCCGTCAACCTCTACAGGGATAATCCTTTCGATTATCAATTTCCGATTAGCGTAGGATGTCATTCCAAGAGGTTTATTGCCTATTTTATCTGATGACTCACTTAACGCAAACTTCTCGTTTGGCTTTAAAATAATTTTTTCTTCTTGCTTCCCAGTCAACGAAAGCTCAATCATTCCATGAATAAGTGTGGCTTCAGCACTTTTTTCACTCGGATAAGCTTTCACATTAAAAGCAGTCCCAAGTACTTTAATACTAAACTTATCCGTACTAATAATGAATGGTCGTTGTTTATTTTTTGTTACATCAAAGTAGGCCTCTCCATATAGCTGCACAGAACGAGTATCTTTCTCGTTCATTTCGCTATCATACACAAGCTTGCTGTTACTATTTAACCAAACCTGTGTACCGTCCGGAAGTGTAAGTTTTTTTCTAACTCCTTTGCCAGCAGAAATTTCGGTCATTTTACTACCTGTCGTACCATAAGGCAAAACAAAAAAGTAAATGCTGCTGCTAATTAATAGAATTAGGACGCTTACTAATATGGCATGCTTCGATCTAACACCCCAAAAAGATTTTTCTGTGGGTTCAGTCTGAGGAAATTCAGAGGAATATTTCGCCGTATGTTTTTCGAAGATGTCATCTAATGGTTCTGCTTTAGCCTCTGTTTTCCACAATTGCTGAAAAACTTCATCATAATATAAGGCATCAGGATAGCGATCCATTAAATCAGCCAATTCATTAAGCTCATCTTTTGTTGCTTCACTTGCCAGCTTTCTGGCTAGCAATTCAATTATTCGCTCCTGTGTCATTATTGGAAGAAAAGTTTGTCTTTGCTATAAGGACACAAGAAGTTTACAAATTCCCTAATGGATTTTTAATTTCTTTTTTGAAAGCAGGAAATCGAGATGGGTGCTGGTTTATTTAACGAGGTTGTATTCAGTCCGAATAGACTCAGAAATTTTTTTGAGAGCTATAACCAGGTGCGCATCAACAGTCTTTACCGAAACATTTAAGACTTCTGAAACTTCTTTATAACTAAGTCCCTCTTCTTTAACCAGTTGAAATACCATTTTACATTTAGGAGGCAGACTATCCACGGCAGATGACAAATTTTGCCGCAACTCCTCTGTTATAAGAATTTGCTCAGGAGTACTGTTATCAAAAGTTAGCTTTATATCAACTTCTTCTAAGGAAACTTCGTATCCAAAGTTTTTTCTAAGATAATTTAAAGAAAAGTTCTTTGCCAAAACAAAGGAATAAACATTAATATTCCTGATTTCATTAAGCTTCAATCTGTCGCGCCATAAAGTAATCAATACATCACTGGCTATTTCTTCTGCTTGTTCTGAAGATTTAACTATGGCAAAAGCAAAACGTTTTAATGATGGAAAAAGGATGTGGAACAACCGCCTGTATGACAGCTCGCAATTATCGCATGCAATATTTTTTAGCATTAGGGCTAAATCATGTTTTGATGACATAGAAACAAGGTTACAATTGGGCACCTCAAGGTAACAATATTTTGACAATTAAAGAAATCATGTAGGTGAGATGAGCAAAAAAAAGTGCTAACCGCTTTTGGCAGAGAGCACTTTTCGTATTAAAAGCTTAAATTACTGAGCTGTAAATTTATAAATTGTTGAAGTTTTATATGTTTCGCCCGGTTTTAAAGTTGTT
>CAMLLO010000026.1 GCA_946480915.1 uncultured Sphingobacteriaceae bacterium | reverse complement strand
TTTCAACAGCCACTCAAACGGCTTTAGATTTAAAAGCACCATTAGCATCCCCAACTTTTACAGGAACGGTTTCAGGAATTAGCAAGTCAATGGTTGGCTTGGCAAACGTTGATAACACCACAGATTTATTGAAACCAGTTTCAACCGCAACCCAAACCGCTTTAGATTTAAAAGCAACTCTGGCATCTCCAACTCTTACGGGGACGCCGCTGGCGCCAACGGCTACTGCAGGAACAAACACAACGCAACTTGCTACGACCGCATTCGTAACTTCTGCAGTAGCAGCCGGCGCATCGTCTTCGGTTTTTGTAGACTTAAGCACCAATCAAACTGTAGCTGGAACCAAAACATTTAGCGCCGATTTAGTTGCCAACGGTTTAACCATCGGACGTGGGTTGGGAGCCATTGCCAGCAATACAGCTTTGGGCAACCAGGCATTAAAAGCCAACACCACGGGCTTTGATAATTCTGCTGTCGGCGAGTCAAGCCTTTATACCAATACCGCAGGCGCGAGAAATACGGCAACCGGCAAACAATCGCTTTATGCGAATAATGGGAACGATAATACGGCAACCGGTTATCTGACATTACAAAGTAATACAACGGGTTCTTACAACTCTGGTGTTGGATCCGAGACGCTTATCACAAATACAGCAGGCGGTTATAATACAGCCATGGGCGCTCTATCCTTGAGGTCAAATACTTCAGGAAATAACAATACCGCAACAGGCTATAACAGTCTTTATGCGAATACAACAGGCGGGGGCAACAGTGCAATAGGATATAATACACTTCCCAGTAATACCACCGGTACATATAATACTGCGTTGGGAACTCAGGCCTTAGAACAGAGCAATACTGCCAATCAAAATACCGCAATCGGAGTGGCTGCTATTGATCGAAATACAACAGGTGGCAGTAACGCTGTATTAGGTGCATTTGCCGGACGTTATGAAAGCGATGGCTCTACTTATAATACCTTAATATCTAATTCCGTATTAATAGGAGCCGAAACCAAACCTAGTGCAAGTGGTGAAACAAACCAAATAGTTATAGGATATCAAGCCAAAGGAAATGGTTCAAATACCGTTCAGCTAGGCAATACGAGCATTACCGATGTTAAAACCAGCGGAAGTGTAACTGCAGCCGGGTATAAAATTGCCAGTGGCACCTCTTCGCAATTTTTAAAGGCAGATGGAAGTGTTGATGCCAGCACTTATCTGCCTTTGGGCGGCGGTACGTTAACCGGGGCATTAAATGGCACTTCAGCATCTTTTACAAGTGATATTTCCACTAATGGAATTCCTATTGGAAGAGGTGCTGGTTCAAACGTTGCCAATCTTGTAATTGGTGCAGGTGCTTTTGGAGGTAACACAAGCGGAGTAAGCAATATTATCATCGGGCGGCAGGCTGCTGCAAGTTCAACATCAGCCTCTTATAATACCATCGTGGGAGATGGTGCGGTGTATTATAATGACGTGAACCAGGCGATTACTGCCTTCGGCTGGCATGCTTTGCATGCAGAAAAAGGAGCCGGAAACACGGCTATCGGATATGAAACAGGAGCAAGGGGAGCAATAGCAAGTTCCTTAACAAACTCGACCTTCTTAGGCAGATCAGCTTCCGCGGGCGCTGGTACCATCGATAACGCAACAGCAATTGGCTACGGAGCCTCCGTAACAGCAAGTAACACCATTCAGTTGGGTAACACCAGTATCACCGATGTTAAAACAAGCGGGACAATTACCGCAGGTGGAATTTCAAATACTCCTGTTATTGCTAAAACCTTTGAGGCAAGCGGTATAACCTTGTCTTCGTCATATTCTGGCAGTATTATATATACTCAAAATGCTGCACTACCAGCCTTTCCGGAAGATCTGCCCGATGGCTTTAATTGTGTGATTATAAACTATTCTAATTTTAATTTTACCACGAATACGCTCGCCAGTACCAAGTTTTACACTGTAACAACTGGCAATACAGGGGCTGCCACTTTTTCAATTCCTACTGGCGGCACTGTCCATATAAATGTGGTCACTATTGAAGGAGTAAAAAGGTACTATGTAAATGGAAATTTGTTATGAGTAGCTCTTTTTTACTAAATTTTAGAGGGTTATTACATTCAGTTTTTTTTGTTACAATTTTACTTTCAGGTGCTAACCCGGCCAGGGCCCAATTAAATCCGCTCGCAGGTATTTATTTTAGCAATCAGTATTTAGCTAATCCGGCTATAGCTGGCATTAAGCAAGGGCTTAATCTAAACTTAGGATATCGCCAGCAATGGTCTGCCTTTTCGGGTTCACCCAAAACACAGGCATTTACAGCCGATTATGGTACCGGAAAAAAGGTTGGTTTGGGTCTGAGTATTTACAATGATGAAGCCGGCCTTATTAAACGTACCCGAATGATGGGAACATACGCCTATCACCTTGCACTAAACAAAAATCAGAGTTTGAACTTCGGTATTTCCTTTGGATTTATGGACCAGCGAATCTCCAACGAAACCGTTAAGGGCGATTTGAATGATAATTCAATAAGTACATTCAACGGCACGGAAACATATATGGATGGTGATTTTGGAGTGGCCTACACCAATTCCCAATTAACCATTCAAGCGACCATTCCGAATCTGAAGGGTTTCCTAAAAAAAGATGATTTAAATAGAGTAGGGGATCGGTCATCTTTCTTTTCTGCAATAAGCTATAAGTTTCATTTCCCAGAAGCAGTTAATGGATTTGGCATAGAGCCAAAACTCGTGTACAGAGCAGTAAAAGGCTACGATTATATTGCTGATTTAGGGGCGAATTTTACCATAGCCAATGGAAACGTAAGTATGATGACGATTTATCATACCACTCAAAACGCTACCTTTGGTTTAGGGGCGGGTATAAAAACTCTCGGCTCGGTAAATGCTAATTATACTACCTCAACCTCCGCGGTTAGCCAGTATAGTAACGGAAATTTTCAAATAGCGCTCAAGCTTAATCTGATGCAAAAGGATAATAGTAAGTAAAAAGGCCCGTCTGCCACTAACCTAAAGCGACTTGTTGGTCATCTAGCGCTTCTGCATTTCGATTCTTCAAAATTCGATTTTCAGGAAACACTGTATCCTCCAGAGGTAAAAATATCAGCATAGGGCCGATTAAGGCTATAGTTTTAACTTTTTTGATTTATTCAATGGAAGCAAAGCCTTTTCATTTTTTTAAAGCACCAGTGATTCTTGGGCTTTAACGATATTGGAATTTTACTGTATTTTCCGCTATCCAAAGGATCGAATTCGGTGAATTCTCTAAAAAAACTTCTATTCTATCACTTGCCAAAAAAAGCAGGATCCATCTTTACGATCCGGTCTTGACCCTGGGGCATTTGCCGAACAAAGGCTTTTTTGAAACGGGTCTGCAAAAAGATACCTATGAGTTGATAGCGACATTAACATGATATCGCCTTGAAGCATATCCTGCCATTGAAATACGGATGCATCTCCCTGTTCCTCCTTTTCTATGCGCACTTCTGCCATTCCTCCCGATCCAACTACCGTAACCCATCCTCCATTAGTTATCGACTGCAACGAGATCCTCCCGTTTCCTTTGTCGACAATTTTAAACTTAGAATTTTCACTTACCGTTTTACCTTTGGCTACAGGTCGCAAAAAGCCTTTCCAGTTAACCAATACCGTACTATCTGCCAGGCTGGAAAGAGTAATTGTTTTCCCATAGGGGATGGGTTTAATTAAGCCGTGAGGACGGGGTTCGTTTACAATGAATGAATTAAAGTCAGCATATCCACCTTCTTTTCCTTCTGTATTGTAGTTAAACAAACCAAACCTAACTCCCTGGAATGTTCTGCCTTGAAAAATCATGATAAATTCCTCGCCCAGAATCTTGAAATTTGACCCATCTGTACTGTAGCTAAAAACTGCCATTTCTGTTTCAAAATCGCAGTTTGCCTTTAGCCAGACTTTTTTTCCGGTCAATTTTTCCCTAAGCAATTTGTTTCGCTGCTGATCGAATTGCTCAACTTCAAATCCATCCTTTGTCCTGGCTACCCCAATCCAGCTATAGGGCATATTTAATAAGCCCAGTCCTGCGATATCGCCGTCGGATAAGCCATTTAAATCAATTTCGGTGGATCCTATTGACACCGGGCCGATACATCTCTGAGTTAACGAATTTCTGGCATTCCAAAAATCCTTCGCGGGTAAAGCGTTTAACCGGAGGTATCCTTTTCTTTTTGTTAATGACCATTTATCATTTACCGGCACATGGTTCCACTGCCAGATCGGCTGTAAGGTGGAAGACGAAAAATCATCGCTTCTTCTGAACGTAGCATGAGGCTTGGATGTAAATCCGGTGTTGGGTTTTACCCATGTGCGCGGAGAACGTGTGAGATTGCCTTCCAAGCCTAAAAATGGCCATCCATCTTTCCAGGTTACCGGTGATAAGCAGGTTAATCGGCCTACAGAATTATAATCCATCATAGACCATGCCCACCATTCTCCGGATTGGATCTGCAGGATACCGCCCTGGTGTAGTGGAATGCGACCCACATAATTTTTGTTCGGTGGAACAAGCTGGAACGGGGCTTCGCTTTTTTCATTTAGCAACTTCCACCCAGTCCCAACCCCAAGGTGCTCCTCTGCACTTATGACTCGTATTTCATAAGGGCCGTAAGGGCTATTTGAGCGCAAGCACACCTGGTAGCAAACAGGGTCAAAGTTTGTGTTGGTAATATAATATTTGCCGTCAATTTTATAAAAATGCGACCCTTCTCCAGCACCGCTTCCCGGCTTTATGATAACCTTCTCGGTACCTGGCTTTATGTCTAGTAAATCCTCGTCCAACTCAGCCAGATGGATTTCGTCATACCCCCACACCACATAAACCTTTCCATCATCATCAAAAAGCACCGACAGGTCATGAAAACTTTTTTTCATCTTGCTGTGCTTCCAGGGGCCTTTAGGATTAGTAGCCGTGAACAGCTGCGTGGTTTGGCCGTTTACATTGCTGAAAATATAAAAGGTTCCCTTGTTATACCGGAAACTGGGTGCCCAAATGCCCCGCCCATAAATATTTTTAACATCTTCTAAGCGAAATTCCGGACCCAGATCAAGTTTATCTACTGCATAACACAGGAAGTCCCAGTTTACCAAATCGCGGGAATGCAATACCGGAAGCCCGGGCATAGTATGCATCGTAGTACCTGTAAGGTAATAATCGTCACCCACTCTTATCATGTCGGGATCGGAAAATTCGTCAAAGAAAAGCGGATTTGAAAAAGTTCCGTTTCCATTGTCAGATATCCAGGTTGGGCTATTAAGATTCTCTCGAATTTGACTAAAAGCGGCCGATTGTAAAAGGGTGAAAATTAGGAGTAAGTTATAAAGCGGTTTTCTAAAAAACGGTATTTCCAGGGGTTTAATTGACATTCGTTTATTTTAATGGATAATTTTAAAGATTTCTATGATTTAGCAGGCTACCGGATTGCTGGTAGTAAATTATGTTTAGTCAAAGAGCATTTTTGGCTTGTGAGAATACTCGGTTCTTGTTTGCGCAGTTATCAGCACAGAAGGGAATTCTGTATATCTGGGTTCAATAATGTTGAATAAAGGTATACGGAATTTTGAAAAAATAAAAATTAACTAATGTTTAAAAGCCAAGGATGATGTTGATCAATCGCCAGTTGTTTTCATGATTGCCGACCGAGCCAGTGTTAGATCCAGTAATTGGTTTATAATAATGTGCTGTGATTAAGTGCTTTCTAAAGGCTTCGAAGAATAAAAAAGTATTTACAAATGCATGAGTATGAGGAAACCTTTAAATCCGTCTTGTTTTACAATAAGACACACATGCGATCTACCGGTTGCTCTTTCGCTAAGAAGTGAAAAAGGCTGGGCCGATCACTGGGGCTTATTCGAATTTTAGAAACACACGCTTGGAAAAATAAATATGACTGTATCCAATTTCTTTAAAAAGATCATCCTTTTACTGGTATTAACCGGGTTTTCATTTTGCATGTCTGCTCAGGAATACCCGAAGGCAATTTTAAGAGGTGATTACCCTGACCCTAGTATTATGCGTGATGGCGACGATTTTTATATGACGCATTCGCCGTTTACCTATTCTCCCGGATTTTTAATATGGCATTCGAAAGACTTGCTTCACTGGAAACCAATTACCCGGGCCATGCCCGACCTGGTTGGTTCTGCCATGGCTCCCGACCTGCTGAAATACAATGGCAAATATTATATCTATTTCCCTGCCAATGGAACCAACTGGGTAATATGGGCAACCGATATACGAGGTCCATGGAGCAAACCAATTGATTTAAAAGCTCGCTTTATTGACCCTGGACATGCGGTAGGCGAGGATGGTAAACGTTATTTGTTCGTTTCTGAAGGTCATATGGCTCCTTTATCAGATGATGGGCTTTCGGCCATAGATACGCTGAAAAATATATATTCAGGTTGGGATTATCCTAAAAACTGGATTACTGAATGCAAATGCCTGGAATCTCCGAAGATTTTTAAGAAAGGTGATTATTTCTACATGGTAACCGCAGAAGGAGGTACAGCAGGCCCGGCAACCAGTCACATGGCAGTAGCTGCCCGTTCAAAAAGCATACAGGGCCCCTGGGAAAATTCCCCTTATAACCCCATTGTGCATACTTACAGCGCAGACGAAAAATGGTGGTCGAAAGGCCACGGAACATTAATTGACGATGCAAAAGGAAATTGGTGGATTGTGTATCATGCCTATGAAAAAGGATACCATACCCTCGGCCGGCAAACCCTTATCGAACCGGTTGAATGGACAGCGGATGGTTGGTTCAAAACCTCAAAGGGAAAAACAACGGCCGAAACTAAAGTAAAGGCGTCTTCATCTGGCTTTACGCTGTCAGACAATTTCAATAAAGAAACGCTTGGACTGCAATGGACATCATGGAAAGGGTATGATACAAATGCGATTCAGTTAAAGAAGGGATGCCTTCATTTAAAGGCGAAAGGCTCTGGTCCGGCAGATGGGCAACTTTTATTAACCACAGTTCCGGATACAGCTTATGAAGCTCAGGTGGAGCTGACCTTGACAGGAGGAAGTACCGGCGGATTGATTTTGTTTTACAACGAGAAAGCTTTTGCGGGCATCACATCCAACGGGAAAGATGTTACCATCTATGATAATGCAGAAATACGAACAAACAAGTCAGTAGAGCTTGGAAAGCATTTTTATCTTAAAATAAAAAACAATCGCAATATCTGCGATATGTTTGCCAGCAAGGACGGCAAAAATTGGATAACGCTTCGAACTGGTTTGGATGTATCGGGTTTGAACCACAACAAATACCGCGGTTTCTTTGCATTGAGGCCGGGCTTTATGTCAGCCGGAAAAGAAGGCAGCGTAACATTAGATAATTTCAAGTACAAGTCAATTAAGTAAGCAAAATCTAAATAAGAAAATAATCATATGTCAATATTAACGACGACCCATTTAGGAAAAGCGTTTGTTACCGCAGCTCTGATAATGGTGTCCATTTCTTCAAAAGCCCAAAAGCCCATGTGGCTTGACGAAACTAAAAATGAGGAAAACAGGCTTCCCATGCATGCCTCATATTTCGTTTACGAATCGGAATCAGCAGCATTAAGGAACGATTGGAAGCAATCTTCCAATTACACCAGCCTCAATGGCCCATGGAAATTCTTCTGGGCAAAAAATCCAGAGGAACTGCCTAAAGGTTTTGAATCATCAGACTATAACGATGCCTCCTGGAAAACATTCAATGTGCCGGCAAACTGGGAGATGAACGGATACGGTTTCCCAATATATACTACAAACGGATTCGAATTTACTTATCTGTTAAAAGGCGGACGTAAACCGCCGATTGTGCCTCTGGATTACGATCCTACAGCCGTTTATCGCAGGGAGGTAATTATTGATCCGACATGGAATGGCAAAGAGGTTATCTTACATATCGGCGCGGCTAAATCGAACCTTTCTCTTTGGATTAATGGAAAATATGTGGGTTATGGAGAGGATAGTAAGTTGCCATCTGAATTTAATATCACATCCTATCTTATAAAAGGTAAAAACCTGATTGCGATGAAAGTGATGCGCTGGTGTGATGGAAATTACCTGGAAGATCAGGATATGTGGCGCCTTAGCGGAATTACCCGCGACTGTTATTTGGTGGCAAGAAATCCGGTTCATTTATACGATGTGGAACTTATTCCCGACCTGGATGCGGCTTATAAAAACGCTACTTTAAATGTTAAGCTAAAGCTGAATAAAAAGCCTGTTAGTCCGTTCACAGCAGTGTTTGAGCTGAGAGATGGGCAAAAGCTGGTCAGCTCTGCAAATTTAAAATTCGATGCTTCGGAAAATGCTTCTACAAAGCTGGCCATAAATGCACCCAAATTATGGACGGCAGAAACTCCAAATCTTTACGAGGCTATAGTGAAAATTAAAGATAAGGATGGAAATATCCTAGAAGTCATTCCCCTGATAGCCGGATTCCGGAAAATTGAAATTAAAGACGGCAGGTTTTTAGTAAACGGAAAACCGGTATTGATTAAAGGGGTAAACCGTCATGAATCAGACCCTGTTTCAGGACAAGTGATCTCCAGGGATGCTATGATACGCGACATCAAGCTTATGAAGCAATTCAATATTAATGCCGTTCGCACCAGTCATTATCCCAATAGCGAGACCTGGCTGGAACTATGTAATCAATACGGTCTTTACGTTGTAGGTGAAGCAAATATAGAATCGCATGGGATGGGTTTTACCCTGGCTAAAACGCTGGCGAACAAGCCGTCGTGGGTGAATGCGCATTTGATGCGGGTACAGCGAATGGTAGAGCGGGACAAAAATCAGCCTTCCATTGTGATCTGGAGTACCGGAAATGAAGCGGGTAACGGGTACAATTTTTACTCCTGTTATATGTGGCTAAAGGGGCGGGATACAAGCCGGCCTATACAGTATGAAGGGGCATGGCTTGATTACAAGACATTTACATGGGACTGGAATTCTGATATCATAAATCCGATGTATCCAACCCTGGATATGATGCAGAACTATGTAAAGGCAAATCCTGTACCTCAACGACCTTTCATCATGTGCGAATATGCTCACGCCATGGGAAATTCCTTAGGTAACTTTAAAGATTACTGGGATGTGATCCGCGGTAATAAAAATCATTTTCAGGGAGGTTTTATATGGGATTTTGTGGATCAGTGTTTTCAACGCGTAAATGCCAAAGGCGATACCGTGTATACTTACGGAGGAGATTATGAACCTAAGGAGGCAGCCACGAAATGGAATTTTGCTGCAAAAGGTGTCTTTTACGCTAACCGCTCGCCTTATCCACATGCCTGGGAGATGAAGAAAGTATATCAGGACATTCACACAAAACTGTTGAATAACAAAAGCCTGAACATCTATAATGAAAAGTTCTTTACCGGCCTCGAAAATGTAAAATTGCATTGGGAAGTTATATTAAACGGACTGCCGGTTCAGCAGGGAGATGTTACATCGTTGAACGTAAATCCTCAGGATTCCGCAACGATTACACTACCTTTAAAGAAAACGAAGGCTGGCGAGGCGTTTCTTAATCTTACCTACAGTCTTAAATCAGCAGAACCCTTGAAACCTGCCGGCCATATCATTGCTACGGAACAGTTAAAACTGGGCGGAGAGTATGAAAATGTTATTGCATTGGCTGATGAGGGAAGTATAACAAAAAACGAGACTCAGGAGGAATTAAACATCAGCTCTGATAAGGCAAGTATTTCCTTCGATAAGAAAACCGGAATGCTGAAGCGGTATGCAGTTGGTAATTCGGTGCTTTTGGATCAGAATTACCTCTTCAGGCCAAACTTCTGGAGAGCACCAAGTGATAATGATTTTGGTGCCAGATTCCAGACGAAACTGAAAGGCTGGAAGGATGCAGGGCTGAATCCTGTACTAAAAACGATCACGTCTGAAACTCAGAAGAATAGTGTGATAGTTAAAGCAGAGTACAGTTTGCCACAGGTATTTGCGAATCTTAGTATCGAATATGCGATCAATGCTGCAGGAGAGATTGCGGTTAAGGAAAAGCTTTCGGTGGCCGATACCAGCAAGAAAATAGAAATACTTCCACGTTTCGGTATGCAATGGACGCTGCCTGAAGGCTTTAATGCTATTGAATATTACGGACGTGGCCCTCATGAAAACTATATTGATCGCAATTTTAGCGCCCACCTGGGTCTTTACAAACAGTCGGTAGATGCGCAATATTTCCCCTATGTTACTCCTCAGGAAACAGGTAATAAAACAGATGTGAGATGGTTTAGGGTTAGCAATGCTGACGGCCAGGGCCTTGAAATCAGAGGGGCACAGCCTTTAAGTATAAGTGCCAAACATTATTTCGACAGCGACCTTGACAACGGCGATGAACGGAATCAACGTCATGCCGCAGATGTTAGTCCGCGTCCGCAAACGCAGCTGGATATTGATTTGAGGCAAAACGGAGTTGGTGGTCTGGATAGCTGGGGGGCAAGGCCTCTGCAACAATATCAGATGGCCTTCGGAAACTATGAATTCAGTTTTCTTATTAAGCCAATACCTCAGGGGATTAAATAGTTTGTGATTTTAAGAGGATGAATTCAGAATTAGAGTAAGTGTCAGACACCTTAAAGCTGTCCGACACTTATTCGCTTAAAAGAGACAGTGAATTACAAATAATTGTTGCTATTGTGAAAACAAAACTAAAAACTACAGTCCTGATGCTTGGGTGCATCCTGATGTCCACTATAGCCTTTGGACAGCGGGTTAAAGGAAAACTGGCGGATAAACCCGTTTTCAGTGACCCGGTCTATGATGGCGCGGCTGACCCGGTAATTATCTGGAATAAGAAAGAGAAAAAATGGTTTATGTTCTATACCAATCGCCGAGCTACAGATACGAGTTTGCACGGTGTTAAATGGGTACATGGAACAAGAATCGGGATTGCGGAATCAACCGACGGAGGGGCAAGCTGGAAGTATCGGGATACTGCGAATATTAAATTTCGCCCAACAGCCGAGTATACCCATTGGGCTCCCGATGTGTTTGAACATAAAGGTTTATACCATATGTTCCTTACCTATGTTCCCGGGGTTTTTGTTAATTGGGCGCATCCGCGTGAAATTGTTCATTTAACAAGCAAAGATCTTTTAAACTGGGATTATAAGTCCACTTTAAAGCTTGTTACCGATAAGGTTATTGATGCCACTGTTTATCAATTACCGAATGGCACCTGGCGGCTTTGGTACAATAACGAGGCGGACGCAAAAACTATTTACTATGCAGACAGTAAGGATCTCGAAAATTGGGACCTGAAAGGAAAAGTAATTGAAGAGCGGGGAGAAGGGCCGAAGGTATTTCGCTGGAAAGGAAAATATTGGATGCTGGTTGATAACTGGGCCGGCATGAGTTTTTACTCATCAGATGATGCAACAAAATGGACAAAGCAAGCGGATAGAATCCTGGAGTTTCCCGGAAAAGGGAAAGATGACCAGGCAATTGGCGGCCATGCGGATGTAGTGGTTTCGGGCGATCGGGCTTTCGTTTATTACTTTACTCATCCTGGAAGGACTGCAAAAAAATATGCTGATAATGTTGAAACACGCAGAAGTGTGATTCAGGTAGCTGAACTGGAATATAAAAATGGAACAATTACGGTAGACAGAGATAAACCTGTTCACATACACTTGGATAAACAGGCAATTAACAAAAGGAAATAAAGAGATAGGCAATGAATAACAATCTTTTAAAAAAAATAAGCCTATTATGGGTATTGCTCGTTGGCTTAGACGTTAAGGCCCAGCAAAATCCGCCTTTGCCTCAACCGGTAATCCCGGATTATGTTGCCGACCCTTCCGTAGCTTATTTTAACGGTACATACTATTTATACGGAACATCAGATATTGACCATGGCCTCAGTGAAATGGGCCCGCCTGTTGTATGGACATCAAAAGATCTTGTAAACTGGAGTTATAAGGGAGTACTTTTTAAAGGTTTTGATTGGAATACGCCTTATACTTTTGGCCCGGAGGGGAAAAAGAAAACTGGTTATTTCAGATACTGGGCACCTGGGGTAGTAATTAAAAAAGGTAAAGTTTACCACTTGTATCCTACAATTCTAAAGCCGGATAATAAACTAGGTACGTACCATTTAACATCAAAAAGTCCGGAAGGCCCATTCCAATTCAGCAACGGGAAAGGGATTTTCTTTAATGAGCCTGAAAAGGAAAAAGAAGAGACTAAGCCGGTTTTTGCAGATATAGATGGAGACCCGTTTGTAGATGACGATGGGCAAGCTTACATCTACTGGCGCCGTAGAAAAGCTGCTAAACTAAGCGCAGACTGGAAAACTATTGAAGGCCCCGAAGTAACTATTCCAACCAAAAGAGCCGGATATTCGGAAGGTCCCTTCCTGTTTAAACGGAACGGTATTTATTACTACTTCTACACCTTATCGGGCGGAGCCAACTATGTTTATGCTTATATGATGAGCAAGACAGGCCCACTGGGTCCGTTTGTTGCCCCCGAGCATGATATGGTGTCTAAAACAATTCTTGAGACAGGTGTTTGGGGGCCTGGTCATGGAAATGTGCTGCATGTTCCCGGTACCGACAACTATTTGTTTTTCTATCTGGAATATGGCCAGGGGGGCACCACCCGGCAGGTTTATGTTAACCGCCTGCAATTTAATGCCGATGGAACCATTCAGCCAGTACAGGTAACTACTACAGGTGTTCTGGAAATGCCCAATTCGAACAAAAGAACGCTTATACATCCTGTAAAAGTTATCGCTTCTAGTGTGAGGAGAGATACCATTATTAAAACAACCGTAGATACGGTTATCGAGAAGTTACTCGCCATGCCTCCAAAATTTGTTGAAACCGAACTGGCAAGCGTTGAGCGTACAATGGATTTTAAACCGGAAAATGCAATTGACGGGTCAAACGGAACTTTCTGGATGAGCGACAATGCTGATAAGCAGCCCTCGTATCAGATTGATCTCGGCGCAATAAAACGGGTAGAAAGTCTGGAGTTCTTTTTCGTAAAATCCACTCTGGGGCATAGTTTTAAAATTGAAAAGTCGGAGGATGGCCAAAAATGGGAAGCTGTAAAGATCCCTGATTCACAGGAAATTCGTTCTCCTGAAGTTATTAATAAAATAGGGAAAACGCGTTTCATCAAGTTAACCATCTTGTCGGGTGCAGCTGGTTTGTGGGAGCTTAAAGTGTATTGATAGAGTGCAAGTGCCCGATAAAAGCTATAAATTATAGAGAAGAAACACACACTGTATGAGACGAAAATTACTTGCCTTCTTAGTTTTTTGCATCGGGCAATTCTGCTCGTATGCTAGGGCTAATGAGCCAGACTCGGCTTATCTGTTTGCTTATACAACCAATGAATATAAAAGACATAACGGGCTTCATTTTGCCTGGAGTACCGATGGTAAAAGCTGGCAGGCTCTTGGACCCGAATATAAATATATGCGCTGTGGCTACGGGCGGGAGAAATCAATCATTCAACCCATGCTGCTGAGGGATAATCAAGGATTGTGGCATTGCTTATGGTCTTTGAACAATACAGAAGGGAAGTTTGCACATGCCGCTTCAACTGATCTGGTGAACTGGAAAAGACAATCCTATCCGAATGTATTATCAAATGACAACTGTCTGAAAATCGAAGCAACTAATAATGGCAACGAATACAGTTTAACATGGCTGGGATCTCTGAGTGGAAAAGAGAAAGTCTATCGGGTTTCAACCCGCGATTTTAAGGAGTATTCCGAAGCAAAAGAGGTTTATCCCGGAACACGCCTTAACGGCTTGCGGAGCACTGTGGAAATAAGAGGAGTAAAACAAACCGGGACTAAACACAAAGTCGAATGGAGCCGGATTGATGGACTGATCAAAGCACAGCAAATGGCGGTGTACAAAGGCTTGTTACAACGAGAGGGAGGTCGTGAAGATATTACGCGCTTTGCCTCGTTGAAACCGGTAGAAGCCAGGATTGACATCAACGCTGCGGGAAGCAAATCAATAAGCGACATGCTGATCGGAGTGTTTTTCGAGGATATCAATTATTCGGCCGATGGTGGGATTTATGCAGAGCTGATTCAAAACCGCGACTTTGAGTATACTTTGGACGATACAGAGGGGAAAGACAAAAACTGGAACAGCCGCAAGGCCTGGAAGCTAAAAGGAGAAGGTGCGTCGTGGACAATTGATTCCTTAGCCCCTATTCACCCTAACAATAAGCACTATGCCAAATTAGAACTCGATCATCCCGGCGCCGCTCTGGCAAATGAAGGCTTCGACGGCATTGCTTTAAAAGCGGGAGAAAAATACTACTTTTCTTTATTCTCCCGGGTATTGAAAGGAAAAGGAGGGCGAATTTTGGTTCGTTTGGTTGATAAAGATGGAAAGATATGCGGAGAAGCTGCACTGAGCAGTACCTCGGCAGATTGGAAAAAACAGGAAATCGTGCTTATCTCTAAACAAACCGTAGCTGAGGCGCAGTTGGAAATCCATCCCCAATTTTCCGGAACGATCGCCCTGGATATGATTTCGCTGTTCCCGCAAAAAACATTCAAAGGCCGTAGGAATGGTCTAAGGCCGGACCTTGCTCAGGCGATTGCCGACATACATCCTCGATTTATGCGCTTCCCCGGTGGATGTCTCGCCCATGGTGGTGGCCTGGATAATATGTATCGCTGGAAAAATACTATTGGCCCCTTGGAGGCACGAAAACCGCAACCAAACCTCGCAGACTATCATCAGACTGCCGGACTGGGTTATTTGGAATACTTTCAGTTCTGCGAAGATATCGGTGCCGAACCCTTGCCGGTGGTACCGGCAGGTGTGCCTTGTCAGAATTCTCCGGGAGGGCAGCAGGGAGGCATTCCGATGAATAAAATGGATGATTACGTGCAGGAAGTACTGGACCTTATTGAGTGGGCAAATGGCGGGTTAAACACAAAATGGGGCAAGATACGTGCGGAATTGGGTCATCCTAAACCATTCAATCTTAAATATTTAGGTGTGGGTAACGAAGATCAGATCTCAGATGTATTTGAAGAGCGCTTCACCATGATTTACAAAGCAGTGAAAGCGAAATACCCGGAGATTACTGTGATCGGGACATCGGGCCCTAATTCTGAAGGTACCGACTATGAAGAAGGCTGGAATGTGGCGAATAAATTAGGCATCCCTATGGTGGATGAGCACAACTATCAAGCAGTGGGTTGGTTTCTTCACAACCAAGATTACTACGACCGTTATGATCGAAATAAATCTAAAATCTATCTTGGGGAATATGCTGCACGTGCTGCACAGGGACCTAACCTAGAATCGGCATTGGCAGAGGCGCTTCACCTAACCAATCTCGAACGAAACGGGGATGTCGTGAGTATGGCTTCCTATGCCCCTTTGCTGGCCAAGGAAGGGCACACGACATGGAACCCAGACCTGATTTATTTTAATAACACCGAGGTAAAACCTACAGTAGGTTATTATGTGCAGAAATTGTATGGTCAGAACTCTGGAGATCAATACCTGCCTGCTTCAATAAGCCTGTCTAACAATCAGGATGCTGTTAAAAAGCGAGTTGCTATATCCGTGGTACGCGATTCGAAATCAAAAGACCTGATCATAAAAATGGTAAATTTACTTCCGGTTGCTGTTAAGGCCTCAACCGATTTTAAGAATATTACTTTTCAGGGAACAAAAATTATGAAAACGGTGCTTCAGGGTCAGTTAACTGATAAAAATGTTAGGCCCCTAGTAGTTGAAGCTTTCCTTGCTGAAGTTCAATCAACAGAGTTGCCTCCGTATTCATTCACAATACTAAGAGTTAAAACGAAATAGGATTTCCAGCGAATAGATTTAAATAAAACAGTTTTAATTAACAATGAAGATAACGATGAAAATAGCTATTAAGCTTTTAGTTTTTACAGCACTTATTTCTCAGCAGGCATTGGCCCAGAAAAAAGTAAAAGAAAAAGATATGAGTGCTTACCTGATGGTTTATTTTAAGGATGAAACACATGGGCTTTATATGGCGCTAAGTAAAGATGGCTATTCTTTTACAGATATAAATAATGGAAGACCGATCATGTCGGGAGATACCATTGCCCTTCAAAAAGGAATTCGCGACCCGTATATTATGCGTGGCCCTGATGGCGCATTCTATCTCGCTATGACTGATCTTCACCTCTTTGCTGAAAAAGCAGGCTTTCGTAATACCCAATGGGAGAGAGATAAAAGTTATGGTTGGGGAAATAACCGCTCCATGGTGCTGATGAAATCCTGGGATTTGATGAATTGGAGCCATAGCATAGTAAGAGTAGATCAGGCTTTTCCCGGCTTAGACAGCATTGGTTGTGCCTGGGCTCCTGAAACCATTTACGATAAGGACAAGAAAAAGATGATGATTTATTTTACCATGCGTTTTAAGAATGGTAAGAACAAAATCTATTATTCTTATACAGACAATCATTTTACCAAGCTGGAAACAGCTCCGAAATTATTGTTTCAATATCCGAAAGACATATCCTATATCGATGCGGATATTACCAGGGTAGGGAAGAAATATCATCTGTTCTATGTGCCTCATGACGGCACTCCGGGCATTAAGCAAGTGGTATCCAAATCCTTAACCAGCGGGTATGTTTACGATCCAAAATATTATGACCCGGAACCTAAAGCTTGCGAAGCTCCCACGGTATTTAAACGGATTGGTGAAAAGAAATGGGTCCTGATTTATGATATCTATGGCATAAGCCCTCACAATTTTGGCTTCAGCGAAACCAGCGATTTTGTAAACTTTAAAGATATCGGCCATTTCAACGAAGGCGTGATGAAATCTACCAACTTTTCCTCGCCCAAACACGGTGCAGTTGTTCACCTCACAAAAAAGGAAGCAGATGCTTTGGCGAAGAAATGGAATTTTAATGCATGGTTTTAATATATTTAAAGCAATTCGACTTGGCCGCCAGCGCCAGGTCGAATTGTAATAACGAGCATCTGCGATCTCTTTTATAGCTGAGTTCTGTGCTTTATTTTTACTCTGGGATACTTTGGGTGCAATGGGGAAGAGTTTGTAAATTTGAATCTATCAGTCTGATACATATGAAAGATAAAAAACCAAAGGCGCAGGAAGAAATAAATACCCCCATTTTAGCTTTGCGAAAAATCAAAGTCACTGAAGAGCAAATTTTGGCAAATTGGAAAGCTATTGAAGAGGAAATTAATCGACTTGAGGCGGAAAATACTAAGAAAGAATATTGAAACTAATTAAGTATTAGTGCCAATAACAACATCTCCTTTTTTTGTTGCGCCCATGAAGCCTGAGCATTGGTATTGCGGGCCAACACCAGTTTAATTTTCTTTCAGCGCCCATCCCATTATATTATTGTTTACAGAAGGTTCACTTTCTGGTATTATCTCCCCCTCGATTGGATATTTTGCGTCTATTGAAATACCCCTATTTGCTCTAGTTTAGCATCACTCAAAAGCTGATTAATGACAGCAGTATAAGTCAGCATTCAAATGATGAAAAAGCGTTCGGGCGGATATTCATGTTGAAAGAGTAAACCAATATGAACGGAAAGTTAGAGACCAAAATTTTATAAAACCACCAATTCAGAATTCAATATGATAAAAGATTCAGAGGAGTTATCCGAACTGTGGAGTGAGGTTTGTATGGGAAATCAGCGCTCGTATGCCTTAATCCATCAAAAGCTTTATCGTTCGCTTTATATATATGGAATGAGAATATTAAACGAAGGAGAGCTTGTCAACGACCTTCTGCAGGATCTGTTTATCAAATTGTGGTTAAGAAAAGAATCAACCGGCCCAATAAACAATGTTCGAGGATATTTCTTTGCGGTTATGCGATCAGTTTGTTTTGATTATATCAAATATAGAGATGCCGTTGAAGCAAAAAAGGCAAGCATTGAATTTTTGGAGTTTCAAGTTTCGATTGAAGATGAAATTACTCAAAAGGAGGCGATCCTTAAACAAAGAAGGGTTATTGAGTGCGCCTTGAGTAAACTGCCAGCACGGCAAAGGGAAATAATGCGGCTACGTTTTTTTGAAAGTCTGGATTGTACCGAGATAGGGTTAGTGACCGGAATCAAATATCAGTCTGTTGTAAATCATATGTACAGGGCGGTTCAAACATTGAGGGAGCTGTATGGCTCTGAAGATCAGCTACGTGTTGCTTAATTTGTTGCAAGATATCCCTCAACACATGGCGTTTTTGAGTCGAAATAAATAGTTTTTAGATAAAATATCAAATAAGTATAAAGAATCCCCCCTATAAATTGGTTATAAGTGTACGCTAGTACCGGCAAAATAACAAGAGGCACCATCAATGGGCCTCTTTTGCTTTTTCATTGAACGATCAGGTGAAAATACATTGCTTATTTAGGCCTTTTTTTCTAACTTGTTATATGTTCTGTAATGAGTTATCCAATTTCTTAGTATGATTGTGCTGGATGTTTTATATTAAAAGGGATTATTGTCGATTTAGCAGTTTTCAATCTTTTTTTGCGTATTAGAGGGAATTATAATGTCGTTTCGGTTTCTTGTTTATTTTACATTTCTCTTCATTGCGTTTATAAGCCCGTCATTCGCCCAAAGGCTTTATTATTTAGGGTTAGAACAGGGCTTGTCTAACAACTCGGTAACCAGTATTTACAAAGACAAATACGGCTTTATGTGGTTTGGCACACTAGACGGCTTAAATCGCTTTGACGGATATAATTTTACGAATTATAGGAAGAGAGTTCGTGATCCGTATAGTTTGAAGGATAACATAGTATATGGCATAACCGGAACTTCCGATGGCAAATTATATGTCGGAACATCGAAGGGGCTTAGTGTTCTGGATTACAAAAGCCTGAAATTTTTCAATGTCAACTTCAAATCCGCAAATCCCGCAGATAGCTCTGTTTTGCCTTTTAATTTTGAGGTGCAGTGTGTAAAAGCAAGGAAGGACAATGAGGTATTTGTGGGCTCAGATGGTTCAGGTTTATTGGTTTTGAAGCAGTCTTCAACTGTACTGCTTCAAATTCCTTTGTACGATAAGGCTATACCAACGACAGATTATAGCGTTGAATCGCTTGGATTTGATAAGGATGGTCATGTTTGGCTTTTATGCCGAGGCTTTGGCTTATGTGCTTATAACCCAAAACTGAACAGGGTTGATATTGTAAATGCAACGGTAAAAAACGGCAAAAGCATGACGTTCAACACAAACGGGGATTTGTGGATAGGAACCGATGCAGGGCGACTATTAATATTACGCAGAGGTGCTGATAAAATAGTGGCTTTTGATATTCCTGGCGAAAAATTGGGACTAAACCGTATAATGGACGTTTGTTTCGAGAATCAGCGTGTATTATGGGTATCTACAGATGGAAATGGACTATTTTCAATTGACATCGTTGCGAAAGCTGTACTAAAGACTTTTGTGCAATCTGAAAATTCCTTACTGAGCAATGCTATTAATCCTATTTATATTGACAGCCAATCGCGAAAGTGGATAGGTACAATAAGAGGAGGTGTCAATATTATTGATCCTAAAAAGGATATCTTTAAAACATTCAAAAATGAACCTTTCAATACTAATAGCCTAGCTCATAACACCGTTTTTTCATTCTGCGAAGATGGCAGTGATATCTGGATCGGGACGGATGGCAAGGGAATTAGTGTGTGGAATAGAAAAACCAATAAGTTTAGAACGCACCTGTTCAAAGTTGATAAGAACCACCTGGGTGCAAATCAAATTCCATCAATTGTAAAAGACGGTAAAGGAAATATATGGATTGGGTCTTACGGTGCAGGAGTAAGCAGATTCAACAAAGCAAGTCAATCGTTTGAAGATATTCCTTTTCAGCAAAAGAAAAGGGAAAGCATATATGCTTTTCGTTTATTTATAGATAGGGAAAAGAATATCTGGGTAAGTTGCCTCAGAGGCTCGGTTGTGCATACTGCAAAAAAGGGATTATATAAATATGACACTAAAAGTAATCAGTTTAAAGGTGTTCCCTTTCCGGTTTATAAAGATGTATTTTCTATCGCGGAGGACCATTCTGGTAACTTGTGGCTGGGAACGGCAAACAGCATTTTAAAATTAAATAAGAAATCAGGATTTGTTATTCAATATCATCTGGGCAGCAGTGTAAGAGCTATTAAAGTTGACAAAGTTGGCAATGTATGGATTGGCGCTTATGGAAGCGGCCTATGGCGATTTACGCCCTGGAATAACAAATTTCTTCTTTACACAGAGGAAAATGGCCTGCCCAACGATGGCATAGTAAATATAGAAGAAGATAACCAGGGATACATCTGGCTGGCAACGAACAAGGGCTTATCCAGGTTTAATCCCAAGCAGGTTCGATTCGAGAACTTTTATGCCGCTGACGGCCTTCAATCCAATCAGTTCTACTATAATGCTTCAGCTAAATTGAGTACTGGCGAATTGTTATTTGGAGGCATAAAAGGCTTTAATATGTTCAGCCCGTCCACCATTAAAGCTGATAAAGATTTTCCACCTCTAATTATCACTGGTGTGAATGTTTTAAATGCACCCATAACAACAGAGAGTAAGTACATCGAAAAAGCTACCGATGTGTACGATATTAAACATATTTCTTTGCCTTTTGAAAAATCAATGTTCTCTCTGGACTTTGCCGCCCTGGAGTATACCTTTCCGGAAAAAATACAGTATGCATATATTTTAAGAGGAAAGGACCGGGTTTGGAATTATACAAAAAATGGGATCCGGTCTATCAGTTACACCAGTCTAACCGAGGGTAATTATACACTTGAAATTAAATCAACCAATGCATCAGGAGTTTGGAATCCGCAAATCCGTACGTTAACGATTACTATTCTTCCTCCATGGTATCGATCCTGGTGGATGTACTGTCTCTATATTGCGCTTGCCGGAGGGGGGATATACGCATATATTCAGTATCAAAGGCAAAAAGACTTTTTGAAATATAAAGTTAAGCTTACCTCTCTTAAGGCGGCTCAGGAAGCTGAGTTAAATGAAAAAAGAATATCATTCTTTACCAACGTTGCTCATGAACTGAGAACGCCCTTAACTCTGATTGTTAATCCAATAAAAGACTTGCTTAATAGCGATGGCGCCAATGTTCATTCTGTAGATATAGGTGCAGTTTATAGAAATACCAGGCGGTTGTTGAGTTTGGTAGATCAGTTATTGTTGTTCAAGAGTACTGAGAGCGAGGTATCGGAGCTAAAGCCTGAACTATTAAATTTAAGTGAGTTATGCAATGACGTGTTTTTATGCTTTATTAACCAGATTAAAACGAAAGATATTAACTACCATTTTAATGACCAGACAGAAAATCTGCATGTTTTTGCTGATAGAGAGAAAATTGAAATTGTTCTGTTTAATCTTTTGTCCAATGCTATTAAATATTGTGACGAAAAAGGCTCAGTTTCTCTTGTTTTAATTGATGATGGTGATACCAGTGCTGTACTGGTAAAAAATACCGGTCCCGTTATTCCGTCTCATATCGGAAATCAACTGTTTAATAAGTTTTTCAGGCTCAACCAAAATAGAGGATTATCAAGGAAAAGCGGTTTTGGTGTCGGTTTATTTGTCTCCAAAAAAATTGCGGAAATGCAAAATGGAAGTTTAACCTACACAAGTGATGAAAAGAATGGAACAGTGTTTACCTATAATTTTCCGAAAAATATAGAGAACATTCCTTCTGAAGTTCAGAACAAAAACGAAGCTCTCGATTCTCATCTGTTAAGCGAGCTGTATTTGGATATTCCAGAGGCTGGGGCTAAAGATGGAGAAACTATCTCAAGAAGGATGAGTCAGGTTTTCAGCGACGTTGTTGAACGTAAGCCAAATGTTCTTGTAGTAGATGATGATAGTGAAATAAGAAGTTTTCTTGAACGAATTCTCGTGGACAGCTACAATGTTTTTAAAGCTGAGAATGCTGAAGATGCATTGGAAATTGTGAAAAAGGAAGAATTAGATATTATCGTCTCCGATATCATTATGCCGGGGATAAGCGGTGTCGAATTTTGTTCAGGGATTAAAGATTCAATAGAGTTTAGCCACATTCCTGTAATCCTTCTTACGGGAACGTCATCGCCGGAGGTTAAGCTCAAAGGAATTGAATGTGGTGCCGACGATTATATAACAAAGCCCTTCGAAAGGCAATTACTTTTAGCTCGGATTAAAAATATATTGAAGGGGCGGGATTCATTGAAAAAATATTTCTTTAACGAAGTTACCCTTCAAAGCAATAACGAAAAAGTTTCTGAAGAATATAGTGCGTTCCTGAAGAAAGGAATTGAAATCGTCGAACGGCATCTTAAGGATCATGATTTCAACGTCGGAGTATTTAATGAGGAAATGGGGATGAGCCGGTCGAATATATTGAGAAGGGTTAAATCGATTTCAGGCCTCACTATTAGTGAGTTTATCCGTTATATCCGCCTTAAAAAAGCAGCAGAACTGATGATTCAAACAGATATTCAAATTAAGGAAGTTGCATACGAAGTTGGTATTAATGATATCCGTTATTTCCGGCAACAGTTTAATAAGGTTTTCGGAATAAATCCATCAGATTACATTAAAAAATATCGGCGTACGTTCTGGAAAGCACCGGGAAGTTGATTATCGATTAAAGGAGGAGCAAAATGCCTTGACGGTAGCTTTACTCTTCTTCCTGACTTTAAACCTGCATATGAGCTTGTTCAGTGCCCTTTAAGATACGGCTCAAATACGCAAAGAAGAGTAATAGTTAATAAACCTGCTGATTATCAGGTTTACTTAAAATTATCTGTTCCCTATACCTAGCGGAGAAATTAAGTTGAACTCGAACTTGATTCTGAAGCCGCAATGGTAATACGATTCATTTTCTATTCGTAAAGAACCAAAAGGTTATGCGGATAATGTTCGTTTTTGAATACGCTGTCGCTGTAATGGAGACAGTGTTTTTTTCTAGACTTTCTGTTTTCAAGAAAAATTTTTCAAATAATGAGTATCAATCAGTCGATTATCTGTCTTCCTTTAAATTCCTGCTAACTTTTTAAACCAATTCAAATTCTTAAATATGATAAAATGTGTACTCCAACCGTCATCACGAATCATGCAAAGAAAACCAGTGTTTCTTTTACTAGTTAGTATCTGCTTGATTCTTTCAGGTTTTTCGGGTGCTAAGGCTCAAACCTTTGTACATCCGGGAATTCCCTTTACCCGGGCCGACCTGAATCAGTTGAAAGCCAACATTACCAAAGAGCCATGGCTTTCGGCTTACAATACATTTAAAAATGATTACCACTCTCAGCTCTCATACGGGATGCAGGGGCCTTTTGCAACCGTTACCCGAGCTCCTAACCTAAATAATGGGCAGTGGAAAAGCGACATGCTGGCATTTATGTGGTGGTTTACCGGCGACTCTACGTATGCCCGCAAAGCTACTAATATGCTGGATGCCTGGGCAGTAACCAATACCACCTGGGGCGGAAACGAATCTATGCTGGATATTGGAGACTTTGCGCAGTATTGGGGTACAGGCGCTGAAATTCTTCGCTATACTTTTCCCGGCTGGACCGAAGCCAACACGCAACATGTAGAAAAGTATTTTTCTGAGGTGCTATTTCCGACGTCTTGGGTGCCTTATCCATTACGCGACCAGAACAAAGGGGCTCTTCAGCTAAAAATTGCCCTTGCCGCATCAGTTTTTTGTAATGATGCAACAAGGTTTAACCAGGCGATTGAAGTGTACAGGATGGATGCCGGGGGAGGTATGCGCAACTCACTTCCTAACGGAGAAGTAGGAGATACCGGCCGCGACGATCACTGGCGCGTGCAGGCAGCAGCCCTGGCCTGGGGCGCTGAAGTTGCTTACAAACAGCGGGTAGACATGTTTGCCGAGCTGGACAAACGTGTATTAGCTATCGGCGAATTATATCATAAATATGCTTTTGATGGCGATACAATGACGTATATCCCCTTTGGTGGTTACGCAAGTTATTGGACCAACTGGGGAATTGCCCCAGGAGCTAGGGCTGGGGATATGACCAATATTATTTACAGCGCTTATGCTGTACGTAAGGGAATACCTACTCCTAATACCGATAGGATGCGAGCTGCTTTAGGTGGCGCCGGCGGCGATTTCTTATTCTTGAAATCCTCCGATACTTCTACCGCCGTTAGTTTACCCCCTGTATATTACCCTGCTGATCATGTGCAGGTGGTGAGCAACCTCACGAATATAGATATCGGTAACACAGGTTTAGCAGGCAGTGCTTCCTACAGTAACGGAATCTGGACGCTTAAAGCTGCCGGAACCTCCACCAGTAATGCCTTCAGCTTCAACTTTAAAAAAGTTAGCGGCGATGCAGGTTTGGTAGTAAAAGTAGACAATATGTCGCTTACTACCGGGGGCTGTGGCGTAATGTTACGCGAGTCACTGGATCCTGGATCACGTTTTTGGGATCTTTTTCTCGGAGCAAATGGAGGTGCCGGAAGACACTGGCAACCCAAAGCTCCCTGGTGGTTAAAAATTGAGCGTGTAAGCACCCGCATATTTGTGTACCATTCTCAGGATGGTGTTAACTGGACTAATGATGGTTGTTCCTATTCTGCAACAGGTTTCCCAACGGATTTGTATGCGGGATTTTATACAATTTCAAATAATACATCGGCATTAAATACTGCCACGTTCAGTAATGTGGCTTATAGCCAAACCGCACCCACTGGATCTCCGGAGATCAGCAGTGCCACCAGTGTCACAGCTACCATTGCTGCGCCTTTCAGTTATAGCATCAATGCAAGTGCTAGCCCCACTATTTACAACGCAAGCGGTTTGCCTGCTGGACTTAGTATTAATTCGTCTACCGGGGGTATTTCCGGTATACCAACCGAGTTGGGACAAAGCGAAATTTCAATAGCTGCTACCAATGCCAGTGGCACCGGTACAGCAACACTAATACTTAAAGTGATTAATAACCAGGCGCCTGAAGCTCCAACATCGGCTTTCGCCACTGTGGTTAATACTACACAGATCAAACTTAGCTGGACAGCTTCAGCGAACGCTACCAGTTATTCGGTAAAACGTTCGCTAACAGCCGGTGGAGACTATACAACTATCCAGACAGGTATTACGGGGACCAATTTTACGGATGTAGCTCCAGTACCCGAGGTAAATAACTATTATGTAATTACGGCCCTTACAGGCGACAAGGAAAGCGGTGTTTCCAATGAAGTTTTTTCTTCCGTTCCACCAGCAATTCCGGGGCGTCCTGTAGTGACTAATCAAACCGACCGTATTAACCTTGCATGGGATATTGCTACCGGCGCAACTAATTATAATGTAAAGCGAGGTACCGTAAGTGGTGGCCCGTATACAACGATCGCAACTGTTGGTACTAATAGCTTTACAGACACAGATGTCATTACTGGTAATCCATATTATTACGTGGTTTCTTCTGTAGGAACTACGCAGGAAAGTGCTAATTCACCAGAAGCCTTTGGTATTCCGGGAGCAAACTCATCTGTATGGAGTCCAACACCTCTGACCGATTCACTGAACCTGGCAGCTAACTGGACTGAAAATATCATACCGGTAAACCCTGCAATATTAACGTTCAATTCGACCACGGATTCGTTATTAACTAATGATATAACAGGTCTGGTAGCATCAAGGATTCAATTTGGAGCAGATGCCAATGCATATACCATTGCAGGTAATTCAATAAATCTTAAGTACGATCTTGTTAATAACTCATCAAGAACTCAAACTTTCAGCACTCCAGTGCTATTAACCGACCAATTGAATGTGAATTCCACAGCCAACACGGTTTTAGAGGGAACAATAAGTGGTACTGGTTCTTTAATGAAATCAGGTTCGGGGTTTTTATTTATTAAAGGGAATAATACCTATTCAGGAAACACAACTCTTGTACGTGGCACGATTTCAGCGGCTGGCATCGGGACTGGAACTCCGGGTAATCCAACTGCCGGCCCTTTAGGTATAGGTAAGATCTATATGAATGGAGGCGCTCTGCATGCTACGGCTGGCAGCAACCTTAATTTGTATAACGATATAGAAGTGCTGCCCGGAAACAGAAGTTATATGTACGAAGATGTTAATTCTATAACACTTCGTGGAAGATTGTTGGGTAGCGGAACCTTAGAGCATGACGGAAATGATTATGCCGGTATTAATCTCATGGGAGACAATAGCGAATTTTCAGGCACCTTTATCTCAAAACTGAGAAGCGGCAAACAAAGGGTGCGCTTTTCGACCCCTAACGCCGGAAGTGCAAAGGCTAACTGGTTATTAGACGCCAATGGGATTGATTGCCAGGGCATCGGCTTTGGAAGCGGAACCTTGCATTTTGGCGCGCTTAACGGACGTGGCTATATCCGTGCCGATGCAGGTGGTGCACCAGTTATCAGCATTGGTGCACTTAATACATATTCCAGCTATGGAGGAACCATTGACCCTAATGGCAGTAAAATAAGTGTTGAAAAAGTAGGGACTGGCGTTTTAGAAATGTGGGGTAATCAGCCCTACGGCGGAACTACTACTGTAAAAAAAGGGAAATTATTAGTAAATAATAGTGGAACCAATGGTGTTTTTAACAGCCCCATCATTATAGAGGAGGGAGCACTAGGCGGCTTCGGACTAACTCAGTCCTCAGCTACGATTGGAACAGGAAGCGGAGCCGGAGCAATATTGGAACCCGGATTTTTAAAGATCGGCACTTTAACTGTCGGAGCACTTACTTTAAAGGCTGATGCAACTTATACCGCAGAACTCAACCTGGGTACTGCAGTAGGCGATAAAGTTACAGCAACCAGCGTTAGTTTATTAAACAGTCCAAAGCTTGAGCTAATTCCGACAGCTGGTGAACTTCCATCAGGAACTTCATATACCATTGTTAATAATACCGGAACATCGCCTGTAAACGGAACATTTAAGGATTTACCCGAAATGTCTCTGCTCAGCACAGCAGGTTATAATCTCCGGATTACTTACAAGGGTGGTACAGGTAACGATGTACAGTTATTGGATGACCGTACCATACCCGTTGCCATTACCAGTGCATCGGCAGATACAGCCTTGCTTGGAAGGCCATTCTCTTACACTATTACAGGTATTAAATCGCCAAATAACTTTGCAGCTACCGGGCTTCCTGCAGGTTTAAGTGTAAATGCCACTACCGGCCTGATCTCAGGAACGCCAACGGAACAAGGACTCTTCCCTGTAACCTTAGTCGCTTCGAATGAAGCTGGCTCAGATACCACAGATTTGTCATTAACGGTCTTAAATACTGTTGTGGAAGGCCTTATCGTTGCATCAGGCGACGCTAAAAATATCATCGAATGGAACCCGGTTCTAGACTTTACTTATAATGTTAAACGCTCTGCAACTTCAGGAGGTACTTATACTACCATTGGGAATGTTTCAGGTACAAAGTTCACCGATACGAATGTTAGTAATGGAACTACCTATTATTATATGGTGGCTTCGGTGGATAGCATAGGCGAAAACCCGAATAGCGCCGAAGTGATGGCAACACCCAATATCGGGCAAGTTGCTTACCTGAAATTTGATGAAACAGGCGGCACACGTGGAATTGACAGCTGGGGTGCAAACCATGGAACTTTAAAAGCCACCGCAAGTCGTAGTGTGGGTAGAAACGGACAAGCGCTAAAACTCGACGGAACTTCAACTTCTTACGCCACCCTGCCAACCGGTATAGTGAAGTCTTTAAATGACTATACCATATCTTCATGGGTGAGAATGGACGCTTTAGCCAATTGGATGCGTGTATTCGACTTTGGAACCGGAACGTCCAAATACATGTTTTTATCCGTACAGACAGGATCTGCGGGCCAGGTACGTTTCGCCATTAAAAACGGGGGGTCAGAGCAGGGAATGACGTATAATTACGCCGTACCTCTTAATACCTGGACTCACTTTGCGGTTACCCAGTTGGGTAATACCTGCAGTATGTACATTAATGGGACTTTAGTATCTACGAATACAGGTGTTACCATTAAGCCATCTATCATTGACAGTACCACTCAAAACTATCTGGGTAAATCTCAATGGCCTGACCCAATGTTTAAAGGCTCGATTGATGAGTTTAAAATTTACAGCAGGGCTTTAAGTGCATCAGAGATTGCCTCAAGTTATTCAAGCCAAACGATCACGATGAATTCGGTTGCCGCAAAATTAATGGGTGATGAGGATTTTGATCTTGGAGCAACTGCTTCTTCTGGTCTGCCGGTAACGTATACCAGCTCAGATACCACGGTTGCAAAAATTGTTGATGGCAAAGTTCGTGTTCTTTCTACCGGAACTTCGACCATTACAGCTTCACAGGCGGGAAACAACGCTTATTGGCCGGCACTGTCAAAAACGAACGTTTTATCGGTTGTACTCACCAATAATACCCAACCAACGACTTTAATCGGCAGTCCATTTACTTATACTATTACCAACAAGCCGCTAAATAATTTTACAGCAACAGGTTTACCTGCCGGCTTAAGCCTAGATGCCTCTACAGGAGTAATTTCTGGTACGTCTACCGAATCCGGTGTTTTTTCTGTAACCTTAGGTGCCAGCAATGGCAGCAGTACCGGAACACAAAACATCACCTTAACTGTACAGGATACCATAGTAAGCAATGTTCTGGTTGCCGCGGGTGACGGCAAGAATATTCTGGAATGGGATCCAATTCAGAACCTCACTTACAATGTTAAACGTTCAACAACATCAGGCGGACCTTATACTACAATCGGAAATGTGAGCACAACCAAGTTCACTGATGCCAATATTAATAATGGAACTACTTATTATTATGTAGTAGCTTCGGTAGATAGCGCAGGGGAAAAGACTTCAAGCACAGAGGTGGTAGCAAGTCCAAATATCGGGCAATTAAGCTATTTCAAATTTGACGAAGCAAACGGAACCCGGGGCATTGATAGTTGGGGAGCTAATCACGGCATATTAGCAGCCACAGCAACCCGTGCTGCAGGAAAATACGGAACATCACTTAAACTGGATGGTACAGCCAACGCCTACGCTACATTGCCAACCGGTATTGTTAGTTCCTTATCTGATTTTACCATTTCAACATGGGTAAGAATGGATGTTAAAACTAACTGGATGCGTGTATTTGACTTTGGTACCGGAACCAGTAAGTATATGTTTTTATCGATCCAAGCCGGAACTGCTAACGTCATGCGTTATGCTATTAAAAATGGAGGATCAGAGCAGCAGGTAAATTATAACTACACATTACCACTTAACACCTGGACTCATTTTGCAATTACCCAATCGGGCAATACATGTAGCATGTATATTAACGGAGCTTTAGTTTCTACGAATACTGCCGTGACGATTAAGCCATCTACTATTGGTAGTACTAACCAGAATTACCTGGGCAAATCTCAGTTTAATGACCCATTGTTAAAAGGCTCAATTGACGAATTCAAAATCTACAGTAGAGCTTTAAGCGCTACGGAGATTGCAGAAAATATGAAGTTAAGTCAGACAATTGCCTTAGCATCGGTTTTACAAAAAGAAATAGGCGAAGCTGACTTTTCTCCTGCTACGGCAACTTCGGGGCTTCCGGTAACTTATACCAGTTCAGACACAAGTGTTGCGGGCATAGTAGATGGAAAAGTGCATATTCTTGCTGCGGGTGTTACAACAATCACCGCGTCACAGGCTGGAAACACCGAATACAATGCTGCAACTTCGGTATCGCAAGTATTGACAGTGGTTAAGAAGGAACAGTCCATCAGCTTTGCCGCAATAGCAGAGAAAACTACAAGAGATGCTGATTTCGATCCTGCTGCTGTTGCCTCCTCGGGACTACCGGTAACTTATACCAGTTCAAATCAGAACGTTGCTACGGTAGTTAATGGCAAAGTTCATCTTGTTAGTGGCGGAACGACCGTAATTACAGCCACACAACAAGGAAATGAGAGCTATAAGGCTGCACTTGCTGTTAGTCAGGAATTAAATGTATTTGTTCCACCGGCGGTATTTGCTAAAAACATAGAGGTAGAATTAAATGCAAGCGGACTTGCTTCCATTACGGCGGCACAGGTAGATAGTGGGTCTATCAGCTATTCGGGAGCTTTAAATTTAACATTAGATCAAACTACATTTGGTTGCTCTAACGTTGGGACCCCGGTTACCGTAACGCTTACAGGTACTGATGCTAAGGGCTACTCAAACACTGCAACAGCACAGGTAACTGTTACAGATCATCTAAATCCGGTTCTTAGTGCTCCATCGGCTCAGTTTTTCTGTTTTGCAGGAAGCACCTATACAATTCCGGCTCTAGTTGCATCTGACAATTGCGGCGTGGCTTCAATTACTTATACGGTGAGCGGTGCTACGCAAAGAAGTGGATCAGGTGCAGATGCAAGCGGTGTCTTTAATGTGGGAACATCAACTGTTAAGTTTGTCGTTATCGATCTTCATGGTAATACAAGCAATGCAGAAACCGGTGTTACTGTGAACTCCCCGTTGAGTTCATCGATACCAGATGTATATGCCTTGAGTTCCTATACAGATGAGAAAAACACGATCTATTTAGGTTACGGGCCTTCTTCACTTAACGTGAATGCTTTGGTAAGTGGCGGCACGGCTCCATACAGTTATGCCTGGAGTACCGGAGCAACAACAGCATCGATAAGTGTAACCGCAGCGGGAACCTACACGGTAACTATAACAGATGCTAAGGGTTGTCAAACAAACTCCTCTATCGTTATAAATATGTTGGATGTTCGTTGTGGAAATAATAGCGATAAGGTGACGGTATGTCACAATGGCCAAACCATTTGTGTTGCTTCATCTGCGGTACAGTCACATTTAGATCATGGCGACAAACTTGGTTCTTGCAACTCTGCCACTGTTTCATCAATAACCGCAAGTTCTGAGTTAGAAAAACCAGCCTCCTTCAAAGTTGTGCTTTATCCAAATCCAGTATCCGATATTTTGAATATCAAGGTAAGTGAGTTAGGTGCAGGCGCAACGGTAAGAGTGTTCAATTTAGGTGGAGTGGAAGTGATTTCGCAACCCTTAACGCTAGCAACTCAAACTGTTTCCGTGTCTGGGCTGCAGCCAGGTACTTATGTGGTACAGATTATAAACGGAAATCAGATAACCAGGGAAAAGATTATTAAAGAGTAATTTGATAATCAGATCTTATATTTCCAACACAAAAAGGCCGAAAGGCCTTTTTGTGTTGATATAGCGTCGTAAATTTTAAGGCAATTTCCCGATTGCACACTGCTTCTGCGGCGGTAGCCAAAAATTTATGTTTTGCTTGGGAATGAAATCGTCGTTTTTAAGAATAAATTCTATCTCTCTCTCCATTTCTTGATTGCATAAACTATGATGACTCCCATTATGCTATGTGAAGGTTTCGAATTAGCAGGATACTTACCGAAAAAATGCTAATAAAAAGTTCCTATTGTTGTGGAAATAGCAGAAAATTTTTCTTGTTTACTAAACCGATTAATTAAAATTATTAAATCGGTTTAGCAAAATGAATTTCCTAAGGAAAAAAAATGAAATTTAGTGAGTATGCGCATACTATGCCGGTGTCATAATAGTATAAAAAGGTCATACTGCCCAGGGCAGCTAATAGAAAACCAATTAAATAATCAAAAAGCATGAACAATTATTTAGACGCAAAACTTAAACTGCTTTTACTATTGTTTCTTGGATTAAGTGTTTCGTTTCAATCGTATTCACAACAAGGTACTGTAAAAGGAAAGGTTGTAGATGCTACAACTAACGAAGCTGTTATCGGAGCAACAGTTAAAGTGAAAAATGGCAAGCAGGGGACAACAACGGATGTTAATGGAGAATTTTCTCTGGCAGTTCCAACCGGATCAGAAATATTAACTGTTTCTTTTCTTGGTTACAAAAGCTTGGAGGTACAGGTAAACACCAGTTCGGTGATGAATATCAGGCTATCACCGAGCGACATGCAATTAAATGAAGTTGTTGTTGTGGGTTATGGTACACAAAAGAAAGCAACTGTCACCGGTGCGGTCGAAACTGTTGATAGTAAGGTTTTCGAAGACAGAGCTATTACTAACGTTGGCCTTGCCCTTCAAGGGCAGACACCTGGATTGGTGGTTACTCGTTCTTCTCCTCGTCCGGGTAATGAAGGTATATCTTTCAGGATTCGTGGTAATTCTTCAGTTAATGGAAGTGAGCCACTGATTATCGTGGATGGAGTACCGATTGTGAACTATTATTCTTTTCAGAATATGAACGCTGACGATATCGAAAATATCTCTGTTTTGAAAGACGGAGCGGCGGCTATCTACGGATCCAGGGCCTCTAACGGTGTCATTTTAGTGACAACTAAAAGAGGAAAAGGTAAAGTTAGAGTAGATTACAGCGGCAATTTCCGCTTTAATACCAATGGCATTACCAGTTATTCGCCTACGATGCAGGAGTACGCTACGATGTGGCTGGAAGCAAACAAAGAGGAAACCACACCAAATTATTGGGTATGGGGTAGTAAGGATAATCTGGAGAAGATGCAGCAGGGTGTTGAAGGCGCTTATCCCTTGTTTGGTACGGATTTTTACATTTTTAATTCCAATCGATTGGCGGAGATGTTCGCTACCAGATACTCCTATCAACATAATCTAAGTATTTCAAACAGTACTGATAAATCAGGATATAGAATGTCCTTTGGTTATGCAAATAACAAAGGGAATTTAGCTACAGCCTACGATGGGCAAAAGCAATACAATGCCCGTTTCAATTTTGATTACAAGCTTACAGACAAATTGAAAGTAGAGTCAGGAGTTAGTATAATCAATGCAAATACCAGCGAACCATCTGTCGGTTTAGATAATACGCTTTATGCCTATGATATGCCGTTCTATCCAGCTAAGAACCCTTTTGGACAGTGGTTTGCCACCTTTAATGGAATAGATGGAGGAGCTATCAGAAATGCTGCGGCAATGACCTCTGACGGTGGCCGGAATAATAAAAATTCTCTGACTGGCAGGGTTGATATGAAAGCTACTTATCAGATATTGAAAGATTTATCCGTAGAGGGCCTGGCATCCTTACAGAATGAAAGGTTCAACCGGGAGAGATATGTGGTGCCGGTGCAATTATACAACTGGTACGGTGTGAAAGGAGGCATTGGATTGAATACAGGTGGCACAAATAACACGTATTCCACCGAAGCCTATCAGCAGCTTTATCAATACTATTCAGCCTTGTTACGTTACGAGAAATCCTTTAAACAGCATACTTTCTCAGCAGTAGCAGGCCTCAATGCCGAAAAAAACAATTCTCAGGAAGTTTCAGCTAGTCGGGTAGGCTTTGAAGATCTGGGGGTTTATGATATCAGTGTAGCGAGTGCTGCAATACCTGGTAATGGAGGTTCAAAATCATTAAATGGCAGGTATTCCTACCTTTCAAGATTTAATTACAATTACGCGGAGAAATATTTGTTTGAATTGGTGGGAAGGAGAGATGGTAACTCTCGTTTTGCTAGCGGATTTAAATTTAAAAACTTTGGATCAGCACAAGCTGGATGGGTATTCAGTAATGAAGGCTTTTTTAAGAATTTATCATCAGTTGTCAACTTCGGAAAGTTAAGAGCTACTTACGGTATTACTGGCAATGAAGCTTCAGGTCTGGGAGCTTTCGACTATCTTTCCACGATCAATATAGGTACCGTAGTTTTAGGCTCTACCGCTGCACCTCAATCGTCGAGCGGTTTAAACAACAATGGTCTAATAAGTTATACAAGGACCTGGGAAAAAGTTAAGCAAAAAAACCTAGGGATCGATCTCAATTTCGTAAACAGTCGCCTGACGACTAGCTTCGATATTTTTGAGAAAGATAATATCGGCATGTTGATTAATGTAAGCTATCCTTCTGTGTTGGGTGGATATGCACCTAAAACCAATAGCGGAAAATTCAATACTAAAGGTTGGGAAGCTGTTGTAGGGTGGAAAGATAGTAAACGTGACTTCGCATATAATGTAGCTTTTAACATTGGCGACACAAGAACTCTGGTTTCCGGTGTAGAAGGAGCCGACAACTATGGGGCCGGAAGGAATGGTATCGTTAACGGTTATCCTTGGCAATCCTGGTTCGTCTACAAAACCGACGGATATTTTAAAGACCAGGCAGATGTGGATGCTTATTATGCTGCCTATGGAACCAGTACCGATTTAGCTAATCTTCAACAGAATAATCAGTCTGTAGCATTGCGTCCGGGCGATACTAAAAAAGTCGATGTGGCTGGTACGGGTAATATTACAGGTCTGGGTAACGAAAAGAGTTCTCTTGTTTATGCAGGCGACGGAACGGCTCATTATGTGTTTGGTATTAATCTAGGCGGCTCGTGGAAAGGCTTTGATCTAAACACTTTCTTTCAAGGACATTTGGAGCAAAATATTATGCGGACTGGTTATATGGCCTATCCTTTTGGTGCCATATGGACAAATCAGAATCCTGCCTTTTTAGGTCAGACCTGGACAGAAACTAATACAAACGCTTTATTTCCTCGTTTGACAGTCAATAACAGAAGGGCCGGCTGGAATTATGCGAATAACGATTTTATGCTGCAGAACAACCGTTATATACGATTGAAGAGTCTGGTTCTTGGATATACTATACCAAAGCTATACTCGGACAAAATTCATATGTCTAAGCTGAGAGTTTATTTCTCTGGAAATGATTTGTGGGAGTCGACAACTATTAAAGACGGATTTGACCCTGAGATGGGCGAAGCATCCATAAACAGCGGTTATCCTTTTGCAAGGACCTTCTCATTTGGATTAAACGTTGGATTTTAAAAACCTGAAATGATTAAAGACATGAATAGAGCATTTAAATATATAATGATGAGCGGGATTTGCCTTAGTGTAGCCGCTTGTCAGAAAGACTTCATCGATCTTGAGCCAAACGCGCAGTTTACAGATGCGGTATACTTTAGTAAATCCGCTGACTTTAAGGCTTATAGTGCTAGTTTCTACAACCAGCTTCAGGGATGGAGTTTTGGAAATATGGACAATGGATCCGACTTATCCGCTAATGGTAATGGGAGCGGTACTGACATTGGCACCGGAACCATAGCGGTTGGAAGCACCAACTGGGATTATTCCGGTATACGCAGTTGTAATATTTTACTTTCTAAAGCCGCTGCGTACTCCGGCGGAGATATAGATCAATACGTTGGCGAGGCCTATTTCTTTAGAGCTTATAAATATTTTGATTTGTTAAAGACCTTTGGAGGAGTACCTATTGTGACTTCCGTTCTGGATGTTAATTCACCTGAGCTATTTGCACAGAGAAGTAGCAGATACGAGGTTGTTAACTTAATTCTAAGCGATTTAGATAATGCGATAGCAAAGTTGCCTGTCGAGCAGAACATAACTGCATCAGATAAGGGAAGAGTGAGTAAGTGGGCTGCTAAAGCGTTTAAAGCGCAGGTAGAATTGTACGAGGCTACCTGGGAAAAGTATGTTGGTAAAGAAACTGACGGCGACGGTGTTAGTGTTGGAGCCGGAAGTGCCGGATACGACGCTTCTAATGTAAATAAATATCTTGCCGATGCAGTAGCTCAATGTAAGGATGTGATCGATAACGGAGGCTACGAAATATGGAACAAGAATTCGGATCCCAAAATGAAGAATGCCAGCTCCTGGTATTTGTTCAACCTGGAAGACGCAGGGTCAAACCCCGGCGGGTATGATAAAACCTCGAACAAGGAGTTTATTCTGTACAAAACTTATGATTTTACATATAAACAGTCGAACTTAAACATCAGCTGGACGTCATGGCAACTTTATCCTAGTCGTAAATATGTGGATCTGGCAGTTTGTACAGATGGCTTGCCTCCCGCAAAATCACCGCTTTTCCAAGGATACCACACATTTACTTCCGAGTTTCAGAATAGAGACCGTCGTTTATTGAACTACCTATATGGCGATGGCACTCCTCCGGCCTCTGTCACATTGGAGTTTGGTAGCCTGGGTGCTAGTGGTTATGGAAACAGTAAATATGCAGTTTATGGCTTTGGTACGCGGAGAACCGACAGGACAGAATCTGCTAACTGGCCTATCATCCGGCTTGCCGACGTATATCTTATGTATGCCGAGGCATTGGTTGAGTTGAATGGTGCTATTACCGACGCGCAGCTTGATATTTCTATCAACAAGTTAAGAGATCGCGGAGGGGTAGCTCACCTTACCAATGCTCTTGCTACAGCTAACGGACTGGATATGAAAGAGGAAATTAGAAGAGAAAGAGCTGTTGAACTATATCGCGAAGGTAAACGCTTTGATGATTTAAAAAGATGGGGAATTTTAGAAGCGTCATTAAATCCCTCCCGTTTAGGAAGAGTTGTTGGTGATCCGAGTTACAGTACACCTTTCAAAGATGCAACTGGAGCGCCTACAACTGCTTACAAAGCGGGCTCGTATTTATGGGGTGAAGAAGCGGCAGCAACCCCTGACGGCTCTTTGAATAGCGTAATTGTTTCAAGTTCTCTGAATCACTCTGTCGCAACTAAGCATTATCTATATCCGATCCCTACTAATCAAATTCAACTTAATAATAAGTTGCTTCAGAATCCGGGTTATTAAAAAAAAGAATTATCAGTATGTGTTATAGAACATTAAAAATTAAAAAATTAGAAAATGAGACAGATATTTAAAAAAATCGGGCTGTTTGCTATCCTGGCAACCCTTTGTTCTGCCTGTGAAAAAAGCGCCGAGTTCCGGGAGTTTATCTATCCTGTGCCTGCGGTAACAGGTATGACCCCAACAAGTGGTTATCCGAATATTTATGCCACAATTACCGGATCAAACTTTGGCACTGTAACAGGCGCTGTGAAAGTGTTTTTTGGCGGTATAAAGGCCGATTCGGTAATTTCGTGTGTTGATAACCAGATTGTGGTAAAAGTGCCCGAAGGAGCAGTTACCGGAAAAGTAACTTTAAAAGTATGGACACATACCCTGGATTCTATTGGTAGTTATACAGTTATTCCTGCACCGGTAATTTCTTCTATCGCTTCAAGTAATAAAATTGGCGCAAACCTTGCGTTACCTGGAATTGATACTGTAACCATTAAGGGTATTCGCTTCGGTACTGATGCGTCGAAACTTTCAATACGTTTCAAGGGCGCAGAAGCTACCATCCTCTCTTTGACGGACAATACCATTAAAATGATAGCACCAACTGATTTTAGTTCGGGATTCGTTACACTTAGTATGGGTGGCTTAACGCTAACGGCTACACCTGCTATTATAAATCCATCAGCGCCGGGTGATGTTACTCCTTACTTTTTAGGAAACTATGGTCCAGGCTTTGCCCGGGATAAGTATGATGGCAAAAGATGGGGAACTCTTGCAGCTCCATGGATTACAAACGCGGCTGGCTTAAATAAGGGAGCCTATGGTGGCTATGCTGCCGAAGCTTGGAATGGTGTTACCGGATTTATTAATTGGGAAACCTGGGGAAATACTCCAGTTACAAATGGAATGGTGTATCAGGTAACCACCCTTCCAGCGGGAACTTATACTTTTTCATTTAACGATTATTCGGAAATTCAAACGAACTCTTCTGTTTATGGCGTTGTTGCAGCAGGTGGATCAGGTTTACCAGTTCTTGCTAATCTTTCTTCTGCAATAGCATCGGTTGCTCTTACAAATAATACTGTTGTAGGCACGACTAAACCAAGCATTACCGAAACAAAGAGCGTACAGTTTACGCTTCCAACTACCCAAACTGTTTCTATCGGATTTTTAGGAAACATGGTGGGAAGCGGCAATCCAGGTAGCTATTTTATTGTGAAATGGATAAAATTGGTTAAAAATTAGCTACTATCAGATAAGTTGGGGCTTAATAAGCCCCTCTTATTTTACAATTAAAATAAAAGGATCGTGTTTTTGTTGCGCGTAAAACTTATAGAATTAATAGGCCAGTTATTTAACTGAATAATGAAATATAATAATCAAAAGTAATGATGAAGCGTCACGATTTGTCTATTATTTTGCTTGTTTTGTGCAGTTTGCTGTCGGCATTTTGTTCGAAGAAGCCGAATACCGCTCCTCAAACAGTTAAAACCAGCCCTGTAAAAGAAATTAAATACATAGACACACTGCCAGTTAGTACGCCGTTGGTACATTCGGGAGGCCTTCATACAGTTCAGGATTTTACCCGCATTAAAGCTAAAATTGCTGCCAATGCCGAGCCATGGATTTCAGGTTGGAATAGGTTAATCGCCAATTCTCATGCACAGGCTTCTTACGTTGCTGCTCCGGTAGTAAAGCTGGTGCGTGGTGGGAGAAGCGCAGAAGAACCTGATCCGGATAATTATTCCAGAGCGTTTAATGACGCTGCCGCCGCCTATCAATTGGCGTTAAGATGGAAAATTAGTGGCGAGAGCCAATATGCTCAGGCTGGGGTTAATATCTTAAATGCATGGGCTTCCACCTGTGAAAGAATAAGTGGAAATTCAAATACCGCTTTAGCCGCGGGGCTATACGGGTATCAGTTCGCAGTTGCTGCAGAGCTTTTAAGAGACTATGAAGGTTGGAAGCAACAGGATTTTGCGGCGTATAAACAGTGGATGTTAAAGGTTTTTTTTAACCTCAATATGGCTTTTTTAACAAGTCATTGGGGAACATGCGATTCTCACTATTGGGCTAATTGGGATTTGTGCAACTTAGCCTCCGTAATGGCTATTGGTATCCTTACCGACAACAGATCGATGTATAATTACGCGGTTAACTATTTACAAAGAGGAAGGGGCAATGGGAACTGGTTTAAAGCTATTAATTACGTGTTTGACGGTGAGAATTCTGGTCTGGCTCAACTTCAGGAAAGTGGCCGCGATCAAGGACATTCTACTTTAGTTATCGCTTTGCTGGGAACAGTTTGTCAGCTAGCATGGACACAAGGAGATGATTTTTACGGATTTGATGATAATCGTTTTTTAAAAGCCTGTGAGTATTCTGCTAAATATAATGTCGCACGACTCAACGTGCCTTTTCAGGAATACATAAGACGGTGGTCTAGCGATTGTCGAACAGAAACTTATACTCAAATAAGTGAGTCTGGAAGGGGAATCATTCGCCCGATCTGGTCTGCTCCTTTCTACCATTATACAAAGATTAAAAAACTTACAGCAAGATTTACTGGTCTGGGCGTCCAATCCACATTTCCCGAAGGCGGTGGCGGAGATTACGGAAGTGCTAGCGGAGGGTATGATCAACTTGGGTTTGGAAGCCTGATGTATGCACTAGATTAGTTTCTTCCGATCGTTGCAATATTCAACGTTATGATTGTCATATCTTTGATGGTTATCTGTTAAAAGATATAAGTGCCCTGAAAAAGTTTGACACTTTCAGAAGGGTGCTTTTTCGCTTTATTAGTTCGGGTTCTCAGCAAAAGAATAATAACCTCATAATGGTGGTTAATATCTTTACGCAGCTGGTATGTCTACAAACGCGAACAAAATGATTATTAGATTGAGTCGAAGCGAATGGTATACTGACGGAGGGCTTGGTTTACTCATTTCCGACTGGCTTATACCGCTATTCGTATATAGCGTGACGGAATGATCAAACAAATAGAATACACCCTCATAGGGCAAGATAATAAGTGTCAATAAGTCCGGAGGCTTTGGACAAGATATCTTTTTAGTATATATTCCCACCGGATATAGGCTTTTAACTTTAAATTGTAAAGAAAAAATCCTTAAACACACAATCCGGCTAGGTAAAAAAATTTAGTTTTGATCTATATTTTTTTTGCAATGGAATCCGGCTTGCCCTATTTTGTAATGTAAAATATAGCCTCCTCAAATTACAATAAACCCATCCCCCCCATCCTGGATCCCTTTATTGTAGCGGACGGTAGTTAATCTTTTAAGAAAAAGAAGTTAAACTTCGAAACAGGAAACGCTCTCCGCGTTTATGTATAATAAGAGTTAAGAATTTTAAGATATCCGCAATAACACCCCAAAAATATTTTCAAATTTTCTTCTAATTCTAAAATATAATAGTAATAATGCTTTTTTTTTCCTTAAAGAGTATACAAAGTTGGATGTAAGCGTCTATAATACAACCTACTCCAAAATCTCGGACCATTATAAACTTATTTAACTCTTAATTCTATGAGGAAAATTTTACTTCGCTACTTGCGACCGATTTCGAAAGAAAATCTGATCACCGTCTTTTTGGGGATGCTTATTTTAATTAGCTCAAAAACGTCAGATGCTCAAACCTTTGTCCACCCGGGCATACCTTTTACCCAGGCTGATCTTAATCAGCTCAAAGCCAATATTACCCAGGAGCCCTGGCTTTCGGCCTACAATACTTTTAAAAACGACAGTCATTCTAAATTAACCTACACCCCTGGTGCGCCGCAGGCAACGGTAAGCCGTGCTCCCAACTTAAATAATGAGCAATGGAAGAGCGATATGCTTGCCGTACACAACCTGGCTTTTATGTGGTGGTTCACCGGCGATTCCACCTATGCCCGAAAAGCTACGAATATCCTGGACGGCTGGGCGGTTACCAATACCGCCTGGGAGGGAAATGAATCCATGCTGGACATTGGTGATTATGCCCAATACTGGGGAGCGGGAGCTGAAATACTCCGTTATACTTTTCCCGGATGGACCGCAGCCAACACACAACATGTCGAAAATTATTTCTCGGGAGTCTTATTTCCAACTTCCTGGGTGCCGAATCCATTACGCGACCAGAACAAAGGTGCTCTCCAGCTAAAAATAGCCCTTGCTGCATCAGTTTTTTGTAATGATGCAACTAAGTTTAACCAGGCGATTGAAGTTTATCGGATGGATGCCGGGGGCGGTATGCGTAACTCCCTTGCCAATGGCGAAGTAGGAGACACGGGCCGGGATGATCACTGGCGAGTACAGGCAGCAGCCCTTGCCTGGGGGGCAGAAGTTGCCTATAAACAGAAAGTTGATATGTTTTCTGAGCTTGGCAACCGGGTGCTGGCTATTGGCGAATTGTATCATAAATACGCTTTTGACGGAGCTACTATGACCTATATTCCCTTTGGTGGTTACGCAAGTTATTGGACCAGTTGGGGCATACAACCCGGAGCAAGGGCGGGAGATATGACTAACCTGATCTACAGCGCTTATAATGTACGTAAAGGAATATCTACCCCACAAACAGACAGGATGAGGGCAGCATTAATGCAGACCGGAGCAACCAATTATTCCCCTGCAGGAGGTGATTTCCTGTATCTGAAATCATCAGATACTTCTACGGCAGTTAGTTTGCCCCAGGTATATTATCCTGCTGATCATGTCCAAACAGTTAGCAACCTTACCAATATCGATATCGGAAATACCGGCTTAGCAGGCAGCGCCTCGTACAGCAACGGTAGCTGGACACTTAAGGGCGCCGGAACGTCTACGAGTACGGCTTTCAATTTTACTTTCAAGAAAATTAGTGGTGATGCCGGGTTGGTGGTTAAAGTTGAGAATATGTCGCTTACCACCGGAGGATGCGGCGTCATGTTACGCGAATCACTAACGGCAGGTTCCACTTTTTGGGATATTTACCTTAACGCTACAGGTGGAATAGGGAAGCATTGGCAGCCCAAAGCACCCTGGTGGTTAAAAATTGAACGTGTTGGTACACGTATTTTCACATACCATTCTCAGGACGGCACTAACTGGACCAATCTTAATTGCTGGTATTCGGCAACAGGCTTTCCAACTGATTTGTATGCAGGCTTTTATACCATTTCAAATAATACATCGGCGCTTAATACCGCCACATTTAGTAATGTCGCTTATAGTCAAACTGCTCCAACCGGCTCACCTGAGATCAGCAGCGCTACCACTGCCGCAGCTACCCTGGGGGCGTCTTTCAACTACAGCATTACAGCCAGTGCTAGTCCAACTATTTTTAGTGCAAGCGGCCTGCCTGGCGGACTTAGTATTAATTCATCTACGGGGGTTATTTCCGGCACACCAACTACAATAGGACAATCGCTGATTACTTTGGGAGCTACAAATGCAAGCGGAACAGGTACAGCCATGTTGGTCCTTAATGTAAACAATAATGTAGCTCCTGCAGCACCATCAGGAGTAAGCGCGGCCGTAAATAATGTAACGCGTATTAACATTTCGTGGTCTGCTGTTGCCAACGCTACAAGCTATACGTTAAAGCGGTCACTTTCATCCAGCGGTCCTTTTACTGCCCTGCAAACCGGTATTGTCGGAACATCATTTATGGATGTAAATCCGCAGCCAGAGGTGAGCAACTACTATGTGGTAACGGCCTTATCAGGAACATTGGAAAGCGGAAACTCCAGTGTGGTTTCAGCATCGGTGCCGCCAGCTATACCTTCAACACCCGTGGTAGTTAATAATAGCAACTCCATTGGTTTAAGTTGGAATACAGCATCGGGTGCTGTAACCTATAAAGTAAAAAGAGGAACGGTGAGCGGAGGTCCGTATACTCTTATAGCTACTGTTTCAACCACGAGCTATACAGATACGGGCGTTACCAGCGGAAGTCCCTATTATTATGTCGTATCATCCATGGGTAATACCCTCGAAAGCGCTAATTCAGCTGAAGCATTTGGTGTTCCCGGAGCCAGTACCAGAACCTGGAAACCAACAACGACTACCACCAATCTGAACCTGGCAGCTAACTGGGTCGAAAATGCCCTTCCTGTAAATCCAACTATTTTAACTTTTGGTGCGGCAGGGGATAGTCTTCTAACCAATGATATTACTGGTTTGGTAGCCTCGAGAATTCAATTTGCTTCAGATGCTATAGGGTATACTATCTCAGGAAACGCCTTAACCTTAAAGAATGATCTGGTTAACAATTCATCAGCCAATCAAACTTTAACTACTCCGCTGCAGCTAACCAATCAGTTAAATGCAAACACAACCAGTGATATTGTTTTGAGTGGCGCGATAAGCGGCACAGGTTCTTTAATGAAATCGGGGCCGGCGGTTTTATATGTTAAGGGAAGCACTAATACTTATTCGGGGAACACCGTGATTGTCAGTGGTACACTAGCTGCCGCAGGCGATGGAACCGGAACTGCAAGCAATCCCACAGGAGGGCCTTTGGGAATAGGCAAGATCCAATTGAACGGAGGTGCACTGCAAGCTACTGCCGGTGCTAACCTCAAATTGTATAACGACATAGAAGTATTGCCAGGAAACAGAAGTTATATGTATGAAGATATTTATTCTATAACTCTTTACGGAAAACTATTAGGCTCTGGTACAGTGCAGCATGACGGAAATGATTATGCGGGCATTAATCTGGCGGGTGACAATAGTCAGTTCTCGGGTACCTTTATCTCAAAACTAAGAAGTGGCAAACAAAGGGTTCGCTTTGTAACCCCCAATTCCGGAAGTGCAAATGCAACCTGGCTTTTAGATGCGAATGGTATTGATTGTCAGGGTATTGGTTTTGCAAGCGGAACACTCAATTTTGGGGCTCTTAACGGTCGCGGTTATATCCGTGCAGATGCGGGTGGTGCCCCGGTTATCAGTATCGGTGCTCTGAATACGTATTCCAGCTATGGCGGAACCATTAATGCTAATGGCACCGGTCTGACGGTTGAAAAGGTAGGTACAGGTACTTTAGAAATGTGGGGAAATCAAGCGTACGGCGGAACTACTACTGTAAAAAAAGGGAAGTTGTTGATAAATAATAATCCAACCACTGGCGTTTTTGGCAGTCCGGTAATTATACAAGAAGGTGCTCTGGGAGGTTTTGGAGTAACTCAGTCCTCGGCTACGATTGGAACCGGTAGCGGAGCAGGGGCAATACTGGAACCTGGATTTTTAAAGATTGGTACGCTTAAAGTAGGAACGCTTACGATGAATGCAGACGCTACTTACACGGCAGAAATTAATCTTGCCGACAGTACTGGCGATAAGATCATTGTAGGCAGTGTCACGCTTAATAGTCCTAACTTAACAATTACAGGCGCTGCAGGAACCTTACCTTTCGGAACCAACTATACACTAATCAGCAACACAGGAACAGCAGCTGTATCAGGTACATTCAATGGCTTGCCAGAGTGGTCTTCGATTACGGTTGGTGGCTACAGTTTCATCCTAACCTATGTAGGAGGCGACGGAAATGATGTGGTTTTAATGGACGCACGTGCCATTGGCCAAACACTTTATAGATTTAATGAGGCAAGTGGCACTCAGGCAACAGATACCTGGGGAACAAATCATGGTACTTTACAGGCAACAGCAACACGCGATGCAGGTCGTGCAGGCTCTGCGCTTAAGCTGGATGGCACAGCTACTTCGTATGCTACCTTACCTACCGGGATTGTAAGTACGCTAAACGACTTCACCATTTCCAGCTGGGTAAGAATGGATGCTAAAAGTAATTGGATGAGGGTGTTCGACTTTGGTACAGGAACCAGCAAGTATATGTTTTTAACGATCCAGGCCGGAACGGCCAATATAATGCGTTATGCTATTAAGAATGGGGGAGCGGAGCAGTTAGTAAGTTTTAATTATACCCTGCCGCTTAATACCTGGACGCATTTTGCTATTACCCAGTCCGGAAGCACCTGTAGCATGTATATTAACGGAGCTTTGGTGGCTACGAATACTGCTGTAACCATTAAGCCGTCTACAATAGGAAGCACTAATTTGAATTATCTGGGCAAATCGCAATTTAATGACCCAATGTTTAAGGGCTCTATTGATGAGTTTAAGATATTCGGCAAGGCTTTAACTGCATCAGAAATTGCTGCAAGTTATTTAAGTCAAACGATCACAATGAATGCTACAGCCCAGAAAGCAACGGGCGATGCGGACTTTGAGCCAGCGACCGTTTCTTCCGGACTTCCGATAACCTATACCAGTTCAAATGAAGCAGTAGCGAGCATAGTTAGTGGCAAGGTTCATATCGTTGCTACCGGAACTGCAACCATTACTGCTTCACAGCCAGGAAATGAGGTTTACTGGCCTGCACAAACGCAAACGCAGACCTTAACGGTTAAACAAGCCCAGACGATCAGTTTTGCTGCAATTGGAACAAAACTGCTGAGGGATGCAGATTTTAATCCTTCAGCTACAGCCTCTTCAGGCCTTACGGTAACCTACAGCAGTTCGGATGAATCAGTTGCAACTATAGTGAATGGTAAGGTTCATATTCTTGGTACCGGAACTACAACCATTACAGCTGCACAGGCTGGAGATAACGTTTACGCACCAGCCTCATCACAAACACAAGTGTTAACAGTTCTTATTACGAATAATACTGCGCCAACTGCGGTAATGGGCACACCATTTACATATAGCATTACCAGTAACACGTCGTTAACCAATTTTACGGCAACTGGCCTGCCTGCTGGTTTAAGTTTAAATGCCAGTACTGGCGTAATATCAGGCACTCCTGCAACATATGGTGCCTTTGCGGTAGCTTTAACGGCTTCCAACGGAACCATAAGCGGTTCACAAAGTATTACTTTAACAGTCTACACCATCGTAAACAATGTGATAGTGGCTGCAGGCGATGCTAAAAATATCATCGAATGGGACCCGATTCAGAACTTAAGCTACAATGTTAAACGTTCAACTACTTCAGGTGGACCTTATACCACTATCGGAACGGTTACGGCTACCTCATTTACTGATGCCAATGTCAGTAATGGAAGCACCTATTACTACGTAGTGTCTGCTAGCAACTCTCTTGGGGAAAACCCGAATAGTGCCGAAGCGGTAGCAACGCCAAATACGGGGCAAATCACTTACCTGAAATTTGACGAGTCAAGTGGGACGCGTGGCATTGATAGCTGGGGAGCTAATCACGCTACTCTGCAGACCACAGCTACCCGCGATACCGGCCTTTCCGGATCTGCGCTTAAGCTGGACGGAACTTCAACAGCTTATGCTACCTTACCAACCGGGATTGTAAGTTCATTAAACGATTTTACCATATCCACCTGGGTAAGAATGGATGTTAAATCTAACTGGATGCGGGTATTTGATTTTGGTACCGGGACCAGTAAGTATATGTTCTTAACCATCCAGGCAGGAACTGCTAACATTATGCGCTATGCAATTAAGAACGGAGGATCGGAGCAGCAGGTGAGTTTTACTTATACCCTGCCACTTAATACCTGGGCGCATTTTGCTATTACCCAATCCGGAAATACCTGCACAATGTATATCAATGGAACTGCTGTTGCCTCAAATACCGGCGTTACTATCAAGCCTTCTACCATTGGCAGTACTACGCAGAATTATTTGGGCAAATCTCAGTTTAGCGACCCGATGTTTAGAGGCTCTATTGACGGCTTTAAAATATACAGCAGAGCATTAAGTGCAACAGAAATACAAAACTTTACTACGAATCAGATTGCTCTGAATAAAGAGGGAAACACACTTAAACTTGACGGGTTCAGGGATAAGGACGAGGTAGTAACTACTCTTATTTATCCTAACCCGGTAACGAACGAAAAATTTACTATTGTGACCAGGTCGGGGTTGATTGGTAAGGATGTGGAATTGAGATTAATTGATCTGATGGGACGGGTTGTTTATTCAAAATTCCTTAAAAACGATACCGGTCATATAGATATTGTTTTAAGTCAGGCATTTGCCGGTGGCATCTATTCCATAATTCTGAATAATCAATATTCTGGCAAGGTGATAATAAAATAATAGGCAAGATCGCAGAAGAAGTGATGATTCATCGTAATAAAAACATGGTGAATCATCTGGTTTCAAATAAACGGTGTTGCAATTATAAAATACAGAAAGGGTGTCAAATAATTGAATGCCCTTTCTGCTTTTTTTAAAGGGCCAGCCTGGCACCCAAGTTTACAGCTTTACATATGAAAAACTAGCTGAAAATATTGTGGATTGAGTGAAGATTCTATATACAATCGTGGAATTTCTGTCCAGTTCTTTCACTCGGCCGTAAACCTCGGTGCAGTTTCGTGAAGACCATACCAGAAAGTTAGATTCACAAGAATTTCACATCACGAAAACTAAAATCTGCCTAAAAACAACAATTTTCTTTTTAGTATTTTTTCTGTATTTTGTAACTATCTCATTATCTTAGTATTACAATTTTTCCATATTGACGAGAATCAGGTATCTGGTTAATGATGGTCAGTCTACCAGTATTCGGTGCTTCTGATATTTACATCCTGCATTATTAAATAAATATTGAGCTATGAATACTTTTATCTACCCACTCCTCAAGCATCCGAAAATTGTAAGAAATTTTATTGAATACAGCGTACTTGTAACCTGAAGAAGGCTATATGTAAGAAACAAATTCGTAACAGAAAAAACGTTAACCTATTCAAAAAGAAAACTTATGCAAACTCTCTCTATCACAATGAACCATCGCTGCAGTACCAGTTTCGATCACCTATTTTCACCGGGGCGCCCATTACAGTATAAAAACACTTGTATAATACCTATATAATATCATAAAAAATGAATGTGCAGGTTAAAGGGGCTGTGTATTGATTAGATAAGCATCCCAGCATTTCCCGCGCAGCAACTTGCTTGTTTTAATGTCCGGCATTCATGCTGGTTATTAGTAATTTATTAATTTTTGAATATTTAATTAGTGGTTATGCAAAATGGTGAAATAGTAGAGCTAGTTATACGACGCAATCACATTAGTATTAGCGAACTCTCAAGAAAACTAAAAGTTAGCAGACGATCAATATACAACTGGTTTACCCAGGAAAGTCTGAGCAGGGAAATTATATATAAAATCGGCGAAGTTTTGAATCACGATTTTTCAGCTGAATTTCCTGACATGTTCGACCGTACGACACTGCACAATAATCAACGAAAGGTGATGGATATAGATGCCGAAGAGCTGGAATCAGTAAATTACTGGCGCAACAAATACATCACCCTCCTTGAAAAGCACAATGATTTTTTAATACACAATATAGAGCCTTCAGCTACTATGTAATTCATTCTACCATCTACGCCAGTAGATGGTAGTGACCGAAATTCCCACTAACCAATTCCGCCAATCTTCCAGAAAATTCTTTATCTCCTGTGTAAACCTGTGTCGTTTCAGTATGGTTTTAGTGTGAAATTTTTAGACCAAGTTTTTGATTTTACAATGAGTTAAAAAAACTAAGGTCACTGATAAAAATTTATAAAGGAGTAAAAATTGCACACTTACGATCGTCTTTTTATGAATTTGTGAAGCATATTTTACTGATATGTGAAGGTGATTGTGAATACTTTACAATTGGCGTTACAACCGTCAGAAAACGGTTTTTCTTTTCAATAAGTGTGTAAATTTGATCATGTTATTTATAAAGATTCATTAAAAAACACTTGAACGTGATGAAAAAAATTTACCTATTAAGTACTGTTTGCCTGATAGCATTTAGTGCTTGCTCATCAAAAAGAAATCTGGTCTACTTTAGCGACCTCTCGGATAAATCTAAAGAGAACACAGCAATTCTAAATGATGTAGAACCTAAAATCCAGGAAAGTGATTTACTCAATATCACCATAAATACCCAGAGTACAGAATCGAACGTGTTGTTTGCGTTCAATTCAAACAGCATTAAAAATGGTAGTGCCATGTACGAAAAGGAAGGCTATCGGGTGAATAATAAAGGAGAGGTCAACTTCCCGGTTATTGGCCTCACCCAGGTTAAGGGCTTAACCCTTGAGCAGGCTCAGAATATGATTTCTAAAAAACTTGATAAGTATGTTAAGAATTCTATCGTCACTGTTCAGTTTCTTAATTTCCGAATTACCGTTATTGGAGAGGTTAACAAGCCAGCAACATTCACAATATCAAACGAACAGGTTGATCTTCTGCAGGCGCTTGGCATGGCAGGGGATATGACGCCGTACGGAAAGCGCGAAAATGTATTGGTTATCCGAAAAGTTGACGGTAAACGGACCATGGTTCGAATGAATTTAAATAAACAAGAAGTCTTCCAGTCGCCCTACTTCTACCTGAAGCAAAACGATGTAGTATATGTTGAACCAGACAAGTCTAAATCGCTGGAATACAACGCAAATAACAGATTAATGCCATTAGTGGTGGCAACAATATCCGCGGTTGCAGTGTTGGCCACTACTTTTATAAACAGATAGTCTGAATTTAAATTTCTAATCAATTTTATGATGTTCATCTAAAACAAATCCAATGAAAACTCTAAAAGATTTAACCAAGTACCTTAATCATTGGGAAGCTTTTGCTCTAACCCTGATTTGTTGCTTATCTCTGGCGTTTCTCTACGTCAAGTATACTCCCGCTCAATACAAAATTAGTAGTACACTTTTAGTCCAGGACGATGCCAAAGGAGAGGGTATGTTAAAAGGAACCGCTTTTAGCGATCTGGAAATGTTTAAAACTGCAAAAACGGTTGCCAACGAGATGGAGGTATTACGTTCAAGAGATTTAATTTATAAAGTTTTAAAAGAGTTGTCTTTAGAAACAAGCTATTCGCAGAAAAATTTATTAAACAGCGTAGAGCTCTATGGAAATACGCTACCTATAAAAGTTGTTGTGTCAAAGCTTTCTAATAAAGCACCTATGAAAGAAATAAGCATTCAAATTCTAGGTGACAGTAAATTCATAATCCAAGACGGAGAGAAAAAAACTATATATCGTTTTAATCAGGTTATCCATAACCCAGACTATACTGTTCGTGTAGTAAAAGGCCCTGCATTTACCAAAGATCATCAACCAGTAACCATCAGATTCAAAAACCTGTCAAAAATGGCTGAATCATTCAGTCTTTTCAAACTCAACATAGTTCCGGTGGTAAAGGACGCAAATACTATCGTGATAAGTATGATAGACGAAGTCCCTCAGCGGGGTATTGATATTCTCAGCAAACTGATCGAAACGTATAATTACGAGAATGTAATAAATAAGAATACTATCGCAAGAAACACGATAAGCTTTATCGATAACCGGTTGAAATATCTCTCAAAAGATCTTTCTTCTGTTGAGCAGGATGTGGAGAGTTATAAACAGCAAAATAAGGTGACCGATCTCATGTCAAGTGCTCAGATGAATTTAACTAATTCCCAAAATTATGGTCAGCAACTGGCTGCATCCGAAATGAAGTTATCCATTATTAATTCCTTAGAATCTTATTTAAATCAGTCTGATAAAGGTTTTGGGCTGGTTCCAAGTACGTTTGGTTTGCAAGACGCTACACTGGAAAAGTTGAGCGAGAGGTATAACACTTTACAACTGGAAAAGCAAAGACTACTTAGCACTAATAGAGCAAGTAATCCTTTGATAGTTGAACTGACTGAGCAAATAAATAATCTTAAATGGAGTTTGCAGGAAAACGTTAAGAATATCAAAAGAGGAATAACAATAGAAGGAAATAATTTGAGAGCGAAACTTGATCATTACGAGTCGAAGGTGAGAGAGGTTCCCGCAATTGAAAGGGGCTTGCTTGAAAAAAGCCGTGAGCAAAACGTTAAGTTAAGTTTATATCATTATCTATTACAAAAAAGGGAAGAAACGGCGCTTTCATTAACAGCAGCCGTCCCTACATCTCAGGTAATTGATAGCCCGGCTTATAATTCTGTCCCCGAACAGCCAAAAAGCACATTAGTCTATTTGTTCTCTTTTTTAATAGGAATTATTCTACCCGCAGGTGTAATATACGGCCGTGAAAAATTTAACACGAAAGTTCAGGATGCATCCGAGCTGGGATTTATTTCAGGAGCCAGGGTGTTAGGCGAATTAAGTAATAAAGGCAAACTTGGTTCGGTGGTTACAGAAAAAGGAAGCCGCACAACCATTTCAGAGTTATTCCGATATATACGAAGCAATTTAAATTATCTTAACAGTACCAATCAAAACCAGGTCCTTTTAGTTACGTCGAGCGTTCAGGGCGAGGGGAAAACTTTCTTCAGTATCAATTTAGGACTTACTTTATCCTTAACCGATAAGAGGGTGGTTGTTATGGAGTTTGACCTCCGGAAGCCCGATTTACTTCAAAGTGTAAAGTTGAAATCAGAATACGGCATTACAGATTACCTAAATTCCAACTCCATGACTTTAGATGAGATTATATACCCTTCTGGACTTTCTCCTAACTTATCTGTGATTGGCTGTGGAACAGTGCCGGATAATCCTGCAGAATTATTGTTAAACAACCGCCTGGACGTATTATTTGAAAAACTTCGCGAGCGATTTGATTATATAGTTGTTGACACCTCGCCAGTGGGCCAGGTAGCAGATGCATTTAGCCTTGCCGAACATTCTGATTCAAGTATTTACCTGGTGCGCTATAATTTCACTGATAGATTTCAACTTAGAGTTTTGCAGGATATTTATGAGAATAAAAAGTTAAAAAATCCACTTGTGGTATTTAACGATGCAAAAGAAGACAACAGCAATGCCTATGCTTATGGCAGGTATGCGTATTCATAATATTGTGCCTTATCCTTTCCCTCTTGATGCAGACATGCAGAAGGAGGGAGCGGGTAAAACTCTGAACTGTTTGAAATAAACAAAAATGTCGAAGTAGAATAATACCGGTTAGTTTAACCAATATTATAATTGAATAATTTTTTATCATCTATCTAATAACAATACAATCTGCTTTTTATTAAGCATCTACCATTGCCGGGTGGTTTAACAGACTACTCAAAAAACAAATAATCATGTAAGTGAGATAGCGAAGCTCTATCTAGCCCTTAACATGCTCAAAAAAACTCTTTCATCGTGTTCTCGATGATCTGAGCGCAAAAAATTAAATCAAAAAATACTCATGTAACTGAGATGGCGAAGCTCTGTGCTTTCCGCTCAAAGTTCTATCAAGAAATTATTTCCTTAAATGACCCCTTCACTTAATACCTCCAACCATATGGAAACAAAAATTAGTCAGTATAGCACCTCTTCGAAAGATTGGCTGGTAGTATATACTCGCCCACGTTGGGAAAAGAAAGTAGATTCTCTTTTACAATCGAATGGTATCGAAAGCTATTGCCCGGTGCGAAAAGTTGAAAATCAATGGGCAGACCGGAAAAAAATTGTGGACTTACCCTTGTTTAGCTCATACGTCTTTGTAAAGATCAATAGTAGAGAAGAGTACAAAGTGCGACAGACTCTAGGTGTTCTAAATTTCATTTACTATATGGGCAGACCGGCGAAGATCAGGGATACGGAAATAGAGCGTATTAAAAATGCGACGATTAATTACCCTGATCTGGAAGTTGTGGATTTGGCCACAATCTCAATAGGCGACCGTGTAAGCATCAAGAACGGAGTGCTTACTAATCAGCAAGGCAGTGTTATCAAAATTCAGGGAAAGAGTGTGCTAATGGTTCTGGACAATCTGGAATGTGCATTGGTAAGCAGGGTTGATGCTTCTAATCTCGTACTAATTAACTAACAATAAATAAAAGAAAAATGAAAAATCAGATTGTTCAAGATAAAAAAATAGCTGTAGTGGGATTGGGTTATGTTGGATTGCCACTTGCTGTAGAATTTTCTAAACGTTATAAGGTTTTTGGCTTTGATATCAATAATGACCGCGTTGAACAGCTTAAGGTAGGCCACGATCAAACGTTAGAAGTTTCTGATCTGGACTTACATAAAGTATTAACCCAAGACTGTTCAAAATTAACAGGACTTTATTGTACCACAGAACTGGAGAAAATCAGAGCTTGCAATATATATATCATTACGGTTCCGACTCCGGTAGATAAAAATAACCGGCCAGATCTGCATCCGCTTTTTAAGGCAAGTAAATTGGTTGCCCAAGTATTGAAAAAAGGCGATATAGTAATCTATGAATCAACTGTATACCCAGGTGTAACTGAAGATGAATGTGTTCCGGTTTTAGAAAAAAATTCGGGCCTGATCTTTAACAAAGACTTCTTTGCGGGCTATTCACCTGAACGTATCAACCCGGGCGATAAAGAACATACCGTAGCCAATATTTTAAAAATCACATCGGGCTCAACCCCAGAGGCAGCCGAAATGATAGATAACTTATATCGATCGGTAATTGTAGCGGGGACGCATAAAGCAACCACGATAAAGGTAGCAGAAGCGGCCAAAGTAATTGAAAATGCGCAGCGTGATATAAACATTGCATTTGTCAACGAGCTAGCCATGATTTTCAATAAACTTAATATCGATACTCAAGCAGTTTTAAACGCTGCAGGTACCAAATGGAATTTTATGAAATTTCAGCCAGGTCTGGTTGGTGGTCATTGCATCGGCGTAGATCCTTATTATCTCGCACAAAAAGCGCAGGAAGTTGGCTATCATCCTGAAATTATTCTGGCGGGTCGCCGGGTTAATGATGGCATGGGCGCTTATGTTGCCGACCAGCTTATTAAAAAAATGATTACGAAGGGCACTCATATCGCCAGCAGCAGTGTTTTGGTTTTGGGTTTCACTTTCAAAGAAAATTGCCCCGATGTAAGAAATACCAAGGTAATTGATGTGGTTAAAAGACTTGAAGAATATAATGTCAAAGTGGTGATTCATGATCCCTGGGCTGATTCAAATCAGGTAAAACACGAGTATGGTGTTATTTGTCAAAACGGTGAATCTAAGGATCGCAAATACGACGCTGTGCTGCTTGCTGTAGCCCATAAAGAATTCGGAGATATCGATATCCCGTCTTTATGCAAAGAAAACACAGTGGTTTATGATATCAAATCTGCTCTGCCTGCAGAAATTGCCAACGCACGTCTTTAAAATACTCTAAATCAAAAAATTACTTATGGCTATGTATACAACACCTTATCATGGTGAACATGATCTTTCGACCCATTCTTTCTTAGTTACAGGCGGTGCCGGCTTTATCGGCTCTAACCTTGTTGAATACTTGTTAAAATACGGCGCGGGTAAAGTTCGCGTTCTTGATAATTTTTCAACCGGTCACAAAAAGAATCTAGAATCATTCATGCTTCATCCCAACTTTGAGCTCATAGAAGGAGATATCCGGGTTTTGCATGTCTGTCAAAAGGCGGTAAGCGGAATAGATTATGTTTTCCACCAGGCGGCTTTGGGTTCTGTGCCCAGATCAATTGAAGACTCGATTACGACGAATGCCGTAAACATAACCGGCTTTCTAAATATGCTGGTCGCGGCACGGGATGAAAAAGTTAAACGCATCGTTTATGCTGCATCTTCATCTACCTATGGAGACAGTACCGAATTGCCAAAGGTGGAAGAAAAACATGGAAAGCCACTGTCGCCCTATGCCGTTACAAAATACGTTAATGAACTTTATGCTGATGTGTTTGCCCGATTGTACAACATGGAACTTATCGGTTTAAGATATTTCAACGTATTCGGACAAAGACAAGATCCACACGGCGCGTATGCGGCTGTTATACCAAAATTTGTTTCTCAGTTTTTAAATCATAAAAGTCCGGTAGTAAATGGAGATGGAAACTATTCAAGAGATTTCACCTATATCGACAATGTGGTTCAAATGAATATACTTTCAGCGCTGTCAGAAAATAAAAAAGCGGTAAATCAGGTATACAATGTTGCTTATGGTCAGAGAACTACATTAAACGGATTGATCAAAGCATTGAGAACCAACCTGGCAAAATATGATCCCGGGGTTTTGGAGGTGGATGTGATTTATGGTTCAGAAAGAAGGGGTGATATTCCTCATTCTTTGGCCTCTATAGAAAAAGCAAAGGATTTGCTGAACTATTCACCTGCTTTTTCGCTGGAAAAGGGACTGCGTGAAGCTGTATCCTATTATGCCGGACTAAATAAAAAAGGTGCTGAAATTTTAGCTTCATAAAAGCGCGTCAAAATCAATGAAGGCTATTATCAAATAAAGACAGCAATGAACTTAAAAAAATATCTGCCCGAACTTAAAGAGATAAAAAACATCAGATACAAATATCAGTTTACGGTCTTTGTGCCAGTATTTAATAGCTCTCGTACCCTACACAGGGTGTTCAATTCATTAGATGCTCAAACGTATAAAAATTTTGAAGTTATTATTATAAACGATGGCTCTACTGATAACTCGCATGAAATTATACATGAATATTTAGACAGAACCAATCTACCAGTAAACTACATTCATCATGAGGTAAACAAGCACAAGATGGGTTGTCTTATGGAAGCTATAAAAATAGCCGAGGGCGAGTTTTTTATCGTTTTAGATGCTGATGATGCATGTAGCCCCGATGCGCTAGATGTTTTTTATGCAGAATACAACCGCATTCCTGCAGAGATAAAACCAATGATTTCCGGCATATCCTGCTGCTGTGTCGATCAGCACGGAGCATTAATCGGAGATTGTTTCCCCGAAGATCCCTTTTATAAAAACTCTTTTGATAAAAATATTTACCACCTAATAAAAGGCGAGAAATGGGGTTTTAATAAAACCGATATACTCAAAAGTATTAGTATCAATGACGGAATTTATGGAAGAGGGTTAATACCAGAGGGCTATATCTGGTTTTTGATAGCAAAGGAAGAGTTTATAACCAAGTATATTAACAAATCCTTACGGGTTTATTATATCGAAGAAAACAGTAAGAGTCTTTCGAGTTTAGGTTATGATAAAAAAGCGTTTGGGATGGCTGTTTTTGCCATAGCATTTGTAAACTGGTTTCATGAAAAACATTTAAGGAAAGCCTTTAAGCATTTTCTAATGCGTTTGTATTCCTTGCTGAAAGCTTCAAATTACCTGGAATTTAGCTTCAAAGAATATGTTAGTTCAATTGATAATAACTTATTGAAGGTGGTTTTTGCAGTATCATGGCCATTTAGAAAAGTAATGTGAACTCAGGTGTAATTCCGCCGGCCGGATTCCTACTATAAAACATGTAAATGATAGAAATTAATAGAAATACTATTTTATTAAAAATCAGACCAGTACTTAATCAGCCAGTTATAAGAAGTATAATGGTGGTAGGTTTTGTAAGCATTGTCATAAAAATTGCAGGATTTTATAAAGAGACGATTATCGCGGCTCATTTTGGTCTGTCTGAGCTGTTAGACACTTACTTCATCGCAGTTTTAATTCCATCGTTTGTCCAAAACGTGTTTGTCGATGCATTAAGTAATCTTTTTGTGCCCAATTATATTACAGAATTAAAAACTAATAATCAGCAAAAGGCATTTCAAACAATTAGCTTTTTAATAGTAACTGCCATCGTTGTTTTACTTGCGATTGCATGTTTGGTTTTTTCTGAATATCTCTTAACCATAGTTTTCCCGAATCATACGGAGCAATATTATCACCTAATACGAATTCAGTTTTACTGGATACTGCCCTGTTTGTTTTTTTGGGGTTACTCAAGCTTGTTATGTAGTTTACTTGAGGTTAAAAATAAGTTTTTATATTCCACGCTACCGCCAATATTTACCACTATAACAACGGTTGTCTGCCTGCTTTTTTTTAAAGAGAAATTCCGGGAAATAACGTTAGCGATTGGCATGTTAAGCGGCAGTATCATTGCATTTTTCTACCTATTAATAGTTTGCCTTTATTATGATGAAATCAATTTGGGCAAACCGCACATGAATAAGAATATCCGGACTATGATTGTTCAACTGCCTCCAAAGGCAGCTTCCGGACTTCTTACCGGAAGCAATTCGTTTGTTGAGAAATTTTTTTCTGCCCAGCTGGTAACAGGATCTATAGCGGCATTAAATTATGGGAGTAAAATTCCGGTTTTTGCAGTTGGAATGCTCATTTTACCACTGGGCAGCGTATTGCTCCCGCATTTTTCTCGTGGTATCAATGATGATTTACTTAAAACGTATAATCAGTTATTTAAAATTTTAAAACTTGTTTTTTTCGGTTCCCTGATCATTTCTCTGTTAGGGATCTTAATTTCAAATGATATTGTACGTGTATTGTTCGAGCGAAAGGCGTTTACCTCTCACGATACATTTATCGTAGCAAATATTCAAAAAATCGGCTTACTATATATTCCTTTTTACTTATGCACGCTCATTTGTGTTAAATTTTTAACAGCTATCAATAAAAATAAATTCATGGCATTGGTCTCTTTCTGGAATCTCTGCATCAACTTAGTACTTAACCTTGTCTTAATTAAGCTCTTTGGTATTTACGGTTTGGCCATGAGCACAACCATAATGTATATAATATGCAGTGTGATCTATGTTGGGTTTACCTACAAAGAGTTTAAAAAAGCATCTCATCGAGTTTACTCTACATAGATCTTTAATTACCTGATTGCTAATCATCATTAAATATTCTATTTCTTATCATGAAAATTGATTTCATATCGTCTTCTCTGGTTGGTGGAGGTGCGGAGCGGGTAATGGTTCTTTTGGCGAATCATTTTGTCACACAAGGACACGACGTAAGGATTATAACTCTAAACGATGGAGACGACTTTTATCTTGCGGAACAAGTTAAGCGGGTACGGTTGCATTTCGGCAGTATTAAAAACCACACAATACGAAGTATCTACAATCTTATTATTTACTATAAAAAAGCAAAGAACAGGCCTGATATAGTAATATCGTTTTTAACAAGAACGAACTTTATGTCAATTCTAGCTTGTAAACTTTTCTCAATAAAGATTATAGTTTCAGAACATTTTAACCATTTAGGTCCCAGCGATAAAATCAGCCAGTTTACCTGGAATTATTTATACAAACAAGCGAATGCCCTAACTGTCCTAACAAAATTTGATAAGCCTTTTTTTGAGAAAAAGGGTGCCAGGGTAGTGGTCATGCCAAACCCCTCTACCTTTACGCCAATACAAGACAATACCATTCCCCGAAGGAAGACTATTTTGGCCATAGGTTGCCTTGATCGCTATCACGACAAAGGTTTTGACAATCTAATCCAATTAATATCACCGGTATTAAGACAACACCCCGGCTGGACTCTGAAAATTGTAGGCAGGGGAGAGGTCGGTCGTCCAATTATTGAAAAACTAATTGATAATGAAGGTTTGAAGCAACAAATCCTGTTCACAGGATTTAGGAGAGACATACGCGAAGTGATGAAAGAATCTGAAGTTTTCATTCTTCCTTCCCGTAATGAAGGACTTCCAATGGTATTATTAGAGGCAATGTCTCAGGGTATGGCTTGTATTGCTTTCGATTGTGTTACCGGTCCATCCGAAATGATTATTCATCGCCACAATGGTTTGCTTATTCAAGACCAAAACATGCAGGAAATGCAAAAAGGCCTAATACAGTTAATTTCTGATGATACCTTACGAAGAAAGTTGGGAAAAAACGCTGTAAACAGCCTGGAGCGATACTCGATAGAAAATGTATGTAATCAATGGCACAGGCTTTTTAATGAAATAATATAATTAACAATGAAAAATATCGGCATTTTATGTTTGCTGATCCCCTTTGTGTTCAGCGCCCTGGAGATACAGTCTTTCATTACCTTATTTATGTCCGTTTCTTTAGGACAATTGAGTGTTTACGTGAATTTAATTCTGGTTATGATTGGGACACTTATTTTTTTTAATGACAGAGAAGACTTTGCACCAATTGTTAAAATCTGGATCGCGTTCTTTATTTTTTATTACGCTATAGGAACTTGTGCCAGCATTGTTTATCAAACACCTTCGCCATTTTTAAGTTCGCTTATCCCGGTAATATATTTTTTAGGTTTTGCTGTTTTTCTAAGCTCTGCAAAGCATCAAAAACTATTTATAAAAACAGTTGTGATAAGTTTTTCGGTAGCTACTTTATTCTTAATTGTTTTTCAAAGGCTTAATTTTTCTATGGTGGATGGAGTTTATACATACCGGGTAGAAAGGGCTGCAGGCATATATGGCGATGCAAACAAAGCTGCGGTTGGCTGTTTACTCACCATTGTTTTGATTTATCATTTTTTTAAAGCACAAACAAAACTTCAATCTGTACTAAAACTCTTGTTATTAGGGATGTCGGTTTACGCTCTTATATTAACCTTTTCTAAAACCGGCTTTCTTGTTCTGATAATTATATCTGCCTTAACTTTTTACAAATTAATCACACCTAAAAGGATTTTGATTAGTGTATTCGTTCTGCCATTTGTAGTGATTACAGCTATGAACACGGGCGTAACCAAGGGAAGCTTGTTGCCGGCGCAACAAGAAAGGTTACAGGATATAGCCAATATTCTAACCTTTAACACTCAAAAGGTCGACTTTTCTGGAAGAGATGTGCTTTTGCAAAAGATGCTTAATTATGTCTACGATAATCCGATACTTGGATACGGGATCTCTTTTTCAAACATCATTCGCGGTCACAATACAATAATTGGTGTTTGGGCAGACGCAGGAATTATACCCTTTTTACTGTTTCTTTTTATACTATTTCAGTATTTTTTTAAATCGTGGAATGCCCCAACAGAAAAGAGTTTTTTCG
>CAMLLO010000025.1 GCA_946480915.1 uncultured Sphingobacteriaceae bacterium | reverse complement strand
AACTGACCGGATTATCACCTGTTGAATATATCCGTTCCGTAAAGCTGGATAAGGGAGCTGTTTTACTTGAAAAGAGCGACCTGAATGTGGCGCAGATTGCCTACATGGTCGGATTTACGACCCCCACGTATTTCGCCAAATCTTTTAAGACGAAATTCAATATGCAGCCATCTGAGTACATTGCTTTAAAAAGGAAGGCTGTTGAAAACAGGACCAAAGACGCAAGGTCTCAATCTTCCCATGTTTAAGATTGACCGTAGATATAATGTCAAGCTGCCGTTTCAAACGTTTCCTGCTCCGAAATATCCTCATTCGGCGGGAAGGTTGATATGAACGTATCTATAGTCTTTCGGAATCCAAGAGGGGCAAGAGACTTGCCTATGCGACATTTCTTTAATGCAGTCTCAATTTACTACTACCACAGATCTTAGGGCCAAATTCGTTGTGTAATGCCGAATCTGGTTGTCTGGAATGTTAAAATAGATTTGAACATTCTTGCCATTAATTTGGCTATTTTTTTACGTATCCGACATTTTCTGAATATAAATTTGAGACCGCTCGAAGGTATTGTAGTAAAGCTTTATGCTAATCCTGAACAAGTCCAGCGATCGACATATCAGGAAAAAGATCTGAACGGGGAAATAGAACTCCAGCTAGATTATTTTTTTAAGATAAATCTATCGTAACTGGGCGAGCAATAAATAGACACAAGAAGATATGAAAAATGTGATTTTTATTACAACCATTCTTTTGATAATGGGATTGGGCGTTAATGCTCAATCTTTGGTCAAACAAGCGCCTGAAGGGTTCGATATTGCCCGCCCTGGTATCATACAGGGTAAAATTGACACTATCACCTATTCTTCAAAAACTGTTGGGTCATTAAGGAGAGCCCTGGTTTATACCCCGCCAGGCTATTCAAAAAGTCGGAGATATCCTGTCCTTTATCTTCTGCACGGTATTGGCGGAGATGAAAAAGAATGGTATAAACAAGGTAAACCGCAGGTGATACTCGATAATCTTTACGCAGAAAATAAAGTTCAGCCTATGATAATCATTCTTCCTAATGGCCGGGCAGCGAAAGATGACAGGGCATTCGGGAACATCTATGAGCCCAACAAAGTTCAGGCTTTCGCCACCTTTGAAAGGGACCTCCTGGATGATTTGATCCCTTTTGTCGAAAAGACGTACAAAGTTTATAAAAATCGGGAAAGCAGGGCTATTGCTGGCCTATCAATGGGGGGAGGTCAGTCACTGAATTTTGGCTTGGGTAATCTTGATAAGTTTGCATGGGTAGGGGGCTTTTCTTCTGCCCCAAATACAAAGGCTCCGGAAGCTCTTTTACCAAATCCTGAAGAAGCACGGAAAAAGTTAAAGCTTTTATGGGTTTCATGTGGAGACGCTGACAATCTAATCCGAATTAGCAGCAGGACCAGTGATTATCTTAAAAAAAATAAGGTTCCCCACATTTTTTATATAGAGCCCGGTGGTCATGATTTTAAAGTTTGGAAGAACGATTTGTATATGTTCGTGCAATTGCTGTTTAAGCCGGTAGATACATCCTTGTTTTCTAAATACATGGTTCCGGGAACTCCTGCATCCACTAATGTTCGCTATGCTAAATATCCGCAGATACTTCCCGATCACCGGGTTGTGTTTCGTACAAGGTTGGTCGTTGCCGATCCGAATAAGTGAAACCTTTTATGAGATGGGGCGTCCGAAATTAAATGAAAAGATCATGAGAAAATCAGGCTTTTTTAATTAAATAGTATAACGAGTATAGTTTATATGTGGAAATGTATTCTTGGCCTTCTGCTTTTTTCAGGCCTATCAACAATATCAATAGCGCAAGTTAACAAGGCGCAAAATCCTATTATTCATGCCGATGTACCTGATATTTCCATAATCAGGGTTGGGGAGACCTATTACATGAGCAGCACCACAATGCACATGAGTCCAGGGGTGCCAATCATGAAATCAAAGGACCTTGTAAACTGGAAATTGGTAGGGTATTGTTATGACACCCTCGCTAATGTAGATGAGCTTAATCTTAATAATGGAAAGAGTACTTATGGGCGCGGTTCATGGGCCAGCAGTTTACGTTATCATAAGGGAATTTTTTATGTCAGTACCTTCGCCGGAACAACCGGTAAAACGTACGTATACACTACAAAAAATATAGAAAAGGGCCCATGGAAAGTATCCTCCTTTAGACCCAGCTATCACGATCATTCCTTGTTTTTTGATGATGATGGCAAGGTGTACATGATTTATGGAGCCGGAAAGCTCAAGTTAATTGAACTTAAAACCGACGCCTCGGGCGTGAAGCCGGGAACCCAGGAACAGGTACTTATCGAAAATGCAAGTGCTCCCTCAGGAAATAACGTCGGCCTTCCTGCAGAGGGATCGCAATTGTTTAAGGTGAAGGGGAAATATTACCTCTTTAACATCACCTGGCCCAGAGGCGGTATGAGAACTGTTGTTGTCCATAGAGCGGATAAAATTACCGGTCCATACGAGGGTAGAGTTGCATTACAAGATCTAGGAGTTGCCCAGGGCGGATTGATCGATATGCCTGACGGTACCTGGTATTCCTATTTATTCAGAGACTATGGCTCGGTCGGACGTGTTCCGTACCTGGTGCCGGTAAAATGGGTTGATGGCTGGCCTCTTCTCGGGGAGGGTGGCAAGGTTCCCCAGACCTTGAATTTGCCAGTATCTAAAGGTTTAATTCCGGGGATTGTGGCATCTGATGAATTTGTCCGTCGAAAGAAAGAGCCAGCATTACCCCTGGTGTGGCAATGGAACCATAATCCGGATAATCAGCTTTGGTCTGTGAAAGAACGTCCCGGTTATCTTCGTCTTAAGACAGGAAGAACAGACTCGTCGTTTTTATCAGCAAGAAATACTTTAACACAAAGAACGTTCGGGCCAGAATGTACAGGAACCACTGTGTTGGATGTTTCAAATATGAAAGATGGCGATATCGCAGGGTTGGCACTTTTACAGAAACGATATGGGATTGTCGGAGTCAGGTTCCAGAAAGGGGTAAAATCCATTGTAATGATTAGCGCCCAGACAGAAAAGCCTGTTGAGATAGCAAATGTTCCACTAAAGCAACAGAAGGTATACTTAAAAGCGGAGTGTGATTTCAGAGATCGGAAGGATATAGCGAAGTTTTCATATAGCCTGGATGGAGATACCTGGACTTCAATTGGCGACCCTCTGAAAATGACCTATACGCTGCCACATTTTATGGGATACCGTTTCGGCCTGTTTAATTATGCCACAAAAAATACTGGTGGCTATGTTGATTTTGATTGGTTTAGAATAAAGTAGAATACAGTATGTCTGGTCCGGTGTGTTGGCTTTGTAATATTTAATTAACAGTTTGAACCATATATGATAAAGGCAAATTTTTCTTATACACTTTCAGTGATAGCCATTTGTTTTGCTGCTGAGCTATTCGCTCAAAACCCCTTTATTACTAATCAGTATACGGCAGATCCTTCGGCCAGGGTGTTTGGCGACAGGGTATATGTATATCCTTCTCATGATATTCCTCCCGCACCTGGGAAAGGAAGGGCAAACTGGTTTGTAATGGAAGATTATCATGTGTTTTCTTCTGCCAACTTAAGCGATTGGATCGACCACGGAATGATTGTTACTCAGAATAAGGTTCCCTGGGTAAAACCGGATAGTTATAGCATGTGGGCACCGGACTGTATTTACAGGAACGGTAAGTATTACTTTTACTTTCCTAGTACCTCTAAAGACACCACTAAAGTAAAGGGATTTACAATTGGTGTTGCAGTATCCGATAAACCTACGGGGCCGTTCGTGCCTCAGCCGGAAGCGATAAAAAATGTGAAAGGCATCGATCCAAACGTGTTTATCGACAAAAGCGGGCAGGCATATTTGTACTGGTCGCAGGGTAATATTTATGGAGCCAGATTGAAAGAGAATATGCTTGAGCTGGACTCTGAACCATTTATTCTTCAGGAATTGCCTAGCAAAGGCCTGAAGGAAGGCCCCTATGTATTTGAGCGTAATGGAATTTATTACATGACTTATCCTCATGTGGAGAACAAGATTGAACGGCTTGAATATGCCATCGGGAATAATCCGCTGGGTCCATTCAAATTCGCCGGTGTAATTATGGACGAATCTCCAATCGGTTGCTGGACAAATCATCATTCAATTATCAATTTTAAAAAGCAGTGGTATCTGTTTTATCATCATAATGATCTTTCACCAAACTTCGATAAAAATCGTTCGGTACGAATTGATAGTTTGTCTTTCAATAATGACGGGACAATTAAAAAGGTGATTCCTACTCTAAGGGGTGTGGGCCTGACATCGGCTTTCGGAAAAGTACAAATTGACCGCTACAGCGAAATAAGTAAAGAGGGCATATCACTTGGTTTCATCGACACTGCAGACCGGTTTAAAGGATGGAAAGCTAAATTCAATTCTCCCGATGCCTGGCTGCAATACAATAGTGTTGATTTCGGGAACAGAGTGCCTAAGTCGGTGGAATTGATGGTAGCATCTGGTGCCGGTGGAACATTGCAGATACGGTTGAATTCTACGGGTGGTCCAATCCTGGCGGAGCTGTCTGTCCCGGTAACTAAATCCTGGAAGTTAATTACCGCAAATCTTTCCATAGCTCCCAGGGGTACTAAGCATCTGTTTATAACACAGAAGGGCGCAGGGGAGATGGAAGTGGACTGGATGACTTTTAAGTAGGTTTCTGAAAGATTCTTGGCTTTTAATGCTTGCTGGATTAGCAAAAGCAATTGCTTTTGCGTGGTTTTTTATCCGTCTGCGAAGCCAAAGCCGGCTGCTAACTAATAGAGATGATATAACAGATTGATTTTTTCTATTCTGCTTAATTGCTTTCAATGAACCATTAGACGATAATATTATATCTTCTGTAGAAATCAACTAGAAATTCTACTTCTAATCCTTCAAGAATACCTTATCTGCTTTTCAAAAGAGGAACATCGTCGAAGATGGATCCGCTTTTCTGAGTCATTTCTGGCCATATATGCTAATAGTATTTCGATTGCCTCACGCTCCCGGATTGAACAAAAGTGATAGCATTTTATAGAATTTGTGCTGATTGACCGACCAGAATCCATCTAATTTAGGAACCGGAATCCACTATGAACCTGGCAACCGAAAAATTCTTTGTAGGAGAAAAGAAATGGATATCAGCCTGATATTCATGTCGTCTTTACTTTGATTTTCTGGTTTGTGTTTATCGCCATTCCAATAAATTAAGTAGGAGGCAAGGCCTTGTTAAAACAATTAATAAATGAATATGAATTTCTTGAGAATTACCTTATTGTTTTCTTTTTTTATGATTTCGAATCAGCTGGCTTTTTCGCAGGATCCGAAACTCTACATTTTCCTATGCCTTGGTCAATCTAATATGGAGGGTAGTGCCAAATATGAGCCGCAGGATACTACAGTTGATAGTCGTTTTCGGGTTTTGGAAGCAGTTGATTGCGATAATCTGGGCAGAAAAAAAGGGGAGTGGTATACTGCTGTTCCCCCGCTAAGCAGATGCAGGACAGGTTTGGGTCCAACAGATTATTTTGGTCGCACCTTGCTGGCCCAGCTTCCTGCAGATGTGAAAGTAGGAGTGATTAATGTAGCTGTTGGAGGTTGTAAAATAGAGCTTTTTGATAAAAATAATTATCAGTCATATGTTTCAACTGCACCTTCCTGGATGCTCAACATGATAAAGGAATATGACGGGAATCCCTATGCAAGGCTTGTGGAAATGGCAAAGATTGCGCAAAAAAGTGGTGTTATAAAAGGAATTCTTTTACATCAGGGCGAATCAAATACTAATGATACAGCCTGGCCCCAAAAGGTTAAAGGCGTATACACAAACTTGCTTACCGATCTCAATCTCAATGCAGCAGCTGTTCCCTTATTAGCGGGAGAAGTGGTACATGCAGACCAGGGAGGTGTTTGTGCGAGTATGAACAAGATCATCGCAGAACTGCCGCAAACTATTCCCACAGCTCATGTAATTTCATCTGCCGGCTGTGCTGATGGTGCTGATAATCTGCATTTTTCCGCGGAGGGCTACCGGGAGTTGGGAAGGCGGTATGGCGCTAAAATGCTTTCGCTTTTGGGATACGATGCGGCGAAATAGGAATTAACAGACAAGGGTTTGAAGCGTTACTATCTGCTGGTTAAAATATTAAGAATGGATATTAGAAAGTTCGGAATACAATTGGCTGTTCTTATTGCAGCGTTAACAACACAGGCTCAAAATCCTATCATACAAACCATTTACACAGCTGATCCGGCTCCGATGGTTTATAAAGATACCGTTTACCTGTACACGGGGCATGATGAAGACAAATCAACCTGGTTTACGATGAAAGACTGGCGCTGTTATACTTCTACAGATATGGTGAACTGGACTGACCAGGGCTCGCCGCTCTCGCTTAAATCGTTTAGCTGGGCTAAGAAAGATGCCTGGGCAGGGCAGTGTATTCCCAGGAATGGAAAGTTCTATTGGTATGTACCTATGAACCACGAAACCTTGGGAATGTCTATTGGTGTGGCAGTTTCTGACAGTCCAAGCAGCCCGTTTAAAGATGCGCTCGGAAAACCATTGGTGCATAGTGGCAACGGAGATATCGACCCAACAGTTTTTATTGATGATAATGGTCAAGCCTATTTATACTGGGGCAATCCCTACCTGAAGTATGTGAAATTGAATGAGGACATGATCTCTTATTCCGGCGATGTGGTTACTGTTCCTTTGAATAAAGAAGGGTTTAATGTAAGATTTAAAGATGCCGATAAAAGACCATCCGCCTACGAAGAGGGGCCATGGTTTTACAAGCGAAATAATTTGTACTACATGCACTATGCAGCAGGAGGAGTTCCGGAACATTTGGCTTACTCAACCAGCACAAGTCCTACCGGTCCCTGGGTTTACCGCGATACCATTATGAGGATTATAGGCAAGGGTGGTGCTTTTACCAATCATCCCGGCGTGATCGATTATAAAGGCAAATCGTATTTCTTTTATCATAATGGAGCCTTGCCAGGTGGCGGAGGCTTTACCCGATCCGTCTGTCTGGATGAATTTCAGTACAATAAAGATGGAAGTATTCCGAGGATTTCGCCTACTAAGGAAGGTGTAAAACCTGTGGCAAATCTTAATCCATTTATCCGTCAGGAAGCAGAAACTATAGCCTGGGAGCAGGGGATTGAAACGGAGCGCAATGCAGAAGTCGGAGTATACGTAACCGAAATCAGCAATGGCGATTATATTAAAGTTCGAAGTGTTGATTTTAAGAAAGGGGCAGGGGCGTTTCAAGCCAATGTAGCATCGGCTTCAGGTGGTAGTATCGAAATTCATTTGGATAGTCTTAATGGGAAATTACTAGGCTCTTGTGAAGTAAAAAGCACAGGTGGTTTGCAGAAATGGATCACTGTTTCAGCTAAAGTCAATAAGACAGCAGGCCTTCACGATTTGTATTTTGTTTTTAAAGGCAATGAGGGCGATTTGTTCAATTTCAATTGGTGGAATTTTAATAAATAAAAGGTCTCTCTCTACTAATTTATATATTAGTCCACCTTTAAATACCATTATACACCTTTAAAAATGAATAAAGTAAGTAAAAGTTTAGTTGCCACTGTCTTCGCTCTTGTTATGGCTTTCGGCCTAACCGGCACAAATTCCCTGTCTGCACAGACAGTATGGTTAGACCAGCTGGATCTCAGCGCAGCTACTCAGGGCTATGGCGTCCCTAAGAAAAACAGGACTGTTGATGGTAAAATCATGACCATTGCAGGCAAAACCTTTCAGCGTGGCTTTGGTACACACGCCGAAAGCTCCCTTTTAATTCAACTTGATGGTAAGGCAAATTCGTTCAACGCCTGGGTGGGTATTGATGATGAGGTGAAAGGACAACAGTCTGCTGTAGAGTTCATTGTAAACGGAGATGGCTTGAAACTCTGGTCAAGCGGAGTGATGCGTATAGGAGATACTGCCCGGTTATGTAGCGTAAAGCTTTCAGGTGTAAAGAAACTTGAACTCGTTGTAAGCGACGGAGGAAATGGAAATTTCTATGATCATGCCGACTGGGCAGATGCAAAATTTGAGACGACAGGTGTATCGAGCTTTTTTACAGTTAATATTGTGTCCAGCGAGGTCTATATCCTTACTCCTCAGCCATCTGCAAAACCGAAGATTAATAGTGCAAGTGTGTTCGGTGTCCGCCCGGGCTCTCCGTTCCAATTCAGGATACCGGCTACCGGAGACAGACCAATGAGCTTTTCAGTTACCGGTATACCGCAGGGACTTAAACTTGATCCGCAATCAGGACTTATTACGGGTAAGCTTGCAAAGGCGGGAACTTATGTTGTCACCTTAAAGGCGAAGAATGCGAAGGGCATCGCAGAAAAAAGCTTACGTATTAAATGTGGCGATAAAATCGCACTTACCCCGCCAATGGGCTGGAACAGTTGGAATTGTTTTGCCGGAGAAGTTTCTGCTGAAAAAGTGAAGCGAGCTGCGGAAGTAATGGTGAAATCTGGACTGGTAAATCACGGATGGAATTATGTAAATATTGACGACTTCTGGCAAAATCACCGCGATTCGAAAGATCCTTCCCTGCAAGGGAAATTGCGTGACGAAGCCGGAAATATTGTCCCTAACAAAAGGTTTGGAGACATGAAAGCCCTGGCAGATTATGTGCACGGTCTTGGTTTAAAAATTGGCCTCTATTCTAGTCCGGGGCCCTGGACGTGTGGCGGTTGTGCAGGTAGCTATGGCCATGAAAAACAGGATGCTGAAAGTTATGCAAAATGGGGATTTGATTACCTGAAATACGATTGGTGCAGCTATGGAAACGTGATAAATGGAATGCCGGAGAATGATCCATACAAAGTAAGCTCACTATCCTACCAAGGAGGAAATCAGTTAGCTACTGCGATTAAGCCCTTTAAAGTAATGGGAGATTATCTTCTTCAGCAACCCCGCGATATTGTGTTCAGTTTGTGTCAATATGGAATGTCGGATGTCTGGAAATGGGGCGATTCCGTTGGTGGAACCACCTGGCGAACAACAAATGATATAACGGATACCTGGAGTAGTGTTAAAAGCATTGCATTCGCTCAGGATCAGGCTGCTGCCTGGGCTAAACCGGGTAATTGGAACGATCCTGATATGCTGGTAGTTGGCACCGTTGGCTGGGGTAATCCACACCCAAGCAAGCTTAAACCAGACGAACAGTATCTTCATTTAAGTCTCTGGAGCCTTTTTTCTGCGCCGCTGCTAATTGGTTGCGATATGGAAAAACTGGATGCATTTACACTTAATTTGCTAACCAACGATGAGGTAATTGCGATTAACCAGGATGCACTCGGTAAACAAGCAACCAGCGTGCAAACAATTGGAGATTTGCGTATTTATGTAAAAGAACTTGAGGATGGTAGCCGTGCGGTAGGTTTCTGCAATTTCGGTGTGGAGAGGTTAAAGCTATCTTATAAGGAGTTTAAGAAGCTGGGCATCACCGGCAAACAACAGGTTCGCGATGTATGGAGGCAAAAAGATGTTGCGACTGTCAATACAGAAAAAGATGTTTTGCCAGTGGAGGTGCCGGTACATGGGGTAATGTTATATAAGTTTAGTCCGATAAAATAAGATGAGGCACATGAGAGCTATTCTAATTGTATTCGTTTGTCTGCTCCCCGCAGTTTTATTCGGGCAGACGTACAGAAAATATTCGTTAAAAACTGACAGACTTTCTATCAATCTTTCGGAAGGTGTTCTGAACCTTATCCCACTAACAGACAAGGCGATCAGAGTGCAATGGGAAAAAGACGGAATGAAAGAAGGGCAGGAATTAGTTTTAATAAATAAGCAAGCCCGTCCGAAATTTAAGCTGTCTGAAACTCCAACTCATCTCAAACTAAGCACATCTGGTTTTACGGTGCTTTTTACAAAGAAAACCGCTTCCCTCGATTTTCTGGATAAGGCAGGGAATGTATTTTTGAGTGAAAAGGCAGGAGGCAGGAAATTAACCACCAGTACCGTTTTGGGGGAACCTTGTTTTATAGCAGAACAAAGCTTTTCTTCACCGGCAGGTGAGTCCCTGTTTGGACTTGGGCAGTTTCAGGATGGCAATTTTAATCTTAAAAATGTAGGCCGAAAACTAACACAGGTGAATACACAAATCGCTATTCCCTTTCTTTATTCCAGTAAAAATTATGGAATACTTTGGCACCAGTATGGCTTAACCTATTTCAATCCTGCCGACAATGAGGTGCAACTGGTAAAGCGTGATACTTCCGCGGGGGAGAAACGGGATGCCGAGGTTACTACAACTTCAGGAACACAACGCGTATCGCAGCAACAGGCGGTTTATAACGGGAAGTTCAAGGTTGATAAAGACGGTGAGTATTCCATTATGCTGGATTTAGGCAATATGGACAACCGGCATTTAGTAATTATTGACGGGACAGCCCACATCGATCAATCTAATTTGTGGCTTCCTCCTTCAGCTGGCAAGCTGGTGAAGCTCAGGGCCGGAGAACATTCTGTCCAGATAGTTTGTAAAGCTATCAACACTCCAAAATTCTCCTGGAAGCCGGCAGATAACGTAACTACTTTTCGTTCTCCCAACGCGAAATCTTTAGACTATGTAGTATTTTCCGGTAAAAATGCTGATGAAGTAATTGCGAACTATCGTGAGCTTTCCGGAAATGTCCCGATGCTTCCATTGTGGGCCTATGGTTTTTGGCAATGTCGCGAACGTTATACGTCAGGTAATCACCTGGTAGAAACTGTAAAGGAGTTCAGAAAGCGAAATTTACCCATGGATGTGATTGTACAGGACTGGCAGTACTGGGGAAAATATGGCTGGGGCGTTCCCAAATTTGACGAAGCGAATTATCCTGAGCCAGATAAATTCATAAAGCAATTACATGATCTGAATGCCCGTTTCTCCATCTCCGTATGGGAAAATCTCGACAAGAAATCGGAAGTAGCTAAGGAATATCTTGAAAAAGATCTCTATATAAAGAACAGTCCCTGGATCGATATCTACAATCCGGAAACACAAAAAACACACTGGAACGCCTTAAATAAAAATCTGTTTAGCTACGGTGTCGACTCCTGGTGGATGGACGCTACGGAGCCGGAGAATGATGCTCTTGCAGGAAAGAATACGTATTACGGATTAGGGGATTTTTACCGCCTGACTTATCCTCTGGGTGTTTCTAAAGCCATTTACGAAGGTCAACGCAATACTGATCCTAATAAACGGGTTGCAATACTTACACGTTCGGCTTTTGCAGGTCAGCAACGCTATGGAACCATTAATTGGTCGGGCGATATAGGCTGGAACTGGGATACTTTTAGACGACAGATTGTTGCCGGTTTAAATTTTAACCTTACGGGGATGCCTTACTGGACGACCGATATAGGAGGCTTCTTCCGCCCGGGACGCTCGCAGTACACGGATGAAAAATATCACGATATACTAACACGCTGGTTTCAATGGGGAGTATTTAATCCGATATTCCGGATACACGGATACCAATCAGAAACGGAGCCCTGGAAATATGGTGAAAAGGTTGAAAACAACATGAGAACCATGCTCAACCTTCGTTACCGTTTATTGCCCTACATCTACTCGGAAGCATGGCAGATTTCCCAAAACGGCTCTACTATAATGCGGCCACTCGTGATGGATTTCGCAAAGGACGAAAAAGCCGTCGGGCAAGGATTTGAATATATGTTCGGTAAGTCGCTGCTTGTTGCCCCCGTTACCGAAGCCGGTGCAACTAAATGGAATGTATACTTGCCGAAATCTGCTGTATGGTATGACTTCTGGACAGGAAGGAAATACTCCGGCGGAAAAACCATATCTGCCGATGCTCAGAATAAGATACCAGTTTTCGTTAAAGGCGGTTCGATAATCCCGGTAGGAAAAGTTCAGCAATACAGCAATGAGAAACCTGCAGATGATTTAGAGATCCGGGTGTATCCTGGCTCGAATGGAACCTTCAAACTCTATGAGGATGAAGGTGATAATTACAATTACGAAAAAGGAAAATACACCATTATCCCTTTCACCTGGAACGATGATGCAAAAACGCTCAGCATTGGAACTATTCAAGGTTCTTATCCGGGTTATCTGAAAAGCAGAACGTTTAATGTAATCATAGTGAAAGATGGAAATGGGATTGATTATCAGGAAAGCGCAAAGAAAACTATAGTGTATCAGGGAAAAGCCCTTAAGCTCGCTAATCTTGATTGATCTAAGGCTAATTTATAAAAAAACAACCATCAGACAGCGTCTAAAACGCCTGTCTGCGGCAGCTAAACTCAGACAGCCGTTTCAAACGCTGTCTGACGTTTTATAAAAAGATTAAAAAAGTGATTTTTCAATTAGTTCAACCAAAAAACGAAACAAGCTTATTCTAATCATATGAAAAAAGTATTTCTGGCAATAACTCTTGCCTTCGGTGCGATGATAAATTCGAATGCACAAAACCCCATTATCAAACACATTTTTACCGCCGATCCATCTCCCATTGTGCACAAGGGAAAGGTCTACTTATACACGGGGCATGATACGGCTTCGGTAACTGCTACCAATTACAAAATGCCCGACTGGCACGTATTTTCATCGAAAGACATGGTGAAATGGAAAGATCACGGCGCACTTCTATCTCCCGCAACTTTTTCCTGGGCTACCGGCGACGCTTATGCAGCTCAATGCATCGAGCGGGATGGCAAGTTTTATTGGTTTGTATCCACGTTTCATAAAAGTAATAACGAGAGCAAAGGTGGTGCAGCCATCGGAGTTGCTGTTTCCGACAGTCCTACCGGTCCGTTTAAAGATGCGATTGGAAAAGCGCTTATTACCAACGAGATGACTAAGGATATGCCGCATGCCTGGGATGATATTGACCCGACAGTTTTTGTTGATGATGATGGACATGCGTATATGTTCTGGGGCAATGGCAGCTGTAAATGGGTAAAACTAAAGAAAAGTATGACCGAACTGGATAGTCCGATTACCGCATTCAAACCTCAGGGGTATATCGAAGGGCCATGGGTTTATAAACGGAAAGGTTTGTATTATCTGGTGTATGCCAGCGCTGGAACTAAACCTGAAATGATTGAATATTGCACGGCTACAAATCCAGCCGGTCCATGGACGTACAGAGGCATTATTCAGGAGAACGTTCCGAATAGCTTTACTACTCATCCCGGAATTGTCGACTTCAAAGGGAAATCATACTTCTTTTATCACAATGGATCTTTGCCTACCGGGGGGAGTTACAGACGTTCAATTTGTGTAGACTATATGTATTATAACAAGGATGGATCTATTCGAAAAATCGTTCAAACTAGTGCAGGGGTAGTACCGGTAAAATAGACATTTCAATGCTTAGGCTTAAGAAACCTTGCTTGAGCAGGGGTGGCGAGAAATGAGTTATGGTAGGCAAAGTATTTCAGCATTCGTAATGGACATACGTTTTGATGATTTGTTTTTCTCGTCGTATAATAGAAAAAGATAAACGAGTTTGGGAAGCATCCATTATGCCTTGTATTAGTTAGGGCCAATGAGAACTGACTTGCTAAGTATCATCATTGGCCCGATAGCTGGCGTTAAAAAGTAAAATTAAGCAAAAAAGCTGCCCCTAAAATGATCTCACTCTTTAGAACTTGATTACTTCCCAGTAAGCCTTTTTAGGCTTATAGTTTGCGTCAAACAATAAAGGGAAATTCTTCCTTCCCCTGCCATCCAGCCAAGTATACCTGTCAGACAAATTCCAGAATGTAACACCTGTGATGTTTTTTCTATATTTTCTGAACACCTCAAATACCATTTGGTATTTTTCAATCTGCTTCTGTTCTATTTCGGGTGTAAATTGTCCCGCTTGCTGCTGTTGCTGTCCCTGTATTAACTGGCCGCCCTGACGGCCCGCGTAAATAGACACATCTAACTCAGTGAATTGAATTTGTAGTCCGAGTGAAGAAAACATTTCTATCGATTTTTCCAGTTCTTCCCGCGTTGGCGAAGAGATTGACCAATGAGCCTGAAGTCCCACGCCATGAACCGGAACTCCTTTTTCCTTCAACCCTTTTAATAGCCGGTAAATTTTGTCGCGTTTAGCAGGGATTTCCGTATTGTAATCATTGTAAAACAGAACGGCTTTAGGATCTGCTTTATGCGCATATTCAAAAGCTCTCTCGATGAATTCTTCTCCTGTTATATCTGTCCATTTCGACTTGCGAAGAAAATCGTCACCATCCGCTATAGCTTCGTTTACAACGTCCCAGGCATACACCCTCCCTTTGTACCTTGATACAACAGTTGTTATATGGTTTTCTAACCGTTTGAGAAGCATTTCTTTGTTAACATCGTTTCCTGCAGAGTCTTTAAATAGCCATCTTGGTGTTTGAGCATGCCAGCAAAGAGTATGGCCACGCATTTTGATCTTATTCCGGTTGGCGAAATCAACTATCGCATCGGCATCCCGCCAAAAAAAGCGATTTTCTTCTGGATGTATTGGCCCCATCTTCATCGCATTTTCAGCAGTGATGCTATTGAATTCTTTAAGGATCAGGCTGGATTCAGCGTCAGCAGTGAGATCTGAAGGGCGAACTGCTACTCCAATTGGAAAATATTTTTTATAGTAATCTTTTAATCCTTTTTGCGGCTTTTTTTCCAGGTTCTGTTGAGTAGCTGCAATCATTATTGCAGAGATGAAGATTAGGGAGACTACAAGATTCGTTTTTTTAACTCTGTACATGCGCGTTGGGTTATGATAGCAGTCAAAGATATGGGCAATACTATAGACTGCTTGTTGAAATTCAACATAATAGTGTAACAGATGTTCAACAGGAGAGGATGGCTGGTATTTTGAGTAACATTTTTGTATCGTTTACGGGTGCTTCAAGCAACTGACCTGAGTTACGTGCCAGAAAATATTCCATACAATATTTTATCCTGATGTCTCTGACACTCCTGATAGCAACCTGTTTTTCTCACTTCTATTTTCCATTTACTAACAAATTATTCAAAACAGCACGAACTGCTCTTAACAGGATCAGCAGTTTATCGGGAAAATCTCATGTGATTATATCTAAATCGCCGGGAAGCTCGAAGACCCAGGCAAGTGTGAGACTAGAGGTAAATATCGACCAGAAGAAAAGTTAATAAGCGCATCCTGTTAAGCACAAATTTCGCAATGGATTTAAATTGAATTCAAGCTAATTATGACAACGTTGGCATAAAACGGGCAACTTCGATGATAAAAGTGGTTTAACATGCAGAAACGTGGACAAATGAGATAGAATTATGTACAAATGTGCGATGCAGAAAAACCAGTTGAATCTACCTTTAGATATTCAAACTCATCGAATGAGTTGGAATATCCGGGAAGTGTGGCAACCAATCACTTAAACCAAACGTGCGATAGAAGGATCATGAAGAATTTCTGCATAGCCTTTAAGATCACGAAAAAACTGAACACTAATTTAATTTATATGCTAAAACTTTTACAACCAAAAACCAATCATGAAGGGGGCATTTCTAAATGTATTCCTGCTTACATTTTCTCAATTGGAAGCGGGTAAATCTGTAACATTTAGAAGGTGGCCGGAGGCTATCCTACTTATTCAGATATGAGTATCGAGCACTAATCAAACTACTTAATTAACCTAACGTATGAACAAATTTCCTGATCCTTTAAAAGAACCTTTACCTTCTTTTACCTATGCTATTTCCTGTAAGGGACTTTATGTCCATTATGCAGTAAAACGAACCTAGTTTAATTCTATATTCTTTAGAACCTTAATAATGGAAAAAATTATCAAATTCTATAATGTCGCTCCTGTTAAGAGTAGTTTACAAGGGGGCACGTTAAAATTTACCTTTACAATTCTGATTATGCTGGTAGTTGGTGTTGCCTTCGGTCAGCAAAGCCGGTTTGTAAGAGGAACTGTTGTTGATCAGCAAAAGCAGCCTGTCATTGGAGCAGGCGTTGCAGTAAAAGGCGGGGCTTCCCGTGCAGTAACTGATATAAATGGCGCGTTTTCGATTAACGTCCCTGCCGACGGAAGATATCTGATAGTCAGCTACCTCGGAATGACTACCCAGGAAGTCGATATCAGCGGCAAAAATACCGTGACCGTAACTATGAAAGACGATGTTGCGCAATTAGAGCAAGTTGTAGTAGTTGGTTACGGACAACAGAAAAAACAAAGTGTTGTAGGGGCGATTACACAAGCGACAAGCGAAGTGTTGGAGCGAAACGGCGGTGTAACTAGTTTGGGCGCCGCCCTAACCGGAAATTTGCCGGGTGTAATCACTACAGCAAGTACCGGGATGCCAGGGGAGGAAGATCCGCAGATCCTTATTCGTGGCCGCAGTACCTGGAACAATGCCAGTCCGCTTATTTTGGTAGATGGTGTAGAGCGTTCGATGAATAATATCGATATACAGTCTGTAGAATCAGTCTCAGTTTTGAAAGATGCCTCTGCTACTGCTGTTTTCGGTGTTAAAGGCGCTAACGGAGTAATCCTTATCACTACAAAACGCGGCAAGTCTGGTAAAGCCCAGATCAGAGCCTCTGTTAATACCGTAATGAAGGCCCCTTCCAAGCTACCCGGCAAGCTGGATTCGTATGATATGTTTAAAACTCGTAATCAAACTATTGAGTATGAGCTGGGTTTGGCTCCGGGAGCCTGGTCATCTTATATGCCCGAAGACCTAATGATGAAATACAGGGCTCCTGCTAATTTAGAAGAAGCCGAGCGTTATCCAAATGTTGACTGGGTAGACGTCTTGTTTAAAGATAATGCAATGTCTTACAATGCAAACGTTAACATTAGCGGCGGAACTCCTTTTGTAAAGTATTTCTCTTCTGTCGATTATCTTGATGAAGGAGATCTCTTTAAACGATTCGAAAACAATCGGGGATATGATGGTGGTTACGGTTTTAAAAGAATGAATGTTCGGAGCAATCTCGACTTTCAACTTACGCCAAGTACTGTTTTTAAGACAAATATAGCAGGTTCCAGAGGGACGACAGCAAGACCATGGATTGGTGTAAATCCCTATAACACCTGGACTGCAGCTTATTCTGCGGCTCCAAACTTGTTTCTTCCTAAGTATTCAGACGGCATGTGGGGTTATTATGCACCTAACGAACAGCAAGGCCTTAACTCTGCTCGGATATTGTCTACCAGTGGTATCCAAAATGTCACCACTTCAAGAATCACAACCGACTTTACCCTCGATCAAAATCTAGAAGCAATTCTGAAAGGCCTTTCCGCCAAAGGCACTATTTCTATCGATAATACTTTCATCGAAAATGCCCGTGGTATAAATGATACCAATAACGGTACCCTTAGTAGATATATAAACCCGGAAACAGGAGTTGTCACCTATTCGCAAACTAAGGATGCAGCTACCGAGCTCGAATGGAGGGAAAGTGTACGTTGGGCGCCTGCCGCTGGTAACGTAGACGACAATGCTACCTATCGACGTATGTTTTCACAGCTTCAGTTGAATTACGGAACGCAGATTGCCAGGAATCATAACCTTACGGCAATGGCACTTTGGAGCCGTGATCAATCTGCTTCCGGAAGTATTGTGCCAATTTACCGTGAAGACTGGGTATTCCGTACTACATATAATTTTAAAGGGAAGTATAGCGCTGAATATAACGGAGCCTATAACGGTTCCGAAAAATTCGGTCCCGATTACCGCTTCGAGTTCTTTTCTTCTGGCGGACTTGGCTGGATGCTGTCTGAAGAAAACTTTATGAAGTCGATCACATTCATAAACATGCTGAAATTAAGAGGATCGTACGGGGAGATTGGTGACGACGGTGGATCTCCAAGATTTGCCTACCAGGATCAATGGGCCTTTGGGGGCAGAACGCCATTAGGAATTACCGGCGAATCCGCCGAACAAAGTCCCTACAATTGGTACAGACAACCCGGCGTAGGAAACCCAAATATTCGCTGGGAAAAAGTATCTAAAAAGAATATAGCGCTCGATTTCGGAATATTTCGGGGTATGATCTCAGGAAGTATCGACTTTTTTCAGGATGATAGGAGCGACATTATCACCACAAACCGAGCTGTGCCCTCATATTATGGAGCTACACCTCCTCCTGCTAATGTGGGTAAGGTGCGTTCAAGAGGCTATGAATTTGACCTTCGCTTTAACAGGAAAATGAGTAATAACCTCCGTTTATGGTCGAACATCAACTTTACCCGTGCAATGAATAGAGTTATTCAGGCCGACGTTGCCGAACTATTGCCACTTTATTCAAAGCCTCTTGAAAAACAGATCGGTCAGGGATATTCTTATGTCAGTCAGGGATATTACAACACCTGGGATGAGCTTTTTGCCAGCACGCAGCATAACGCGAACGATAACCAGAAGCTTCCCGGTAATTTCCATATTGTCGATTACAACGGAGATGGGGTTATCGACGCGAATGATAATATTCCTTACGGTTTCTCAGGTGCGCCTGAAAACACCTATAACGCCACTCTGGGATTCGACTTTAAACGTTTTAGTGTCTTTGCTCAGTTTTACGGTGTAAATAATGTTACACGCCAGGTAGTATTAGGCTCTTTCGCAGGGAAAAATACTGTCGCTTACGAGGAAGGTTCTTACTGGGCTAAGGATAATACCAATCCGGACGGTCCGATGCCTCGCTGGGAATCTACACCAACCGGCTTCTACACAGCCGACAGGTATATGTATGATGCTTCATACATCCGTCTTAAAAATGCTGAGATCGCTTACACCTTCAACCAAAGCTGGGTTAAAAAAGCAGGGATGTCGAGCGTGAGAGTATTCTTAAACGGGAATAATCTTCATGTGTGGACAAAAATGCCGGATGACCGTGAAGCTAATTATCAGGGAGCAGGTGGCCAGGGATGGGCTTCTCAGGGAGCTTACCCTACAGTTAAACGTTATAACCTGGGTGCTAACATCACCTTCTAATTATGATTGTAATGAAAAGACATATAAAAACCGTATTGTTCATAGGGATAGTATCTTCTATGGTCGGAGGAGTTTCCTGTAAAAAGTACTTGGACAAGGCTCCTGAATCAATTGTATCAGAAGAAACAGCCTTCAAAGATTTCCGCAACTTCCAGGGATTTACTGAAGAATTGTATAACTGTATTCCCGATTTCACGAATCGTTATTGGACGAACAGCTGGAACTGGGGAGACGACGAAATTCAATCAACCGTACAAAATTTTCACATCGTTAACAAAATAGATAACGGAGATTTTTGGGGTTGGCAACGAGAATTCGATGGCTGGGGTGCGGGATTTATGGATAACGCAGGTGCCAATACTAACAACGATAGATTCACCAAAGGCTTATGGCCATTAGCCTGGTATGCCATCCGCAAATCTAACCTGGGTTTGCAAAATATGGACAAGCTGGTAAATGCTACAGACGAAGAGCGCAATTTGATTAAGGGACAGCTCCTGTTTTTTAGAGGATGGTCTCATTTCATGCTGATGCAATATTTCGGCGGTCTGCCTTACATTGACCAGGTTCTTCCTTCTGACGAACCACTTAAGTTGCCACGATTAAGTTATCAGGAATGTGCTGAGAAGGCTGCCAAGGACTTCAGAGACGCTGCTGATCTTTTACCCATTAACTGGGACGAAACGCAGGCCGGCAGGACAACCCTCGGTAAAAATCAATTGCGCATAAACAAAATTATGGCGCTCGGATACCTTGGCAAGAATTATCTGTGGGCGGCCAGTCCATTAATGAATTATGAATCAACAAAAAATAAGACATATAACGTTGAGTTAAGCAAAAAAGCGGCAGCTGCTTTTGCAGAGCTACTGCAACTGACTGAGAGTGGAGCAGCTCCTCATAAGCTGTTACCATTCGCGCAGTATAGCAGAAACTTCTATACAACTGGTCAGAATTTTATGATCCCTGGAGGTACAGAAGCTATTTTTTCGGGACCATACTGGGGTGCACACGGTTCTACTTACGGAACTGCGAAGCAGTACACCACGCTAATAGCAGGTGCAGAATCACTTGTGTTTGCTCCGACATCCAATTACGTTAATAATTACGGCATGCAGAACGGATTACCTATAGCAAATTCTGCACAGGCAGATGCTGCATCCGGCTACGATCCTCAGTTTCCATGGCGTAACCGTGATCCGAGATTCTACAATGATATCGGTTTTGACGGCGTAAAAGTAATTCAAGGTGCCCTGGCTGCTAATATGGAGCCGCATCGCTATGCTAATCTCTTTACGGGTGGAAGCTACCGCGATGATCGTTCTGGCAGCCGTACAGGTTACATCCTCTACAAATTTATTCCCCGTACTGCAAACGGATATGATCAGGGCTGGAATTACGGTCAAAATCTTAATATAAAAGTACCATACATGCGTTTGGCCGATATCTATTTAATGTATGCTGAAGCAGTTACAGCTGGTTATAACTCTCCTGTTGCAACAGCGCCTGGATTTAGCAAAACTGCGGTAGATGCAATTAACGTAATACGCGATAGGGCGGGAGTTGCACAGGTTGCTGCAAAGTTTCTGGTTTCTGCTGATGAATTTATGAAGGAAGTTAGACGTGAACGTGCAGTTGAACTTGCTTTCGAAGGACACCGATTCAATGACCTTCGTCGCTGGTATCTCTTAGCTGAGGTTCCTTACACGTTGAAGACTGCAGCTGAGTTTGATAGAGCTGCGCCTCTCGATCCTACAAAGGATCCAAAAACTAACAAAGTGGCGAACTTCCGTGAGCGTGTGATCCTGCAAAGGCCGTTTTCAGAAAAGCATTACTGGCTGCCATTTAAAAGAGCCGATGTTAATATGTATCCGGAGTTTAAGCAAAACCCAGGATGGTAATTTTGGGAATTTTTTTAGATCAGATAAAAAAGACAAAATGAAATATTCAAGAATAGCAATGGCTCTGTGCTTTTTACTCACGCTGATTATTAGTGTGGCAAAAGGTCAGGATGCCGTTAAAATAACTGTAAAAGCTGTTGTTCGAGGGGCAAACGGCGAACCTCTAAGAGGAGCAGTAGTAAGTAACGAAACGATTAAGATCAATACCACGACAGACAGTCGTGGTATGTTTACGGTTGAAATTCCTACCGAATCAGTACTTACTATAACTGCATCTGGTTATAAACCCTCACTTGTTGTGGCAACCGCAGAACTGGAAAAAGTCGATTTGACTAAAGACATTCGTTCGGTGCCGGTTGCTTTCAAATCAGTAGATGAAACAGACCTCCCTGCAGGTGTTTCTAATGTCAACGTATCACAGCTGTTTGAAAAGAATTTCTTTACATATGGTTTAGATGGTATGGAAGCCCTTGCGCCTGGATTCAATGGAAATAATCTTTGGGGGATGAATTCCTCTTTGGTGTTGATTGACGGTGTTCCCCGGGATATTACCAGTATTACGCCAAATGAGATCGATCAGATCACATTCCTGAAAAGTGCTTCTGCCGTTGCTCTTTATGGAAGCCGGGGTGCTAAAGGTGTAATTATGGTAACCACTAAAAGAGGGACTGAATCTGATCAGAAGATCAACGTACGTTCTAATGCTGGCCTTAATGTGCCGAAAAGGTTTCCTCAATATCTTGGTTCTTCTGAGTATATGACTCTGTATAATGAGGCCCGGGTCAATGATGGATTAGGCGTTTTGTACTCCGACGAGACAATATATAACCATTCGGGAATTAACCCATATCGCTACCCAAGTGTTGATTATTATTCCTCAGATTACATCAAAAATAGCTTCGGCCGTTATGATGCGGTAACTGAGATCTACGGAGGAAATGAACGGGCTCGTTACTATACAAATCTTGGATTTAACTCCAATGGTTCCCTGTTGAATTTTGGAGAGGCTCGGGATAATAATACCACAAAGCGCTTCAATGTCCGTGGAAACGTGGATATGAAGCTAACGAAAATACTTAAAGCGCGTATGGATGCCAGTGCTATATTTTCAAACGGTGGTGGTGTAAATACTGATTATTGGGCGGGTGCAGCAACATTACGACCTAACCGCTTTACCCCGCTTATTCCAATAAGTTTGTTGGAAGAAAGCGATCAGGCAGGCTGGGCGACAGTTAATGCTGCTAATATCATTGATGGTAAATATGTGCTGGGGGGGACCTCCTTGGATCAGACAAATCCATTTGCGGCAATTTATGCTGGTGGTAATAACAACTTTGTTCAGCGCGAATTCCAATTTACCACTGGAGTTGATGCTGACTTAACTGGCGTCTTAAAAGGCCTTTCCTTTAGTACAAGCATGGGCGTAGATTATTGGAACAGATATAACCAGGGTTACAGAAACGGCTATGCTACTTATCAGCCTTCATGGACCAGCTATGCAGGTACAGATATGCTTGCCGGCTTGCAGATGTTCGGACAAGATACCAAAACCGGGAATGAGGTTATAGCTGATAGCTGGTATCGTCAAACTATTTCACTATCAAGTCAGCTCAACTATAATACCGTGTTTAATAATAAGCATAGCATTTCGGCTATCTTAATGGGCGCTGCTTATCGTCAGTCATTGTCTGAAACTTATCAACCAACCACAAACTCAAACCTTGGCTTGCAATTGGGCTATAATTTTAGCAGGAAGTATTATGCTGAGCTAACAGGTGCGTTTGTACGATCACCAAAGCTTGCTCCAGGTAATCGCACTGCGTTCTCGCCCGCAGCTTCTATAGGCTGGAGAATAAGCGAGGAACCTTTCCTGAAGGATGTTTCTTTTCTTGATAACCTAAAGTTGACAGCTTCAGCGGGAATATTGAATACTGATCTTGACATTAATGATTATTTCTTGTACGAAAGTATTTACACTGGCACAGGAGGTAACTGGTATGGCTGGAACGACGGTGCTGGAACTCAGTCAACCGACTCTCGTCGTGGTAGTAATCCAGATCTGAAAATGGCGAGAAGGGAAGAACTTAGTTTCGGGATTGAGGGAGCTATGTTTAAAAACCAGCTAAACTTCGGCGCAAATTTCTTCCGCAATAATCTGACCGGTAATATCGTGCAAAGTAATGTGCTCTTCCCGAATTACTTCACTCAGGGATTCCCTAACTCTTCATTCATTCCCTACGTAAACTATAATAACGATCAGCGTACAGGGGGAGATTTTCACCTGAACTTCAATAAACGACTTGGAGCGGTGGACTGGACTGTGGGTACAGCAGCGACCTATTATACTACAAAAGCTACCAAACGTGCAGAAAATTTCGAAGATTCATATCAGAACCGCCAGGGCAAACCACTTGACGCTATCTGGGGCCTTCAAAGCGATGGATTCTATATGGATGCCAGCGAAGTTGCCGCTGCGGATGGTGTAAATGAAGCTAAACCTGCATTTGGTCAAATTGCACCTGGCGATATTAAGTATGTTGACCAGAACGGTGATAAAGTAATTAATGATCGTGATCAAATATATCTTGGTCGTGGCGGCTGGTTTGGTGCACCTTTAACACTGGGCTTAAATCTTTCTGCCACATGGAAAAATTTAACTCTGTTTGCCCTGACAACCGGCCGTTTAGGAGGATCAGCAGTTAAAAGTGACAATTATTTCTGGGTTAACGGCGAGGATAAGTATTCGGCCGTAGTTAGAAACCGTTGGACAGACGCAACTAAAAATACCGCTACCTTTCCAAGGCTTACTACTTTGGGTGGAGACAATAACTTTAGAACTTCCGACTTCTGGATGTACAGCACTGACAGGTTCGATCTGTCTAAACTGCAGATCTCTTACAAAATTTCAAATAAGGTGCTCAGGAGTAAGTTTGTCAAAGAAATGGGTGTTTATGCTGCGGGCTTCAACCTGCTAACGGTGGCCAAAGAAAAGGAGATATTAGAAATGAACCTTGGAGGCTCTCCTCAAACCAGAATGTACAATTTCGGCGTGAAAGCCCTGTTTTAACTGATTATAATATTGAACAACATGAAGAAAATTTCATTATTACTTGCAGGAGTCCTTTTTACTCTGGTGGGCTGTGAAAAATTCACTGAGCCTGCTCTTCAGAATAACGGGGATTTCGAAAATATATACAACGAGCCAAGTCTCGCACACGGGATTCTGCTTAACGGATATACCCGTCTTCCAACTAATGGTTGGTCATTTAATGACGTTGCCACAGATGATGCTGTTAGTAACGATGCTGCGAACAACTTCAGGAGGATTGCTACCGGACAGTGGTCATCTGCATTTAATCCCCTCGACCAGTGGACAAACACCAGGTCTGGTATTCAGTACCTGAATATCTTCCTGGCCGAAGCCGACAAAGTTACCTGGGATTCGAAAGATCCGATGATCAACGACATGTTTAGAGATCGCTTGAAAGGCGAAGCCTACGGCCTCAGAGCATATCTTATGTTTCATATGCTGCAGGCGCATGCGGGCTTCTCAAACGGAGTACTATACGGCTTTCCTTTAGTGCTTGAACCTGAAACACCAGCTTCAGATTTCAACAAACCCAGAGCTACGTTTGATGCGTGTATGCAGCAGATTTATAGTGACTTGACTGAGGCAGAGGCGCTTCTTCCACTTGATTATAACGATATCGCATCGACCTCAATGATTCCTGCCAAGTACAGCGGGGTTAGGGTGGAAAACTATAATAGAGTTTTTGGCAGATTGTTTAAGCAGCGTATGACAGGCCGCATCGCTAAGGCAATTAGGGCAAAGGCAGCTCTATTAGCTGCAAGCCCTGCTTTTAGTGCTGGTAGCACTACCACAACCTGGGCCGATGCAGCGAATCGTGCTGCAGAAGTTTTACAGCTAAACGGATGGCTTACTAACCTCGATGCAAACGGTGTTACCTGGTACGATAACAGAACCGAGATCGATGCCCTGGCTTCTGGAGCAACTCCCAAAGAGGTTCTTTGGAGAACTAACATTGGGTCGAGTAGTGATCTTGAAGCAGCCAACTACCCGCCAACATTATTCGGCCAGGGACGCTTGAATCCTACGCAGAATCTCGTTGATGCTTTTCCTATGGCAAATGGTTATCCGATTACAAACACCACTTCTAGCGGCTATAATCCGGCTACTCCATATGTCAGTCGGGATCCTCGTTTAGCTAAGTATATCATATACAATGGAAATACCGCAGGTCCAACAAATGCCGCCATCAATACAGCGGCAGATGGTACAACTAATGATGCTCTTAATAAGATCGCGACTTCTACCAGAACCGGATATTATATGCGTAAGTTGCTGAGACATGACGTAAGTCGCAACTCGGCATCAATTAACAACCAAAAGCACTACAGGCCACATATTCGCTACACAGAACTATTTCTGATTTATGCAGAAGCAGCAAACGAAGCCTGGGGACCATTAGGAAATGGCGGTAACCCATATTCTGCTTACGACATCATTAAAGCTCTGCGTACAAGGGCTGGTGTGGGTACAGCCAACAACCATGCTTACCTTGAATCGATAAAAAGTGATAAGGATGCAATGCGGACATTAATCAGAAATGAAAGAAGGATTGAACTTGCTTTTGAAGGTTTTCGTTTTTGGGATTTGCGCAGATGGAATGAAGATTTGAAAGAGACCGCTAAAGGCGTTCGTATCCTGCAAAACAGTCCTCAGGTAATAGACGTGGAGCCAAGGAGTTTTCAGGATTATATGAGATTCGGACCAATCCCTTATAGCGAGATTTTAAAATTTAACGCTTTACAGCAAAACACAGGATGGTAAAATGGGAACAGGCCTGCGGGCCTGTCACCCGATTAAAATTTAATCAAGCCATCGGCGCAATGTGCACAACACTTAAAGTTGCCGCTGGTTAAAACAAATTATTGTGATGAAAAGACTACTTAATATTTCACTGGTGCTGATAGCAGCACTTAGTTCTTGTAAAAATGCTGAGTGGGAGTTTCCTGACTATGGAATGCAGTCAGTATACTTCGCATATCAGGGCCCCATCCGAACGCTGACCTTAGGCGAGGATATTTTCGACACTTCATTAGACAATCAGCATAAAGTGAAGATTATGGCAACTACTGGTGGCGTTTACTTAAATAAGGAGGACATAACTATTAGCGTAGCGGTAGATAATGCATTAACACAGGGACTACGATTTCCTTCGCCATATAGTGGCAATGTTATGCCAATGCCTGCCAGTTATTATACTCTGGCATCAGACAAGATTGTTATTCCTAAGGGCCAGTTAATTGGAGGAGTTGAAGTTCAGCTTACCGATGCCTTCTTTGCTGATCCATTGTCTATAAATACAACCTACGTCATCCCTTTAAAAATGACTGGCGTTACCAATGCTGATTCTATGTTAGCAAACAAAAAGCACATTCTTTATGCCGTAAAATATATAAATCCATGGCATGGCTTCTATCTGCGCAGAGGCAAGGATATATTGGTTGGCAAAGGTGGAAATACATCATTGAACGAAACCATAGTTCGGCATATGCAGTATGTCGAGAAAGACGAAGTGAAGAAGTTAAATACGCGTTCGCTAAATCAGGTTGAGCTTCCTGTGACGTTCAAGGGTGCGGGGGGCACGAATATAAATCGAACGTTGCTTCTGACTTTTGATAACAGTGATAACTGTACAGTGTCTGCTGCAGACGCCAGTTTCGTCGCAAGCGGCAATGGTAAGTTCGTGAAAAGAGGCGAGAAAAATAGCTGGGGTAACAAAGATCGGGATGCTCTTTATCTGAATTATCAGGTAGAATTAACAGACAGGAACGTTACTTCGACTGATACCCTCGTTCTTCGCGATCGTGGTGTTAAAGCCGAAACATTCACACCAATAGCTAACTAATTGTCAACCTTAGATTATAAGAATATGAAATTCTTTAACAACATAGCATTAGGCCTTGTCGTGTCAGTGGGATTGGCCTCCTGCGAAAAATATAAGGCTCTTGAGTATCATGTAGAAAAGCCGGTAACCTTCGCGGAGCAAGAGCAAATAAATGCTTACCAGCCATTAAAATCTTATGTGGATAGAACAGCAAATCCCAACTTTAAACTTGGTGCAGCGCTTTCCTTGTCGCAGTATGTTCAAAAGGGTGTGATGTACAGGCTTGTAAATAGCAATTTCGACGAGATTGTTATGGGATATGACATGAAGCATGGAGCCGTGGTTCAGGCAAACGGAACTCTGAACCTAAACAATGTGAAAACCTTGTTAGAAACCGCCTCGAGTGCTGGTATGTCGGTGTATGGCCACACGTTAATGTGGCACGCCAACCAAAATGCAACTTATCTGAAAGGACTTATCGCTCCTTTAGTTGTAACTCCGCCTGCTTTTAACAATTTGCTGAATCTTTCCGCATTACAAAATTCTACTCTTACAGGTTGGGTTCAAGCAAACGCTGGTGCTGGAATTTCAGTGGTTAATGAAGGCATGTTGACTAACACAAAAGCCATCAAAATGATTTCAGGAGCTAACTCTTCTTCTCCTGAAGCCCTGAAATTAATTAGCCCAGGCATCACAGTTGAGCCGGGAAAAAATTATCAGGTTATAATGTATATAAAGTCAAATGTTCCTGGCGAAGGACGAATCAGTTTTGAAGGCTTAGGTGATAATTTACCGAAGTCGGACTGGACCGGTTCCGGAATCAAAGAAACCTTTGCAACAGATATCTCATGGAAGAAGGTAAGCGTACTTGCAAAAGGTACAGTTGGAAATTCACTAAAACTTCATTTCGACTTGGGTTATAAACCTAATGTAACGTATTATATTGATGTAAATACCCTCCACGTGCACGACCCTGCAGGTACTGCTCCTGTAGTTAATATTATCGCCAATGGCGACTTTGAAGCTGGAACGGGCTGGGGTGGGTGGGGTGGATCCTCTACAAGGGGAGTTACTGCAGCAGGATTGGGTTATGGAAGCAATTCAAAAGCGTTCTTTGTAACAAACCCTAAAAAAGAATCGGGATTTTGGGTTGTACAAACCTCGTATTCATTCGGTCAAAATCTGATTGCTGGCGATAGCTATGAGCTGAGTTTTATGGTTAAAGGTACTGCGCCGGGTGTGATAAAGCCTGAATTGCAAAGTGTTACTGGTACTCCGACACGGTATAATTCAAATGGCTTTGGTGACGTAAATGTAACAACTGATTGGCAAAAAGTGACGATGACAACTACAGTTACCGGTACTGATGCAGCTTTTAGGGACCGTTTAACTGTTAGTTATGGAGACTATGTGGGCACAGTTTACATAGACGATGTTGTGCTGAAAAATACCAAGGCAGTTGGTGGTACTTCTTTTGAGGTGCCTAAGACGGCTGCCGAGAAAGAAGCACTTCTCACAAATGCTCTTGATACCTGGATTAAAGGAATGCTTGAGGTTTCAAAGCAGTATGTTAAAGCATGGGATGTCGTAAATGAGCCAATGGATGACGCAAGGCCAGCCGAGTTAAAAACCGGGGTAGGCAGAACTGGTATTCCTGCAGACCACTTCTTCTGGCAGGATTATTTGGGTAAAGATTATGCTTTGAAAGCCTTTCAAATGGCTAGACAATATGGTAATTCTACAGATATCCATTTCATCAACGATTATAATCTTGAATACGATCTGAATAAATGCAGAGGCCTGATAGCCTATGTCGCTTATTTGGAAGGTAAAGGAGCGAAGATTGACGGTATAGGGACCCAGATGCATATTGACGCTACAGCTGATAGAGCAAAAATCGATGAGATGTTTAAGCTCCTCGCGGCAACTGGCAAACTTATTAAGGTGTCTGAACTGGATATGGGCCTGGGTGGTAATACAAAAACGCCACAAGCTACTGCGGAACAATATGCAGCACAGGCAGAAATGTACAAGTATGTGGTAAAGAAATACTTTGAACTCATTCCTGCGGCACAGCGTTACGGTATAACTATCTGGAGCCCGCTCGATAGTCCAGCAAGTTCGAGCTGGAGGGCCGGTGAGCCTATCGGTTTGTGGACAGAAGGCTATGTGCGTAAACCGGCATATACTGGTGTTGCAGATGGACTGTCCGGAAAATAGCCAGTCGTTATAGTAGACCCGAAGTAAACCTCTGAAATCGACAAAAAGAGGGCGTCTCAAAAAAGGCGTCCTCTTTTTTATGTTATAATTTCGGTATCTTTTGTTGTTATTTCTTAATCTGGCCTCGTGAGAATATTTTAACCAAAGCGGAGCTCATCTGTTCTTTTGCCGCCAAATGGAGGCAACTTGGTTAATGAAATGGGCGATATTGTTAACTTTCACTACAAATGGCTAGTCGGTCTTGAGTTTGCCTTAGGCTCGCTTTGTTACCACTTTGAACTTCTTTGAGTTCATACGAATAGCTCAATTAATATGCATTTCTATTAAGGATATATCCCCCACGACTGCTATGTGAAAATCGGTATAAAAGGAGTTTTTAGAAAGTCCCGTGTAGTTTCATTTCAATATAAGGCGTTCAGAAAATCAAAACCATCATTTTTTTGTATTGGAGCAAACTCGGCCTAAGAATTCGTAAATAAGTTTGACGGCTTAACTTGAATACATTACGGCACTGGGGAGGGAGTTTTTCAATTTCACTATTCAACATCTTTTCCAATTCACGGGTTTCAATCCATTCCTGCATAGAGTTATCTGCTTCAATATGGGCATGAGATGTATATTCCTCGTATTTTTTATGAACAAGATTATGTCTGTGCCAGTCTAAAATTTTGTTTTTAAGTATAACATATAAGTATGCAACGAGTGAGCCTATTTTGTTAGCAGAGTCTTTGTTTTTAAAAAGACCAATAAATACATCTTGCATAATTTCCTGATCGCCTGTTTTTTGTATGGCAATAGCAAGTAGTTGAACGGAGTATTTTTACCCATGTTGCTGGGTAATGTCACATTCTTGTTGTAATCTAATATTGGACATTCCTTCCATTTTTAAAGTCAAATGTTTCATATCAGCAATTGAAGAAAGAAGACCTTTACTTTCTGTAAACTAATAAATATATGAGGATCATTTTAGTACTGCTGACATTCATTCCTTTTTTATCCTTTTCTCAAATAACTGTAAGCAACAGGATTGACAATGAAAAAAGGTCATTCCCAATAGTAAGCAAGACCGATATTGCTGTTATTTTATACGACAGTTTAGAAAATGTTTTAGTAAAAAAGGCAGCAGCATTTCTGGCGGGCGACATTGAAGCCGTTTCGGGGAAACGTCCGGCGGTTTCTAACAAATCTAGTTTACAAGGCAACTATCCAATCATTGTTGCAACAGTTGGAAACAATCGCTTGATAGATAGATTAGTAACAGAAAAAAAAATAAACATTGATGCCATCAAAGGTAAATGGGAGCGATTTATAGTTCAAACAGTTGATAAGCCTTTTCCAGGGGTAAAGAAAGCATTGGTTATCGTTGGAAGTGACCGGCGAGGAGCTGCGTATGGCGTATTTACGCTCTCTGAAAAAATGGGCGTATCTCCCTGGTATTGGTGGGCAGATGCAGTAGTTAAAAAAAGCGACGAAATATATCTTGAGAGTGGCAAATATATTTCTAATGGCCCGGCTGTAAAATACCGTGGAATATTTATCAATGATGAGTCCCCTGCTTTCAGGAATTGGGCGAAAGAAAAGTTCGGAGGCATTAACCACAAGTGTTATGAAAAAATATTCGAACTACTTTTACGAAACAAAGCCAACTTTTTATGGCCATCTATGTGGCTTCCTACTATGTTTAATGTCGATGACCCATTGAATCCTAAGTTTGCAGACGAATTTGGTATTGTGGTTTCAACAAGCCATCATGAACCCATGATGCGTGCACATAATGAGTGGGAATTATTTAAAGGTGGGGTATGGGACTACAAGACTAATAAAGAAAAGTTGCAGGAATTCTGGCGTGGTGGTGTAAAGCGAATGGGCAAATATGAGAGCGTGGTAACTGTTGGGATGCGCGGTGATGGAGATGAAGGAATGTCTGAAGAAACCGCTGTTGATCTATTAAAAACAGTCATTAACGATCAGCGTGGAATTATTGCCGATGTAACCGGGAAACCGGCTGAGGAAACTGCTCAAGTTTGGGCGATATACAAGGAGGTCCAGGACTATTATGATAAGGGGATGCGGGTTGATGAGGATATTACCATTCTTTTTAGTGACGACAACTGGGGGAACATACGCTATCTTCCCAAAAAGCAGGATCTTAATCGCAAAGGTGGATATGGCATGTACTATCATCTCGATTATGTAGGGGCGCCGGTTTCTTATAGATGGCAAAATGTAACTCAGATTGAGCGGGTCTGGGAACAAATGAAGATAACTTATGAGAATGGGGTCAAAAATCTTTGGATAGCAAATGTTGGCGACATAAAGCCGATGGAACTTCCTATCAGTTTTTTCATGGATTATGCCTGGGACCCCAGCTCCATAAAGGCGCAAGATCTCCCAAAATACTATGTGAATTGGGCAAAGCAGCAATTTGGTGACTATTACCCAAAAGAAATAGCAGAATTGCTCTCGCTTTATACCAAATACAATGCCCGTCGTACACCAGAAATGTTAACTGCGGCTACATACAGCATTGAAAATTACAGGGAAGCAGACAGAATTGTTGAAGAATACAACACATTGGCAGTAAAAAGCCGAAACATCTATGATCAACTGCCCGAGAACCACAGGGCTGCGTTTTTTCAATTGGTTCTGTCGCCGATTGAAATGTGTGCAAACCTTAACGAGATGTATGTTGCTGCAGGCAAGAATAAATACTATGGAGAACGGGGCGCGGCATCTGCAAATTATTATGCCGACAGAGTGAAGCAGCTTTTTGAAAAAGATGCAGAACTTACCAAAGCATATCACCAGCTTAAAGCTGGAAAATGGAACCATATGATGTCGCAAACACATATTGGATATACTTATTGGCAACATCCGCCATTGAACATGATGCCTGCAGTGTCCTACGTACAGGTGCAGAAGCCTGCCGAACTCGGCTATTTACTCGAATATGGACGCAAGCCTGTTTGGGGATGGCTTGATGTAGAAGCCGACTGGGCGTTTAGCGAGGCACTGCCGGAATTTAGTCGAATAAACAATCCGAATTATTATGTTGATATCATTAACAGAGGACAGGAAAAGCTAGATTACACGGTTAAAGCGAAGAACAACTGGATAAAGCTTTCAAAGGAACAGGGTACAACACAATTTAATGAAAAGATTTATTTAAGCATAGATTGGGCGAAAGCCCCCGCCGGTAGAGCAACAGGCGAAATACTCATTTCGGGGGCCGGTAAAGAATATGTTGTCAAGGTACCCATTCGTAACGAACTGCTTAGAGCTTCTGGTTTCGTAGAAAACAATGGAGTCATATCAATAGAAGCTGCAAGTTTTACGAGGAAATTTGACACCAAAAACATTCGCTGGACAGTAGTTCCTAACCTTGGCCGCACGAACTCATCAATTATTGTTGAACCCTTAACTGCTGACAGGCAAGCTCCGGGCGCCAATTCCCCCCGGCTGGAATACGAATTCACCGTTTTCAATGGAGGCGATCTGACTATAGAAACCTTCCTTTCTCCAACCCAGGATTTTAAAAAGCAGGGTGGGTTGCAATTTGCGCTTTCGATTGATGATGAGGAGCTTCAATTGGTAAACATGAATGAAGGGGAAATTAAGCCGGACTATAAACATGCCGACTGGTGGGTAAAATCGGTTGCTGACCACATCAAAAGCCGAAAAACAAAGCATAATGTTAAACCGGGTAAACACACGCTCAAAATCTGGATGGTTGATCCAGGAATTGTGTTCCAAAAGTTTGTAATTGATGCCGGAGGACTAAAGCCGAGCTATTTAGGCCCTGAGGAAAGTAAATATGCAATAGGTAAGTAAAAATTTAAATTTCAAGAGGGTCTAGTTCGTTATAATTATTAAAACTTAATGGCATTGACCAGGTCAGGGCCATTAGGCTATTTTGGAGTTTTGACTTAGGAGGGTTTGGTGAAAAGATATCCTGCCCAAACTTGAGGTCAATTATCACCTTAGAATTGGGCATAATATTAAAATTAATATCTCTTTACACCGTCGTTTTGACCAATTACCAGCTATGTATGCGGACATATATATCTATGGTACTACTCCTGTAGCTTATAACCCGGGCAAAGAAGTCTGGTTGACTGAATATTATATAGTTCACCAGATGCAAATATATGCCAAAGTTTCCTGCACGGCCAACCCGACTCCCGGCGTGTATGTAACTGTATATAAAAGCGGAGGAAAGTTAATGATTGTAGCTATCAACCAAAACAGCTCGGGCATCAAGCAAGCATTCAGAAACTCCTTCAGGGATAACAAGGCTTAGAAGGGCTTGAAATGAATCGTGCATCAAAAATTTTTTAAAGCACTAAGATCGGATCTTTTTCTTTATCCTCCACAACTTTTGTACCTGATCCTAGGTAACCGATTTGGTTGAACTTACTTGAACTTGCTTGTATTGAAATTTTTGAGAAAAGTGCTTTTAAACGAAAAAAGCCTCTTTTTTCAAAGAGGCTTGTGCTTTAACGAATACATTTGAAGGTTCTTTTTCCTTCTTTTGTGATCCCGCTGGAACCACTTTTTATATCTTAATATACTAATAATCAGATATTTACTAAGTCAATTTTGACTTGCTCCCGTAAACTAGACACCGAAGAAATCTTGACCAAAAAGAACGCTAGTCGGGATCCAACCCAGGGATCCCTTACACAAATATAAGGGATTGAAACTCATTATTCCCCAATAAAATGATTATAAATTCAGTTGATATCTCGTGCTTCGTCCACCACTTTCACCTAGTGGGACTATCGCTTCCATCGCCAGCAAGTCTTGAAGATCTCTTGTTGCAGTGGCTTTCGATATCTTGGTTAAGGTTCCGTATTTACTTGCATTAATGCCTCCAACAAAACCCTTAGGACCTTCTTCCAACATTCTACGAATAACTTTTAGCTGCCTTTCTGATAACCTATCTCTGAACCTGTCGAAGAACATTGTTTTTTTCAGCACAAAATCAATCTCGTCTTCTGTTTCTTGTTGTGCATCTAAAATAACATCCACAAAATATTTAAGCCACTTAGTGATTTCAATAGACCGTTGCGCCTTTTCTAATGCGTTGTAATAGTTGCTTTTTTTCGCCTCAATTGTTTTGGATAAACTGAGGAGTACTGGGCGGCCAATGCCTTGAGACAATGCCTTCTCTGCGATAGCCCGGCCAATTCTGCCGTTCCCATCTTCGAAGGGATGTATTGATTCAAAATATAGATGAGCTATAGCCGATCTGATCGGAGCCTTCTTAATTTCATTCTTACCTCCGGGTCCGCTTTCGTTAAACCAAATTATAAAGCGATCCATTTCTTCCGGAACTCTTTCGGATGGTGGGGCTTCATAATGCACTTTCTCCTTTCCTAATGCTCCTGAAACTACCTGCATAGGCTCCGGATGGTCACGCCATGCGCCAACGTTCATTTTGGTCTCCGTACCAAGCAACATAGTATGCCATGAGAAAAGCTGCTCTTTGGTTAATTTCTTTTTATATGTGTTACGAACATCAACCATTAAATCTCCAATGCCTTTTGCTTTCTTGTCTGACGTTTGATGCTTTTCAACCAGGCCGAGTCCGTTTCGGATAGAAGACATCACATCTTTCCGGCTTAGATATTCGCCCTCTATTTCAGAGGTTTTTATGGCCTCGGCAACCATGATATCAATAATCGCCTCCATTTGTGTATCGGACGGTAATGCCTTGAGAATGCCGCTAATCAATCCTGTCTTTTCGGTGAACAGATAAAGTTTTTCCTCTATCTCACCAATACTAAAAGTGAAATCAGGCCACTCTTCTTGTTGCCAGTTGTACGTCATGAGCCGAATAGCTAATTTATTCGGCTCAAATATACTAATAAAAATGAGCCGAATAAGGGATTTATTCGGCTCATCTGAAATATTTGTAGTAGAATTGGAAAAAGTTATATCTTTGCACTTAATTCCTTAATTGTTAAACTTAATATTAAAGGAATCATGAAGAATTATACTTCCATATCGCCCCTTTCGCTTATTGCCTAAACGGCAGGCAAAATACTATTGAATCTTCTTGAAGAATAACAGTGTGGCTCATCGCAGCCGTTAGTATTTATTCCTGCCTCTATCCTTAGGTTTTTTGAGCATCCGCAAAGGGTATATCTCTATTCAGAGACGAAATTTTAAAATCACAAAAATTTGAAATTCCTTAATACCGGATCCAATGGACCCACTGGAATGGCCGTATCGCTTACGAACGGCCAGACAAAAGAAACGGCTTGTCAAAAAAGACTTTGACAAACAATTGATCAAACTCAGCAGGAAGCAGAGCGAGCTATGGAAGCAACAAAGAAACTTACCCATGATTCCGCTAAAGCTTCCTTATCAGAAAGGCTGGAAGCGGCTGTTCGTTCTGCGCGAGGATATACAGAACCTCCCAAATGCTGAGTTCTATCAGGCACTGCTCGATAAGATCAATACGGTAAAATATCATCACGACAAGTCTTTTAAAATAAAGAAACGGCGAAAAAGGCGGTATGGCCAGAAGAACATCGGTCAGACGCTCACAGAAATCTCAGACTATGACTGGTACAAAAACCGGTACAAGCTTTCAGACAAGGAGCAGGCATGTTTTATCAGAACAGAGAGCATGTCCATAAACTCTCGCTACCTCGATGTACGCTACGTTTATGCAGAGCCCTGGCGCTTCGTTCTCAAAGTAATGCCTCATATAATTTATGAAGTACAACTGCACGATGAAGTTCTGGAGCAGGAGATAGCAGAGCTTGATAACTATATAAAGAGAAACAATCTGTGGTATCGGATCCACCGTCTAACGAACGGAAGAAGCGATCACCGGTGGCATGATTTCGAAAAGCCGAAATATTATAACGAATTAAAGAACATGCCCAGGTATGCCAATAAAGAAGCTTACCTGGATTAAAAAACAAACCCAAATGGGAAATTTAAAAACAAAACAACTAAATAAAATAGGCTACGCTAACAATCAGTTACGAAGCCTTGTAATTAATATAGTTTCAAAGCACTTTAAACATTATAGCAATGAGGATGTGCTGGATTTATTAATGGCTATCAGAAACAAGCCGGAGAATTACCTCGATGATATACACGCAGGCAAAATTGCTGAGAAGATCATCGGTAAAGTAGCAGCACCAGTGTTCAAATCTTACGATCTGCTGAAAGATTCGGTGCCTTGCAAAGTTTACGGTGCTAAAGACATTGAAGCAAGCGCCATCAAACAGATGGACATTGCAACCAGGTTGACGGTTAGCGTACAGGGCGCATTAATGCCCGATGCACATATGGGTTTCGGTTTGCCTATCGGCGGAGTCCTGGCTACAATGAATTCAGTAATCCCCTATGCCGTTGGTATGGATATTGGCTGCCGTATGGCTTTGTCGATCGTTGATGAAACTGACGCCTTCGTCAAACGCTCAGAATACCAGATTAAGCAGGCCCTCAAAAGCTTCACCCATTTCGGTATGGAAGGCGGACTTGATATCCGACAGGAACATGGTGTGCTTGATAGCTCCTTATTTCAGCAATTGGCTTTTCTAAAGCCGCTACGCGGGAAAGCAGCAAGGCAACTCGGCAGCTCTGGAAATGGGAACCATTTTGTAGAGTTTGGCGAAATCGAGCTGGTCGAAAATAATGCATTGGGTTTGCCAGCTAAAAAGTATACGGCTCTGCTTTCACATTCTGGAAGCCGGGGTTTGGGAGCAGCAATAGCAAAGCACTACACCCAAATAGCCATGAACACCTGCAAGCTGCCTCGGCAGGCACAACAACTGGCATGGCTCGATCTGGATAGCGAAGCCGGACAGGAATATTGGTTAGCTATGACTCTGGCTGGTGATTATGCAAAAGCCTGTCACGAACGTATCCATACGAATCTGCTGAAGGCCCTGGGATTAAAATCCCTCGCGGTAATCGAGAACCATCACAATTTTGCATGGAAGGAGATACTCGATGGAAAGGAGGTGATTGTTCACCGCAAGGGCGCAACACCGGCAAGCAAGGGAGAATTGGGAATTATCCCAGGCAGTATGACTACACCAGCTTACCTGGTAACAGGTAAAGGCATTAACACAGCTCTGAACTCTGCCTCGCATGGAGCAGGCCGGGCTATGAGCCGTCAAAAAGCCAAAGATAGTATGACCGTTTCGGCCATGAAGAAGCTGCTGCTAAATGCTGGCGTAACTCTTATCGGTGGTAGCATAGAGGAAAACCCTTTAGCCTACAAAGACATCGAGAAAGTAATTAAGGCGCAAAGTGAGCTGGTAGATGTACAGGGGAAATTTATACCTCGTATTGTAAGAATGAATAAAGATTAGTCATGAACAAGGTTATTATACAAATCACTTCAGGAAAAGGCCCGGCAGAATGCTGCCGGGTGGTTTTCCGTATCCGTGAAATAATGCTTAAACAAGCTACAAAACAAGGGATCAGCATTTTAGAGATTGAAAGTAAAAAAGCAGACAAAGACGAAACATTGCTTTCGGTGACTCTTAGTGCTCAAGGCGATAAACTCGAGGAATTTATCCAGGAATGGAAAGGCACTATTCAATGGATTGCTCAAAGCCCTTACCGTCCAAATCACAAACGTAAAAACTGGTTTGCGGGCGTCTCAATCTTTGATGTAAAGGAGTTTCCAAAATGGGATCCGAAAGCTGTAAAAATAGAAACTTGCCGTGCTTCCGGGCCCGGCGGACAAAATGTAAATAAGGTTGAAACTGCGGTTAGAGGCATACATCTTCCTTCAGGCATTCAGGTGTTTACTATGGATAGTCGTTCTCAACTGGAGAATAAAAAGCTGTGTTTGGAGAGGCTCGAAGCTAGGGTAATGAGCTGGCAGGCCGAAGGGCTGGCGAACGATCAACAGAAACAATGGTTAAGTCATCTTTCACTTGGCAGGGGTGATGCAGTAAAGGTATTGAAAGGGAGACTGTGAAGAGATATACTTTTGATGGAAAAGAATCCGTCAATATAACACTGAAGCTAGCTACTCACCCATATAACTGCGGTTTATCCTAGCAATTCAGGGGTTATAGAGCTAAAATGCCTACTCAGTTATTGTCGGGTTTGATATTAAGAGCTTCCTTTATCTAATAGGCGTTTTCGGTTCCACACGATATAGCCGCTCAATAGAACCATACTTACCAATGCTGGTGTACTTGAATACAAAGTAAACTCGTGCGAGTTGCTGAATGAATAGTTTCTGGTTAATATGAAGATGCTGACGAGAAGTAACAATTGTCCAATGGAACTTAAAATTATTTTCCACTTTACTTTTTTGTTTCTGCTAGCTAATATTAACAGAATGTGAGCGATAAAGGAAGATATAAACGAAAAAGTTTCCAGAGACTCAGAGTAACTATTAGTCCCATTTTCATAAGCAAATATGGCCGGAATGGAGATAAGTTCAATCAGGAATAATGGCCCAACTCCATGACCTATTCCAATCATAATTAGACAACTAGTTACTAATACCAAAATGATAAGAATATTAAGTTTCTTCATTAGCTTAATAATCATAAATATGCTCTACTTCAATATTATTGCTTCTTAACTCACTTAAGACTTTAGAAAGTTGCGGGACCGTTGTTACCAATGCAAAGCGGTTTAATCCCGGCTTGGTTAAAAACGGCTGGCTGAATAAAACCTTCGTATGGTGTGGATCTGTATTTGGCTTCTGAGAAGAAATTACAGTTAACAGGATAGCCGAATCGTTTCCTGCAATTTCATTAAAATTAAGATCTTGCTGACCAGCCACAGCAGCTGCGATTTTAAAAGGTGCATATCTTGGAAAGCTCATCATTATGCCGTTTTGTATACCGAGAAATGACACACCATCGGGGTAATGCCCCTTATCAAATGGAGTATCAAGTATTACGGTTGTGTTAAGGAGGGCTTCTTCATAAGCCGACTGTGTTCCCAGTTTAATCAGATAACCATAACCAGCCTTTACCAGTAGCTCGGTTGTGAGATAGTACCTTCGCTCTAACTTTCTTAACCAATGACCGCCCCCCGCGGAGGTTTCAGACCAAAGCCCATGCAACTGATCCATAAAATCAAACAGATACCATGGCGTTGTTTCGATAAAATCAACATAGCTGCGCATATAGTTTGCGTTGAACTGATCTTCCGAGGTCAACGGTTGTCCGGTATCGGTAAAACCACCAACCATCGTTTCGTATACACTCTTTAAACCATATTCAACTGTTGTACTTACAGCTATCACCCAGATCATCACGTGATACCCTGTATTGAACTGATAGTTATCTTTTATTTGGCTGTATACAATTTTATAGCCGTTCCAGAGCTGACTGACATGACCCATGTATGGAAAAGAAGTTGACGTTGTTCCCTTAAAATAATCCGCCTGTTCATCCGGGCTGAAAACAAGGAACCATTCAGGGAAAGTTAGAAAAGTCTGGTCCGCGGGCCGTATGTCTTTCGAAGACACTGTCGGAACACCGGTATTTTTCATCCAATTCTGTGGCACAGGGTCGTTAGCCCGCTCATCGATTGTTGAAGAGTCGGGATGCTTGTATTGATAGATCGCGACAGCCAGAAAAAGCCAGATCAAGGTAAATATGCGTAGCCTGGCCATCTTATTTCGTAAAGAGCATTAGAGTGTTATCCGAAGGATCCTTGTCTTGTAAAAGCCGCCTACCGGAATCTTTAAAACCCGCCTCACTGATTATTCTGCTCCACTCATCTGCCGATTTAAAGTTTTTAAAGTCATTCTTCTCAAATTCCCAGGTTTCATTCGACCCAAGATTGAAAACTGTATGTACCAACGAAACAAACGTGGCCATTACAGGCGTCCTCACATCGTGATCTCGGATGATAAACATCCCACCTGGTCGTAGTACCCGGTGGAGCGACTTAATAAAAGAGCCTAGCTTCTCGTCGAGACAATGGTGGAGTCCTATATAACAGGTAATAAGGTCAAGGCAACTGCTTGCTATTGTTTCTTCAGATATTGGTGCATAATCCTGAATATTGGTAAATACCCCCAGTCTAAAGAGCTGTCCGCGTTCCATAATATCAGCAGGTGAGTTACTTGGCGCCTTATCATTCAGCAGCAAAATTGGTCCGCTAAGCTGCAGGTGCTCCCGCAATTCAGAAATGTACCTTCCGGTTGAGCCAATCTCCATATAACCGTTTATCTTTCTGCGATCTCCCATGAGCTCTAGCGCTTGACGAGCCATTTCTTTTTTCTGTTTTTTCAATGCAGGCAAGGCGTAGGTTAATTCAGAAAGAAAGGGCTTTATTCCCGGCAGTTCAGATTGAACCTTTTTATAAATCTCCTCGTCAGAATTCAATTGCATGGTTATCTCCTTCAATAAATTATGAAATTTATCTTCTGGATACAGATGAAATACTACCTGCAAAAACCGATAGAAATTATCACTCAGTTTCGTATCGGTAAAAACGGTTTTAAACTCCGATGCTGTGCTCATGTTTCGTTTCAATAAAAGGTTGATAATAAGTATCCCAAAGACAATTTCTGAACTTGTAGTCAGGGTCAAGCTTTTGCTTCAGTTCAAAAAGTTGTTTAGCCTGAGGGTAGGCTTTATGGAATTGTTCTGTTGTTGGATGGATTTGATAAGGTAGATAGTAAGATCCACCTGTTTCAATCACAGCATCTGCAAGCTCTCTTGTCCATACAGCTACCTTGTTTTTTTCGAAGGCTGCAGTCTTTTGTTTATAGTATACTACAAAGGCAAATACTTCCTCCCTTGCCCAGGCCAGTAAAGTTCCGGGATCGGCTTTAGCGTGACGTACTGAAACGTTCAACACATTTACATTATAGCGGATAAAGATTTCAGCCATCTGATCCGCAAAAGCCTGAAAGCTATCTACCGGAACAAAATACTCCAGCAACACATAAGTACTCGCTTTGCGCGATTTAGGTTCCAGTTCTGCTACGTCATATCCTGCTTCATAATTCCTCCAGTGAATCTTCTTATTAAGAAACACCAGCGGATCAATTAGGAACTCGCGACGCCATTTTCCCAGAGGAGTAGAAGTAAAGCTCCAGAGAAAGTACCGCTCCAGCGGATAGGAATCTTTTAAGGGCATCAAACGTGTTTTCACTGTTGGTTTCTCTGTTGTCTCTACCCAGGTAACCGCCCGCATGCGCTTGTAGAGCGGTGGATAAATGTCGCCGTTATGAAAAACAGATTTTGGCTCAGATACCACATGTTCTTTAAAATAAGTGTAGTAATCACGTTGCGGCATCTTCTTGTTTACGCGCTTCAGCGCGATATTATCAGCCAGATCAAGCTCTGCGCGAGCAATGATACCGATAGCATTATAACCTCCTATGGCTGCATAAAAATATTCTGTATTTTCTGTTTTGCTTGCCTGGAGCAAAGTGCCATCAGGAAGGATTAAATCAATTGCCCGTACGGAAAGCACCACCGGGCCCTGGCCTATATACCTACCGTGTGCATTAACGCTTAATGCTCCTCCGACAGTGAAGTTGGCGTAGGTTTGCATAATCTTAATGCTTAGATCATGAGGGTCTATGTACTGCTGGATATCGCACCAGCGAGTGCCGCATTCTACCCTGATCCACTTTTCTTCTTTATTTAATTCCAGAATTCGGTTCAGCTTTCGCATATCTACGTGAACAGTGTGCGGGCTCGCCGTTTGTCCACCCATGCTGAAACGGCCTCCTCCAGTGCTGAGTGGTTCTTTTGTATTCTTTACCAGTTCGCAGAGTGCTTCAATAGTTTCGGGCCGCTCTATACGTTTTACCAATACCGGATTCAACCGGGTTACATCATCGATTATACTTTCCCCCGTTTTAAGATGCGGGATGACCTGTCCTTCGTCGTTCTTATGGTAATCTGCCTTGGTGCCTGGCACAATGCCATACTTGTTCGATTCATAACTGCCCCTTTTGAACAAGAGCTGCCAGATAAGATATAATGGCCCCAACACGGGTATTAAGGCTAGAAAAAGAAGTGTTCCAGATTTGCTTTGGTCGTGTAAACGCTTAGCTGAGATATTGATCAGCACCCAAAATAAAATGGGGTACATGACATATCCCGCGCCCTGATGCGCGAAGTTCAGCAGGTTAGACAGCACATAAAAAGCCGCGCAGCAAAATAAAAGCGCTGTTAAATACGCCCCCCGAGACAGCCGCCCCCTGTACGTAAAAAGCAGGTAGGTTACCGGCAAGTGTTGTTTAAATCTCATCAATACGGGATTGATTAGGTAATCCGTAGAACGAATATAGGAGAAATAGCGAGTTTTAAGAAAGTAAGTGCATCCGGTAGTGAGGATTTGCAATTACCTGCTTTACTCAGGTCGTTTAAATTTAACTTTTACAAGTTTCTTACCACCAGATTAGCTGTTTCCTTCGCGATACTGATTGTAGCGATAGCACCTGAATTGAAATTTAAGAAATCAGCTTCTATCCCATCGGAAAAGATCACTCCGTTCGAAGGCATAAACGATTCGATAACTAATGGATGCTGCGATGTAATAACACCTACAGTTAAATCAGTCTGGCTTTTTTTACTTTCAAACGGTTCTCTAACGACAAACATCAATTGATTGTCTTTAAGCTTTGGTATCTTTTTTTTGTCCTTCTGCTTTTGAATGAACTTGTTCATTCCAAAAGTCATATTAAAAATGGAGCTAAGCCAGCCGGTAGAACCAGACTTTGTAGAAACAATAACGCCCGAAGAAGAGTGGTTTTCAATTGCCTGTCCATATGAGATTTTGTATCTGGCAGAAACATGAGAAGATGTTCCAATAAATAAATCGTTGAAGGCGAGTAACCGCTGCCCATCATTTAAACTTGCCTCAGCGAACGTAGCAGTTCTGCAGACGTAGTTATTACTCATCACTTTTTCAACCGCTTCAACAAAATTATCCGGTGTATAGGGAAGCAGGTAGCCATCATACCGCTCACTATCCGGATTTATAGCGATAATGGGATTTCCATTTACATATTTGGCCGTATTGGCAACAAGTCCGTCCTGACCTACCACTACAACAAGTTGATTTTCATTAAAAAGAAAAGATGGCAGAAATGATCTGTCAACGATTTTGTTTTTTATAACCTTTGATAAATTTCGCTGAACTGTCGACAAGGATGTTTGAAACTGGTCATGCTCAATTTCATATTCCTCAAAATTTCCACCTGAGCGCTCAATGTAAAACTTAGCCTGAGCTTTCGTATTGAAACGTTCAATAAGTATTTCAAGCCGCGTTTTATTCTTTACGAGAATGGCGTACTCAAAGCTCATTTTTTGTCTTTACTGTCGCTTAATATAGACTCAAGTAGATCAGGGCTTATATTTAAAGTGCCAATTTTTTCGGCATTATCAGCTAACTGGCGGAAGGCAAGGGCAATATTAAATTTCGGATCCGGGTTGTTATTAAGTGCAGTAATAGTCTTCCAGTCCATCTCTTTGTAAGGCTTCAATGTCGTTTCAATTACATAGCCTTGTGTATCCGCTTCTTTGCGTTCATTTTCTGTTTTCTGATCGATTAAAAGTTTTCGTTGATCCTCTACAGAGATATCTGCCTTAACTTTCATCTCTCTGAGCTTTCTGTCATTATCAGCTTTTTGGATCTCGGCTTCCATCTTTTTCTCGTCAATTTTCTTCCGTTTTTCCTCCACAGCTATTTCAGTGCTGAGCTCACTTTCTTTAATAATTCGTTCTTGTTCAACAGCAAAGTTGCGCCGAACATAAACCGCCTGATCAGCTTCCTGCGACAAACGCTCGCGTGTTTCGGTTTCAAGCGCTCTCGCCATTTCAGGACTAGCCTTTATGGCCAGAATGCTGACACTAAGTATATCAATACCTAAAATGGAGATAGCCTGAGAGCTCTTTAAGCCCTCTGAGATTTTCTCCTCAATAGTTTTTGCGGAGCGTATAGCTTCTTTCAAGCCTAACTGATGAATAAATGAAGATGTCGCTGTTTGTGCCTCATTAATTAATCGTTGGTTCAGCTTCTCAACATCGTTCTTTTTATAGATACCATTATCATTCACAGTAAAGTCGAGCATTTCTGCCAGTTGCTTCGGGTTTCCAATCTTATAAGTAACCTGACCCTGTATAGAGATGCTTTGATAATCGTGAGTGGTCTCATTAAAAATAAACGGAAGATCATTACTTCCCATAGGAATAGCTGCAATTGAGCTGTTGGGAGTAAAGTAGAAGAATGATAATCCGCGACCTTCTTTCTCTATGTTCCCATTTTTGTAATGAATAACATAGGTCATCGAATCGAATTTGATATAACTAATTCCGAACATAAATTATGACAGGTTTGAGGTCTAAAGATAATTAAAACGCTCAATTAGCCTAATGTTTCTAATTAACACTCAGGTAGTCTGTCTAATAGATAAGTAAACTCCCGCCGTAACCCCTCCTGTTCAATCAAAAAACATTCGCACCTTGCGGATCCCTTGCGAACTTAAAACTTCAGCTATACTCAACTTTGAGCATCAATTCGATGCACATGAAATCTATACAATCTAATTACTCGCTCTATTCAGATAAATTTCTATCCCAGTCTTTCCCAAAATTTCTCAAAAAGGCTCGATTCCGATGGGGATTTTTAAAAGTCCCCATTGAGTCTCTCGAACACTTCTTTCCTTTACAAAAAACATAGGTAGTACCTAAAACTACCCAGTTTAAGTTTTCGGAATCCGAAACTTTGATATGTGGAAGGTACCAACAGCCTGAATAAAAAACACACACCTCCGGTACAAGGTGTGAAGAATAATTTGCCGGTATCGGGAATTTTGAAACCTATAAATGAGGAACATTATGTCAGTGGAAATCATCACCAAAGAAGACTTACAGCAGTTTAAGTCCGAGTTATTAGAAGAGCTGCTAAAGATTATTCAGCCAAATCAGCCCCAGGGAAAACAGTGGCTAAAAAGTCAGGACGTGCGGAAACTCCTGAACATCTCACCAGGCACTTTGCAAAATCTGCGAATTAACGGCACCCTGCGCTTCACCCAGGTAGGCACCATCTACTACTACAAACAGGAAGACATTTACAGCCTGCTTGAAAACGGAAGTAGCACCCAGCAAAAGAACATTTCTATCACCGGACGATTTATGAAGAGCTTATGATAGTACAGGAAGCAAAGCGCTTTAACACGCTTTTTAAACGCATCGCAAACGACCCGGAATTACTGACTTCACACATCAGCCTGTTTACTGCACTCTTTATCTGCTGGCAACGGAAGAACTTTAAGAGTCCGTTTTCGGTAACCCGAAAAGAGCTGATGGGCTACTCAAAAATTGCATCAATCGCTACCTATCACAAGTGCATCAAAGAACTTCATGAGTCGGGCTACATCAAGTATGAACCATCGTATCACCCGAAGATTGGGAGCCTGATTTATTGGAATGTAAATAATAGTTGAATAATCCTTTAAGATTTGGCCTAAAGAGGCGCCTTATTTCCTTGGCGTTTTGCAGGGAGCAAGTTTGTGTTTTTGTTCCACAAAAACTCTTCCGGCGGTAGCCGGAACCAACTTGCCTTTTTCTCCCGATGGTCGCAAAAGGATTAAAGAATTTGAAAAGAGATTATGGAAGAGACCTTAGAAAAACCAAAGAAGCATAAGGGAGGAAGACCTGTAAAACGGATCAAACTATGCAATGATATCCGGGTAAGAGTGACCAATACCGAGCTTCTTCTTATCAAGCACAAAGCAAAGGAAGCGAGGATGTCTGTCAGCGAATGGTTTCGCCAAGCTGCCAAACGGGCCAAGGTCGTGGCCCGTTTAAGTCCGGAAGACTTAGTCCACTTAAGAATGCTAGCCGGTATGGCTAATAACTTAAACCAGACCACACACCTGGCCCATAAGGAAGGATTATTATCAATTCTGAAACGCTGCCGCGATATCCTTTTTGAGATTGACGAAACCTTGAAAAAACTAAACGCTGATGATCGGGAAAGTTAAAACCGGAAAAAGCTTTGCAGGCTGTATCCGCTATAACCTGGAACGGGAGGAAGCGACTATCCTTCACGCAGAGGGAATCAGAGCGGATAGCATTCAACACATTATCAACGACTTCAACATGCAGCGGAAAATGAACCCGGAACTTGGGCAAGCAGTCGGGCACATTGTCCTAAGTTGGAGCGTGCAGGATAAAGAGAAGCTAAGTCCTGATACGATGGCGCAGCATGCAAAGGAATACCTGCAGAAAATGAAGATTGCAGATACACAGTTCCTGGTTGTTCAGCATCACGACCGGGAGCATCCGCATATTCACATCGTGTACAATCGGGTAAACAATGAAGCGAAGACTATATCTGACCAGTATCAGCGAAAGCGAAACGCGGAAGTTTGTAAGCAGCTCACTTTAAAACATGGCTATCACATGGCCCAGGGAAAAGCACAGGTGAACCGGCCCAGACTTACGGGAGCAGATAGAATTAAGTACCAGCTCTATGATGCTATCAAAGAAGCATCAGCACCGGCAAAAACATGGAAAGAACTTGAAAATCTGCTAAATCGACAAGGTATTGAACTGCACTATAAATATAAAGGTGGAACAGCCGAAATTCAGGGAATTTCATTCAGCAAGGGTGGCTTAAAACTGAAAGGTTCAGAGATTGACCGGAGCTTGAGCTATTCTAAGCTGAACCAGCAGATTGAACAAAATCATCAAAAAGAAATTAGGCAACAACAGAATCCGAAGACTTTCGACCAGGATGAAATTGAAATTACTACCGAACCAATATTGGCAAAACTTCTGAATGCTTCGGGCTACGAGGAAGCTGTCGACTTCCATCTATTAAAGCGTAAGAAAACTAAACGTACAATTTCTCAGGGAAGATCATTATGAAGAAAACTATTGAAGAACAGCTGGAAGAACAGGAAGAAGTGCTACAGCTCATGCTTACCAAATTACAGACATTAGAAAACCGGAAGATTGAGTTTCCAGAAATCCGTATACCGGATTATAGCAATCAACTTGAGATAATGAAAAAAGAATTGTTACGGGTGAATCATTGTTATCCGGTTGATAAGATTGAGGAGCAAATCACAAAGATTAAAAATTTGAGTAATGGATTGCCTGAAGTAATTAAGGTGCGGCGATATCATCATTTTGAGGATAAGTCTAAGGGCTTCATTATTGGAGCAGTTGTTCTGCTCCTAGTGAGTGCCATGGTCATGGGTATATCTGTTAGTATGTGGACGGAGAACGGGAGGTTGAATGAGAATTCTGTAAAGTTTCGGGTAATTAGGCAAGGATATCCCAATGTTGCTTATTGGGCCGATACCACGTATCATAGAGACCCGGAGGAGATACAATTACTTACCGACAAGTTAGAGAGTGAACAGGCAGCAGCTGCACTGGCTGAGGCTGCAGCTAAAGCCAAAATAAAGGAGGTTCAACAAAGCAACAAAAGGTTTAAGAAACTTAGAATAAAGCTTAATAACAGGTAGTACCTTCGATCGCCTACTATCTTTGAAGTATCTTTATTTATTTTCGAATAAGAGCAATATTAGGAGCTCCTCATCCTGATTTGTCAAAACATAATATTATCATTGATACCGAAAAGGCGCTCCTTACTTACTACAGAAACTTAATGGCTTTTAACGAAGATTCCAGAGTTAAAATTTCAACATTGCTGCATTTGACTAAGCTAGGTTATGATTACATTTCTCGCAAGGAACATCTTAAGAGGAATGAGGAAACTAATATTTTCCCAGGGATATTTCAGGATAGTATAGGTAGAATTAACCCTACATTATCAACGCTGGAAATAAAGGCACCTTGAGAAAATAAGTTTGAAGCTAGATTATGACGATTTAGGAAGAGAGTTTTATAAATCATTGACCGCAACTTCCGGCTTAAAGCTATTTGATTTCAATAATCTGCAGAATAACAGCTTCAACGTAACAACCGAACTTACCTGCAAAAATGGCGATGAAGAATTTCGACCAGATGTCACTGTGCTGATTAATGGTATGCCTTTGATTTTTAAACTTACGGTCGCCCATGTCCTCGAACAACCCGGGACAAAACTTGTCTTTCCAGAGCTTGACTTAGTCAATAGATTTTGATAATTCCCTAACCAGTTCGCCAATGCTTCCTGATTCCTCGTTTCTAAACGATTTATCAGTGTACAAGCTGGCGCAATATTTACTTGAGGATTTCAAATGCCGCCATTCATCCCACAAGCGATTGTAGGTCTTAATTGCTGACCGTACCCGCTCCTTATCTAAAGTGCCGTTCCTTTTTGCCCGAGCATTCTCGATCATAAGAATCCACATCTGTTCAATTAATTCATATTTTATCCGGCCATAGGTGCTCGAAACTTCTATTGCTTCCTGTGTTTCTGCGTCTTTAACACAAAATTGCTTTGACAGTAATTCAATCTGCCGCCAGATTGCCGAGGCTTCTGCTTTTTCGGCTAGTACTTGTATTTCAACGTTTTTTCGGATAAATTCATTCAGCACTTTCTTATTTTCTGCGACAGAAAAATACTGATCTCTGCTCCACCATACAGAATTGGAAGTATAACTGTTCAATTGACCTTTTCGAACTCCCTCTACAGTCAATAGGCAAAGTTGACGAAAAAGGTCTGCCTGATACCCCTGTAAACCTAAATTTGCGCCAAACTCATAAAAAATATCTTCTTCTGATCGTTCTGGATTACGTCCCCATTGCGATATCACGAAAGTGTTCAGGTCTGTCCATATCTCGTGAGTGGTGTAAGGGCCATCCCAGCCGCCCCCGTTTGACCACGTTAATACTCCCTTCAATAATCCTGTGCTCAATACATCTTTAATCCCTCTCGGCTTTGCCGGATCGTTCAGTTTACCGGTAAACTCGTGACTTCCAAACGTTATTTCATATTTAGTTTCTGGCCATCCGTCGATTACACCTTTTGCTGTATAGTAAGGATGCGCTCCTTTTCCATATGCCTCCATACGTGACTGAGCTTCTACTATCTGTGGCTGATTTCCAATTCCGATTGTTGGATTAAATGGTGTCATGCGATGAAAATCGTCCTGCTGGTATTTGATAACGAAGAATAAGTTTGGATGTGGCGCAATCTTATTCGTTACCGCTAAATAATATTCGGGGTTAGTATGAAAGTTATATCCAAAATCCCAGGTACGAAAGAATATCTTTTTATTCCGCTTAACACATACTTCTTCCCGAAGAATATTTATAAACGTGATTTGATCCTCTATACCCTCCTTTCCTTCCCGTATAGGCCCGCCACCCATATGGTAGGGCGTATCATGCAGGTAGGTTTCACCAAACCGTGTGGTTAGTCCTGCTAGATCAGGAAAGCGCTCGAAAATTCCATCAATCTGAGCCCGAAGCAGATCTTGCGTCCGCTTGCTTTGCATATTTGGCTTTGCAGCACGGCCACTCATTCCACCATCACCAATAACCTTTCCGTTTCCTGAAATTTCGTCGCGGTATTTTGCCCATACAGAACGAGGAAAAACAATAAAATCGGTAAAGGGGTATATGTCCATACCCGCTTTTTTACAATCAGCGAGCTTCTTGTCGATTTCTGAGGCCCGGGTCTCTATCCACTTTCTTTCCTCAGTATTTACAGGTACAAGCCCCTTTCCATAATTATCGTAGGTAATGGCGCAATTCACAAACCAATGCGTTACCATTCCATTAAATCCCTGCGATTTTACATAATTCGGATCATTATACTTCGTTACATAAGGCTCCTCTCCGGGATTATTATGAACCATATCCATAATAAACGGCAGGGATCTCCCCGTTTGAGCATGAGATCTCAGGGCGGGACATAACAAAACAAGTAATAAAAAGCAGAAAGTGTTGCGAAAGTAATTGAAGGTTGTAGTCATCGAAATCGATCTGATAGTTTAAAAGCAGAGAGGAAAGTATTAAACTTGCCTCTCTATTTAACGAATTTATTTAACCTGCAGCTTTATTTGTTGTAGCCCGGATTTTGTTCAAGCTTTGCATCCTTGTTCCTTTCAATTTCTGCCTGAGGTATAGGCCAGAGATTGCTATAAGGTTGAATATTTGCTGCAACCGGGCTATGAGCTACATTTACAGTTCTTTCGTATACCAAACCCAGCCTTGCCAAAGTTAAGCGACGTTTTTCTTCTACGCCCAGTTCTCTCATCCGCTCATCCAAAATATAATTAATATCCACCTGAGCCGGAGAAACATCGGAGGCCTTTGCCCGTGAACGTACTTTATTAAGGTCATCGGCTGCTTCCTGAAGTTTATTTGCTCCCAAATTGGCTTCGGCACGGATCAGGTAAGTTTCTGCCAGGCGAAACATGTACTGATCTGTATAAGTGCCTCCTGCAGCCGAACTCAGAAGTAGCTTGCTTTTATCCTGAAATAAACCATCAGGATGTTTCCCGGGCGTTGTACACTTTGACTGATAGGCGTAAAAGGCACGGCTTGGAACTGTTACTCCTGCTGGAGGATTCTCTGTTGAGATCGTTTTGCCATAAAAAGCTGGCTTTGAAGGATCATTGTATGTATAAGTCCTCACGAAATTATAGTTCGAATTTCGCATGTCATTGTTAAAATCACTTTGCCAGATCATATTGCTGAAATAGCGGGTAGAGAGAGCCCATCCAACACCCCGGCCACCAGTGTAGTCGGAAACCGGCCATAAAAAGGGACTCACTCCTCCTACCGATAAATCCCTTATTAATGGAGCGTGCTGGCGTTCCAAACGATAACTTCCGTTGATGGATGTTGACGAAGAGGACCCACCGGGTAAGTCTGTTTCAAACTGAATCACCCAAATAGCCTCTTTGTTACCACTGGCACGGTTTTGATTTTTTGGACGGAAGAGATCCCAGTAGACATCTCCTGGATCAGTGCTTTGTGAACCAAAACGAGATTGCATCAATGCCATATTGTTATCACTTATCACCACACTTGCTGCTGCTATTGCATCGTTAAACCGTTTTGTTGCAAGATATACTTCTGCTAAAAGATGTTGAGCTGCCAAATTTGAGACTTCTCCGTCCTTTGCTATATTAATTTTAGGCAGGTTTGCCGCTGCGAAAACCAGATCCTGGATAACCTGATTGTACACTTCATCCCTGCTAGCCCTTACGAAATCAGTTTTGATGCCTTCAATCTCTTCTAATACCAGTGGCACCCCACCATACAGGTAAGCGAGCGTTCTGTAGGCAAATCCCCTGAAAAATTTCGCTTTGGCTTCAACCAATACCGCATCAGCACCTTTTACAGAAGAAGAGGGTAACCTTGAAAGAACCGCATTACTTTCAGCGATGATTTTATACAGATTAGTCCAGTGAAGGTTGAGATAGGTATTACTAGGGTTTGTAGTTATTGAATAGTCGTAAAAGCGTTGTGCACCTTGTGGCTGACCATCGTAAACGAGGTCGAGACCATAGATATAATCAAACGGGTTATTCTCGTTTGAAGTATAGAACTCATTCCGCACCAAATTGTACAAATTGTTAATAGATGCATTGAAGTCAGATATTGTTAGGTAGGAGTTTGATGAGCTAGCAAAATCTAAAGGCTTTTCATCGAGAAAGCTTTTGCTGCAGGATATCAGGCTACAGAAGAAACAAGCTATCACCAACTTATATAGATATTTCATATCGTGATTGTTAAAAAGTGACGTTTAAACCTAATGAGTACGATTTCATAATAGGACCGGCGATGTATGTAAGTCCGGAATAGCCTCCATTTTGAAGACTTTCAGGGTCCCAGCCCTTCCATTTAGTCCAGGTCGCCAGGTTCTTTCCGCTTACATACACGCGGCAGCCCTTCAGTCCCATCTTGCTGGCTATTGATTGCGAAATATCATAACTCAGAGATACATCCTGAAGTCTGACAAAACTCCTGTCTTTATAGATACCAGGATCGATCGCTGGCACACTACCTGTAATTCTGTATTCGGCATTTGGGTTAGCAGGCGTCCAGTAATCAACCTCCCTGAACCAGTTGTTCCGGATGGCATTATCGCCCTGCTGTATACCCCCGTCGCTCCAAGGGTTATTGAATCCCAGATACCCGTTCTTCCCTCCCTGCACAGAGTTAATGAAGGCGAACAGAGAAAATTGTTTAAAGCTGAATGTGTTGCCTATGCTAAAGCGGTATGCTGGTTCTGTTCGTCCTAAAAACACCCGATCGTCCGAACTTATTTTTTCGTCATTATTAACATCCACCAATTTATTACTACCTACAGCATAACCAGCAGGAGGAGTTTCTCCAATTTGCCATAAACCGTTTGTCTGGTAGTTATAAATTGCACCTACTGAACGGCCGATAAATAGATTACTACTTACAAGATCTCCTGATCCAAGCAGTTCTTTAATTTTATTTTTATTGCTCGAAATATTAAAAACCGAGTTCCACTTGAAATCTTTTGCTCTGACATTGGTGCTGTTTATGTTGAATTCGATACCTGTATTGTTCACCTTTCCAACGTTCATGGTTATTTGTTCAAACCCGGTTATGCCTGGAATTTGCACATTAAACAAAAGATCTCTGGTATCATTGTTATAATAATCCACACTTCCGCTGACCCTGCCCTTTAATATAGAAAGGTCGATACCAGCATTCATTCCCACTGTACTTTCCCATGAAAGATCAGGATTTGCCAATGAAGTCATCTGTTGACCAAATTGTGTAGCTGCGCCATCTCCGAAAACATACGATGCTCCTTGAGAAATACTTGACAATGATGAATACCTTCTTACAAGGTTTCCGTTTGATCCGTATCCCAATCTCAGCTTCAGGTTATTCACCCAGCTAACCTTAAAAAACGGTTCGCGATCCAGATTCCAGGCTGCTGCGAAAGAAGGGAAGAAACCTGTTTTTTTATTCTCTGCAAATCCAGAAAATCCATCTCTTCTAAGAGTTGCAGTTAGTAAGTACTTGCTCTTGTATCCGTAATTAAGACGAGCCATCTGATAATTATAAGCCTCACTCCAGGCATCAGAATAGATCTTTTGAATAGTAGATTGCTCGAGACTATTATAACCTAAAGAGAAATTATTAAACCCAGTTCCTGCACCGGAAGTATAGGAAAATTCTCGTTCCCTTACTCCATAAACGAAGGTAAAATCAATATCATGGGCCTCATTGAAATTCCTCTTGTAGTTTAAGATGTTATCAAAGGTATAATCGTAGGTATCGTCATTATTTTTGTTTGCTCCACCTGTGAAATTCGCTGAATACTTATTTGAATAATTGTAGTTATTCCAGTAATAGTTGTTCCCGTAATTCAGTCGATAGTTTAACCCTTTTATATAGGGGATATCCATAGCGGTGTAAAAATTTCCAAATAACGAATTCCTTTTATCATAACTATTGGCTGCGAGACTTAAAAATGGGTTATTAAACGATTTGTTGGGCGTTAATATAATTTCGCCGTTAGAATCATAAGGTGTATTCAGAGGACTATACAGCCAAAGATCATGAAGAGAAGGGCTTTCTCCTGAATAATCGGCAAAGGCCGCAAATGATTGGACACCCAGAGTTAACCAGTTAAAAACCTTCGACTCAAGATTAACCCGGGCTGATATGCGGGAAAATTGATCCTGAGTGATAAAGCCCTTCTGTTTGGTATAACCACCTGAAATATAATAATTCGCTTTTTCGGTGGCGTTACTTACACTAATTTGTTGATCGGTTAAGTATCCAGGATTGGTAGCTGCATCGTACCAGCTGTAATCTGTTCCATTATCGTAGTTTTCCCGTTGTGTAGGATCTAATTTTGAACGAACATCGAAGGTTGGATTAGGAGCTACATAATCTGGCGCAAGATATGCCGTTTTCCAGTTCAGATCTCTTATTTTTTGAAGGAACTCTTCCCGGTTTAGTGGGTGTAATTCGTGAGCCGGATTCTGACTTGCATAAGAGGAAGTGACATTGATCACTGGCTTGGCTCCAACTTTCCCTTTTTTAGTAGTGATTAGTAAAACCCCGTTTGCAGCAGATGCCCCATAAATGGCTTTGCTGCTGGCATCTTTAAGGACATCTATAGAAGTGATATCACTCGGATTGATACTGGAAAGACTACCACTGTAAACAATTCCATCAAGGATTATTAAAACGTCCTGATTTCCACTTATAGTGCTTTGTCCCCTCAATTGTATAGAGGGAGATTGTCCTGCGACTGAAACCTGGCCGATGTTAAGGCCGGCAACGGTTCCCTGTAGCATTTGGCCGACTGTAGCATTAGGAGCCTGACGAACCTGATCGATATTTGCCCGTACTACCGAACCGGTCACATCAGACTTCTTTTGAGAACCATATCCAACAACCACAACATCTTTCAGTAGTGCTTCAGAAGGAAGTAATTTGATGTTAATTTGTGTCCGTCCATTAACGGCGACTTCTTGCTTTTGATAACCTATAAAGCTTACTACCAATATAGCGTCATCGTTAGTAATTTCAAGAGCAAAAGCGCCATTACTATTAGTAACAGCGGAAATCGATGTCCCTTTGATCAACACCGTTGCACCTGGAAGACCAAGGCCATTTTCGTCTTGAACAGTTCCCGAGACTACCTTTTGAGCTGTTAAATCCAAAAGGCTTCCAATAAAATTATTGGTCGATGTTTGAAAAAGCAAGATCTGATTATCTACCACTTTGTAACTTATACCCAATGGCTTAAGACTTTCTTCAATAAAAGTTACAAGCTTTTTATCTTTAGTAATGAAGCTCACTTTTTGCGATGCATTAATCGCATCTGGGCTATAAATAAATTTTACTCCCGTCTGCTTCTGAACGTGAGATATTACTTTCTGTAAGGTTACATTCTCAACGGAAAGTGACACCGATTTATCTAATATTCCTTGTGCCGCAAGACTATTCGCAAACACTGAATATGTAAAAATTACGGATACTGCAGCGTAGACGAAGGTTAGTCGCATAGCAAACCGAATTGTAGCAACGAGTTGCTTTTTTTTCATAATTTTGATTGGTTTTGTTAGTTAATTAAACGGAACGCGCAAAACTGGCCCGGAAAGGGCGAGAAGCTGGTAATGTCCCCACATTACTGGCTTTTTTAATTCATCATACTTTGTCTTTTGTATTTTATCTATTCATATTTTTTAATTTAATTAGTACAACCTTTTCCTGTGATAAAAATTTTTGTGCCTTGCAATTCATATGTTGCGCCTATAGATTGACAAACCACATCCAACTTGGTATATAGATCTTGTTTTGACAGATCACCGGTGAAATTACAATCAAGAACCGATGAATTTCCAACAACGAAACTTACTTGATAAGCCGCTTCAATTGCTGTTAATACCTCTTTTAGAGTATTTTCTGAAAAATCGAATGAAATTTTTTGCAATTCATTTTCACTAGCAACTGGCATTGGACGATCGACTAAACCAAGGGTGAATCTTCTTGAATCAGCGTCGTACTGCAACTTCTGGTTAGGATAAATTACAATGCCGTTTTTCCCGAGGCTATTATCCGATACTGTTTTGACACTCTCGTAAACCTCAACCCGACCTGTCGCTACAGATACTGTTATAGTATTTTTTCTAGCTGAAGCAGAAATTGTAAAACTAGTTCCCAATACATGAGTAGTGAGGTTATCGTGATAAACATAAAAATGACGCGACGAACTCTTACTTACATTAAAGAAGGCTTTACCTTTCAAATTGACTTCGCGCTTATCTGACCTAAATTTGCGTGGATAACTAATTGTAGCACCCGGGAAAAGAGTGACAGATGTTCCATCTTCGAGCTTTACTATTTTTGTAGATTGTGTAAAATTCTCAACCGTCTTTGTGTGGTTGGTAATTTCGGCTATGAATTGCTCTCCAGTGAGCGTAGACTTTTTACCAAAAAAGTAAAGCGAGAAAGAAACAACAAATAAAACGCTGGCTGCAACCAATAATGGAATAAATCTTTTAATTGATCTGAGATGCATATCATCAGCACCTCTGTGTCTTAATATATTAGCCTGGATTTCTTCGGCTTTCGTCTTATCTAATTGACTTAAAACAGAATCCTCTGTTCTTAAAGTATCCAGAATATGGTGAGACAACAGATCATCATATACTCCGGCGTTAACGTCAGCAAACAGCTCATCATGTTCCTCAAGAGAAATTTTATTATTTATATGTTTTTCTAAAAGTTCTAAGAACCTACTATTGTTAGCCATGATGAATTAGCTGAGACATTTAATATAAAGACCGTTAGGACAAAGTGTCGGAGTACTTGTGAGGTAAAAAAAAATCAGATTATCTTAAAAAAAAATTCAATAGTATAATAATCAGCGACATATAAGAGTTCATTAATATTCGCAAAGCAGCCAATGCCCTTGCCATATGTGTTTTAACTGTTAAAGGAGAAAGTGCCAATTCGTTTCCAATAGCCTCATAAGACATTCCTTGCTCTTTTGCTAACCGATAAATTTTTTGCTGCTGTGGAGGTAATCTCAAAATTGCCTCGTTAATTAATCGCTGGTAGTCTGAACTGATTACTTTCGATTCCAGAGTATCGTCTATTAAAACTGCCTGTTCAGCCCATTTATCTTTGGCATGCAGCTCATTGGCCTGTTTTTTTAAGACATTGAATGTATGATTTTTAGTAACTATGAACAACCACGATTCCAGTGATTGAATGCTCTGCAGAGTTTTCCTTTTAGTCCAAAGTTTTAAAAACACATCCTGAACTATTTCCTCCGCTGCCGGAATGGACTTGACATACATCATAGCAACTTTATAAATCTTACTATGATATAATTCAAAAACTTTCCTAAAGGCAAATTCACTATCTTCTGCTAGTTGGGCCAATAGAAAAGCTTCACTGTATCCTTCTCCTCCCTGAGCACTCGAATTTCTCATGACTTAATACGATTGGTCAAGCTATAATGAACAAAACAGAAGCCGCCAGACCGCACTCGCAAGATTTCGATTCAAGTATTTTACAATATTTTCTCTCTTCATTTAAGCCAACCATACTTACTTATTGTATAATTGAATGTTTATCTCAAATGGAATGGCCGAGGGTGTTTATGTTTATTGATCAGTAATAAATATCAATCTGACTACAACGGGCAAACAGTAAGATCAGTAAATCCGGTTTCTACAGACTAATTAAGCAAATCTGGATTGTAAATTTGCGACTATAGAATTTCTGATCCATCTTAAGCCTTTAAACGTTAGAAGGAAGAATTAGAGATTCATCTATTGCTTCCTGAACGAGTCATCATAATCATATTGGTTTAATTCTCAGGATTTTGCAAAGAAGGCTACTTTCCTGATTACTTATAACAAATTTATATATTGGGCTTGGCAACCGATTGCACAAAACAGACTTTGTTTTATACAATTCCGATAAACGACAATTATTTGTTATATAAACTAAATGGGAAGGAAATAGGGTATGGACTTTTGCGGGAGTTAATAAAGACACGAATAATCATTAACACAAATTTCGGCCATAACCCAGACACGGGTTCGCTTCGCCAAAGTAGTCTTAAAAAAATGGGTATCCAGCATGGGGCGGAACCTCCGCATTTTTTGAATCTCCACTTTGCCCTTTGTCCGGTTTACAGCCGCTGAGAGCGCCATAATTAATTTAAATCTAAGATTATGGAAAAGCTAACAAATCAAATCGCACTATTCCAGGTTGCTGAAGCAGATAGGCAATTAACTAATAAGCTAACCCAAGCTGGAAAATTACTAGATATATCAGTGTTAGATCATTTGATAATTACCGCCGAAGAGTATTTTTCATTTGCTGATGAGGGGCTTATATAGTCCCTCTAAATGTCAGGTTTTTGCTTTACTGAAACCATGTGCTTGAACAAAGCTATAAATGCCTATCTTTAAGTTATTACATTATGAATCCTATCTATGAAATTTTTTCTCTCCTTCTTAACGCTCGCTCTGTTAGTGGGTTGCCGCAAAGAGCCTCATGAGATTGCTTACTATAAGTTCCGTGGTGCGGATTACGAAAAGCTAACACCTTACTCCAAAGGACAAATTTTGATATTTAAAAATGAGAATGGAGTTGAGCAAAAATATATAGTTTCTGAGGTTTCTACAGATTTTAAACAATGGCATACAGTCGGTATGGGTTTTTTTACGACTTATGCGGCGAGCTATTATTATTACGACCAAAAAGAAATTGAAATTCAAACCTATCCCTATTCTAGTAACCCGATGAATATAGTGCTTAGACGCTGGCCGGATGATGAAGAATCTGCGAAAGCAAACCTATATAAGGAATTTCCGTCTACTTTTTCTGGATTCGTTAGTTTTCCCTTTTGGAACGCAAAGGCGGGTTATTCATCTATCATCCTTGAATATAATTCCAATAAAGTGCAGATGGTAATTAGCGGTAAAACTTACGAAGATGTGCTTGTAATTAATTCCAACAATAATACACCATTAAAACCTGACTATTTAAAATACATACAAGATGTAAATGTTCTGTATTTCGATGCAAAGAAGGGGCTAATAGGATATGATGATCTAAGTAACAACCATTGGAGATTGCAGAATTAAGAGTTGGTTTATCGGCAGCATCCATTTTACCACCCCGACAAAGATACCGACGCCAGCCAATGCGTCAAGGCTATACAAGCGGGAAATTGTTGTTGTTTTTTTTGGCTTTTCCCGGCCTTGACACAATGCCGGGCTATGCGCTCTTTGGTGCCTACGCGGTGAAATGGATACGATTGTTCAACCAGTCGGCAGTGATTAACTTCAATTGCAATTTCGTTGTGAGGCGACGCTTGTTACAAACCAGCTGTTCCAAAGCATGCTGAAAATCCTATCAACAATACAATGCCTGCACTCAAGAGATACGACCTGCCTAGTGCGGGTTCGTGTGTTGAAAACTTAATAAGAGATGCCATTAAATTAATTGCCACTTGTGCAGTTATACAAAATGCCATACTAACAGCTACCCCGAGGCTTCTCTCGCTGCCCGTGGATGTAATGTTAATGAAGACAGTATAAAGAAGCAATACAAGAAGATTAATTCCTGGTATAAGCTTTAAATTAGACATGGCTCAGTTCCTTTCTTATTATTTCCAGTTTTTCCTTTAATTCATTGCGGTAAAACAAGTTCATGGTTTCGAATGGAATTATCTTTCCATTGGTATCTACTATATGAACACAAGACTTTTTAATTGCTCTGATATCAAAATCGTAGGCATCCATAAAGTTCATAATAATTATCCGAAATAGATTATTGTACGAAAGACCCGGTGCTACGATATCAGGAAGACAACAGAGAAGATGTTTAAATTCTTCATTAAGCTCCTCAACTGAGTTACCCGTACTAAAGATCTTCAGCATATAATTACGCAAAGTTTCGTCCTGCTCATAAACTATTGTATTCTTCGAATTATTCAAAAGAATCTCAGGATCTATCAAACTCGTAAGAGGAAATACAGTATTATTTACTTTCAATGCGTAAGCCATTATAAGTGCATCCGGGTTGCACGGCACAGGAATAAGGTCATTCGGCTTAAATATATCACACTGCTCCATTATTTTCCGGCGTACTTCGGTATTAGTTAGCCTGTCTTTGGCAGGATCGAAGTTCTCCAAACGTCCGCTTACCTGAGTAGGCTGAAAAGTTACTCCTCTTATACAAGGTTGTTGTAAAGCATATTCGATAATCTTTCCGATTTCATGATCATTTAATCCTTTTTGTAGGGTGACAACAAGCGTAGTAGAGAGGTTAAATTTATTAAGGTTTTCTATTGCTCTTGCGCGAACATTGGTAAGATCTTTTCCTCTTAGTTTTATTAGAGCTTCGGGCTCAAAAGAATCGAATTGTAAATAAATTTCAAAGTTGGGCATGTATGTCGCAAGCTTCTTTGTGAATTCGACATCGTTGGCGATACGAATCCCGTTGGTGTTAACCATTAGATGTTTGATAGGCTTGCTTTTGGCCAGATCCAAAATAGCAAAGAAGTCTGGATGGATGGTGGGTTCGCCTCCGCTTATTTGAACCACATCAGGTTCTCCTTCGCTTAAAACAACTGCATCCATCATCATTTCAATTTCAGCAAGCGATCTATGCCTGCCATATGTCGGTGAAGAATTTGCGTAACAGGTAGGGCAGGTTAAATTACAGCGATCAGTTACTTCTATAAGAGTTAAACACGAGTGCTGCTCGTGGTCCGGACAAATGCCACAATCATAAGGACAGCCGAAATGAGTTTCAGTATGTGGTTTTATCGGGTACTCTGAAGCTTTATTGTAATTTCTGATTTGTTTATAATATTCAATATCATCGGCGATTAAAACCTTTTGGAAGCCGTGTGCTTTGCAGGTTTTAACCAGATAAACATTTGTGTCTTCAAAAATTATCTTTGCATCTATCTTTCTATGGCATTCATTACAAAGGCTTATTGTATGATCATAGTAAATGTAATTACGATTGTTGTTCATCGGTTAAGTGTTCAGGTTTGAAAAAGGAAAGATAAATAGTTTTATGATAATAAATCAGCCCGCCTAAACAGGCTAGTTGTATGCTGCTGAGATGAACCGGCAGAACATGTGCCGGCTTAATAAAATCGATTAAAAATCGAAAGAAAAGATAACCTATCATGAAGTATTGGAAAAGTATCCCATTCTTTAAGCTTACTCGTCTTCTAGCTTGAATAAGCACTGCCCAGAATAAGATTAGAAATAGAATTTCATACAAAGCTACCGGATGTCGCATTATTCCATCGCCAAGATTCATTGCCCAGGGTAATGATGATTCAATTCCGAAGGTAGGCTCATATACCCCGCTGGTAAAACAACCGATTCTTCCAATAACCATTGCAAGCATTAAAGGAAACACGAAAGGATCACCGGAGGAACTTTTCTCTCTTATTGCAAGTTTAATAAGTTCAACACATAATAGCCCACCCAACAAACCGCCAACTATGGTTTTACTTGTGTAATAATAAAGAAGGGGGGTATCAGGGCTGAAAAAGATCGAAGGGTTTTCTAATGCTCCCAGGACTCTTGAAAAGAAAAAAGCACCGAAGGTTGCACCGATTATAATCCATATTCTGTTATTATCCTTTATTGGATCGGCTTTTAGTTTCCGGAGATAAAGAAAATATCGGAAGCCAATAAAAAAAGCCAGGGACTCAAACAGGATGTGTAACTGGATCGAAGTCTGGCCCAACTTCAGTTGCAAGGGAAAGTCCATTAACGCAAGTTTAACATAAATTTCTCTATTTGAACTCGCGAAACGGGCAATGGCTGTTCGGTCCCTGGGCAGTGAAATGGATATGATTATTTAATCAAACATCTCTCGCTGACATCCATGTATAAATATTAAAAAGTACTTTGTGTTTCAAAGTAAAATTATAATTTTGTAACTCAACTATTTGACGATGTATGTAATTATTCTCGTAATTCAAAAAGAAGAATACTGTGATCAGAACCGCGAGCCGGTACTGGCAGACTCGTTAGATGTTAAAGTCTTAACCTAGTTTGAAATAGTTCATATGAGTAAACATACCGAATCGTTTTATAACAAATACTCATTCTTTTATCCCTTAGTGGATGTATTCCTAAAATCTCAAAAGAATGTGTTGTTCAACGAAATTAACAACCTACCCGAAGGCAACCTCCTTGAAATAGGTGTTGGAAATGGCGCTCATTTACAGCTCTATAAAAAGCATAAGATAATTGGTATAGATACATCTGAAGCGATGCTAGAAATCGCCCGAAAACAAAATCCAGGGAATGTTGAGATCCTCCAAATGGATGGAAAAGCACTATTGTTTGATGATGAGCAGTTTGATTATGTTGCTCTTTCACACGTTATTGCCGTGGTTGACAATCCTGAACAACTATTGGACGAAGTGCTTAGAGTATTAAAACCCAATGGACAAGTTTTTATTCTCAACCATTTTACACCAGATAACTGGCTTAGGTATATTGACCGGGCGTTTGGAGTGATTTCAAAGACATTCCACTTTAAATCGGTTTTTTACATTGAGGAAATATCGAACATCAAAAAATTTACCCTTTTAAAAGAGATTCGCTTTGGCGCAGCATCATATTTTAAACTTTTAATCTATCAGAAAAAGTGAGAAAGAAGTATCCCTATATTATTGTATCGTTGCTGATCAGTTTGTTTATTTACTTGTTCTATCGAACGGAAAGGACAGTTGTGAATGAGATAGTTATCCATGTAATTTCATTCGAGACTTATGCTCTGTTAAAGGCAAGTGTAGTCAGGCTCTTACTGCTAAATGACATCTTAATTTATTCTTTGCCTGAAGGTTTATGGGTATTTTGCATAACGCTTACGTCTAAACCGTACTATGTTAAGCTGAATAATTGGCGAATCACATGTGTTCTTATACCTCTTATATATTCTGTTGGCCTTGAAATTTTCCAACTACTTCATTTCACAAACGGGCGATTTGACTTCATGGACATTTGGATTTCCATTTTATTTTGGTCGATAGGAAATTACGCTTTCAATGAGAAGTCTGAAACGCAGAATATTCTGATGCCATTAAACTCAAAAACTATGGTCTGCCTGGCCTCTTATAGCATTGTATATTTATCACATGTCTTAAAATAGTACAGAATTATCAGAACGAAAAGAGCATGAGCAGAATCAGAAAACATCTATCCAGCTATCGATATTCCATTCGTGGAATATCATTAGCATTCCAACATGATCATAACATGAGCCTGCATCTCGCGGCTGCTATCGCCGTGTTCATGGTAAACAGTGTGCTGAAAGTAAGTCAGACGGAGTGGCTCATTACACTGATGTTAATAGGCCTGGCCTGGATGGCAGAGATCTTCAATACGGCTATTGAGAAATTAGCAGACCGGGTTACTAAAGAACAGGACCCATTGATTGGCCAGGTGAAAGACCTGACCTCTGGAGCAGTACTCATTATTTGCTTTTTTGCCGTTGTATGTGCGGTAATTATTTACTTGCCTTATCTGTTAGAATGATTAAGAAACCTCATCAACGCTTGTAGAATGATAAAACATCAGCCTCATGAACTGTTAAGCCACCCCTTACTGAAGAAGATAAAGCTGTCAACTGGTCGTGGAATAAATCGGACTGACAAGGGAAGGAGAATTTAAGGCCGCCGAAAGCCGGTTTACTGCTTTCTCTTCGCAGGTTAAATTGCTGCAGCAGATCATATGCTGTAAAATAAGAAAGGATAACCAGCTTTCCCGGTTATCCTCTAAGTTTAATCAGGAGACTTTCTTATTCTCCTTCAAAGTATACATATCCTTCAGCACTTTCATATCACTACTCACTTTGTTATCCAAGACTTTTGCATATTGCTGAGTTGTCCTTAAACTACGGTGTCCGAGCATTTTGCTGACGGTTTCAATGGGAACACCATTGGTAAGCGTAACAGTGGTAGCAAAAGTATGGCGGGCGCAATGAAAGGTCAATTCTTTGTGGATGCCCAGGCAGTCGGCTATTTCTTTCAAATACGAATTCATACGTTGGTTAGTGATAGAAGGAAAAAGCTTTCCCTCCGAAACAGCTTTGGGATGGTCTTCGTATTTTTCTAAAATCTGAAGAGCGTTAGGAAGTAAAGGAATGCGGGACGATGTATCAGTCTTCGTTCGGGTAGTTTGAATCCATACTTCTCTGTCGATTCCGATCGCAAGATCTGCCCGGGTTAATTTTACAAGATCCGAATAGGCCAGACCTGTAAAGCAACTAAAAAGGAACATATCCTTTACCAGATCGAGCCGCTCTACTGAAAAATGTTTCGAGATGAGTTGTTCGAGTTCATGTTCTGACAAGTAGGCCCGGTGTGTTTCACGGGTCGTTATCTTGAAAGACCGAAAGGGATCTTTCACAAGCCAGTCGTTGGCAACACAAAGCCGTGCAATTTTTTTTAGTTTTTTAATGTTCGCCATGGCAGTGTTGTGTTGGACTGCCTGAACAGTTTTTAGATAAAATTCATACTCTGTGATAAACTGATGATTGATATCAGCTATCGGCACATCATCAACCTTGTATTTCCATTTAATGAAACTTTTCAATGAGTTGAGCACAGACTTGAATCTTTTATAGGTTCCATAGGAATACTCTTGCCCAACCAGACTTTTGAACTGATCATTATGGTATTCGAATACTTCTACCAGCGTATGAACTTTTTCTTCTTCAACAATACCCTTCACCAAATTTCTGATGGCTATGGCTGTAATTTCTTTGCCTGCAGCAAAAAGTTCTCTCTGCGCCTCATAAACCCTTGCATTTAATTGTTCGAGCCAGGCATTAATGGATTTAACCTCTTTGGTGTTTCCTTTCACACGACAGGCTTTCGCATTCCAGGAAGCCGCATCGCATTCTCTTTGTGTAGACCACTCAGCCCTCTGGTTGTTTACAGTCACTCGGATGGAAATAGCAGCTTCGCCATTCGTGTGGGTTTTGTAGCTTCTGATAAAAAAAAGCACTTTGAATGAGTTTCTCATGATTTTAGACATTAAAAAGATTAAATAAAATTACTTTTAATGCGCTCTCAAGTCAAGATGTTCAATGGTTGAACTAGCTGATATTCAGTTTTTTACGAGCTAAAAAGGTGGAGTGAAATTTGGGATGTTCGCGCCCCGATTTAGACACCAGAGTTTTGATTTTAGATGTATAAAATGGATATGGCTAAAAACAAAAAACCCCTCAGATGATGTCATTTGAGGGGTTTTGCAAGTTTTGAAGGACTTAATCGTGATCCCGCTGGGATTCGAACCCAGGACCACTACATTAAAAGTGTAATGCTCTA
>CAMLLO010000024.1 GCA_946480915.1 uncultured Sphingobacteriaceae bacterium | reverse complement strand
TAGATTTAAGCATAAATTTTAGCTAGCCTGAACAAGAAGAATTCTGTATCTCTTACACCTCTTGAAGTAGCTCTGAATGCTTTTACTTTTGCATTGAAAGATTCACCCAATCTTTTTTCATGATCCGCGGTTCACGACCTCAAAAAGAAAGCCCCTGTTGAGCAGGAGCTTAAAACTAACCAATTATAAACCTAAATTTTTAAAATGAAAAGGAGCTGTAGGGGAAGGAATCGAACCTTCAAGGAGTGGTTGAACCGTTGCTGGCTTTCCCAGATTCTCCGCCACCGAGACAAGGAGGTGTGTCTGCCTGTTTCACCACCCTACAGTGTTTTAGCAATTTTTTTTGAATTGCCTAACACAAATTTAAAATAAAAAGCATATTTGTTGCAAATATTCCAACATTTTATTTTAATTTTTGTTAACTTTTTATTTACTTAGATGCTTAATTAATATCTTTTAAAATTTCAATGGAAAAAAGAAGCCCAAATTTAGAAATTGATAATCTGGATATGCAGATTCTTTCGCTGCTAATGGAAGATGCAACGATTCCTTATACCGAGATTGCCAAGCGTTTGATAGTTTCTGGTGGTACGATACATGTCAGAATGAAGAAGATGCAAGATTTGGGTATCATTAAAGGTTCTAACTTATTAATTGATGCGCAAAAAATTGGATACGACGTATGTGCCTTCCTCGGAATATTCCTTGAAAAAGGATCCATTTATAAGGATGCTGTTGAGAAGCTGAAGAAGGTAAAAGAAATTGTGGAACTGCATTATTGTACCGGAGCCTACAGTATGTTTGCTAAAATAATCTGCAGAGATACCAATCATTTAAGAGAGGTGCTAAACGACAGCATACAGGCCATTGAAGGCATCCAACGCACCGAAACATTTATTTCGCTTGAAGAAAGTATAAAACGTCAGATAAGTCTGGACACCTAATAAAAAGAAAGGTCAACCATTCGTTATGGTTGACCTTTCTTTAATATGTTACTGCTTATATAAGCAGTATATAAAACTCGTCACTATTTTTCTACGTACAAAACATTCTTCACAGCTCTAACAACCCGCTCTGCATTTGGCAAAGCTTCTTTAATTAATGTTGGAGCATATGGAAGTGGGGTATCAGCAGAAACTACACGTACAACCGGTGCGTCCAGATAATCAAAGGCGTCTTTTTGTACTTTAAATGTAATTTCGGTAGCAATTGAACCCAATGGCCATGCTTCCTCTACAATAACCAGTCTGTTCGTCTTCTTAACAGAATTAATAATTGTATCGTAATCAATAGGGCGCACGGTACGAAGATCAATCACTTCAGCATTGATACCTTCTTTAGTCAACTCTTCAACCGCTGGATTAACAACTCTTGAAAGCATTTTACCAAAGGTTACGATAGTAACATCAGTACCTTCTTTAACTATGTTGGCTTTACCAAGTTCAATGTAATATTCTTCTTCAGGAACGAGACCTTTATCGCCGTACATAACCTCAGATTCCATAAAAATAACCGGATCCGGATCTATAATAGATTGCTTTAACAAGCCTTTTGCTTCATAAGGAGTTGACGGAACCACAACTTTCAACCCTGGAGTATTTGCATACCAGTTCTCAAAATTTTGTGAATGTTGGGCACCCAGCTGACCTGCATTTCCAGTAGGACCACGAAATACTATTGGGCATCCAAACTGGCCGCCGCTCATTGAAAGTACTTTGGCAGCACCATTAATTACCTGGTCAATTGCTACCAGAGAAAAGTTAAAGGTCATGAACTCAATAATTGGCTTTAAACCATTCATTGCAGCTCCCGCACCAATACCAGCGAAACCTAGCTCGGCAATAGGAGTATCAATTACACGTTTTGCGCCAAATTCTTCAAGCATCCCCTGACTAACTTTGTAAGCCCCGTTATATTCAGCAACTTCTTCACCCATCAAAAAGATCTTATCATCTTTGCGCATTTCTTCGTTTAATGCCTCACGAAGGGCTTCTCTGAACTGTATTTCTCTCATTAGTGTATAAAAAATGATTTTGCTGGCAAATATAATCTTAAAGTTTGAAAATTAATCCTGCTTTGAGAGGGATATTCGTATAAAATTAGAAGGGTTGGCTATTTTTCAGTGTTTTGCACCGACGAAAGATGTATAAATATGGAGATCAGGAAAAGACCCAGGTACGTTTATCCCGGCTTAACAACAGAAAAAGGCGATGCGATTAATTTATTTAATAATCAGATAGAGCAACAAAAAAAGCAGACAAACGAACAAATTACCGGCTACCAGAACCGAAACGGTAAGGAACCGCGAGAAAAAACTATTCGATGCTTGACTAACTACGCTAATATTTTCTTTTCCAGACGTGTTTTTCATATCACGTATATACGGCCATTTCTTACTAAGGTTCCATTTTCCGGAAATATTATTTTTCATCTAAACGATGTAACAGGTTTATATATTACCTAAAGGTATTAAAAATTTATCTTTAAAAGCAAGTGGCTTTCTATGCCAGCTATCTTTACTAATTTAAAATCTGTTTTTTAAATACCTACCTTGCTACCTTTAATATAGATAACAATATGACTTACTGTTTAGCTATAAAAGTGAAAGAAGGATTGGTCGCGATAGCCGATACCCGCATTACTTCAGGCACCGATACGACCATGAAAAAGAAAATATTGATTGAACAAAAAGATCATTATTCCCTTTTTATCATGACCAGCGGCTTACGCTCTGTAAGAGATAAAGCTATTCTGTACTTCCGCGAACTGGTTGAAGAGGGGGTTGAACATAACAAGCTTTATAAGGCTGTAAATGCTTTTGGCGAACAGGTACGCCGCGTCGCCGAAGAGGACAGGGCCCATCTGGAAAAGTCGGGCTTTAAATTTAATTTAAATACAATAATTGGCGGCCAACTTAAAGATGATGAGGAACACAAACTGTTTCTATTGTACCCCGAAGGTAATTGGGTAGAATTAGACCAGGGTGCACCTTTCGTAATCATTGGAAATAGCGGTAATGGAAAGCCTATTTTGCAACGCACCCTGGATGGCAACTCAAGTTTAAAGCTTGCATTGAAAACAGGTTTTTTGTCATTCGATTCCACCCGGGCCAGTGCAAATGATGTAGACTTTCCTATAGATGTGGTATTGTATAAAACAGACACTTACGGCATGATCGAACATCGATATGAGGAAAAAGACCTGCGGCAAATATCAACTCAATGGGCAGAAGAACTTAAAAATGCTCTAACCAATATTCCGGAAGACTGGATGGATGTTGCTTTTAATAAATTGCCTGTTAAGAACATTGACTCTGTTAAACCACCTTTATGAGATTCAAAGTTTCCAGCAATATGGCATATGAAGTGCTTAATGATAGCACTCTGATTTTAAACATCCATGCGCTTCAAACACAACACCAAACCATCGTTGAGGAAATGTTTGCGACAACTCCGTATATAAAGGCTGAAGAGCTCATATCGGACCACGGCGAGAACCGTTTTATGCGCCTGGAAATCCCTGAGCCATGTGTTTTAAATATCGAATATTCAGCCATCGTAGATACTGCATTTGAACTGATAGATTTTGAAGTTCTCACAGATGTGCCGATTGCTCAAATGGAACCTCACATCTTACCGTACCTGTACCCAAGCCGCTATTGCCAATCGGATAAGCTTTATCGTCTGGCTAATAATAAATTCGGCAATATCGGGAATGCTTATGAGAAAGTTCTTGCATTGACCGAATGGATTAATAGAAATGTGGAATACCTAAGCGGCTTAACCAATTCACAAACTTCAGCTTATGACACTGTTACCGAACAAGCTGGGGTTTGCCGAGATTTTGCTCATCTTGGCATTGCACTCTGCAGAGCCTTAACAATTCCGGCAAGGTACTTTACAGGTTATGCTTATCAGCTGGACCCACCGGATTTCCACGCTTGCTTCGAAGCGTATATGGGTGGCAAGTGGATAATTTTTGATGCAACTAAGATCGCTCCCTTAAACGGGATGGTAAAAATTGCCAGCGGCCGTGATGCCGCCGATGCCGCAATAGCCAGCATATTTGGTTATGTTAAATATGGTTTAATAAAGGTAGACTCGGTCTGCGTGCAGGAAGGATTTGAACCTTATTTTTACAACACCACAGACCTGAAGGGACTGAGCTACGAATAGTAAAAGGAGCCGAAGCTCCTCTTGGGGTTAACCAAATAAAACATAAAAATATCAATCAAACGCGGGTAAGATTTGTAAGTACAGCACCCAAACTGATTATTATACCTATGACGCTAATTGGTAATGAACTGTAACAGGGGATGTCAAAACTTATACATATATACCTGAATATCAATGTAAAATTTTTATTCAGCTTTTTTTGAAACCTAATTTTGGCATAGCCGTATTGGAGAATATAACTATCTATTAAAACTTTTTGTATACTCTTCTATACGAAAAGCCTATAAAAGTTGTTAAAAGAATACAAAATCACTTGGATAGGAATATTAAATAGTTAGTTTTGCAATGCTCGGCATTAAAAATTAATGTAAGAGGGCGTTTATAAGTCTTGTTGTTTAACTGATAAACGAAATTTAAAATGGGTAAAAAATTTACGCTAGTAGTACTAGTTATGTTATCGTGCGTGTCGACCCAGGCACAAACTTCTAAAAAGTCTACCGAAGATCCGGATAACCTTGCAAAAGAATATTTTTCACAAATAATGGGTGTTGCGGTTTCTGCTACATCTAATGTAAAGCTTTACCAATTTGTATACGACTGGCTGGGCACTCCCTATCGTTTGGGTGGCACTACCGAGCGGGGAATTGATTGCTCCGGATTTGCTTATCAGTTATATGATAAAGTATTTAATACTGTTATCGGAAACAATTCTAGAAACATCTTCAGTATGGTAAATCCTATAAATAAGGAGGAGCTAAAAGAAGGAGACTTAGTATTTTTTAAAATCAATAGCCGGGCAATATCTCATGTAGGTGTTTATCTTGGCGACAATAAGTTTGCACATGCTTCAAGCAGTCGCGGGGTTATGATCAGTAATTTAAACGAGCCTTATTGGAAACGATATTATTATAAGGGGGGCAGATTGCTCGAATCGCTACGAGATAAATTGCAATAGATAACGATATAACCGGCTCACTCGAGGCGGTTTTTTTATGCCACTTACAAAAAACAAAGCGGCTACCGAAAATAGCCGCTTTGTTTTTAGGGTCTAGGTGGAGTTGTAGTTCCACTACGACCTGCGGTATCAGTGCGCATGGTATCACTTTTTGGGGCTCTCATTGTATCCATGTTTCTAGTACCCACAGTGCTTGTATCGGTTACACCAGTTGTAGCAGTATCCGATCCGGTAGATGTTTGCTTACTCGACGAGCAGCTTGCCGCCACAATCCCCGTGGCGAGTGTTAACATTAAGATTTTGCTTTTCATAACTCTATATTGAGGTAAACTATTGAAACCATAACAATACCGGTTAAGCAAAGATTTTAATATTTATAAATATTAAAACACACTTTGAAGCTTGCAGCCGTGAGGCTGATTTTAAATAATTTTCCCTAAGAAAATATGTCGATATCCAATGGCTCCGGCTTTTTCGGAATGTTTGTGGCAGGGTAATTGTCTTGTTAAACTAAACAAATGATAAGTTATGAACACACTTGCAAAATTCGAACTAATGGAAAAAATATCCAGGGAACTGGTAGATCTTAAAAACAGCCAAACCGCAGTTTTGCAAAAAATTGGTAAAATAGAGGTCGATAACATGGAGCTGAACAACAAGAAGTTAGAAACCACCTTACCGGATATTCATACCAGTGCGGCTCAAATAATTGATAACATTACTCAGATACTCGATAGCTTCGCGGAAGTGAAAGACAACTTCGAAAAGAAAAATGATATTGAAGGATTAAAAGAACAGGAGGCAATTGATAGCGTTACGAATAAATAAAAGAACCTATTTTAAAATACCTTTGCATCAAAAAGATGCCTAATGTAAAAGCCCCACCATTTCCGGTAGGGCTTTTATTATTTTAATCCTTTCTACTAGGAACATCCTCCCTGCGTACCGCAGTTCAGACATTTATAACAAGTTCCTGAGCGAACCATGATATGTCCGCAGTTCCCGCATGCCGGAGCATCAGATTGACCACCTCCAGATATATCTAACACTGGTTTTAAAACTCTATCAGCAGATGTTTTATCCGATTTAACATCAGAAAAGCTGTTTTCCTGAGTATTTTTATCAGTATCTTCCATTTGAGGATTTCCCAACACTGCGTTTTGCTCGGTAATTACATGTACTAAATCTGTGCGGTTTAAATACTCATAACCTAACAATCTGAAAATGTAATCAATGATGGATGTTGCGCTCTTGATGTTATCATGCCCTGCAACCATTCCAGATGGTTCAAAACGAGTGAACGTAAATTTGTCAACAAACTCTTCAAGAGGTACACCGTACTGTAAGCCTACAGAAATCGCGATAGCAAAACAGTTCATTAGTGAACGAAAGGTAGCACCTTCTTTGTGCATATCCACGAATATCTCTCCCAAGGTCCCGTCTTCATACTCTCCGGTACGAACGAATACTGTTTGTCCGCCCACAGCAGCCTTTTGTGTGAAACCACCACGCTTCGATGGTAAGTTTTTACGTTCAACTACTGATGATAACTGGCGTTTGAACTTTGTGTCTGTTGATTTTTCTAATATTGCACGGGCAGCTTCCAGAACCTGATCTGCAGTTAAATCACTTAATTTAACGTTAGCCGCTTCACCCAAAACTTCTTCAACTGAATCTAATTTATCTTCTTTAGAATCCGAAGATTTAGTTGAAAGAGGCTGAGATAATTTACAACCATCACGATAAAGCGCATTTGCTTTTAACCCCAACTTCCATGACAATGCGTAGCAATCCTTAATTTCTTCAACTGTAGCTTCGTTTGGAAGATTGATAGTTTTCGAGATCGCACCTGATAAGAAAGGTTGTGCAGCAGCCATCATTTTTATGTGGCCGGTTGCATGAATATAACGCTGTCCTTTAGATCCACACTTATTTGCGCAGTCAAAAATTGGATAATGCTCTTCCTTTAAATATGGAGCGCCTTCAATAGTCATCGTTCCGCAGATAAACTCGTTCGCCTCAGCAATTTGCTGGCGGTTAAAGCCCAATGCACGCAGCATATTGAAATCTGCAGAGTTGTATTGCTCAGGTTTAAAGCCCAAACGTTTTAAACAATCTTCGCCTAAGGACCATTGGTTAAATACAAAACCAATTTCAAAAGCTGCAAGGAGAGACTTATCGATTTTTTCTAACTCATCCTGAGTGAACCCTTTGGCAGCAAGGCTGTCGAAATTGATATGAGGCGCACCTTTTAAAGTCGCAGCACCTTTAGCATAATTTACGATTGCTTCAATCTCGTGCTCTTTATATCCTTGGTTACGCAAAGCGGATGGAACACCCTGGTTAATAATTTTAAAATAACCACCACCTGAAAGTTTTTTGAATTTAACTAAAGCAAAGTCAGGCTCAATACCGGTAGTGTCGCAATCCATAACCAGACCAATTGTTCCGGTTGGAGCAATTACAGTAGTTTGAGCATTGCGGTATCCGTATTTTTCTCCTAATTCTACTGCTTTATCCCATGAGTTACATGCCGCAGCAAGTAAATAATCAGGACAATATTTCTGATCGATTCCCGGAGGCGCAATTTCCAATCCTTCGTATGCATCCGTTGCATTATATGCAGCATAACGGTGATTTCGCATTACGCGAAGCATATGTTTTTTATTCTCTTCGTAACGTTTGAACGTACCAAGTTCTTTAGCCATTTCTGCTGAAGTAGCGTAGGCGGTACCGGTCATGATAGCTGAGATAGAACCACCGATTGCGCGGGCTTTTTCGCTATCGTAAGGAATACCTGCAACCATTAGCATTGAGCCAAGGTTAGCAAATCCTAAACCTAGTGTGCGGTAATCATAAGATAACTGAGCAACTTCCTTGGACGGGAACTGTGCCATTAAAACAGAAATCTCAAGAACTACAGTCCAAACACGACACGCATGCTCAAAGCCTTTAACATCAAATACCAGAGTATCAGGATTAAAGAAATGTGCAAGATTTATTGACGCAAGATTACATGCTGTATTGTCTAAGAACATGTACTCTGAACATGGATTTGAAGCATTGATTCGTCCACCTTCAGGACAAGTATGCCATTCGTTGATTGTAGTATCGTATTGAACACCAGGATCGGCACAAGCCCAGGCAGCAAATGCAATATCCTGCCATAATTTCTCAGAAGAAATTGATTTAACAACTTTTCCGTTTGTACGGCCAATCAGATCCCAGTTATTTCCACTTTCTAAAGCTTTAAAGAATGTGTTCGGTATACGAACAGAGTTATTAGAATTTTGTCCGGCTACGGTGCGGTAAGCCTCACCTTCGTAATCTGAAGAATAACCAGCAGCAATTAAGGCAGCAACTTTACGCTCTTCCTCAACTTTCCAGTTAACAAAACCTTCAATTTCAGGGTGCTCTAAATCCAAACAAACCATTTTAGCGGCACGCCGAGTTGTACCGCCAGATTTAATTGCTCCGGCTGCACGGTCGCCAATCTTCAGGAAAGACATTAGTCCTGATGAATAGCCTCCACCTGATAATTTTTCGTTTTCTCCGCGAATTGCCGAAAAGTTGGTTCCTACACCTGAACCATATTTGAAGATACGTGCTTCACGAACCCAAAGATCCATGATTCCACCTTCGTTTACTAAATCATCATTTACAGACAGGATAAAACAAGCGTGAGGCTGAGGACGCTCGTAAGCCGAAGTAGACTTACTCAACACCTCCGTATCAGGATCAACAAAATAATGCCCCTGAGGCTTTCCTGTAATCCCGTAAGAACTATGCAGTCCTGTATTGAACCACTGAGGAGAATTTGGCGCAGCCAACTGACCAACAATCGTATAAACTAACTCGTCGTAAAAGATACCTGCATCTTTTTCAGAAGCAAAGTATCCGTAACGCTCGCCCCAGCTTTTCCAGCAATGGGCCATACGATGGGCAACTTGCTTAACGCTTTTTTCAGAACCAGTACTTCCATCAGGCTGAGGAACACCCGCTTTACGGAAATATTTCTGGGCAAGAATATCGGTTGCAACCTGGCTCCATGTTCCGGGTACTTCAACATCGTTCATTTCAAACACTGCATCACCTGCAGGATTTCTGATTACGGATGAACGTTTCTCATATTGAAACAAATCGTAAACATCTACGCCTTCCTTGCTGAAGTAGCGCTGAAACTGTAAGCCTTTGCCAGTTCCTTTTTTAGTTGCATTGTTTTTACCCATCTCTGTAAAATTATATTGTTGGTATTGAACTATTTCCTCGTCAAAAAAACTATAAGGAGTTTTTATCAAATTTATCTATATCTAATACTCAACTGAATTTGACTTTTCCACAGTCTGTTGGCGGACCTGCACCTGTGATAAAATATCACAAGTAAATGAATGATTACTAAGTATTTATTATGTGGAAAACTTAAAATTTTAACGATTTTTCGGGCGATAAATTTCTTTTGGAAGAAAACTTTAAGGTATGATGACTTTCCTCGGCTGGAGTGATTTTTCAGAGGAAATCTACCCTTCAAACCTGTCCTCTAACAACCTTAGCAGGATACGAACGAACCCTAATGAATAGGAGTGATTAAAATCCATAAATAAAAAAAGCCGGAAAAGATCCGGCTTTCAATTTTATAAAGTAAAATAACTCTTACTCTACCACAGTAACTTTAATCATATTTGTCTTGCCTTTTTTCTCAATCGGCATTGCTGCGGTATTAATTACAATTTGTCCTGTTGTAACCATTCTTTCATCTTTCAGAATACGATTTACATCGCTGATAGACTTATCGGTAGTTTCAAACTTGTCGTAGTAAAAACCGGTTACACCCCAAAGCAAGCTAAGCGTATTTAACAAAGTACGGTTACTTGTAAAGATAAATGTTTCTGCTTTTGGCCTGTGACTGGATATTTCGAATGCTGTGTAGCCAGACGAGGTCATTGACACTAAACCAACCGCATTAGTCTTCTCAGCTAAATAAACCGCTGATCCGCAAACAGCATCAGCGATATAAGTAGGCGAATCAGGATTCAGCTTTTTAGGGGTTTGGTACGGATAAGCGAAGTCTTCAATATTCTTGATGATCTTACTCATGGTTTCAATTACGATAACAGGAAACTCTCCGACAGAGGTCTCGCCGCTTAGCATCACCGCATCCGCGCCATCCAATACGGAGTTTGCAACGTCATTCACTTCTGCACGTGTCGGGCGAGGTGTTGTAATCATACTTTCAAGCATTTGAGTTGCAACGATTACAGGCTTAGAAGCTTCGCGACATTTACGTGCGATCATTTTTTGCAATACCGGAACCTGTTCCATTGGCATTTCAACACCCAGATCTCCACGGGCAACCATCACTCCGTCTGTTACAGCGATAATAGCATCAATATTATCAATTGCTTCAGGCTTCTCAACTTTAGCAATAACGCGTGCTGATTTTCCGCTGCGGGTGATAATTCTTTTCAGCTCGATGATATCGTCTGCAGTACGAACAAAAGATAGGCCGATCCACTCAACGTCATTTTCTAAAGCAAACTCGAGGTTACTTAAATCTTCTTCAGTTAAGCTAGGAATAGAAATTTTTGTATTCGGAAGGTTTACGCCTTTACGGGATGTCAAAATTCCTCCGTGAACAACTTCGCAGGTAACGGTATCTTTATTGTTGGTATCAACCACACGCATCTGGATTTTTCCATCATCCAACAAGATAATTTCTCCAGCTCTTACGTCTCTCGGGAAACTTTGATAAGTAATATAAATTTGTTTATCGTTTCCTAAAAGCTCTTTAGTAGTGATCTCAATTTTACTTCCATTGATAAGGTGAATTCCGCCATCCTGCACCATTCCGATACGGATTTTAGGGCCTTGTAAATCTGCCAGAATCCCAATATGTGTTTTATATTGTTTATTTATTTCGCGAATTGTATCAATAGTCGCCTGGTGATCTGCCTGGTTACCATGAGAAAAATTCAATCGGCAAACATCTACTCCGGCTTTGATCATACTAAGCAAAACTTCTTTGTTAGATGATGCCGGGCCAAGCGTGGCAACAATTTTGGTCCTTTTATGTACCTGTTTCATCGTTATCGGGTTATTTTTAGAGTGTGTATTTAATACACTAATTAATTTTTGCGCTAAAATATCAGATTTTCTTTAGATTTCAACCTTTTTGGATCAACTTCTATTGAAACAAGTACTTCCGGGAGCTTATTTATACCCTCAATTAGCTGCTCAGTATCATCCTGGCTTATATAATTGCGTATAATTATAAAATAATCAACCGTTTTCATTTCCGAGATTAAATATCCCTGATCTCCTTTGTTTGCCAGCAAGTAAAAATCGGTTTCGGTTTCAGGAATTTGATAATGATATCTCGAAAAAAATACTTCGCCGGAATTGTTTTCAATAATAAGTTCTTCTATCTTGTAGAAATTTATGTTGAGTTGCTTGTTAAGTTTAAAACATAGCACATAATCTTTCAACTGGGAAGTGATAGCTACTAAAACAAAATCAAGGTCTAGTTCGTATTTTAGTGTAAGTCGATTCAATTTTAAATTTTAAAAAAATCGAAAATACTAAGAATCCTTCAAATTAGAGTTGTCAGGCCAATTTTTAAGCAAAAACAAAAAGGTTTGATATTAATTAGAATTTATTTTTCTTTGCACAGAATTATTTAACCATTAAAATATAAAAACTATGTCTGATATCGCTTCAAGAGTAAAAGCAATTATCGTAGAAAAATTAGGTGTGGATGAAAGTGAAGTAACGCCTGAAGCATCTTTTACAAACGATCTTGGTGCTGACTCTTTAGACACCGTGGAATTGATCATGGAATTCGAAAAAGAATTCAACGTTGCTATTCCTGATGACCAGGCTGAAACTATTGGAACAGTAGGTCAGGCTATCGCATACTTAGAAAAAAACGTAAAGTAAATTTCGCTGCCTCAGTATAAATGGAGCTAAAAAGAGTTGTAGTTACAGGGTTAGGTGCGCTTACTCCCATAGGAAATACGGTTTCAGAATATTGGAACGGATTGATCAATGGAGTAAGCGGAGCCGCTCCAATTACTAAATACGATACTACAAACTTCAAAACTAAGTTTGCATGTGAGGTTAAGAACTTTAATCCCGAAGATTTTTTAGATCGGAAGGAGGCCAGAAAATTAGATCCCTTTGTGCACTACGCACTTGCAGCTACAGATGAAGCTGTTAAAGATTCGGGCTTAAATTTCAGCGAGTTAGACACCAATCGTATCGGGGTAATTTGGGGTTCGGGTATTGGCGGATTGAAAACCTTTTTGGATGAAGTCGTAAATTTCGCGAAGGGCGATGGAACTCCGCGTTTTAACCCTTTCTTTATCCCAAAAATGATTCTGGATATTGCTCCGGGTCATATTTCTATCAAATACGGTCTGCGAGGGCCGAATTTCTCAACTGTTTCTGCCTGTGCGTCTTCCACAAACGCATTGATAGATTCATTTAACTACATCAGGCTGGGTATGGCCAATGTAATTATTTCCGGTGGTTCCGAAGCAATTATCAACGAGGCAGGAATGGGTGGCTTTAATGCCATGCATGCTCTTTCTACCCGGAATGATGATCCCGCTACCGCTTCTCGTCCATTTGACAAAGACCGTGACGGCTTTGTGGCAGGAGAAGGTGCAGGAACAATTATTTTGGAAGAACTGGAACACGCAAAAGCCAGAGGTGCTAAAATTTATGCTGAATTAATCGGCGGAGGCATGAGTGCTGACGCAAACCATATTACAGCTCCGCATCCTGAAGGTCTGGGTGCTCGTTTGGTAATGACTAATGCCTTGCGCGATGCAGGTCTGACTACCTCGGATATTGACTATATTAATGTACATGGTACCTCTACACCATTAGGCGACATTAGTGAATCCAGAGCAATTATTGATTTGTTTGGTGAAAATGCATATAAGCTGAATATCAGTTCTACTAAATCAATGACCGGCCACCTACTGGGTGCTGCAGGCGCAATTGAAAGTATTGCTTGTATTCTCGCAATTCAAAATGACATTATCCCACCTACAATAAATCATTTTACTGATGATCCTGAAATAGATCAAAGTTTGAACTTAACTTTTAATGTTGCTCAAAAACGCGTTGTTCGGGCAGCACAAAGTAATACATTCGGCTTTGGTGGACACAATGCATCAGTTATCTTCAAAAAATTTGAAGCATAATATAAATAGCAGTGTTAAATGATATAAGACACTGCTATTTTATATTTAAAAGTTAATAATCCCTATTAACGTACCAGATGCTGTTTTCGAGAATCTATAAGCTTCATTTTTCTCCTCATCGAGAATATATTAATCGATTAAGCAATCTCTTGGGCTTTGTTCCTGGAAATGTTAAACTTTATCGGATGGCTTTTCGCCATCGTTCTATTGCCATAGTTTTAAAAAACGGCACAAAAAACAGCAATGAGCGCCTTGAGTTTTTGGGCGATGCCGTTTTAGGTTCTGTAATAGCCGAGGAATTATTTAAACGCTACCCATACAAAGATGAAGGCTTTCTTACAGAAATGCGCTCAAAAATTGTCAACAGAGCAAATCTCAACCAACTTGCAAGAAAACTGGGACTTGGAGATTTAATTGAATACGACAATCGAATCGTAAATTATCCCAATAAGCAAGGATCACTGCTGGGAGATGCATTTGAGGCCCTGATCGGAGCTATTTATCTTGATAAAGGATATAACTTTACTCAAAATTTTCTCCTGAACCATATTATTAAGCCTCATATCGATATTCACACTCTCGAAAATACTGAAACTAACTTTAAAAGTAAGCTAATTGAATGGTGCCAGCGCCATGGCAAGGATGTCACTTTTGAGTTGATTGCGAATGCTGACGGAGATAGTGCGAAATTATTCACTATTCAAGTGATGGTCGACGGAGAAATTGTAGGTTCGGGACGGGATTACAATAAAAAGAATGCAGAAAAGCTAGCAGCTGAAAAAGCGTGCGAAGCTCTAAATATCTAAACTAATTACAGAACTTCTTTGTTGGGTTTGGGTTAATGAATAAATTATATCTTTGCCAATGCTCAAATCAATGACCGGTTACGGTATTGCAGTAACTGATTTCGCCAGTGCTAAATATACCGTCGAGATAAAGTCTCTTAACAGCAAATTTCTCGAACTTGCTTTAAAACTTCCAAAATCCTTCGCCGATAAAGAGTTTGTTCTTCGAAATGAATGCAGCAAACAAATTGAACGCGGGAAAGTAAACGTTTCTATAACTGTAGAGTATACTGAGGTTCAGAAAAAAACTGCTTCGATAGATAGCGATTTACTTCAAACGTATTACAAACAACTTCGGGATGTTGCCGATAGATTAAATGACACAGGAAGCAATCTATTGCAAATGGCACTTAATTTTCCGGATGTAGTAAAATACGAAGAAGATACGATCTCGGACGACGAATGGATTCAAATGCACAAAACCTTTCAGGCAGCAATGCGCGATTTCCAGAAATTCAGGAGCGATGAGGGTGGTGTTTTGCAAGAGGATCTGATCTTTAGGATTAAAAGCATTTACGAATCATTGCAAAAAATCGAAGTGGAGGCCCCTAAACGTATCCCATTAATCAAAGAGCGCTTGGCCATCATGTTAGAAGAGCATGTAGGTAAAGAAAACGTTGATCAGAATCGTTTAGAGCAAGAACTCATTTTTTATATCGATAAGTTAGATATTACCGAAGAAAAGATAAGGCTTAAAAGTCATTGTGATTACTTTCTTGAAACGCTTAAATCTCCGGATGCCAATGGTAAAAAGCTTGGATTCATTTCCCAGGAAATTGGCCGCGAGATAAATACAATCGGATCAAAAGCAAATGATGCGCATATTCAGCAATTGGTTGTTGGCATGAAAGAGGAATTGGAAAAAGTTAAAGAGCAATTGTTAAACGTTTTATAAATAGTTATAAGTGATGGGTTGTAAGTTGCGGGATAGAACATACAACCTATAACATACAACCCACAACACAAACATGCAGACAGGCAAACTTATCATATTTTCGGCCCCTTCTGGCGCAGGTAAAACTACCATTGTACATTATCTTTTAAAAAAAATTCCTGAGTTAGAATTTTCCATCTCCGCTACAACGAGAGAAAGCAGGGGAGAAGAAGTGAATGATAAAGATTATTATTTTATTTCGAAGGAAGATTTCCTGCATAAAGTAGCTAAGCATGAGTTTTTGGAATTTGAAGAAGTGTATTCGGGCACCTTTTACGGGACATTAAAATCAGAGATCGATCGTATTTGGGCAGATGGCAAAGTTGTGGTTTTTGATATTGATGTAGAAGGAGGGCTTCGTCTAAAGAAAAAATTCGGCGATCAGGCTTTAGCCGTTTTCGTGCAACCCCCCTCTCTGGAAGTACTCGTTCAGCGTTTATCCGGCAGAGGAACCGACAGTGCTGAAAAACTTGGGGAACGCATTAGTAAAGCCGGTAAGGAACTGGGCTACGCCGATAAATTTGACGTGATTTTGCCAAATAATGATTTGCAAACTGCTTGTAAAGAAGCGGAGATATTAGTTAGGGGGTTTATAAATTCCAAAGGTCCTGCGGCCTCAAACTATATAGGGGTCTAACTTCCTGTTTATTGCTAATGGATGAATATGAAACTTGGTTGATCTCAAATCTAATGCCTCACATCTAATATCTTTCAGATGCAAATTGGTCTCTTCTTCGGTTCATTTAATCCTATTCATACAGGGCACTTAATTATTGCCAACTATATAGCTCATTATACGTCTTTGGATCAGGTTTGGCTGGTTGTGTCACCTCATAACCCTCTAAAAAACAAAAGCGATCTGGTGAACATGTACGACAGGCTCGAAATGGCAAAACTTGCTACGGAAAGTGCCGATCGTATCAAGGTGAGCGATATTGAGTTTAAACTGTCGCAGCCGTCCTATACCATAGATACGTTAACTCATTTGAAAGAACGTTATCCTGAGCATCAGTTTACATTGATAATGGGTTCGGACAATTTAAAGTCATTAAAAAAGTGGAAGAATTACGAATTACTTCTTCAGGATTATAAAATACTGGTCTATCCCCGTCCGGGGTTTGAAAATATTGAACTAGCATCACATCCTTCAATAACAATTTCTGATACTCCTTTAATGGAAATTTCATCTACGTTTATCAGAAAATCTATTTTAACAGGAAAAAATGTGCAGTTTTTCGTGCCTGATTCAGTTTTAGAGTTTATAGATTCTAAAAATTTATATCGTTAAAACCGCTGATCAAGTATTTATATTTGTGGTGTGAGCACCGATAAAACCATCCTTAAGCTGAAACTCCCAACAGATCCGAAATGGGTTAAGAATGTCGTGGAGAGCAATATTGAAGAAATTCTTACCGATCATGCTTTTTGCGAACAAAAGGCGGCGAGCAATGCTATCACCCTAATTGTTCAGAACCCGAACCTTTCTGATTTGGTTCAGGAAATGGCGGATCTGGTTCGTGAAGAAATAGATCATTTTAAGCGGGTTCATGATATCATTTTAGAACGAGGCTTTGTCCTCGGAAGAGAACGCAAGGATAACTACGTTAACGAATTAGCGAAATTTGTAATAAAAGGCGGTGGCAGAGAGGCTCAATTAATCGATCGTCTGTTGTTTTCTGCCATGATTGAAGCCAGAAGTTGCGAGCGCTTTAAAGTATTATCAGAACATATCAATGACGAACGGTTATCGGCATTCTACCACGAGCTTATGATAAGCGAGGCTGGTCACTACGCCATGTTTATTAAAATGGCCAAAAAATATGCCGAAACTATTGATGTCGATAAAAGATGGAATGAATTGCTTGAATACGAAGCTAGGGTGATTCAAAATTATGGAAAGAGTGAAACGATACACGGGTGATTATTAAACCCAACTGAGATTCTCTTTTAAATAACCTCCAATCAGTTCAACATCCACTGCATCATTCATATACCCTATATACATATCCGGCCTTACTACTATAGCTTTCCGGCCGTTTTCTCTTATCTCAAAAGAGTCAAACACATGCTCATTACGCTTAGACGGAGGCAAATAAAAAAATTTGAGGCCGTTAGGATAGGTTAGTTTTATCCATTTAGCTACCGCCAATACATCGCGCTGACTTAACTGTCCGATGATGATTAAAGTAAAGCCAATAGTTTTACACCAGTCGTGCAAATCCGTTTCTTGTTTTAACTTCTCATCGTAAAATTTGATGTAAGGAAGCCGGTCGCCGGCTTTAATTTTCTTTGCAACACTATGATGAAGTGAGAGCAGACTTTGCCGGTAATTCAAAGCTGTCTGAGAAATAAGGCCAAAGATTGCTTTGTTTAACGAAGCATTTTTCATTCTTTTATTTCTGAATAAAGGCAGAAGTAATTTCCGAATTTTTCTGATCAACCAGTTTTGCCCGACGATTAAAGTAAAAAGTTTGTCGGTAGTTTTTAATAGTTTTTTGGCAACCGGCATTCTCTCTTCCGCATAACTATCTAGAATAAGTTCAGAGTATTTCTGACCGATTACCCCTGCGAGTTTCCATGCAAGGTTATAAGCGTCCTGCAGTCCGGTATTCATTCCTTGTCCTCCTGCAGGAGAATGTATATGTGCTGCATCGCCGATTAAAAAACATCGCTGAGTTTTAAACCGTTCTGCCATTCGATGATGTACCTGATAAATCGAAAACCAGTTACAGCATTGCTCTGTCATCGAAAAACCCAGACTATACGTTAAATAGGGCCTTAAATCGTCGAAGGAAAGATCAGGTTTATCCGATAATGCTTGAGGTAAAATACCTATAAAACGGTAGTTGGAATCGTGCATGGGGAAAACGGCAGTAAAGCCATTCTCTGTAAAAAAGGCTCTAACGGCATCCGCCGAAATACCTTGTCGAAACTTAACGTCTGCTAAAAAGAACTTATGCTTATAGGTTCCTCCGCTAAACGCAATATTCAAACTTTTCCGAACTCTACTTGAAGACCCATCAGCTCCGATAAGCCAATCGCAACTAATGATTTCCTCTGTGCCATTTCGAATGATTTTAATAGTGGCGATCTTATCTGTTTGATGAACATCAATCAATTGAGTGTTCCAATAAATAGGGCAGGTATGGGAGGTGAGATAATCTACTAAGATACGCTCTGTTTTACTTTGCTCAAGAATCAACACATAAGGGAACGGACTTTCCCCAGCACCAATATTCGATAAATTAATTTGTGCAATCTCTTCTGTCTCCAAATGAAGAATTAATCCTTTTGCTATATTTCCTTCTTTCAAGGCGGCTTCTTCAAGACTCATTTGCCTAAAGATTTCAAGAGAACGTGCCTGTACGGCTAATGCTCTCGACTCTTTGTTCAATTCAGTTTTTGAATCAATGATAATCGGCTGAATGCCGAACCGAAGAAGCTGTGCGGCCATCATAAGGCCTGATGGTCCCGCTCCTACAATAATTACAGAACTATGTGAAGGCAAGAAATTCATTTACATATCAAAAAGATTGCAGGCTTTTTATGAAAGTCAACCTTTTTTTTGCGCCATTGTTCGATGGGTTGAGATATGATTTGTTCATCTTCTGCTGTAACGTTGCAGGCCACGCATAAGCGTGTACGGGCATTACAGGTTTTCAAAATATCTTCGAGAATTTGATTGTTCCTGAAAGGGGTTTCAATAAATATCTGAGTTTGATTATGCCTTTCGGCGATGTTTTCGAGCTCTTTGATTCGTTTGCTTCGTTGTGCCTTATCAATCGGCAAATAACCGTGAAATGCGAAGCTTTGTCCGTTAAATCCAGAAGCCATTAGTGCCAGTAAAATGGAGCTTGGACCAACCATCGGAACTACTTTAATACCTCTGCGGTGCGCTTCTGCAACGATATCAGATCCGGGATCGGCTACAGCCGGACAACCAGCTTCGCTCATCAACCCTACGTCTTTACCACTTTCCAACTCCATAAAATAACTGCGCATGTCAACCTTTTCTGAATGTTTACCGTACACATGAATTACTAACTCGCTCTGCGGAATTTTTAATCCCATGTTCTTTAACCAGAAACGGGCAGTTTTTTCGTTCTCAACTATATAGGTGGTAAGATTGTTAATAAGTTTGAACTGGTAGTTTGTAAGGACCTTGTCAGCCGAATTTTCGGCTAAAGGCACCGGAATTAGAAATAATGTTCCTTTAGGCATTCTTGCAAATTTATCAAAAGATTACACAGATTTATATTATTACACTGAATGTACTAATCAACGTAATCTTTATTAATCGTTAAATCAATAAGTATATGAAAACATTAAGTGTAAACTGGTTTATTGAAGGCTCGGTAGATTTCGAACGTAAAAAATATCAGCTGCTCGCTTATCTGCAACAGATCAATCATCATTTCCATAAAACGAAGTTATATCCCGATTTAAATGATTTAGTTTTTCATTATAATAATCTTCTAAAATTTAAAGAGAACAAATCGGCACTTCAAAAGGCTTTTCCTGAGCGTCTATCTCATGCAGATATAGAAGCCGTTAAACTTACCTATGAAAAAATGGTAAAAGATGATTCCTTAATGCAGGAAATTGAAACCATTATCAGCTTTTCTTTAAACAAGCTTAATCCTGCTATTCGGGAAGGGAAAGAGATTTATGAATTTGTTGAAAGCCGGCTAAGTATAGAGCCAATAGGACTGATGCCTCTATATCCATACCAGGGCTATCTTTTACTAAGAAACGGGGAAGAAAAGACTACTCATGTTTACGAATATCAGGTTACGATTTTTGAAAGCAAGGATGAAAAGTACCGGGGAATAAACACAGCTTTTATTACAAGCTACGCAAGAACTTTCATTTACACTCCTGAAGCCATTAAAAATGATTTGATTTTGAGCAGAAGGGAGTTTCCTAATCCGGCTGTGTATCATATAGAAAGCGATATTACTTTCCCTTTGGAGCAAACTCTCTTGCCTCTGGCAAAAAGGAGTTTGGTGAAGCACATTTCTACTGCAGCTTAAACCAGCTATTTATTAAACAGAAATCCGATAACGCGCCTACGCATTATCGGATTTCTGCTTGGCAGCAATTATAATTTAATAATAATATTCACATCAGAATCAAGCTGTTGCCTTGTTTGCCCTAACTGATTTTCGAGAGAATATACATTGTTTTGAAGATCCATAATAAGGGCCTCACGACGCTCTATTTCATCAGATGTTAAAGTTGATCTGCTTCTATCCAGATTAGATCTTATACCCAGAAGCTTATCTGCCGCTAATCTTAGAAGCGCCTCGCTGTAGGACATTGTTTCCCAGGTTTGTTCGTATCTGTTATAAACATTCTCTCTTGATTTAACGTATCTGTCCGACCAGCGATCAGAATAATTAATATTGCAATTTCCCCTTTGGTCGCCGTGGTTCAAATGGGCCTGTAAGGCATTTTCAGAAACACTAATAGTTACTCCGTTATTTGAATCTCCTTCTGAAGGATGGTGACAAATTGTTACTTTCTTCTGATCTTTTGGATGTTTTCTATTTTTAAAATCTCCCAAATTCCAGTCAATATCTGCGTCCCGATTTCCGTTCTTGTTTTTACTATTACCATTGCCACGATAAACATCTCTATTTGCCGCATTACTAACATCTTTTCTGGAGTGTTGCTGCGCTTTATCGGGGTTATTATTATCCTTTCCTGAATTTTTTATTTCTTTATTTCCCTGGTTTTTTGCCTGGTTACTATTTCCGTGGGCTCGGTCGTTATTTTTCTCATGGTGATCTTCACCTTTTCCTTTCTCATTACCCTGCTCTTGTGATCTATTTTCTTTTTTAGTATTGTCTTTCTTAGGCTGCAGATTTGTGAAAGCAAGAGCTGCAAAAACCATTAATGGAAGGATAGCGATCCTTAAAATATTCTTTTTTTTCATGATCTTTTATTGAGCAGTTTCAAATTCTTTATCAACTTTTTCCAATGAAGCTTCGACCTTTTTAGCCTGATCTTCAAGAGCTTCAGTACTGTGATCAAGCCCCTTTGAAATGGAGTCCATCGTTTCAACTTCAGGTTCATCTGCGTTTGCAGACTTATTTGAACACGAGCTTGCTAGTAACGCTAAAGGCATTAGTAGAGTCAAAAAATAAATTTTAAAGGATTTCATTTTATTATAATTGGTGTACTATTTTGAACACACCAAGTGTAAAAATGTTTGAATTGAGAGGAGATAAGGTTCTGGATGAAGAAAGGTTTCTGATTTAAAACCCGGTTGTGGTGGAAGCCGCAGGCAGATTTGTGAAACCGAAAGGGATAAAAGGGACTGTACCAAAAATGAAGCAACTTTTAAAACCAACCCTTCAATTTATGTAATTAATGCCACATTTGAGGAACTTTCCAAAAGCAAAGAGCTTTTGGAAAGTTAAATTATGCTACTTCAACTTACTAAGAGCTTCTTTAACGCGTGGAATCATTGCAGCAATTTCTTCGGCAGAACATGCGCCTACCGAGGCTCTGAACCAATTTACTTCGGGACCGGTGCCAAACGAAGAAAAAGGCACCAAAGCTACTTTAGCTTCTTTTATAAGATAGAAGTTAATATCGTTGCTATCTTTCAAAACTTGCCCGTCTTCCGTGGTTTTGCCTGCATAGTCGAGTTTCAAGGTAAGATAGATTGCTCCCATTGGTTCGATTGCATCTACGTTAAAGCCTTCGGCTTTTAGTTGTTGAAAGCCCTTGTAAAGCGTATCAAGGCTTTTGGTGACACGGATCTTGAAATTGCTTAAATAATTATCAACAGCAGTTTTGTTTTTTAAAAATTCGGCCATTGCTACCTGTTCTGCTTTAGGAGCCCAAGCTCCCATATGGCCAACAATTGAGCGCATTTTATCGATAACGGCACCCGGACCAAAGCCCCAGCCAACACGTACTCCGGTAGCCGCGAAACATTTTGAAGCCCCGTCGACGTAAACAACATAATCTCTAATCTGAGGACGGAGTGTTATGGGATCATAATGCTGGTGGTCTCCAAAAGTAAGCATCGAGTAAATTTGATCGTACAGGATGTAAAGAGGTTTTTCTCCAGCCTTTCTTTTATTGTTTTCTTCAAGTACTAAGTCGCAGATTTCTTCCAAATCTTTTTTTGAGAACATTGTTCCTGTTGGATTTAATGGAGAGCACAGAGCTAACAATGTTGCTCCTGAAATGTGCGGGCGCAAATCATCAGCCGTAGGCATGAAATTATTTTCGGCCCTTGTTGAAATAGCGACACCATTTGCGCTGGTTAAATCGCAATAATGATTGTTGTTCCAGGATGGTGCAGGAAAAAGAACTTTGTCCCCCGGATCAATTAAAGCAAGATACGTCGCATAAATAATCGGTCTCGAACCGCTCGAAATTAATATTTCATTTGTTGCATAACTCAATCCCAATTCATCTTTTAAAAACCTGCTAACACTTTCGCGAAGACTTAACATCCCATCTGCAGGAGGATAATTGGTTTGATGGGCTGCATATGCATTAACGATGCCTTGTTGAAGCTCTTCAGGAATGGAATATATATTAGCATCGAAATCTCCAATTGTTAAATTAACAATGTTTTGTCCTTGCTTTTTCAGCTCATTTATTTCGCCGGCAATTTTTATGATTTCTGAACCCCTAAGATTTTGTGCTAAACGTGATACTGACATAATGTGGTATTTCTATTCGGATACAAGCTCTTGAATTGCTTGCTCTACTTTTTTAAAATTGAATGAAGATAGTGTTTGCTGAAAAGCAGCGCTGATTTCCTGATTGCATAAGTTTCCAATACTGCCTTCGTGAGTGTGCTGGACCTTTTCCGGAGCTTTAAATTCGCCTCGCTCAATTTCGAGACCTACTTTTTTGTAGGCTTCGCGGAAAGGCAGTCCTTTTAAAACATCTTCATTTACCGCCTCAACGCTAAAGAGGTAAAGGTATTTTGGATCTTTTAAAATATCATCTTTAACTGAGATATTCTGAAGCATAAAGACAGCCATCTCCAGGCATTCATTTAATGATTGAAATGCAGGGAAAAGGTTTTCTTTTAGCAACTGCAAATCACGGTGGTAACCTGAGGGTAGATTGGTGGTCATCAAAGCAATCTCATTTGGCAAAGCCTGAATTTTATTACAACGCGAGCGCATCAACTCAAAAACATCGGGATTCTTCTTGTGAGGCATTATGCTCGAACCTGTCGTTAGTTCATCTGGAAAACTTATAAAACTAAAGTTTTGATTGATGAACAAAGTCACATCCATCGAAAGCTTTGCAAGTGTTGCAGCTATAGAAGACATAGCCTGAGCGAGTATTCGTTCTGTTTTCCCACGTCCCATTTGAGCATAAACTACATTATAGTTCAGGGAATCGAAGCCCAATAACTCTGTCGTCATGGTACGATTTAGCGGGAAAGATGAACCATATCCGGCTGCAGAACCCAGAGGATTTTTATTGCAAACTTTCCAGGCAGCCAGCATCATTTCCAAGTCGTCTACCAGGCTTTCGGCGTAAGCGCCAAACCACAAGCCAAAAGACGATGGCATTGCGATTTGCAAATGTGTATATCCCGGCAGGAGTTTGTCTTTGTGTTCATTACTTAAGGTAATGAGTTGCTGAAATAAAGCCTCTGTGTTTTCGACAGTACGCTGAATCTGACTTCGGAAGTACAATTTCAAATCAACCAAAACCTGATCATTTCGTGAACGACCACTATGAATTTTTTTACCTGCCTCGCCAATACGCTGAGTTAACAATAACTCTACTTGCGAATGGACATCTTCCACCCCTTCTTCGATCGTGAATTTACCTTCAGCAATTTCCTTGTAGATATTTTTTAATTCTTTCTGAACCGTATTTAAATCCTCTTTACTGAGTAAATTGATGCTTTCGAGCATTCGGGTATGAGCAAGCGAACCCAGCACATCGAAGGCAGCCATTTCCGCATCCAATTCCCTGTCTTTGCCAACGGTGAATGTCTCTACTGATTTTTCTACCTGCTTATCTTTTTGCCAAAGTTTCATTTGATTTACGATATACTAATAGATTTCGAGGCATGAGATTTCCTCGTCTTCTAAAAATGATTTGATTAAGTCTTCTTTTTGAATTAGAAGGTTCGCAATATAAAGAGTTTTCGTGTTGCCTGTACGCAACCAGATTATTTTAGGTGGATGGCCGTATAAATTTGAAAAATCGTAGAAATCAGCATCGAAACTTACAATGATATAGTTATTAACCTTTGCAAACTTCCAGATTTCCTGATCTGTTGATCCTTCTAATTTCAACTCACGCACCTGGGCAGACTCTGGAAAATGATTGTTAAGAATTTTGACTATCCTGAAGGAAATATTTTGATCAAAAAGTAACTTCACTGGATTACACGTAATTTATGTTCCTTATCTGCCGCGTAAGCTAAGCAAGCATGAATTTGATCCTCAGATAATTCAGGAAAATCATTTACGATGTCTTCTGTAGTCATCCCATTCGCCATCCAACTCAATACATCAGAAACAGAAATTCTGGTAGACTTGACACAAGGTTTTCCAAAGCGTACATCAGGTCTTATCTCAATATAATTTCTATAATCAGTCATGTCCAGCAAATTATTCAAAGATACAAATCTATCAAGTATGAATTAAAGCAATAATTTTTCCAAGATTTTCACATACAACTCAATCCCTTCGCGGATTTCATTTACATAAATAAATTCATCAGCCATATGAGATCTTGCGCTATCACCCGGACCAATCTTTACTGATGTTATATCCAGCAATGCCTGGTCACTCGTAGTAGGTGAGCCGTAAGTTTTTCTTCCTAGAGCTAATCCAGCCTGCACAAATGGATGATCTTTACTTATAGAAGAAGGCTTCAGCCTAGTCGATCGAGGAGTTACGTCACAAGCAACACGTTGCTTTATTATGTCTACAACCTCTTCATTCCGATAAGCATCAGTAACACGAACATCGACTGTAAAATTACACTCTGCGGGCACCACATTGTGCTGCGATCCCGCATTAATAACTGTCACCGACATTTTTATAGGACCGAAAAGTTCGGATTCTTTAGGGAATTTAAATGTACGAAACCACTCAATGTCTTTAATTGCTTTGTAAATTGCATTTTCACCTTCTTCTCTGGCAGCATGTCCGGCTTTTCCGTGAGCAACACAATCAAGTACCATCAGTCCTCGCTCAGCAATTGCCAAGTCCATTAAGGTTGGTTCGCCCACTATGGCAAAATCGAGCGGACCCAAATCAGGGATCAAGGATTCTATCCCATTTTTACCGGAGATTTCTTCCTCTGCTGTCGCAGCAATGCACAAATTATACTTAAGACCTTTTTTATCGTAAAAATACCGGAAAGCTGCAATGAGAGAAACTAAGCAACCTCCGGCATCATTGCTGCCCAGGCCGTATAATTTTCCATTTTTAATATCTGGAGAAAAAGGATTACGGGTATAACCCGGATTGGGTTTTACAGTATCGTGATGTGAATTAAGAAGAATCGTTGGCTTTTCAGGATCGTAAAATTGATTTACGCTCCAGATATTATTTTGCTTTCGCTTTGGCTGCAGACCATGTTCTGAAAAAAAGAGCTCAAGTATATAAGCCGTCTTGTCTTCTTCCCTGCTATAAGAAGGAATAGCAATCAGGCTTTGCAATAAATCTATACTTTCTGCTGCAAGTTTCTCAGTCATTAGAATTAATTCTCTTTATATAATCCACTGGCTTTTAATGCAGATAGCTTTATTCCTTTAATCAATGCAGAACTAAAGCCTTGATGCTCCATTTCGTTCAAGCCGGCAATGGTACATCCTTTAGGAGAAGTTACTTTGTCAATCTCATGTTCTGGATGACTACCATGAATCAGTAATAGATCTGCCGCTCCTTTAGCCGTTTGAACGGCCATTTTCAAGGCATCTTCCGCATGGAAGCCAATCTCAACTCCGCCTTGTGACGCTGCTCTGATTGCTCGTAAAAAGAAAGCTATTCCGCATGCACATAAGGCTGTTGCAGACGACATTAGATCTTCATGTATCTGAACAACAGAGCCAACAGTTTCAAAAAGCTTTTCTGTAAGATCTAAGTTTTCCTTGCTGGCATTGTCGGTTGTAATGCAAGTCATCGATTGTCCGATAGAAATTGCAGTATTAGGCATTGCCCTAACAACTTGAACATTTTCACCAAGCTTCCCTTTAATGTCTTTACAGGTAACGCCTGTAATTACAGAAATTACCAAATGCTTCTCAGGATTTATCGCACCCTCAATTTCCGCCAAAAGCGAATTCAGCTGCTGAGGCAAAACCGCCAAAACAACGATTGCAGCATTAGATGCAGCCTCAAAATTGTTGGTCGAAGTTTTATAGCCTTCCTCTGCTTGCTTTGAAAGACTGTTAATGCTTCTTCTTGTCAGGATGATTTGCGAAGGCTTATAGGTGTCCGACTTAACCAGACCAGACGCAAAAGCCAGTCCCATATTCCCGCTACCAAGTATGGCTATATTTCCGTTATTCTCCATTTTATGCAAATAATCGTGTTCCGAATAATTGTTCATTTAAAAGAGCAAGCTCATCAGATTTACCGATATACACCTCACTTACTCCACTATTTATCGCTTTAAAGGCATTCTCCAACTTAGGAAGCATTCCTCCAGCAATAATTTCATCGGCTTTTAGCTTTTCAAATTCAGAAGAACTAATTTGTCTGATAACCGACTCATCGTCAGCAACATCAGTAAGCACTCCCTTTTTCTCGAAGCAATATACGAGACTGACATTGTATATCGAAGACATTGCTATCGCGATAGCTGATGCAATGGTATCAGCATTAGTATTTAGAAGCTGTCCTTCGCCATCGTGAGTAATTGCAGAAAAAACCGGGATTAAACCCGCTTCAAGCAAGTCGCGCAATTTATTTTTCGCTACTGACCCTTCATGTAAATCACCAACAAAGCCGTAATCAATGTCCTTAACGGGACGTCGGTTGGCACGTATTAAATCCGCATCAGCGCCCGTTAATCCAATCGCGTTGCATTCGAAGCGTTGTAACTGAGCAACAATGTTTTTATTTATCAAACCAGCGTACACCATCGTCACAATGCGAAGGGTTTCAATATCTGTTATCCGACGACCATCAACCATTTTAGGTTCTATTCCCATTGTATGGGATAAATCTGTTGCCAGCTTACCTCCGCCATGAATAAGAATTTTTTGGCCTTCAACACCCGAAAAATCGTTTAGAAAATTGTAGAGATTTTCAGAATTGTCTATGACATTGCCGCCAATTTTAATGACTGTTAACTTCTTCATTTTATAGAATTCAATTTCATGTATTCAGCAATTTTAACTTCGTTGGAGTCGCTACTGCCACTTAATTCTGAAATGATACTTTGTTGCTCTGAAAAACTCCGATTCTGGCTTAACTTATTTTTAGCCTGAAGCTCTGTTACTTTTACCTCGAAAGCAACAATCCCTTTTAACATCTTCTCTTTGAAATCAGAGGGAAGCTTGTTCCATTGTTCCTGATAAGCTTCCTCATAGTTTAAGATGGTTCTTTCAAGAAGGTCAAATTTAGATTTTTCTTCTTCGACCAACCTACACTTACCATATGCATGAACACTAATATAATTCCATGTGGGAACATTATGTTCTTTTTCATAATGGCGAGGCGAAATATATGCATGAGGCTCTGAAAAAACAATCAGTACCGCTTGACCATTAATTGATTCTGCTTGAGGATTAGCCTTTGCAAAATGTGAAGATATTAGAATCGCATTTTCATTCTTCTGAACCAGAAAAGGCAAATGAGATGCGACTGGCCTGTCATTGTCGGACGTCACAATTGTTCCAAAGCTATACTTCTGCATGAAAGAGATAGCTTGATCATCATTCGTATTCAGAAAATGCCTTGGGATGTACATGCTACAAGCCTTCTAAGATACCTTTTATCACTGCCTGCGCAGCCCAAACCCGATTCCCAGCTTCTTTAATCACTAAAGAATCGTCACTGTCCAATATATCGGATCCAAGCTCTAAATTCCGGCGAACCGGCAGGCAGTGCATCACTTTTCCCTGATTAGTGATTTTCAGCTTCTCCTGAGTCATCATCCAACCTTCACCATCGCTTAAAACCTTACCGTAATCCTGATAGCTTGACCAGTTTTTTACATAAACAAAGTCTGCACCGGCCAATGCTTCATCCTGATCGTAAGTAATTGACGCTCCAGGCGTAAATTGTTCTGCAAGCTCATATCCTTCGGGATGAGTAATTACAAAATCAATCATTCCTTCTTGCTGAGCTTTGCACATCCATTCTGCAAACGAATTAGGCACAGCTTGCGGAAGCGCTTTTACATGCGGAGCCCAGGTTAAAACAACTTTAGGTTTCGCCGTTTTTTTATGCTCTTCTATCGTTATTAAATCAGCAAGGCTTTGTAACGGATGACGGGTCGCGCTTTCTAAGCTTACCACCGGAATACCACTGTATTTGATAAACTTGTTAAAGATATCTTCACTGTAATCTTCTTCTTTATCCTTTAGACTCGGAAAAGACCTGATTCCCAAAATATCACAATATTCTCCCATTACACCAGCAGCTTCGCGAATATGTTCCACCGTCGTTCCATTCATCACCACACCATCACGGGTTTCCAAAGCCCATCCTTCTTTGTCGATATTCATCACAATGGCATTCATGCCCAAATTAAGAGCCGCTTTTTGAGTGCTTAAACGGGTACGAAGACTCGGATTAAGGAAAATTAACCCGATGGTCTTATTTTTTCCAAGTTCCTGATGGGCGAATGGATTTGCTTTAAGTTCTAATGCTTCTTTTACAATAGCAGGAACATTGGCAACATCGTGTACTGAGGTGAATTGTTTCATCTTTATAAGGTTAAAGGTAAAAGGAAAAAGCTGAAAGCTTCTGACAATCACCTTAAATCATTTGCGTTATACAATAGCTCTTTGCTTTAAGCTTTCTGCTTTTAGCTCGTGGCTAAATGCTTCTAAAAATCTATCCGCATGAGCTTTACTCAAATTCAGAGCCGGCAACAAACGAATCACATTTGGTTTTGCTTCTCCGGTAAAAATATGATGCTTAAATAAAAGGTCTTTTTTTACATGACTTAATTCATCCGGTAACTCAATTCCTATCATTAGGCCACGACCTCTAACTTCTTTTATTCTGTCAATTTTTTTAAACTCGTTTAATAAGTAAGTCCCAACTTCAACTGCGTTTTGCATCAGATTATCTTGCTCAATAACTTCCAGAACTGCTAAACCAGCTGCACAAGCTAAATGGTTTCCCCCGAAAGTAGTACCCAGCATATAATGCCATGGTTTAAACTTTGGAGAGATAGAAATTCCACCTATCGGGAAACCGTTACCCATTCCTTTGGCCATAGTATAAATATCTGCATCTACCCCGGCAAAATCCTGAGAATAGAACTTGCCACTTCTGCCATATCCGCATTGAACAGAATCAGCGATAAAGACAGAGTTATATTTATCGCAAAGTGAACGGATTTTTTGAAGGAAACTTTCTGTTGCCACTTTTATTCCGCCAACGCCTTGAATCCCTTCGATGATCACTGCACAGATCTCATTTCCTGATTCGGCGAAAGCCTGCTCTAAAGCAGCCTCATCATTATGAGGAAGAAAAATGACATTGTCAGTTTCGTTAACCGGCGCTACAAGTTTTGGATTATTTGTAACTGAAACTGCAAGAGATGTCCGGCCGTGAAACGCTCCTGTAAAAGAGATTATCTTTTTACGTTCATTATAAAATGAAGCGAGTTTTAAAGCATTTTCGACTGCTTCTGCTCCAGAGCTAATTAAAAATAACTGATAATCTTCTCTGCCCGAAACTTTCCCCAGCTTTTCCGCTAATTCAGCTTGAAGCGGAATTTCAACCGAATTAGAATAGAAACCCAGCTTATTTAATTGTTCTGTAAGTCGGCTAACATAATGCGGATGAGTATGCCCGATAGAGATTACAGCGTGACCGCCGTATAAATCCAGGTACTCCTGTCCATTTTTATCCCAAACAAGACTGCCTTGTCCTTTAACAATTTCGATATTATTTATTGGGTAAACGTCGAATAGTTTCATGTATATTAAGGTTAAAGGTAAAAGCTGAAAGCATAAAGCTTCTAGCCAAGTATAGACTTGATTAAGCCGATAAGCATTGCTTTCACCTGATTTACTTCATTATTTATAATTACAAATACCTCTTCAGGAAGATAATTTAAATCTTTAGACAATAGACAGCAATACTCCAATTCATGTGTTGAACCTAAACTTATATCGAGAAAATTCGTGAAGTCTTTTTCAGTGTGCTTGCCACAACCTTCAACGATATTCATCGGAATAGAATAGGCTGCCCGTTTAGTTTGCGAAGCTAGGCTAAAAGTTTCATGCTGTGGAAATAATGGAAGTACGTCCCGATACACAAACAAAGTTAATTGATGTGCTCTTCTCCATACTTCAAGTTTCTTATAGTCACGCATGAGCTTTCAGCTTTAGGCTTTATCCTTTCTGCTCAAAACGCCTGCGCTTTCAGCCTCAATCCTGCCCTCTCGTCAAATCCAAACATCAAATTCATATTCTGAACTGCTTGCCCGGATGCTCCTTTTAATAAATTATCAATTATACTCAGTATCATGACTTTGTTTCCATGTTTCTCTACATGTACCAGGCATTTATTTGTATTTACAACTTGCTTTAAGTTGATATTCTTTTTGCTTACATGAGTAAACTCATGTTCAGCGTAATATTTTTGGTAGAGATCGTCCAGCGCTTCCTGGCTCAAATCACATTCAGTGTATACAGAGGCCATAATGCCTCGAGTGAAATCTCCGCGGTAAGGAATAAAATTAACCTCTGCTGCAAAAGATGGTTGAAGTTGTTTAATGCTTTCTCCAATTTCGTTCAAATGCTGATGACCAAAAGCTTTATAGACCGAAAGATTATTGTTTCTCCAGCTGAAATGAGAAGTGGATGAAAGACTTTGTCCTGCACCCGTTGAACCGGTTGTCGCAGAAATATGAACATCTTTATTTAACAGCCCTGCTTTGGCTAAAGGAAGTAAGGCGAACTGTAAGCAACTTGCAAAACACCCTGGATTAGCAATGTTTTTTGCTAATTTAATGGACTCTCTGTTTAGCTCTGGCAGTCCGTAGATAAACGTTTTATTTCCAAGTGTTGAATTTTTGCCTAATCTAAAATCCTGACTTAAATCTATAATCTTGATCGTGTCGTCAATAGGGTTTGCATCCAGAAACTTCTTCGCATCGCCGTGACCTACACATAAGAAAAGAACATCTATATCCTGCGAAAGCTCGCCAGTAAATTTGATACTCGTATCGCCGATCAGATCAGTATGTACATCGTAAATATAATTGCCGGCGTTACTGTTGCTATGTACAAAAGCGATATCAACATTAGGATGATTTATCAAAATCCGAAGCAATTCTCCTCCTGTATACCCCGCGCCACCAACAATTCCGGCTCTAACTTTCATCGCTGTTCACACTATGGTAAATCTTTACCTGGTTACCAAAAATCTTAGAAAAGCCTTTCACATCCTCGCCAGTGTAGCCTTCATTCATCTCACCATAACTACCGAATTTGCTAGCCATTAAATCGTGTTTAGATTCAATTCCAATTACCTGGAAACGATAAGGCATTAATTGAATAAATACTTTTCCACTTACCGTTTTCTGCGTATCGGTAAGGAAAGCCTCCATATTACGCATAATTGGATCGTGAAACTGTCCTTCATGCATCCAGTTACCATAAAACATTGCTAATTGATCTTTCCAGCTCAACTGCCATTTAGTTAGAGTGTGTTTTTCTAAAGTATGGTGAGCTTTGATAATAACCATGGGGGCAGCTGCTTCAAAACCAACGCGTCCTTTAATCCCAATAATAGTATCGCCAATATGTATATCACGACCGATACCGTACGGTCCGGCCAATGCTTGGATGGCTTGGATGGCTTCTACCGGATGTTGGTACTGTTGTCCGTTTACTCCAACAAGTTCACCTTTTTTAAATTCTATCTCTAACTGTTCGGTGCCGGTTTTAGTCACCTGCGTTGGCCACGCTTCTTCTGGCAAAATTCCCTTAGACGAAAGTGTTTCTTTTCCTCCTACCGAAGTTCCCCAAATACCTTTGTTAATAGAATATTGTGCTTTTTCGAAATTAAATTCAACGCCATGAGATTTTAAGTATTCGATTTCCGCCTCGCGAGATAACTTTAAATCACGTATAGGTGTGATGATGCCAACATTCGGACAAAGAATGTTAAAAATCATATCGAAACGAACCTGATCGTTTCCTGCTCCGGTTGAACCATGAGCAACAAAATCAGCACCAATTTCCTTTGCGTATTCGGCAATTGCGGTGGCCTGGGTCACACGCTCGGCACTTACCGAAAGAGGATAAGTATTATTCTTTAATACATTTCCATAAATCAGGTAACGGATTGAGCTGTCATAATATCCTTTAACAGCATCAACTGCATGGTGTGATGTAACACCTAATGCATAAGCTCTCTTCTCGATATGTTCAAGTTCCTCTTTACTAAAACCACCGGTGTCAACAATTACAGAGTGTACTTCAAGATCTAAGTCTTTAGATAGGTAAATAGCACAATAAGATGTATCTAAACCGCCACTAAAGGCTAAAACAACTTTCTTCTTCATTATTTATTAGAGTAAGTATTAGGAACAGGATTAATATTTGCGATAACGCTTTTTAACGACTTTTTTATAGACTCTTCAATACGTTCTAATAGAGAAGCTTTGTGAGTCATCTCCTTTTTAGCTTTTTCCGCAGCTTCTTCTGCATCTTTCCTTTTCTCAGCCGGATCATAAAGCATTGCGGTACAAAGGCAATTTTTACGCTCCTTCATGGTTAAAATATCGAAGTTTACACAGCTTTTGCAACCGCTCCAAAAATTCTCGTCTTTGGTAAGCTCAGAATAGGTTACAGGCTCATACCCTAATTCAGAATTTATCTTCATTACCGCTAATCCGGTAGTTAAACCGAAGATTTTCGCATCAGGATATTTTTCCCTGGAAAGGTTAAAGATTCTTTTTTTAATGGCTTTTGCCAAACCCGCTTTACGAAAAATTGGATTGACTATTAAACCAGAGTTAGCTACAAACTCGCCATCCCAGGTTTCAATATAACAAAAGCCAGCCCATGTGCCATCTTTATGCAAAGCAATAACCGCTTTTCCTTCCCGCATTTTGTCAGCCACATATTCCGGACTTCTTTTTGCGATACCAGTTCCCCGAGCTTTTGCTGATTCGGCCATTTCATCACAAATCTGCTGCGCATATTTAACATGGGCCTCAGATGCTACTACTATAGAGAAATCGTTTTCGTTCATTTTTCAAAAAATCCGCTTTACGGATAAAAAAGCATTCAGCTTTTACAGTTTTAAAGAAAATTTGTTGTTTAAAAATCCGATTAATTCGGAAACCTGGGGGGAGGGAAAGAAAATCAAACCCTTGGCATGAACGGTCGTCGGTGCCTTAGAACTAAACGCTCCGTGTTTTTTTTCTCACGTACCATACAGCTTGCATACCCACTTTTGTATGAGATTTGCTTTGTAATTATGGTTAAAGATACGTTCATTTCTATGCTTTGACTTACAGTATATCAATAGGTTTAAAGCATGCAAAAGTATTGAATAAATAATTATTTATCCAATATGGAATGTAAATTTAATGTATGTTTTACTGAAAACCCTTCAGCAAGCATACAAAGGCGAATGGTCATCCACTCAACTAAGAGATAATCTGCTGAATGAATGCGAATTAGAACGGCAAATCATCAGAACCATCGTCAGAAAAATCGACGAGCTGATCCTCACTTTTTGTGGTAACCTGATTATTTGAGTTTTGGTGCTGACCGCCATGGTTTTCATTTTCATTTTTACGGCCAAGCATGGTAAAATTCTCTGCTACAATTTCAGTAACATATCTTTTATTTCCTTCTTTGTCTTCATAATTACGACTCCTAAGCTTCCCTTCAATATAAACTTGCTTCCCTTTTTGAAGAAATTTAGCTGCAACATCCGCAAGGCCCCGCCACATAACAATGTTATGCCACTCTGTTTGTTCGATCTTTTTTCCGTCTTTACTATAAGTTTCCGACGTAGCTAATGGAAAATTAACCAAAGTTGTGCCACCTTCAAGATGCCGAACCTCAGGATCCTTGCCTAAATGTCCAATCAAAATAACCTTATTAACTCCTGACATGAATTATTTATAATCTTACAATTTTTCAATTTATGATTTTTTTCAGGAATGCAAAAATTAATTTTGGCTGGGCCAGTGCATCCAGATTTGTTAAATCAGTGAAAAACCAACTCTCTTGTTTGGATATCTTATTCGAATCGACCTTGTTGACAACGATGAATTGAGCATGTATTTTCTGATGACTTAACAAATGTTTGACAGGTCCCTCCACCGAACTGATCTCAACTTTACCAAAGTGTTTTTGAAATCCGGGGCCATTAACGATAGCAGAAGCCTCCTGAAAATTATCGGTTTCGAACAATGGAAGCTCATAAAGATTTTGCCATATATCATTCGGCCCTCGTTTATTCATCAATAACTTCTGATCATTGAGTAACACGATGTAATTAAAAAAACGATTCCTAACAGCTGCCTTCTTGAGTTTAAAAGGAAGTTTATCAACCAAGGCATTTTGATATCCATAGCAACCAACTTTTACAGGACAGGTTTGACATAAGGGATTTTGGGGTCTACAGTGCAGTGAGCCAAACTCCATTAATGCCTGGTTACTTATAGCAGGGTTTGAATGATCGATAACCTCATTGGCTAGTTTTGTGAAAAGCTTTTTCGCTTTTGATGAATTGATTGGTTCATCGACACCAAAATACCTTGCTAAAACTCTAAACACATTGCCGTCAACGACAGCTTTCGCTTCATTTGCCGAAAAAGACGAAATTGCAGCCGCTGTATATTCACCGATTCCCTTAAGTTTAATAAGCTCGTCATACCTTTTGGGGAAATATCCCGCGTGTTCCTCCATCACCATTTGAGCTGTCTGGTGCATATTTCTTCCCCGTGAATAATACCCCAAACCTTGCCATAGATTTAATATTTCATCCTCAGTGGCAGCGGCAAAATCAGCAACTGAAGGATATCTTTCGGCGAAACGATAAAAGTACGGTAATCCCTGATCTACACGGGTTTGCTGCAGAATAATTTCAGATAACCAAATAATATACGGGTCGCTTGTGTTTCTCCAGGGTAAATCTCGCTTGTTCAAATTATACCACTCTATCAGCTCTGAAATAAAATTCATTATGTTCTATTTAAACAATTTTGCAAAGCTAATTACGTATAAATACATTGTTGCAGGAATAATTTTTTGTTTTATTTCATGAATTCGATTTAAAGCGATACTTTTGCAACCCCAAAACAATTAAGTGTTTACGAATAAAGTTTAATTAATTTAGACATGACTAAAGCAGAAATTATCGCAGAGATATCTAGTAAGACTGGAATTGAGAAGTTAGATGTACAAGAAGCGGTAGAAGCGTTTTTTAAAGTGGTGAAAACCTCAATGGTAGAAGGTGAAAATGTGTATGTAAGGGGTTTTGGGAGCTTTGTAGTAAAGAAGAGAGCGACGAAAACGGCACGTAACATTTCAAAAAACACCGCAATTATCATCCCGGAGCATTTCGTTCCAAGTTTCAAACCTGCTAAAGTGTTTGTTGAAAAAGTTAAAAATGGTAATGTTACCAAATTAGAAGCAGCAGCTAAAGAAGCAGCTAGCGCAGAAGCATAATATCTGAAATGAATAGAAAGCAAATAGCAGTAATTGGATTAGTAGTAATACTAATGGGGCTTTTGCTTTCTTTAGACATTAAAGGATTAGTTAAAGAAGAAGGTCAGCCTGGTGAAGGGACGAAGAATGCTGCACAAGCTTCTGTTTTAACAATCGAAGCAGCATCCCAGACGGCTAAACAAAGCTTAAATGCTAATTTAGCCCAGCAGGTCTCAGATCTCGAAAATCAGTTACAATCAGCTGAAGGTTCCGAAAAAATAAGTTTGCAAAGACAACTTGCAAACAAGTGGGATGATGTAAATCAACCTGCTCCGAGCGCCTTCTATTTTGAATTGCTAGCGAAGGCCGGTAACAATTATTCAGACTGGATTAAGTCTGGAGATCTATTTACGGATGCGTATCAATCCGAAAAAGACAGCCTAATACAACCTGCCTTAGTGCAGAAAGCTATTGAGACGTATCAGAAAGCCTTGGAATTAAATCCGGCCAGTTTAGATGCAAAAACAGGGTTGGGGGTGGCTTATGTAAGCGGAACACCTAATCCAATGCAGGGTATCACACTTCTTTTAGAAGTTGTTAAACAAGACCCTAAAAATGCTAAGGCCAATTTAAATTTGGGATTATTCTCAATAAAATCTGGCCAGTTTGATAAAGCAGTCAACAGATTTAAAACAGTACTTGAGGTGAAGCCTACGCCAGACGCATGGTTTTATTTAGCCTCAGCGTATGAAAACCTCGGACAAAAAGAAGACGCAATAGCCGCCTACGAAAAAAGTAAAGAGCTTGCTGCTGATCCAAATTTAAGCAGGTATGTTGACAGCAAGGTTCAAGAATTAAAGAAATAATTAAATAAAACATTAAAAACTAAAGCTATGCCAAGCGGTAAAAAAAGAAAAAGACATAAAATGGCTACTCACAAACGTAAAAAGCGTTTAAGAAAAAATAGACATAAGAAAAAATAGTTTTAAGTTGTACGTTATAAGTTGTAGGTGAATTCTTACAACTTATAACTCAGAACTTACAACTCCTAACCTCCACGCATTGCGATAGGAGGTTCTTGTGTTATTATTATTTCGTGTTGTACCCGGGCGGCACCACCGCCATAAAAGAGTAGCTGTTGGTAAAAGAATTAATCATCAATTCAACCCCCAACGGGGTGACTATAGCTTTACTGCAAGATAAGCAACTCGTAGAACTCAATACAGAGCACATCAACAACAATTATGCTGTTGGTGATATTTACCTTGGACGGATAAAAAAAATTATGCCGGGGCTAAATGCCGCTTTCGTAGATGTTGGCTATGAGAAGGACGCTTTTTTGCATTATCTTGACCTGGGGCCTCAGGTACAGTCGCTTATAAAGCTGACTAAGATTGTAAAGAACGGCAGTTACAAAGAGAAACTGCTGAATAGTTTTAAGCTGGAAGAGGATATAAACAAATCCGGCAAAATTTCTGAGATTCTGAATCGCAATATGTTATTGCCGGTTCAGATTGCGAAAGAACCAATTTCAACAAAAGGCCCACGCTTAAGCTCAGATCTTTCTATTGCAGGAAGGTTTGTGGTACTAGTACCTTTTTCTGAGGTTATCTCTATTTCGAAAAAAATAAAGAATAACAGTGAAAGAAATCGTCTTAAAAAAATTGTTGAAAGCATTAAACCTAAAAACTTTGGCGTAATAATCCGTACTGTTTCTGAAGGAAAAGGTGTTGCGGAACTCCAAAAAGACTTACTCGACCTTATTGCAAAATGGGAGTCGTTTACAAGCAGACTTCCTGCAACCGAACCTTCTAAAAAAGTTCTGGGCGAAATGGGAAGGGCTTCTACCATTTTGAGAGATCTGCTGAATGCCGATTTTACAAACATCCATGTAAATGATGCTTCTATTTATGAAGAAGTGCGAAGCTATATTCAGGGAATTTCTCCCGAATTAGAGCGAATCGTTAAATTCTACAAGCAAAGAGAACCAATTTTCGAGCATTTCGGCGTTGATAAACAAATAAAAGGAGCATTCGGGAAAACGGTAAACCTACCCGGCGGAGCTTATTTGGTTGTTGAACACACTGAAGCACTACATGTAATTGATGTAAATAGCGGTAATCGTACTGCACATCCTGAGAACCAGGAAGAAAACGCTTTTCAGGTAAATAAAGAAGCGGCCAAAGAAATAGCAAGGCAATTACGTCTGCGCGATATGGGCGGCATTGTTGTGATCGATTTTATCGACATGCACAAGCCTACAAATCGGAAAGAATTGTTCGAGTATTTGAGAGAGCAAATGCTGCTCGACCGCGCTAAGCACACTATTTTGCCTCCAAGTAAATTTGGACTGGTTCAAATCACAAGGCAAAGAGTTCGTCCTGAAATGAATATCGTGACGAACGAAAAATGCCCGGCCTGCGATGGCACAGGTGAAATAAAAGCCAGCATTATTCTGATGGACGATATTGAGAATAATCTTAATTACATCCTGAACGAACAGAATGAAAAAAATATTACGCTTTGCGTACATCCTTATATCGAGGCATATATTAAAAAAGGAATTTATTCACGCCAGTGGAAATGGTTCTTTAACTATAGTAAATGGATAAAAGTAAAAGGCGAGCCTTCTTACTATCTTACAGAATTTCACTTCTTAAATTCTAAGGAAGAAGAGATTAAATTATAAATTTTACGAGTTATGATTTTTGATTTACGATTTGCTAACAAGCGAATCGTAAATCAATTATGTAATTTGCCTTTTAAAATCGTAATTCGTAAATCCTTAAATCATAAATCAGTTGGCTAAAACCAAATCAGCATATTTTTGTCAGAGTTGTGGGTATGAGTCAGCCAAATGGCTGGGAAAATGCCCCTCTTGTAATCAATGGAATAGTTTCGTTGAAGAGCTAATCCAAAAACCTAATAGCTCGGTTCCGGAGTGGAAAACCGGTCAGGGAAACACCCGAATTGCAAAACCATCGGCGATCGATGAAATAGTTTTTGCGGAAGAAAGCAGGTTAATAACACCCGATACGGAATTCAATCGTGTGCTGGGAGGAGGAATAGTTCCCGGATCATTAGTTCTTATCGGCGGAGAGCCAGGGATTGGAAAATCCACTTTGATGCTTCAATTAGCATTGAACCTTCCGGGGATGAAAATTCTCTATGTTTCTGGCGAAGAAAGTGAACAGCAAATTAAAATGCGGGCGGAGCGTTTGGCGCCTTTAGCTAAAAGAAAAGGTGGCGATTGTTATATCCTTACGGAGACATCCACGCAAAATATTTTCAAGCAAATAGAAATTCTGGAGCCCGAGGCTGTTATTATAGACTCGATACAAACCTTGCACTCTGCACACATAGAATCGACTCCGGGGAGTGTCTCGCAAGTTCGCGAATGTACCGCCGAACTGCTTCGTTTTGCAAAAGAAACATCAACACCGGTTTTTTTAATTGGTCATATTACCAAAGACGGAGCCATTGCAGGACCAAAAATCCTCGAACACATGGTTGACACGGTTTTACAGTTTGAAGGCGACAGGCATCATGTATACCGAATCTTGAGGGCGATAAAAAATCGGTTTGGTTCAGCGTCCGAACTCGGGATTTATGAAATGCAGGGTAGTGGCCTAAGGGAGGTTTCGAATCCTTCAGAAATATTGCTATCACAGCGTGATGAAGAATTAAGCGGAATTACGATTTCTGCCATGCTTGAAGGTGCACGACCGATGTTAATTGAAACCCAGGCTTTGGTAAGCGTTTCTGCTTACGGAACGCCGCAGCGTTCGGCGACAGGGTTTGATACCAAACGGATGAACATGCTTTTAGCAGTCTTGGAAAAGCGTTGCGGCTTTCGATTAAGTGCACAGGATGTGTTTTTGAATATCGCAGGCGGATTGAAAGTAGAGGACCCTGCGATTGATTTGGCAGTAGTAGTCGCTATTATTTCTTCTCATGAAGATATCTCTGTATCCACTAAAATATGCTTTGCCGCTGAAGTGGGTTTGTCTGGAGAAATAAGAGCAGTAAACCGGATCGAACAACGAATTGCCGAAGCTGAGAAACTGGGCTTTGAAAAGATTTACATTTCAAAATACAATCAGAAAGGACTTGATGTTAAACGCTATTCAATTGAAATTAACAGCGTTTCGAAGATAGAAGAGGTGTTTAGCTCATTGTTTGGCTAGCCAGGTTAAACCATCTTTGATGTAATTTAAAATTATTTGCAACTACAGGAGGATCTGTAGCGTAAACAAAGACTCCATAATAATTTTAATTCAGGCAATTAAACTTATTTGCATTCTTAAATTCTAAATTATATGATTCTATTTTCGTCAACAAAACACACACAAGGACAGATAGCATTAATTTTTACCTGTCCCAAGAAGCAGCCGCACAACTGGAGTATTAGATACACATTTATAAATTAAGTAAGAGAGCCTGCATCAAAACAGGCTCTCTTATTTCTAATTTGAAAAGTTGAGTGGCATAACCAGGCCGAAAGAGATATTTCTTCCCTGGTTCAGTATCCCATTGTACTTTAACCTATTAAGGTGATTTACATACGCCTTATCGAAAACATTATTAGCAGAAACATAGAGCCTCAAACTTTGTCTGTTAAGATTTAAGGTTGTTCCTAAAGAAGTATTTATCAGCGCATATGCAGCAGTTTCTGTTTCGAACGCTTGATCAATACGATTTTGCTTTAACACATTATCCAACTCAACAGAAAAATAAGAATTCTTCAATTTCGCAGTTTTTATCGCTGGCTCCAATCTCAACTCGCTTCTAAAAGAAGGTGCGGGCATAAATGGAAGATCAGTCTTTGTAGCTGTATTTTTCCCCCGGGTTAACGAAAAACTATTTTCAAAATGAATTAAGGATATAGGATGGAGAGTCAAGCCTGCTTCAAAACCATATAAATTCGCATCATCCTGTATATAGTTAAATAGTGGAAATTCTTTACCGTCGACATTAATAGTTTGATCATCCAGTTGTCTTGAATAGATATAATTATTGATATAATTATTATACACGTTCAAGTGAAAATCGACCTTCGCGTTGTGAAATTCTAAAGCAAGATCCCCATATAAACTCCTCTCGGGCTTTAATTCTGTGTCGCCCATTTCATAACGAAATGTCCCTTCATGCACACCATTAGAGCTTAACTCGGAAATATTAGGCGCCCTGAAAGCACTTCCTAAATTTGCTTTAAAATTCCAGTTGTCGTTAAGATCCTGAGTCAATCCAAGCGCACCACTCAGGTTAGAAAACTTATTGGTGAAGTTCGAGAATTTCACTGCTCCATCTTCTTGCATCTCAACGCCACTAATATTGCGACTATCAAACCGCAAACCTGCATTTACCGAGGTTGTATTCCATTCTTTTTTCACATAGGCGAACGCCCCAAAATCCCTGTTCTCATAATCTGGAACCAAGAGTTCTTCCGCTTTATTTTTGCTATTTTGAAAGGCACCAGCCACACCTACTACTGGTTGCCACCCCTTACTTTCTTCAAAATAATATTTAAAATCATAGCTATATGTCTTAAGATCGAAGAAAAGGGAAGGGTTCGAAACACTTTCTTCTAACTCTCTACGTTGATTATTTTGGAAACCCAGCGTAGACCGCAACCTGCCTTTATTGAACAGTATATGATTATTTAATGCAATTTTATAGTGGCGCACATCCTGAAAAGGAAGAAGCAAGTCCCTGCGTTTAATTTGTCCAGGCGTTAAAATTTCACCTTCCCCGTCTTCATACTGGCCCTGAGCATTTTTTTGAAAATCTGGCAGACCCAACTTTTGATTGAAAGAAGAAAGATTCAAGTGCGTATAGCCCCATGATTTGTTCATTCCAAGCATGACACCAAAGTTTCTCTCATTAAAGCCTGTATTAGGAATTCTTCCTTCAGGAGTATTATAGCCAAAAGCATTTTTATAAGAACCACGACCCTGCCAAACAAAGCCATTGTTGTTGCCCTGCAACATTGCAGATGTGCTGCTTAAGCCATTATTTGTACTATAATTAGATAGGAACTCGCCTCTAACCTGCCCTGATGACGGAGGTAAAGCGTCTAAAATATTAATAACCCCTCCTAAAGCATCAGAACCATATAAAAGACTTGCCGCACCTCTTAACACTTCAACCCGATCGGCGCTATATTGGTCAACTTCAATTCCATGTTCATCTCCCCATTGCTGACCTTCCTGTTTAACGCCATTAGATAAAGTTACTACACGATTTGCACTTAGACCGCGAATAACGGGCTTAGAAATAGCAGCACCTGTAGAAACTTGTGAAACTCCCGGAATATGTGAAATGGCGTCGATTATATTATTCGACGGGCGACCCGTCAGCTCGTTTTTACCAATTGTTGAAACAGATGTGCTATTGGTTCGGCTATTGGCACTTGAAACCATTCCTGTTACAACCACTTCATGCACTTCAATAACACTGGGCTCTAAAGAAAAATTAATAGTTGCGCTTGTACCTAAATCAATAAATTGAGTAATTGTTTTATAGCCTACATACCGAACTTCGACAAGGAAACGACCCTTAGAGGGAATTCGCGAAAATGTGTATTCCCCACTTTGACTGGTAGTAATCGAAATTTGAAGTTCGGGTATCGAAATAATCGCTCCTGGAAGCGGTTGCTCTGTAGTGGCATCGGTAACTTTTCCGCTTAATACAAATGATGTATTTGCGTTGCAAACCTTAAACGTAAATAAAAAGGACGCCAATAAAATAGTGAAAATCTTCATCTTAAAATTTTAAAATAGACAATAACATGCCCTATAAAGGGGCTGAATAGAATTATTAGAAATTATTTAAAAAATTATTGAGATGGAGGTCCTCTTAGGAAAGATAAAAGAGTCTTTTTGTAAAACTCAGCAACACAATCGCCCAAAAATAGTTTTGTAACCGACTGCCTGATAAAAGATTGTGCAGAATATACAAAAGTAAAAGCCCTGTCAAGATGCACTGTACATGCAAAGCAATAAGACGCCTTCTTTGAAATATGGAGTTTATGTTGACAGCTGGTGTGTTTTGAACTGCAGCTAACCTGTTCGTTAGCGTGGTTGTGTAAAAAATCAAGAGGTATTACTGCAACTGAAAAACACAGCAACAGAAATGCAGATAATGCAACTCTCATCGACTTTTTAGCAATCATAGTATTATGATTGCAATATTAGCCAATAAATATCTCGTGAAAAGGAGGCAACGGGATTTTTACGAAAAAAGGACTAATTAACAATTAATTTATACCCTTTACCATGAACATTTACAATTTCAACTTTGGGATCATCTTTTAAATATTTCCTAAGCTTACTTAAAAAAACATCCATACTACGGCCATTAAAATAATTATCGTCATGCCAAATACTTAGCAAAGCCTCCTCACGAGTAAGAACATTATTTTTCTTTAGACACAAGAGACGTAAGAGTTCAGCTTCTTTTGTTGATACTTTTTGCTGGATGTCGCCTTGTTTAATAATCTGAGCGTTGTAATCGAAAAGATAATCTCCTATCTCGAATTTATCGGGCTGTTCATCATTTGCATTCTTTTCCTGATTTGCCGCCCGTTTAAGCAATGCATTCAATCTTAATAATAATTCTTCTATCCGGAATGGCTTGGTTATGTAATCGTCTCCGCCTAAAGTAAACGCTTCCGATTTATCCTCAATCATTGTTTTCGCTGTAGCGAAAATAATAGGCACATCAGGATTTATTTTGCGTATTTCGCGTCCCAGGGTAAAGCCATCTTTTTTTGGCATCATTACGTCCAGTATGCAAATATCGAAGCGGTCGTTTTTAAAAAAGTCAAATCCTTCTTCGCCATCTTTGGCCAGAGAAACATCGTACTTGCCTTTAAGCTGAAGATAATCCTGTAAAAGCATGCCCAAATTCGGATCATCTTCTACCAGAAGCACTTTCTGCTTTCTTTCATTTACTGAACTATTTCCATTATGAGCCATGGCTAACCTTTCTATTTACCTATTGGAAAAACAATTTCAAATTCAGATCCTTTATCCCTCTCACTTTTCACATTAATATCGCCGTAATGACGCTTTACAATATTATTAACATAGCTTAAGCCCAAGCCAAAACCTTTCACATCATGCAAATTTCCGGTAGGTATTCTATAGAACTGGCCAAATATTTTAGATAGTTGATCTTTACTCATGCCGATACCTTTATCTGCCACCTTTATAATTAAATTTCTTCCACTTGTAAGCGTAGAGATGGTAATATCAGGTTTTTCTGAGCTATATTTTAAGGCATTATCTATCAGATTATAAATCACATTGCTTAAATGCAGTTCATCGCCCTGCACTGTTGCTTTAGTGGCTTTCAGGTTTAAGGTAACTGCTGCTTCTTTCTTTTGAAATTGAAGCTCCATGCTATCTGCAACAGCCGAGATCAAATCATTCATTTCTACGGGCTTAAACTCGAGCTTTAAGTCGCCTTTATCGATTTTTGCAATGTTCAACACTCGTTCTATATGATCGCCCAGACGGACGTTTTCATCGTAAATAATTCCCGCCAGGCGTGCTATGCGATCTTTATCTTCACTAATTTCCGGATCTTTCAATGCTTCGCTGGCAATCATAATTGTTGCCACGGGAGTTTTAAACTCATGTGTCATATTATTGATAAAATCCGTTTTCATTTCAGAAATCTTCTTCTGTCTGATGATCGAGTGGATGGTGAATCCGAAACTGAAAAGCAGAATGATCAACAAAGCTCCTGAAGAGCCCATCATCACACTCATGTTGGATAAGATTACGGAATTTTTATCAGGAAAGGTTACCATCAGCAAACCCGCATCGCGAATCATATCATTCGGAAAAAGCACCGTTTTATACGTATTATCAGGAAGAAAACTTGTTTCGTTGGATGCCTTTCGGAAAATCAATAAATCGTCGTTTCTTGCCGAAGCAACCTGATAGGCGTAATCTATATTGATACCTGTATTCTGAAATTCGGACCTGAGCATTGAATCCAGGTAAAGAGGGTTGATCCGCTTTTGGAGCGGAACATTCATTTCAGTTAATTCAATTTCGAAATCGCTCTTCACAGAATCTAGAAACCTTATCGTCTTCTTTTGCTGAAGTCTTCTCTTTTCTTTATTTAACTCTTCTAAAGAGGAAAAACTAAGCTCCTTGATAATTGGCTTGGAGAGAACTTTAACCTGCGGACCTCGTGTTGGATCTACATAGATATATCTTTTTACAGAGTCTGTCCGTTCTGTACTGAAAATTCTGGGTCGGGGACTAACACTTGTTACCGACTGCTGATGAATGCCGCCGTAGCCATCCTGGAATTCAGCGACATCGATTTTCACGTCAAACTGCTCAGGTTCATGATTAAATGCCGACATTTCGTTGACTGCGAGCACCTCATTTTTCGATTTGAAAACGCTGTCGCGAATATTAAATATACTATCAGCCAATCGCTGATCACGACGCAATAAAAATTCTCTTTTCTTCTTTATCTGAGCTCGAATTTCTTGCCCGGTCAGCCTGTCGGAAGAGCGTTTTTTTGCGACAAAATCTGCATTGTAAATTCTCTGTTGTTCCTCAATATCCCTTTTTCTTCTTTTCTTTAAAATATCATACGCTTCATATTTGGCAACCTTTGAAGAAACTTTGGTTAAGGCTTCGTTAACGGAGAGATCGAATAACTGCGATTTTAAAGCAAAGGATTGTCTGAAAAAATAGAGTTGCATTGCCATTACTCCTGCCAAAGCAATACTCATTAAGCCAATAATCAGGCTGATACTTCTTTTTTTCATTTATACAAAAATAACTAAGGGCTTATAAGTCAGTGTCTTTTTAACATTATTTAACACAGCTTTAATGAATTTTCCTTTAGGACTATGAAGTAAACGTTTTTAAACTACATAGATTATCATGAATAAAAAGTTTGGGCAGCCTTAAAAACAAGAAAAGCCCTTCGAATCGAAGAGCTTTTCTTGAGTCACAAAACGGTTTTGCTAACCAAATCAGTGCACCCGTTTCTTATTAGAAAGGTAAATCATCATCTTCTGCGGTCGAGCTAATATCAACCGGAGCAGCATGTTCAGGACTTGCGCTTTCTGCAGCGGCACCTGTCAATACATTCACTCTCCAAACCACTAAGGTATTAAAATAGGCTGTTTTGCCACTTTTATCAGTCCAGGGACGGCCACGAAGATTAAAGAAAACCTCTACCTGATCGCCGACTTTAAGCGGATCGAAAAGATTCACTTTATCTTGTAATGCTTCAAATTTTATATACTCAGGGTATTGAGGATTTTCAGCAAATTCTATAATTAATTCACGCTTTTTAAAAGTTTCGGTTACATTGGTAACCGGCAATACTTCGTGTACTTTTCCCTTAATATCCATTTTGTAATGTTGTTAAATAAATTCGTTTATTGTTTTAGCCCTTCGTAAAAACAGGGGTTTTAGGTTTCAATTTAATCAGATTCAAATCTGCCAAATTTTATTGACTAACTTCGCAAAAAATTATGCAAGTTTTCAACACTAACAGCCGGATTATAGTAACATGTAACAAGCGTTTATCGCCTTACCTGGTAACAGAGATTGAACAATTAGGATTTACTATTGTCCGCAGTTTTAGCACGGGTGTAGAATTACAGGGAACGGTGAACGACTGTATTGCCTTAAACCTCAATTTAAGGTGCGCTAGTCAGGTTTTATATTCCTTAGCAACATTCGAAGCCCTCACACCAACTCATCTCTATAACGAACTGGTTCAAATCGAATGGGAGGAATATATCGACATAACCGGGTATTTTTCTGTAACCTCAGTTGTTAATAACGAACACATCACAACTCCTCTATTCGCCAATGTTAAGGTAAAAGATGCCATTGTTGATAGGATAAAAGAAAAAAAAGGTCTGCGTCCAAATTCGGGACCAGAGCACAATAAAACAGTCGTAAATTTATATTGGCAGGACGATAAGGCTGAAATATTCCTGGATACTTCGGGCGAAACCCTTTCAAAACACGGATATCGTAAAATTCCTGGTAAAGCTCCCATGCTGGAAGCACTTGCTACGTCGACGATCATGGCAACCAAATGGGATAGAAAAAGTCCGTTTATAAATCCCATGTGTGGTTCGGGAACGCTCGCGATTGAAGCTGCACTGCTAGCTACCGATAAACATCCGGGACTTTTCAGGATGAATTATGGGTTTATGCACATAACGGGTTACGATGAGCAGGTATTTTTTGTTGAACGCAGAAAACTAAAAGATAAAGCGAAAAAAGAGTTAGGCTTTAAAATCATAGCCTCCGATTTGTCTGCTGACGCTGTGGACGTTTCTCAACGTAATGCGAAAACAGCCGGAGTTGATCATTTAATAGAATTCCATGTTTGCGATTTTGCCGAAACACCAGTACCTGAAGGTGAAAACGGAGTAGTATTCTTTAATCCGGAATATGGTGAGCGATTAGGTGTGCATACCAAGCTTGAAGCTACCTACAAACGTATGGGCGATTTTATGAAGCAGAACTGTAAAGGCTATACAGGCTATATTTTTACAGGAAATCCTGACCTGGCTAAGAAAATAGGTTTGAAAGCATCACGCAGATTGGAGTTTTACAATGGTAAACTGGATTGCAGATTGCTGGAGTATGAATTATATGTGGGGAGCAGAAGAGAAGATTTAAGAGAGGTTCAAAGCTAAGACGATTTTTGTCACAAAGACAAAAGGCGCAAAACTTTGGTATCCTTCTTCCTGAATTGAGCCTTTGCAGCTTTCCCCTTAGACACTGAGTCTTTGCGCTAAAACTAGTTAACTAACTCGTCTATTGAATGATAGGCTACCGAATGATAGTTCGGCCTCGCCTTCACGTAAATCTGCTTTGCCCATTTTTTCCCCTCTGGTGTTGATATCATTTCCTTGTAAAGTGGCATCAAAAATTTTCTGCGACCAACTTCAGTAAGAAACTTTTCTATGGAAGGATATGCGGCCTTATAGTGGTGCCTTATTGCCAGTTTATACCACACCGCCTGCACTTCAGAATTTCCGGATTTTGTAAAACCGAATTCTCTATCAAGCTCAGCCATCTCATTTAAACCTAATGAATCGGGTAAGGCTTTAAGAAAATATTGCAGTTCGTTAGCAGTCGTAATTTTTTTGCTCAAGCCTGTAATTTGAGTTTTGAAATTTAAGTCCGCAACTAATGAATCTATCGATTTAAATTTTCCAGACCCAACAGGAGGAATATTATCAGGTAAACCTGGCCTAAATATCCAGCTTTCCATTTGGACTTTTTCGGCTAATTCTGGGTCAGAAGACAACAATCCTGACTTTATATCCTCAATAAATTGTTCTGTTGTAACAGATTGGAAGGCATGCTTTTCAAAATACTCATTTAAAAAGCTATCGAAGCGCTGCCGCCCAAAAGCTTCTTCTACCGTTCTCAAAAAGAAATATCCTTTTTCATACGCGATATCCGTTACACCTTCGTCCGGATCTCTGCCATTAAAATTTGCTTTTAAGCGTGTATCCGGATTCTTATCTCCCATATCTTTAATGGTTTCGTTCAGAGTTTGCCTACCAAGATATTCCTGCATTTTAGCTTCCTCTTTCCCATAAACTGCCTCTACGATTCTACGTTCAAAATAGGTGGTAAAACCTTCATTTAACCAGAAATCGTTCCATGTTGCATTGGTTACATAATTTCCGCTCCAGCTATGAGCAAGCTCGTGTGCAATTAAACTCACTAATGATCTATCGCCTGCTATAACAGTGGGGGTTGCAAAAGTTAACATCGGATTTTCCATACCGCCAAATGGAAAGCTTGGAGGAAGAACTAAAACATCATATCTGCCCCATTGGTAAGGACCATATATTTTTTCGGCGGCATCTACCATTTTGCCCATATCTGCGAATTCCCATGCGGCTTTATCAACTGTAACAGGCTCTGCATATACCCCTGTCCGGTTGTCGACAGCTTTAAACTGTAGATCGCCAACGGCTAAAGCCATCAAGTAAGATGGGATAGCATGAGGTTGTTTAAACTGATAAATACCGTTTGATGACTTCTTCTGAGGATTTTGTGCACTCATTAATGCCATTAGTTCTTTTGGAACTGAAACTGTTGCATTATAGGTGAACCGCACTCCCGGACTATCCTGACAAGGAATCCAGGTTCTGGCAAGTATGGCCTGCGACTGGGTAAAAAGAAAAGGCTGTTTTTTACCAGCCGTTTGTTGCGGGTTAAGCCACTGCAACGCTGCGGCATCTTTTGAAGTGGTATACCATATTGAAACCTGAGTTGTGCCTGGTTCAATTTTTACTTTCAATGGCCGTCCCAGAAATTTGACAGCTTCTCCCAATTCGAAAGTTGTCGATATCGTCGGCACCGATGGTGATTTTCTCAATATTAAGATCGCGTGTATCAAAAGTAATTTCTCCAGTTTTGCTGAGATTTTCTATTGTCCACACCGCTTTCCCAGTTAAAATTTGTGTTTCAAAATTTACTTTTAAATCTAAATCAAGGTGTTTCACAACTGCCTTTTGAGGTTCGGACAAAGAATGTTTATCAGTAGCTTGAGAACTATTTGTCACATTTAAACTTGTGTTTTGCTGACAGGAGACAATTGCTAGTGTAAATAGAAACATCAATTTTTTCATAAGCAGAATGTAAAATACTTTAGAAACCTATTTAAAACTAATTGTTAGACGAGCATCAGATTGCTTCCCTTTAACCCATGCCGGACCATCTTTAATCAAACGGATAGCTTCACTATTACTAATATTGTCCAAGCCTTTTTCTATCTTGAAATTACTTAAGCTGTTGTTATCACCGACTGTAAAACTCACTATTACCTGCCCGGAAGCAACTTTAGCCGATAAATCACTCTTTTCCAGATAATCCTTGTATTTGCGCCAGCCTATAATTGGCTCGGGGCCTTCCTTTAAAGTTTCTGTAGAACCTGTCACTGGCCCTTGTACGTTATTTTTATTAGACGCTGCGGAGCCTATGCTATCCGCTGGGGTTAAACTCACCTCAACTTGTTTAAGTTGTTTTATAAGTTGATCTTCAGCTTTTTGGCCCTTTATCCAGAAAAGAATACTCGCTGCTATAAATAACAATCCCGCGGTCGCTGCTATACTTAAACGCTGCCAACTAAAGTTAAAGACATTTTTATTTTCCTGTTGCTGGGCAATTCTCTCTTCAAGTTGAGTTTGCAATAAACTCAGGTGCTTTGTGGCAGGCTTGTTTATCTGGGCATAGCCGTCGAGTGCATCGGCCAAAAACGGATCTTCAAGCGATTGCCTTTCCAGCTCATGCATAGCTTCTTTATCCAACTTACCTTCCAGATATTGCTGAATTGTGATATAATTTATCCTATTCGTTTCCACCGTTCTTCTCTATACAAATTTTTAAATTTCGCTTACCATTTTGGATGTAGCTTTTAACTTTATTCAAATCAAAACCGGTTGCATCCGAAATCTCCTTATAACATTTTTGCTGCAAGTAAAACAAATCTATAGTAACTCGCTGCTCATCCGGAAGCTTTTTCAAACATGTTTCCATTTTAGTCAGCTGATTTTCTTTTAGATCATCAGTAGTCTGATGCAGAAAAGTCGGGGTTTCCACACCATAATCGTCGATATTTACAAATTCGTGTTTATGTAAAGAGCGCAAATTCATTAAACAATGATTTCGTGCGAGTGTGTATAACCAACTTTTAAAATTAGCGACCTCATGAATCTTCAACTTTGTGATCAGCTGTTCAAAAATTTGCATAACAGCGTCTTTGCTTTGCTCTTCGTCCCTCAAATACTTTAAACACAAACCATAAATTAAGGGCATATATTTTTCATACAACTTTCCCAAAGTTTCCAGGTTGCCATAGCGACGATATTCCTCAAGCATTTCTGCTTCAGACTGTGAAGGATCTGTATTTTTATATTTGATGAATTTCAAGCTATAATAATTTGATACCCTTAGGCCGTTTAAGCTTTATACTTTATTGATGCGATGTTCTCCAAAATAGCATAAATAAATTGAAAAATAACGCTTCCAGAGAACATTTAATCATCGCTCAAGACGGCAATTATATATTTTCACTTATCTGTTAAACTTTGCCTCTTTATTTATATCTACACTTTAAAGCAATTTGCTTAATTTATCGTTATACAATAAAGAAGAATAAATATGAAAAGTATCGGTCTTATATTAACCATGATAGGCGGAATGTTATTCAGCAGCTGTGAGGCGCTGAACCAAACCGCCCAGATCTTAGGTAATCCAACATCCGCTGAAATAGCTTCAGGCTTAAAACAAGCTTTGGAATTTGGCACAACGTATAGCTCTGAACGGCTATCAGAGCAAAATGGCTTTTTCGGAAATGCTGCAATTAAACTATTATTTCCTCCCGAAGCTCAAAAAGCAGAACGGACATTAAGAAGTTTAGGATTGAATAGACTTGCAGACAATGTAATTCTGAGCATCAACAGAGCGGCAGAAGATGCTGCAAAAGAAGCAAAGCCAATTTTTATTAACGCTATAAAGGAAATGACAATCGCTGATGCTTCTAATATTCTGCTAAGTCGGCAAAGCGACGCAGCGACGCAATACTTTCAACGAGTAACTACAGATGAGTTAATGATGAAATTCAAACCTGTGATTCAAAGCAGCCTGGGCAAAGTTGGTGCAACAAAGTATTGGAGCGATGCCATTACAGCATACAACCAAATTCCCCTAACCGCAGATATTAATCCAGATTTATCGTCCTATGTAGCGCAAAAAGCTATTGAGGGGTTATTTTTTGAAATCGCCAAAGAAGAGTTGAAAATCAGGCAAAATATTTCTGCCAGAAATACAACATTGCTGCAAAAAGTATTCGGATATGCGGATAGAAACAGGATTTAGGATCCTTGGAAGAATTTTGTTAAAGAAGCGGGTTCATGCCAATGATACCCGCTTTATTATTTATAATAGAAACGTGTAACTCACAGGCTCCGTCACTAACCGTACTCTCTTTTCTCACCTGGATTTAGAGGCCGCCCATGCATCCATTTTCTTTTCAGCAATATCCAAGGGCATTACTCCATCTTTTAGCAATTCATCATGAAAATCAGCTAGCTTAAAATGTTTCAGTTGCTTCTGATACTTATTACGCAATTCCCATATTTTTAAAGCACCAATTTTGTAGGAAAGAGCTTGTCCGGGAACAGCCATATAGCGTTCAACTTCGGCAGTTGCGCCCTGTTTGTCGATGGCTTCGTTATCCATCATATATTTAATCGCCTGTTCACGGGTCATCCCTTTGGTGTGCAATGCTACGTCGACCACTAAACGAATGGCCCGATGCATTTCGTCGCCCAAAGCGCCCATATACTGATAAGGATCGGTATATAAACCTAATTCTTTACCCAAAGATTCGGCATATAAACCCCAGCCTTCGCCGAAAGCCCCGTACCAAGCAAAACGCCGGAATTTAGGCAAGTCTTTATTTTCCTGCTGCAAAGATATCTGGTAATGATGACCAGGAATTGCCTCATGCAGAAATAAAGATTCCATACCAGAAGTGATGTTAAACTTCGTTGCATCTAAAATAGGAACATAAAATATCCCTGGACGTGAGCCGTCCGGCGAACCCTGATTATATTCGGCACTGGCCGATGCCGCCCTGAAAGCTTCTGTTTGTCTTATCTCAAAAGGAGTTTTTGGAACACGCCCAAACATAGTTTGAAGTTGAGGTTCCATTTTGCCATGAATTCCTTTGAATGCATTGAGTACATCCTGAGGGGTTTTGAAAGGCATAAATTTTGGCGAAGTTTTCATAAATTCGAAAAATGCCTTTAGATCACCATAGAATCCCACCTCTTGTTTGATGGTATCCATTTCAGCTTTAATCCGCTTAACTTCAGACAAACCTGTCTGATATATTTCTTCTGGCGTTTTATTGGTTGTGGTCCATTGTTTAACCAAATAGGTATATAAATTTTTTCCACCAGGTATAGCGGAAATCCCCGATGAGGCTCTGGCCCGCGGTAAATATTCATTCTTCAAGAAAAGCACTAATTTCTTATAGGAAGGGCTAATCTTCGAAACAATTGCCTGCTTATATGCCTCTGTGAGCTCAGATTTATCCTCTTCAGAAAACTTTTCAGGGAAATGTTTGACAGGAGTATAGAATAAGCTCTTGCCTGGAACATCAACTACCATCGCCTCCATTTGTGGAATCATTTTCAGAACCAAAGGTTTTGGCAAAACTACGCCGGCTTTCATTCCCTTTCGGAAATTAACAATCGCCGAATCTACCCAAATAGCAAATCCATCCACGCGGCTAAGCCAGTTTTTGTAATCCCCGGCATTTTTGAAAGGTTGAAATCCGTCGCCCGAACCCAATTGGCCCATAGTTAAAGGCAGTCCCCAAAATTGTTGAAAGGGAATCATCCATTGTTTTGTTTTTAAACCCTCGAGCTGAAGATTAAGATCGTATTGGAAAATGTCATAACTCAATTTATCGTTATCACTTAAGTCTTCACGTTTAAATTCTGCCAGTTCTTTAAGGTAGTTTTGGTAAAACGTGGTCAAAGAATCTCTGAATCCTTTCGTTTGATCGTTTCTCAAAATGGCATTGAACCTGTTATCTCCCTGCTGGGTAGCATCTAAAGGAAAAAAGCGCGAACGTTCTTCCCAATACTTTTCAAAAGTCTGAGAGATATCCTTCTTCTCTTCCACTTCTTCTTTTTTAACATCCTGGTTACAGCCCAAAAAAGCTATTAAAGAATAGATGGCAAATAATTTTATTTTCATTAGAATATGTTTGTTTTTTTTAAAGGCTATGAAACTATCGTGATGGTTTAGTTTGTGATTAGAACAATTTCAATTAAACTGATTTATCCGCTCCGGCTTCATCCTGTTTTTGAGCAGGTAATACATTCACCTCCTTTTCTTTTTCTACCTGAATAATGTGAACAGCATAGGAGGCTGGCTCTATCTTACGACCTCTCTTTTCGGTATATACTTGCGTAAATTCAGCTCCAAAATACAATATAGCCGCTGCATAATACACCCATACTAATATTACAATTAAAGATCCCGCTGCGCCATAGGTTGATCCCGGACCTACCTTGTCTATATACAAGCTAATTCCATATCGCCCCAACATAAATAATAAAGCGGTAAAAATCGATCCGGCCCGTACGTCTTTCCATCCGATTTTTACATCGGGCAAAAACTTAAAGATGATAGCCAATAATGCTGTTATGATAATGAGAGTTAAAGCGAGATCAAATACCTGTACCAAAAGTATTGTTATATCTTCAAAATACACTTTTAACCTATCGCTAAGCGCAGTAACTAATCCATTGATAACAAGCGATACGATCAGTAAAAAGCCCATGGTGGCAATCATTGAAAAAGATAAGAGCCTATTGGTAAGAAGTTTTAACCAACCTTTTTCTGGTTTCGCTTTTACACGCCAAATTAGATTTATAGAGTCTTGTATTTCAATGAAAACTCCTGTAGCCCCAATAAATAGAGTAAGTATCCCGACTGCGATAGCCCACCAAGAATCCTCCTTAATAGAAGCATTCTGAATGATCTCCTGTACCTGTAGGGCCGCCTCTGGACCAATGAATTTATTTATTTCTGAAAAAACCTTTCCCTCAAAAGCTTCCTGACGAAAAACTTTTCCGGCAATATAAATTAACATCAACAAAAGCGGAGCAAGGGAAAATAAGGTATAATAAGATAGGGCTGCACAGAGCTTAAAGCACCTGTCGTTTATAAAACCATTAAAACTTCCAACTAATATTTTCCAGATATCTTTTAAAAAGGCCTTATTAAAATTCATTTTCCGTGCGACGTCTACTTTATTAAAGAAAGATTCGCCAAAAAGTGTTTTAATAAGTTTACAAAGCTTATCGGTTTGAAACTATCAGCAGTTCCAAATCTTTTGGTGGGATGTTAAATCTTTCTGCAAGATCTTTATTGGTAAGGTGACCCTGATACAGATAAATTGCATTGCGTACTCCTGATTTTTCCCAAATCACGTTCATTAGACCTCCCATTTCGCCAATATCCATTAAAATTGGAGTGAATATATTTGTTAATGCATACGTTGCTGTTCTGGCAACGCGAGATGCGATATTAGGTACACAGTAATGTATAACGTCATACTTTCGAAAAACCGGATGCGTATGGTTAGTTATTCTCGATGTTTCGAAACAACCGCCCTGATCAATACTTACATCAATAATCACAGAATTAGGTTTCATGTGACTAACAGTTTCTTCATTAACAATGCAAGGACTCAATCCTTTGTGAGCCCGTATTGCCCCTATAACCACATCACAGGTGGTTATAGCTTTATTTAATACAATCGGCTGAATTACAGAAGTAAAAACCCTGGCACCGATATTATTTTGTAATCGTCTGAGCCGGTAAATAGAACTGTCAAAAACCTTAACTTCTGCACCCAGTGCGATAGCTGTTCTTGCAGCATACTCACCAACAGTTCCAGCACCTAAAATTACCATTTCGGTAGGTGGAACGCCTGTTATTCCTCCAAGCATCAAGCCTTTTCCATCAAATACATTACTTAAGTATTCAGCAGCGATGAGTACAGAGGTAGCACCAACAATCTCACTCATGGATCGAATTACGCTTAACGATCCACCTTCATCACGCAAGTATTCGTAAGACAGCGCAGTTATTTTTTTCTTCATCATCGCCTCAAGCGACTCCGCTTTAAGCGAGCCCATTTGAAGCGTAGAAAACAACACCTGGAAGGGCTTCATCATTCCGATTTCTTCCTGCGTAGGGGGACCGATCTTGATAATAATATCAGATTTGAAAACTTCTTTTTTATCGTATTGTATGGTTGCTCCCTGCTCACTATAATCATTATCAGAAAAATTTGCTCCCATTCCGGCTCCCGACTCAATAACAACCTCATGGCCATTGTTTACGAGCAATGCAACAGATAAGGGCGTTAAGGCAATCCTGTTTTCCTGAAAAGAGCTTTCTTTCGGGATACCTATGTAAAGGCTGTTTTTTTTCTTTTTAGTCTCGAGCATTGCCTCCTGGGGCTGCATCATAGCTTGCTTTGCAATGTCGGACAGTTCACTCATCATACCGTGTATCTAAAAAAGTGTGCTGAAAATACGAAATCCCCTTTACTTAGAGGCAATATAATATCAATTAACCTGATGAACCTTAATTACACGTTCATTCTCTGAAGTTTGCAGCAATTTTAATTCCACAAATTTTGAGGGAAGAAGATTTGATATTTTCTCGGGCCATTCTATAAAACAATAGGCTTCAGAAAACAAATAATCCTCGTAGCCCAAATCGAAAGCCTCTGTTTCATTTTTTATCCTGTAAAAATCAAAATGATAAATAATTTTGTTGCTTCCGGAATATTCATTTACAATAGAAAAGGTAGGACTGGATACTGTATCTTCTACATTCAATTCCTTGCAAAGAGCTTTAATTAATGTGGTTTTTCCAGCGCCCATTTCTCCATAAAACAGAAATACACGATTGCTTCCTGCCAGTTCAAGAATTTTTTTTGCAGCATCCGGCAGATCCTCAAGGTTTGAAACTTTTAACTCCATCGTTCAAAGATAAAAATTGATCTTATCTCGGACTATAAATAGCATATGGAACAATCATCTCTTCAAGAGAGATACCTCCATGCTGAAAAGTTTCATTGTAATAGTTCACAAAATGATTGTAGTTATTGGGATATACAAAATATGAATCTTCTTTCGTGAAAATAAAACTTGAACTAACGTGAAGCTTCGGTAAGTGTGCCTCGTGTGGATTTTTTATGTGAAACACATCTTTAGCAACAAAATTCAGATTCTTTCCCTGTTTATAACGAAGGTTAGTGTTTGTATTTCTATCGCCAATTACTTTACTTGGATGTTTAACACGAATCGTTCCGTGATCTGTAGTTATTACCAATCTAACATTTTTTGTGGCCAGCTTTCGGATTGTTTCGAGTAGAGGCGAATGCTCAAACCACGAATAAGTGAGGGATCTGTATGCAGCCTCATCATTAGCCAGTTCACGTATCATGGCCATATCGGTGCGTGCGTGCGATAACATGTCCACAAAATTATATACAATTACATTTAGCTCGTTGGTTAAAAGGTTGTTGATGTTTTCTACAACAGCTTTACCTTGCTCAAATGTTAAAACTTTAGTGTAAGAATGCTTCAGATCTCGCTTAAAGTTGCGATTAATGTTGTCGTCTAGAAATTGTTCTTCGAACAGGTTTTTACCTCCTTCATCTTCATCATTTTGCCACATGGAAGGATATCTTTTTTCCATTTCTAATGGCATTAACCCGGAAAAAATGGCGTTTCGGGCATATTGTGTAGCAGTTGGTAAAATACTGTAATAGCTATCCTCTTCTTCCAGTCTGAAATGTTCGGTAATCAAAGAATTAATCATTTTCCATTGATCGTATCTTAAATTATCAATCAGAATAAAAAAAGTAGTTTTGGTATCCAGTATTGGAAACAGCTTCTTTTTTAGCAACTGCTCTGAAGTTACAGGTCCCGATTCAGGATTTTTACACCAGCCGAGATAGTTCTTTTCAACGAACTTACTAAACTGCATATTGGCTTCAGACTTTTGCATGGTCAAAATTTCATGCATACCAGTATCTTCAAGTTGCTCGAGCGAAAGCTCCCAATACACTAACTTCTTGTAAACATCAACCCATTCAGCAAAACTTAGATTATCATTCAGAGTCATCCCCAGCGTTCTAAAATCCTGCTGGTATGCCATAGAAGTTTTCTGATTAATAAGCTTTTTATTTTCCGTTAACTTTTTAATAGTCAGCAATACCTGGCGTGGATTAACCGGCTTTATCAGATAGTCATCGATTTTAGAACCGATGGCATCTTCCATCAAATATTCCTCTTCGTTTTTGGTTATCAATACAATAGGAACATCAGGGTTTATATTTTTTATTTCTGCGAGTGTTTCTAAACCGGTAAGCCCTGGCATGTTCTCGTCCAGGAAAACCAGATCGTAAAATCCAGCTTTGAACGCATCTAAAGCATCATTACCATTGGTAACGGTTTTTATAGTGTAACCCTTCTCATTTAAAAGCATGATATGGGGTTTTAGTAAGTCGATTTCGTCATCGGCCCAAAGAATCGTTGTTTCTTGCATGTGTACGCTAATATTTATAACTCAGCCAAGCTATAACACTAAAAGTAGTTTTTTGTATCAGATAAATTGACAATTTTTGCAAACAACCCCATATTTTGAATAAGAAAAAAATAATTAACGATCCCGTTTACGGCTTTATTACTGTTCCTTCGGACTTAATATTCGACTTAATTGCTCACCCTTATTTTCAACGGCTTCGACATATAAAGCAGTTGGGGATGACTCATTTGGTATACCCGGGTGCCCTACATACGCGTTTTCATCATGCTTTAGGAGCAATGCATTTAATGGGAATGGCGATCGAAACTCTAAAAACTAAGGGCCATAATATAACACCAGAAGAAGAAGAGGCCGTAACCATTGCTATACTTCTGCACGATATAGGGCACGGCCCCTACTCGCATGCTTTAGAACACACCATTGTTGAAGGAATCTCACATGAGCATATTTCTTCTTTATTAATGGATAATCTTAACCGCGAGTTCGATAACAGATTAGAGCTTGCGCTTGAAATATTTAATAATAAATACCATAAAACCTTCCTCCCTCAGCTGGTATCAGGGCAAATGGACATCGACAGGCTTGACTACCTTAATCGGGATAGTTTTTTTACAGGTGTATCTGAAGGAATTATTGGCTTTGACAGGATCATTAAAATGCTGGACATTGCCAATGGCCAATTAGCCATAGAAGTTAAAGGGATTTACTCGGTCGAGAAATTCCTAATCGCCCGACGGTTAATGTACTGGCAGGTGTACCTGCATAAAACAGTGGTTTCTGCGGAGCAGATGCTTGTCAAAATCCTCGACAGAGCTAAACACCTGGCGAGTAAAGGGATCAAACTTTTTGCAACACCTAACTTTTCATACTTTCTAAATAACTCCATTAGCAAAGCCGATTTTAAGAATAACCCGCAAAACCTTGAGTGCTTTACTCTTTTAGACGATTATGATATATTTACCTCGGTAAAAGTTTGGGCCTCGCATACCGATTTTATCCTTTCCACGTTGTGCAAAAATCTGTTAAGCAGAAATTTATACCAGGTAGAAATAAGTGATGAGCCCGCCGACCGTAAAATTATAAGTATCTTGGGAGGTAATGCATTACGTGAATATCCAATTGACGAAAACGAGGTATCTTATTTTGTTTTTACTGATACAATAAAAAATAATGCTTATCGGGTTGGAGCCGAAAATATAAACATCCTGATGAAGGATGGTTCTATTAAAGACATCACACAGGCATCCGATAATTCGAGTCTTGAAGCACTTTCAAAAACCGTTGAAAAACACATTCTTTGTTATATTAAAGACTTAAAACACACAGAAAGGTAAAAGTCTGATTGTTTTTTGAAGTAATTCCTTCAAAATTTGTTCATATACTAATAACACCTAAATTTGCGGCGATGCAATTTACTGCCCAACAGATCGGAATTTTACTTAATGGTACAGTGGATGGAAATCCGGACGTTACAGTAGATCGATTAGCAAAAATAGAAGAAGCCACCGAAGGTTGCCTTTCGTTTTTAGCTAACAAAAAATATGAGCCGTACTTATATCAAACTCAGGCTTCTATCGTCATTGTTAGTTCTGACTTTGTACCGTCTGCTCCTTATACAAGTACTTTAATCCGCGTTAAAGATGCCTATAGCGCATTTTCAATACTATTAGAACAATACAACACACTGAAACGTGATAAAACCGGCATAGAAAACCCCTCATTCATTCATCCAAGTGCCACCATTGGCAAGGATGTTTATATAGGAGCTTTCGCATATATAGGCGCAAATGCCGTAATAGGCGACAACAGCAAAATATATCCTCAGGTGTATATCGGAGATGACGTGGTCATTGGCAACAACTCCACTTTTTTCCCAGGTGTTAAAATTTATTACGACTGTAAAATTGGGAACGACGTCGTGATCCATTCAAGTACAGTTATCGGAAGCGATGGGTTTGGATTTGCTCCTCAGGCAGATGGTACCTATTCAAAAGTGAGTCAGATCGGCAATGTAATTATCGAAGACGGCGTAGAAATCGGATCAAATACCTCTATTGACAGAGCCACAATGGGCTCTACCGTTATACGAAGAGGAGTAAAACTCGATAACTTAATACAGCTGGCGCATAATGTTGAAATCGGTGCAAATACTGTCATCGCATCTCAAACAGGTGTATCCGGGAGTACAAAAATAGCCGAAAACTGTGTCATCGGAGGGCAAGTAGGGATCGTGGGTCACATCACATTAGCTAAAGGCACTCAAATACAGGCCAAATCGGGTATTAGCCGCTCGATAGAAGACGAAGGAAAAAAATGGGCAGGAGCACCTGCAACCACATATAATCAGCACATGAGAGCCCAGGTAGTACTTAACCGTTTGCCGGATTTAGAACGCAGGATAGAAGAACTGGAACGCAAGCTTCAGGAAAGAAACAATCATTAATTGCTATTATTAGAAATGACGATCAAACAAAGGACGATCAAAACTGAAATTACAATTTCCGGAACCGGATTGCACACGGGACAATCGGTGAATATGACATTCAAACCGGCGCCAGAAAATCATGGGTATAAATTTAAACGTATTGACATCGAAGGTCAGCCTATTGTTGAGGCCGATGTGGATAATGTTACTGATACCTCCCGCGGAACGAACCTATCTCAAAATGGTGCCAGTGTTAATACCGTTGAGCACGTTTTAGCGGCCCTGGTTGGACTTGAAGTAGATAACGTATTAATTGAACTTGACGGGCCTGAAACTCCAATAATGGATGGCAGTTCCCTGAAGTTTATCGAAGCATTAGAAGCTGCCGATTTTGAAGAACAAGAGGCAGAAAGAGAGTATTATCACATTCCACATAACATTCATTATACAGAAGCCGACAGAAAAGTCGAAATGGTGGCGATGCCATTAGATGACTATCGCTTTACCTGCATGATCGATTACAACTCACCTGTATTGGGCAGCCAGCATGCCGCAATTACAACCATTTCAGAGTTTAAGAGAGAAATTGCATCCAGCCGCACCTTCTGTTTCCTGCATGAACTTGAAATGCTTCTAGATCACGACCTGATAAAAGGTGGTGACTTAAACAACGCTATTGTAGTTGTGGATAAAGAAGTTAGCAAGGAAGAACTTCAAAAACTTGGAGTATTATTCAAGAAAAAAGATATCGATGTAGCCAAAGAAGGTATCTTGAATAACATTGAACTACGTCATCAAAACGAACCCGCCCGTCATAAATTATTAGACATGATTGGTGATTTAGCCCTTGTGGGAGTGCCTCTCAAGGGTCACATAATGGCAGCCAGACCTGGCCATGCGGCAAACGTTGCTTTCGCTAAAAAAATAAAAGCGCAGATAAAAAAGGAACGTAGCAAGAAGCGGGTAAAAGTATACGATCCGAATGCAACTCCTGTGTACGATACCGTTCAGATCATGAATATTTTACCGCACAGGCAACCATTTTTGATGATCGATAAAATTCTGGAATTAACCAAAAGTCATGTGGTGGGTTTAAAAAACATCACGATGAATGAAGAATTCTTCAAAGGTCATTTTCCGGGTTCTCCATTATTTCCAGGAGTTCTGCAGATTGAAGCAATGGCTCAAACCGGTGGCATATTGGTTTTAAATACTGTTCCCGACCCTGAAAATTGGATTACATTGTTCCTTAAGATAGAAAACGCTCGTTTTAAAGATAAGGTTGTACCAGGTGATACCTTGATTTTCCAATGTGATTTGCTTGCCCCCATAAGACGTGGAATTGCACAAATGAAGGGAATAGGATTAGTAGGAGACCGTGTAGTTGTGGAAGCGGAATTAATGGCACAAATTGTAAGAAGACCAAGCGAAGAAATCTAATGATCCAACCTCTAGCATACATACACCCACAAGCAAAAATTGCTGACAATGTGGTTATTGAACCTTTTGTTACCATTCATAAAAACGTTGAAATAGGCGAAGGGACATGGATAGGCCCCAACGTTACAATAATGGATGGAGCAAGAATCGGCAAGAACTGTCGCATTTATCCTGGCGCTGTAATTTCTGGAGCACCACAGGATTTGAAATATAATGGTGAAGATACTACGGTTGAAATTGGCGACAATACCACCATCCGCGAATGCGTAACAATAAACCGCGGAACCAAAGACCGTTGGAAAACAAAAATAGGAAACAACTGCCTGATAATGGCCTATTGCCATATTGCGCACGATTGTGAAGTAGGTAATTTCTGCATATTCTCTAATAATACAACCCTCGCCGGACATATAACGGTGGGTGATTACGTTGTTTTAGCGGGAATGGTGGCCATACATCAGTTTTGCAATGTTGGCTCGCATGCCTTCGTAACTGGCGGTTCTTTAGTCCGCAAAGATGTTCCTCCTTATGTTAAGGCTGCGCGAGAACCGCTTTCTTATGTTGGAATAAATTCGGTTGGACTTCGCAGAAGAGGTTACAGCTCTGATGATATTAATGAAATACAGGACATCTATCGTACGCTGTTTGTAAAAAACTACAACGTAAGTGCGGCATTGGACGTCATTGAAGCTGAAAAACAACCTACAGAAATTCGCGACGAAATTCTCGATTTTATCAGAAATTCTAATCGCGGAATTATGAGAGGATTCACCGGCGCTTAATAAGCCGGAGATATGGAAATTACACTGAAAAATATCGGACGGCGGTTTAACCGGGATTGGATATTCAGAGATGTAAATTATTCGTTTATAAAAGGTAATTCATATGCCATATTAGGCAGGAACGGCTCCGGCAAGTCTACTCTGCTTCAATTAATTGCTGGCAGCCTCACACCATCCGAAGGCACAATAGATATATTTCTAAGGGGTAAGCCTTGCGATCCTGATGAGGTTTACCATTCTTTGAGTATTGCCGCTCCCTATCTGGAACTAATAGAAGAGTTCACCCTATCTGAGATGATCGACTTTCATTTCAAATTCAAATCCTACTTATCCGGCCTGGATAAAAAAAACATTTTGGAAATACTTGATCTGCAAAAATCCAAAAACAAGGCGCTTAAGTATTTTTCATCAGGAATGAAGCAACGGACCAAGCTGGCTCTTGCTATTTGCTCTGATACGCCGCTGTTATTGCTTGATGAACCCGCTTCAAATTTGGATGCCGAAGCAGTATCCTGGTACCTTGATTTAATACAAAAATATACTCCGGGCAGAACTGTAATCATCTGTTCTAACCAGGAATATGAGTATTCCTTTTGTCAACAGCAAATCAGGATTTCAGATTATAAATAAGACCGGGCAAATCTAAATTTAGCCTTTTTACCATTTGTAAATTCCCTTATCTTTGGGGCCCAAACAAATTTTTTATGGCAAAAGCTTCAGATGTTAAAAGCGGAAATGTTCTAAGATTCAATGGCGAACTGGTAACAGTTGAAGAATTTTTACACCGCACACCGGGAAATTTACGTGCGTTTTATCAGGCTCGTATGCGGAACGTTAAAACCGGTAAGCTGGTCGAATACCGTTTTCGTACAGATGAAGAGGTAGAGATTTGCAGAGTAGAAACCAACGATTACCAATATTTATACGATGACGGCGTTTTTTTCGTAGTAATGGACAATACCACCTACGAACAATTCAACATCCCTAAATTTTTATTCGGCGATTCTGCGCGATTTTTAAAAGACGGGATGAACGTGATCATTGCTTTTGAAAGCGATGAGCCCATCATAGCACAAGCGCCTACAAGTGTCGAATTAGAGGTCACATATACTGAACCTGCTGTAAAAGGCGACACGTCTACGAATGCATTAAAGAGCGCAACTGTTGAAACAGGAGTGGAAATTAAGGTGCCAATGTTTATTAACCTGGGCGATAAAATAAAAATTGACACCCGCACAGGAGAATATATCGAGCGCGTAAAATAATTTCGTTCAATCTTATAAAAAGCGATCTCAAACGAACTTGAGATCGCTTTTTTATTTGAAATTATTTTCTAAAAACTTGCACCCTCCCCAGGCGAACACTTTTTATTTTAACTTTGCTGAGTGACTAAAAAAGAGCTGCGAGCAATCTATTTACAAAAACGCAGGGAACTTCTTCCTGATGAACAGGAAAACCTGAGTATAGCTATCGTGCAGATTTTTGAAGATATTTCACTTGATAATCTTGAGATTGTTCACATTTACTATCCTATTACTGGAAAGCATGAGTTTAATAGTCTCTTGCTCAAAGAACACCTTCTAAAAAGATACCCTCAACTTAAATTCGTCCTTCCAAAAAGCAATACTGAAGATCATAGCCTTACAAATATTCTTTGGGAAACCGATACCCCTCTGGCCATGAATCAATGGGGCATTACCGAGCCTGAGCATGGTAAGGAAATTGATTCAAAACTAATAGACATGGTTATCGTTCCTCTGCTAGCCTTTGATAAGCAAGGAAACAGAATTGGTTATGGGAAAGGCTTTTACGACAGGTTTCTGGCCGACTGCAGAACCGATGTGATAAAGGCAGGCACTTGCTACTTTGAGCCCGAAGAACGGATTGAGGAAGTAAACAGGCATGACATTCCTTTAGATTTGTGTGTTACTCCTCAAAAAATCTGGAGGTTTAATTCTAAAATATAAAGCATAAAAAAAGCGGCCTGATAATAAGCCGCTTTGTAAATTTTAGAAATCTTGATTAGATCGCTTCTTCTATTTTCTCACCTGCCAACGCCTCATCAACCAAAATACGGCCGCAATGCTCGCAAACGATAACTTTTTTATGCTGACGGATATCAAGCTGACGCTGAGGAGGTATTTGGTTATAACATCCAGAGCAAGAATCACGCTGAATAGTAACCACTGCTAATCCGTTTTTAGAGTTATTACGAAGACGATTATAAGCTGTTAATAAGCGCTCGTCAATAAATTGTTCTGCTTCTTTTGCTTTTTGAGATAACTCATCTTCTTCTTTCTGAGTTTCGGCAGTAATATTCTCAAGCTCTGCTTTTTTTATCTCTAAATCTTTACGACGGCTTTCAAGATCAGCTACTGCGCTTTCGTAAACCTGAGTTTTGTTCGTGATATCGAAACCAAGTTCTTTGATTTTCTTTTCGCAAACCTGAATTTCAAGTCCCTGTATTTCTATTTCTTTAGAAATAGCATCATACTCACGATTGTTCTTAACCTCATTCAACTGGGTCTCGTACTTTTTAACAGCAGCAAGAGCATCCCTGATCATGTTTTTGCGGGTAACAATTGAATCTTCGTAATCATCCAATTCACCCTTTATTTTTTGAATACGGGTTTCAAGACCAGCAACATCATCTTCTAAATCTGATACTTCCATGGGAAGATCACCACGTACCTGCTTGATTTTGTCAACCTTCGTATGTATGTTTTGCAGTGCGTATAAAGCCTTAAGCTTCTGTTCTACTGTTTGTTCCATTAAATTAGATAATTTATGGGGTTTGTGTTATATTCTGTTAAATGGAGGGCAAAGTTAGCAAAATTTTTCCGAATAATTTCAAACAACAATTCCTGTGTAAACTGCTCACTTTCAAAATGTCCCACATCGGCGATCACCAATTTATTTTCAGCATCAAAAAACTCATGATATTTAAAATCCGCAGTGATAAAAACATCAGCATTTGCTGCAATTGCGTTCTTTAACAAGAAACTTCCTGAACCACCGCAAACTGCTACGCGCTTCACAGGCTTTCCTGTTAAAGCGGTATGTCTGATAACCTTGGCGGATAAGCGTTCTTTAACAAAATGAAGAAAGTCGATTTCGGACATTTCCTCTTCCAATGATGCAATCATTCCTGCTCCAACCTGTTCATGAGCATTTGTCAGGGGATAAATATCGTATGCATAATGCTCATAAAAATGAGACAGCTTCAGCGGAGCTA
>CAMLLO010000023.1 GCA_946480915.1 uncultured Sphingobacteriaceae bacterium | reverse complement strand
TCTGGCCGAGGCATATGCAGGTGATAAAGATACCACTGCGGCTATTAAAGTGCTTTCTGAAGGCTTTAGTAAATTCCCGAAAAGCAGCCAGTTAGTTACAAGAGAAATTGAATTAAGTATTAACTCTGGCAAGTATAAGGAAGTAATCAGCAAAATAGAAGCCCAAATGCAAAGTGAGCCTGGAAATAAAAATTATCCGTTCTATTTAGGGATTGCTTATAACGCTTTGAATAATGCCGCAAAAGCTGAAGATGCTTATAAAAAAGCAATCGCTATTGATCCTACTTTTGTGAACGCATACATCAATTTAGGAAGCGTGATTATGAACAGCGGTATCGATAAATATAACGCAGCCAATAAAAAGTTTGGTAACAAAAATCTCGTTGCCGCACAGCTTGCCGAATACAATAAAATTAAAAATCAAGCTACAGCTGAATTTGATAAGGCATTGCCTTACTTGCTAAAAGCAACTGAAATTGATCCTCAATCAAGAATAGCATGGACCAATTTACGTGCTTATTATAACGCGAAATCGAATAAACAAAAAGTAGCTGAAATAGACGCTAAAATAGCTGCATTGAAATAGGATATTCAATTACGAATCAGGAAGCCGGAGCAACAAGTCCGGCTTTTTTTATTTCATTTTTTCTAACGCAGCTTTCAGATCAGCTTTATCTTTTGTCATTTCCTTCCAAAGATCACCCTTTGTTTTAAGCCTTTCAAGAGTATTGAAAATGGTAAAGGCCTTGATGTTCAAACTTTCATTTACCTCATCCCAATCTAAAGGTGTCGAAACAGTTGCACCAGGTTTCGGTCTGACTGAATAAGGTGCTGCAATGGTCTGACCTCGGCGGTTTTGAAGATAATCCAAATATATTTTTTTCTTCCGTTTCGAAGGACTACGTTCCAGGCTTGTGGTTTCAGGATGTTGCTTCAATATCATTTGGCCGAGATATTGAACAAAGTTCTTAATTAGGTCAAAATCGTATTGAGCCCCAGTATGAATAAAAATATGAAGTCCACGAGACCCAGATGTTTTAATCCAGGGTTTGATGCCCATTTTCATTAAGATCTCTTTGGTTGTTAAGGCAACCCGGACGACTTCAGTGAAATCGTCCACATCATTAGGGTCTAGATCCATCACAGCGAAAATAGGGTGTTCTGGTTTTTGATATGTACTTAGCCATGGGTTTATTTCTATGCATCCTAAGTTTGCCATCCAGAGAAGAGTAGGCAGGTCGTTGCAAATCAAATAGTCGATCATTTTATCACCGCTCTCTGAATACATGGGTTGATACGCTATCCAGTCAGGAATTTGTTCTGTATCTAAATCCTTTTGAAAAAAACTTGGCCCCTCGATTCCGTTCGGATGACGATTTAAGGAAAGAGGACGATCTTTTAAGTAGGGAAGAATATAATCTGAAATAGAACGATAATATTCAATCAGCTGTCCTTTTGAAATCCCTTCATTTTTCCAATATAATTTATTCAGATTGGTCAGCTTAAGCATTATTTTGCCATGAGTTTCTTCCCGATCATTAGGATCATTCGGTTCTGATGTCTTAGATGATGCAGTTTTCATTTTCACAGAAGATGTTTTTCAGGATTTCCTGCAACCAAATTAAATACCGATGATGGAGATGCATCTCTGGTTCACTCAATAAATTCACGCACAAACACTAAGGCCCTGTGCTTAAGCTCCTTTCTTGGTGTTCAGACTTTGCATTAATTGATCAAACAGATTGTCATCTGAGGCTTTCTGAGGTTTTAATTTTTTTATCGTTGGACGTTTTCCTTTCGCTTTTGCTTCGATAATTCGAAGAAGTTCGTGGTGATACTCGTCTTTAAATTTGTCGATCTCGAACTTACTGCTGTACTGGTTAACCAGCGCAAGTCCCATATCCAGCTCCTTTTTATTTACCACTACATCGTCAGGTGTAAGTATCTCTTCAGATGAGCGAATTTCTTCAGCAAACCGGATCTTAGTTATTACGATTACCTTATCTACCGGATGTATAATGCACAGATTTTCAGTACTTCTTAAAACAAAACGTGCGAGACCTGCTTTCTTTGACTTTTTTAGCGATTGCAGGAGTAGGGCATAGGCCTTTCTTCCCTGAGTTTCTGGTTCGGAATAATAAGAGGTCTCATAATACATCGGATTTATCTCGTCAATATTCACAAAACTCTCAATTTCGATCATTTTACTTTTTTCAGGACTAGCATCTTCATAATCTTTGTCCTCCAGAATCACATAAGTTTCGTTGATAGGGTAGCCCTTTACAATTTTTTCATAAGGGACTTCCTGGCGGGTTTTCTCGTTAATGCGTTGGTATCGAATTCGCGAATGATCTCTACTGTCGAGCATATCAAGTCCCAACGAACTACTTTGCACAGCAGAATAGAGTTTAACCGGAATATTTACCAGTCCGAAACCAATGGAACCTTTCCAAATGGAACGCATAGAATTTTAGTATGGCTGGCTCAATTTAAAATGTGCGAAATATCTCTTGTCGAGCTCCGTAAAAGCTTCATTGATAATCAATCTGTGCCCCATCAAAAGTGTTTTTAAGTTGAAATCCTCCAGAATCGCTCCCTGCAATACTTCATCGTAAACTTCAAGGGCTTCCCGTTCAGAGTTCCTTACTCGCTCAAGAGTGGATTGTTCTTTTTTAACATCAGGATTCAATTTTTCTTCTGTTGAGTGAGGTGTCTCAATTTCAGCCATTTCGCCGGAACTGAGAGTTCCGCCTAATTTTATGATAGCTTCTTTAAGTTCTGCAATTATATTTATACGTTCTTCAACGTAGTGATTAAAAAGATTTTTATAATCAACTGAATCAACATGATCCGATGCTTCAACAAACCGTTTTTCGCTTTTCATCACGGCGTTCAACAAATGGTGCAGCTGCCTGACGTAATTTTCATGATATGAGGTTTCCATAATCGTTTGAATAGAATACTAAGTAAACGTTATGAAATTGAAATAGTTTGGAAGAAGGGAAAGACCTAGAAGAAAATCCTATTTAACATAATATTAATTATGGGACACAATCTACACCTGCGCGGAATTATAGTTAAGGTCACCAAATACAGTTCAAATTGCAGGTACAGAATCTTTTAATGATTCTAAGTAGCCTAAAAACAATTTAAGCGCCTGTCTTTTAGAATCAGTTAACCAATAATCAAGCTTATGGGTTAAATAATCGTCGAAATCAAAATCATTCCTTTTGGGTAATTCGGAAACTACGTTTGGGATATTGTTAATGCCTAAACTTAAAGCTGAATTAAATTCATCTACAAACTCCTGAGATATAGGTTTGTTGGCGGCCCAAACTGCGAATGCAAACTCCAGCCCGGTGAAATTTTTCCATTCTTCAGCTAAGTCATACACAAACGGGAAATTATCTTTTTTTCCAAATGTCCGGTCACCAATTTCAACGAATGCATCAGTGTGATTATCTGTGGTAAGATCCGGATTAACTTTCCAGTAATTTTTTAATAAAATTCTGGCCAAAGCATTTGAAGTTCTGGATTGAGAATCAAGCCTGATCGTTTTAATTTCCTTTATCGGTTTCTCGCTGAAAATAAATACTGAGTTTACTGCGCCGTTTGCTCCGATACAATAATTTGAAATAATGCTATGACCGGGAATATCTAATAACGCAGCAACTGGAATTAAACCTATATCAGCCTGATCTTCAATTAATTTCTGTGCGCAATCAGAAGGAATATCTAAGCTTAAATCGATTTTTCTCAAAATTCCTGCATGTTGCAGGCCGTATACAAAAGGTTTGGTGTTGGTATAAGAAACTGCAGAAACTCTAATCTTGCTCACAAAAAACTTTTAAATGATCTGTATTATGAAAATCGATAATCTCAAATTTGTTCCCATCAAAAAACAGTTTATATAAAGTTGTATTTTGATGTGGAAATTCCTCCATGTCGGAAATCGGCCGGTTAGTTAGAAGACATAAAAAAAGCCGCATTGCTCTGCCATGCATGCAGATAAGAATATTTTTCGCTTCATTTTCCGCTATCAGCTTTTCTAAGACCTCCAGCTGTCTTTCCTTAACGTCTAAAGGACTTTCGCCATTTTCGAATTTTAAATGAAGATCGCCATTTGTCCAGCCTTCCATCATTTGTGCAAAAGCCATCCTCATGTCTTCCGTACTTTCCTTGCCTTCGTAAATACCCCAGGCTAGCTCATCAAGGCCGGCATACTGGGTCCAGGAAATTCCATCATCAATAAACCGCTTCACAGTCTGATGTGTACGTTTTAGTGTTGATGTGTAAATTTTGTCGAACGGAACGTGTTTATATGTATTATAAAAAGCTTCGGCTTGTTTTCTGCCGTGATCATTTAAATCGGTGTCCATGCCCCTTCCCTGCACCACTCCCCTCTTATTCAAATCAGTTTCACCGTGGCGAATCAAATAAATCGTTTTCTCCAAATCTTTTTAATTAATAACAGGTAATTTATAAAACTGAGGTTTGGGTTCATCCTCAAACTTAAATTCTTTATAATCGGTAACTACATTATAAAGTGTATCTCTTTCAATAGGATGTCTGCCCACATTTTTAATGAGCTCAACAAGTTCTCTGGTGCTCATTGCCGGGTTTTGTTCTTCAGCGCCAGCCATTGAGTAAATCTTAGTGGTATCGTCAAGGGTTCCATCAATGTCATCTACACCGAAATTAAGAGAAAGCTGTGCGGTTTCCCGGCTGATCATTGCCCAATAGGCTTTTATGTGATCGAAATTATCAAGATAGATCCTGGATATCGCGTAATTCCGAAGATCTTCTATCACCGAGACTTCAGGAACGTGCGACATTTGATTATCTTGATTTCTGAACTTTAATGGAATGAAAGCCTGAAATCCACCGGTTTTATCCTGCAATTGCCGAAGACGCTCCATGTGATCTACCCGGTGCCTGAACTGCTCTATATGCCCGTAAAGAATCGTTGCATTCGAGCGCTGACCAAGTTTGTGCCATTCTTCATGAATTTGCAGCCACTGTTCGGCGTTGCATTTATCCTTAGCAATCTGTTCACGGATCTCAGAGTCAAAAATCTCTGCACCCCCACCAGGGATAGAGTCTAAGCCCGCCTCTTTCATCAATTTCATACCTGTGGCGTAATCTATTTTCGCCTTTTTGAAAATATAATGAAATTCAACTGGCGTCAAGGCTTTGATATGAAGTTCAGGTCGGTGTGCACGAATTTTACGAAAAAACTCAGAATAGAAAGCAACATCATATTGAGGTAAAACTCCTCCGACAATATGAACTTCTGTTACTGGCTGTGCATCATATTTTTTCACCATTTCGAACATTTCGTCCATGGTAAATTCCCAACCTTCTTCCTTCTGTTTTAATAAACGCGAGTAGGAACAAAACTTACAATCATACACACAGAGATTTGTAGGTTCAATGTGAAAGTTCCGGTTGAAAAAAGTTTTATCTCCGTGTTTCTTTTCACGAACATAATTAGCCAGAATTCCGAGGTAACCTAATTCTCCTTTTTCATAAAGAACCACCCCTTCAGCAAAGTTAATTCGCTCATTTTTAGATACTTTTTCCGCGATAGCTTTCAGGTCGGCATCAAGGTGTTTGTCAGATAAAATAGTGTGGAGTTTGTGTTCGGCATCCATTAGCTCAAAAATACAATAAAGCGGCAAATTGTACTATCATATTGTTGTAACAATACTTTTAAGCCCGGTTTTTAATGTCGATTTTATCATAGAAAATCTAATCTTTGTTAAAAAGCGGAATATGAAACTCGAAACGATTGCAATACACGCCGGAAATCATACTGATCCGAATTCCGGAGCGGTTGTCCAGCCCATCACTCTGTCGACTACGTTTGAGCGGGGACTAGACGGGGAATTTCCTGGCGGCTATATTTATACAAGAGCGGATAATCCCAATAGAAAATCCTTAGAAAATGTTTTAACCCAATTAGAAGGTGGTGTTGATTGTTGCGCATTTTCTTCGGGCAATGCTGCCGGCTCAGCAATATTGCAAGCTTTAAAATCAGGTAGTCATATTATCGCTCCTGACGACATGTATCATGGATTACGAAATTTAATTAATACCGTTTTCGCTGGAATTTTAACCGTAGATTATCTCAATTATTCCGATTTATCGCTGATCGAATCTGCAATTAAATCAAATACGAAACTTATCTGGATAGAAACACCTTCAAATCCACTCTTAAAAATTTCTGACATACAGGCTATCGTCAAGCTTGCACACGAACATGATATTATCGTTTGCTGTGATAACACATTTGCCACACCTGTTTTTCAACGTCCTTTAGATTTAGGTGCTGATATTGTTATGCATGCCACAACTAAATATTTAGGTGGTCATAGCGACGTTTTAGGCGGAGCATTGATAACAAAAAACAACGATGATTTTTGGTCGAAGATAAGAACAAACCAAGCGCTTTCCGGTGCTGTACCTTCCCCGTTCGATTGCTATATGGCGGTACGCGGAATAAAAACCCTGCCCTATAGAATGAGAGGCCATGTACAGAACGCCATGAAAATTGCGAATTATCTTCATACTCACGACAAGATCGAACACGTTTTTTACCCTGGTTTACCAGATCATCCCTCCTATGCCATTGCTAAATCTCAAATGAGTGATTTTGGTGGGATGCTTTCATTTACTGTGAAAGGAAGCTCTGACGATGCAAGGAGTGTTTCCAACAAATTAAAACTATTTACCAGGGCTACCAGTCTCGGCGGTGTTGAAAGTCTCATTGAACATCGCGCATCCATGGAAGGACCCGACACCAAGACGCCAAAGAACCTGCTCCGTATCTCAGTAGGCTTAGAATTTATCGATGATTTAATAGCCGACCTTGAACAGGCTTTAAAATAATCAGGAATAATTTTGGCAAATAGTGCATTTGGGTGTATATTTGGGCAATTTAGTGAAATAAATTTCTGTCATTACCCCTCAAAAGGTTTTGATTTATAAAGAAGCGGTGAGAGAACAGGCTCCACGACCCGCTGACAACCTAACCGGCATAGTGTCGGAAAAGGTGCCAAATCCTGTTCCCGGAAACACCGGGAAAGATATAAATTATGTAAAACCATGAACAACGAAAAGACATTGTCTCTCCCCTTCTTATCCAATCCAACAACTGTTAATGTGAATCTTCTTCGAATGTATTTGACTTATTAATTGCTTTAATCACTAAACATTAAGTCGAAATTTTATGATGCATGAAGTGAAAAACACTTCTACATTTTTCTAAAACATGAGCACAAGAAAATTCACATATACAAACAAGTTTACATTTGAAAATGGAGCTGAGATATCAGACCTGGAGATAGCTTATCAAACATTTGGAACACTGAATGCAAAAAAAGATAATGTGGTCTGGGTTTCTCATGCGTTGACAGCCAACTCGGATGTATTTGATTGGTGGAATGGCTTATTTGGAGAGGACGATATTTTTAATCCCAGGGATTACTATATTGTTTGTCCCAATGTCTTGGGATCGCATTACGGTACCAGCTGCCCCTTAAGTATAAACCCGGAAACTCAACAGCCTTATTATTTATCGTTTCCGATGTTTAATGTGAGAGATATGGCTGCTATTCACAAACTTTTAGCAGATCACCTGGAAATTAATGACATAAGTCTTTTGATTGGCGGATCGTTAGGCGGACAACAGGCTGTAGAATGGGCGATATCAGAACCGAATCGCATTAAGAAGCTGATATTAATGGCGACCAACGCCGTTCATTCACCTTGGGGTATTGCTTTCAATGAAAGTCAGCGACTGGCAATTGCGAGCGACCCGAGTTTTTTTGAAAATACTCCTGATGGCGGAATGAAAGGATTAAAGGCAGCGAGGAGTATTGCTCTTTTATCCTATCGTAACTACCAAACCTACGGAATATCCCAGAAGGAAGATACTGCCGACAAAACAGACGAATTTAAAGCATCTTCCTATCAAAATTATCAGGGTGATAAATTAGTTAAACGTTTTAATGCCTACAGTTATTGGTATTTAAGTAAGGCCATGGACAGCCATAATGTTGGGCGTAACAGAGGTTCTGTTTCAGATGCATTGAAACAGATCACTGCAAAGACTTTGGTAATTGGGATTAGCTCCGATTTATTGTTCCCTCCTTCTGAACAGCAATTATTGGCCGAGAAAATCCCCGGAGCAGCATATCTGGAGATCGACTCCTTTTATGGTCATGATGGATTCTTGATCGAAACTGGAATATTGACTTATGAAATTATAAAGTTTCTAAAAAGTTCCGCTACTGAGCATTCGGCAGTTCACTTGCAAAAAGATTTCAAATTAGAGTAAACTGAAAGCCCCTACAGTTTGAATCCTTAGGAAGCTGATCGATACAATTATATTTCGTAATTGATATCCCAGGCTTCGAGATAGTCACTTATTTTCTTTAAAAACATTCCACCTAAGGCGCCATCAACTATTCTATGGTCGTAGGATAGAGAGAGATACATTTTGTGGCGGATGCCCACCATATCTCCATACTCGGTTTCTATAACCGCAGGCTTTTTTTGGATTGCTCCAATCGCCAAAATAGCAACCTGGGGTTGATTGATAACAGGAGTTCCCATTATATTGCCGAAAGAACCGATATTTGTGATCGTAAAAGTTCCGTCTTTAACCTCGTCAGGCTGAAGTTTATTGCTTCGCGACCGGTTTGCCAGATCGTTAACAGACTTTGTTAAACCAACTAAATTTAGCTGGTCTGCTTTTTTGATCACTGGAACGATCAAATTCCCGGAAGGTAAAGCAGCCGCCAAACCGATATTGATATCAGTTTTTTTAATTATCTGAGTGCCATTAAGAGAGATATTAATCATCGGAAAATCTCTGATGGCCTTTGCGACTGCCTGAATAAATATAGGTGTGTAGGTTATTTTTTCACCGACTTTCCTTTCGAATTCGGCTTTGTTTTTATCTCTCCACTTAACAATATTGGTAACATCAGATTCGACGAAGGATGTGACATGAGCCGCAGTTTGCAAACTCATCATCATATGTTCAGAAATAAGTTTCCGCATCCTGTCCATCTCAATAATTTCATCATTGCCAGAAACTATTGGAGATGTACCATAACTTTTGCCAGCATCCGATGAAATTTCAGTTTGCGGTTGTTCTTTCTTAGCTGAACCAGCCGAGCGGTTTCTTAAATAATTAAAAATATCCTCTTTAGTTACGCGGCCATCTGCACCAGATCCATGAATTTTTTCAAGTTCATCGTTCGAAAGACCTTCCTCGGCAGCAATACTTCTAACCAATGGGGAATAAAATCTGGAAGAAGTATTTTGAATTATTGATTGAATTTCGGGTTGAGTATCTTTTATTTGCTCAATTCCGGGAATCTCAATTTCAACTACAACTTCTTCTGCTTTATCAGAATTTGTCGATTTATTATCGGTAATTTCTTCCTGATGCTTGATGGGTTCAACAGGGCCATCTTCTTCGGTTTCAATTAAAGCAATTACATCCCCTACTGAGGCCACCTGATCTTGGCTAAATAAATGCTTGATTAACTTTCCTGAAACTGGTGAAGGCACCTCCGAATCTACTTTATCGGTTGCAATCTCCACTATCGTTTCGTCTTCTTTTATTTGATCGCCAGGTTGCTTCAACCACTTTACAATGGTAGCTTCAGCAACGCTTTCGCCCATTTTTGGAAGTATTAGTTCAAATTGAGACATATGAATCAGCAAAAATAAACCTTTTTAGGACTTATTGATGTTCTTCTTTGAGGATGTGGAAAAGTAATGTCAAAGCATTAACTGCTGCCCTTTCTATATTTTGCAGACGGCGACTGCCAAATAAGAACTTTTTAGTTATCACCCGTTTCTTACCTGCAACTGCAATCCACACAGTGCCAACGGGTTTCTCTTCTGTTCCACCGCCAGGACCTGCTATGCCGCTTATTGCAACCGAATAATTTGAGTTGAATTTATTGATAGAACCACAGGCCATTTCCTTCACAACTTCTTCGCTTACTGCTCCGTATTCATTCAGTGCATCAGCAGATACATCCAATATTTTTATTTTCAACTCATTAGAATAAGTTACGCCGCCGCCAAGAAAAACCGCGCTTGAACCCGCATGCTTAGTGAGAAGATGTGAAAGAAAACCACCTGTACAACTCTCGGCTACAGATAAAGTTAAACCCTTCTCTTCCATAAAATCCAATATGGCTTTTTCAAGAGGAATATCTTCGGTCGTAACAACAAAGTCGTCAAGTTCGTTTACTATTTTTTCAAGGTAGGTTTGTATTTCGGCTTTCAAGCTCGCCTCATTTCCGCCATAAGCACTTAAACGAAGTCGTACCTGACCTAAACTGGGAAGATAAGCCAGTTTTATATGTGCAGGCAACGAATCTTCGATTGATGAAATCCGTTCAGCTAAAAATGATTCCCCCAGACCTGCAGTTAATATGGTACGATGAACTATAGAGTCTAATAGCAATTCTTTCCGTAACCTCGGGAGCACTTCTTCTTCAATCAGGTATTTCATTTCAAAAGGAACGCCTGGCATCGATACGTATATAATACCTTCAGAATTGAACCACATTCCAGGTGCTGTACCATTCTTATTTAATAAAACCGTGCAATTTTCGGGCACATCAGCCTGTCTGATATTTGCTTCGAGCAAGGGACGATTGTAACGTTCAAAAATTCTGGCAACATTCGCCAATGTCGCCTCATCTCGCTTGAAACCAACTCTAAAAAATTCCGCCAACGTAATTTTGGTAATATCGTCCTTTGTGGGACCCAGACCACCGGTAATCAAAATTACTTGAGCGCGTTTAGAGGCAGACTTAAGTCCTTCAAGTATGTGGCTCTTGTCGTCAGAAACAGAGGTAATTTGTTTTACACGGATGCCCGCTTCATTCAGTTTACTTGCAATCCATGCAGAATTGGTATCTACGACCTGCCCAATGAGAATCTCATCGCCAATAGTTATTATCTCAGCTAATATCATTAATAGGGACCACCGCTATAAGGGCTTCGGCGGCTTAGTTTTAAATCCTGAAGTATGGATGCCCTTACGCGCAAATCTACACTATAACTTTTATATAAGCCGAAGGGAACCCAGCTGATGGCTAGATCCCAGCAATGAAGATCACGATTGATTGCCAGCGATGTTGTAGTGAATTTATTGTCCTTAAAATCCCAGCCGGACTGATAACTAACCTTCCATTTCGGGGTGACGCTAAAATCGCCATTAAAATTAAGGTTATTGGTTATACTTTTCATTAAACCATTATTTGAAAAGAAAAAACTATACTGCGCACTCAAATTCCATGGAACACTAAAGTCGATGAAACCATTTGGATTCCTCAAAATTTCGGAAATATCCTGCTGCTGTTGTTGTGTTGTGTTCGGGTTATCTTGTCTGTTGGTTAAATTTTCCTGTCTTCTTTTAAATGCAGCAGGGTTAAGATTAAACCCGGTAGAAAAGGAGAAACTGGCTAATCGTGCTAATCTTCCCTCTTTAAATAGATATCCTTCTCTTTGGCCAAGGCTATCCAAACGATATGGATCCAAATTTCCCTGAAATGATATGGCGAGCTTTTGTTTAAAAAACGCTGTACGGCCGCCAAAGGATATTGTCGAAAGTTTGTTATATCCTTTAGCCGTGAAATCGTAGTTTCCATTAAAAGTGAGACCCTGAATAATGGGTATTTTCTGTTCAGCCGAGGTGGTGTCACTTTTCGACTTAACCTTCGCTTCGATATTGTTTTCAAACGAAAAACTCATACTTGCAGAACGTCCCTGACCTGGCCCGCCACCTGGCGATTGTTCAAAAATAGAATATCGGGTATTTCTAAGTGCATTACCAACCGGGATATCGTCGAAATTCGAGAGATTCCTATAAAACCCAAAATTATTGCCACTGAAGTCAGGAACGTAAGAAAAACCAAAACTTGGAGTTAAAACGTGACGAATTGCCACCAGGTTTCCTCTTCGGAAATTAACCTTGCCGTAAAGCTTCGTATTAAGACCTCCGTTTAGTGAATAATTATAATTCCTTCTAAAGCCCTGTATAGTATCAATGCGAATATTACCAGCAATATTTTTATCATAACTCTTCCTTATAGTTTGTAAGGTCCAGCGCTCGCCATAACTTATCCCAGAACTGAATTGAAAATAGTTCAGTATGTTAAAGGACATACTTATAGGAACACTATGCTGAATTCCATTTCTGAACTGCTTCAAGGTGGATTTTTTAAACAAAGAGTCTTCGCGTACGCCGCTGAGAGAGTTGGACCCTTGCATACTATAACCCACTGAAATCCGCTCGTACCATTTCGGATTACCCAGGCTGTTCTTATTTTCAAATGGGTTTAAAGTGCTCATTCCCAGATTGAATGTGGGCAGGTCGAGTGTAACCAACCGACGGGTAAGATCCTGGTTGTGTCTTAATGTGGCTCCAAAGTTAAACAGGTTATTCGCAAATGTTTTTTGATAGCTTATACCTGAAGAAATACTATTGTTAGTTGCCTGTTCTATTCTATCACCCGCTACCCTTGTGTCCCGGAAATAAGAACTGGTACCGACGTTTACGTTGGCCGAAAAACTTGTACCCGGGTTGGCTTCTGCACTTTGAGAATGGGTCCACTGAATGTTAAAACTTGTACTCGGTTTGGCGCCTGGGGTACCTTCAATGCCATTGCCGTTCCTTAAAGAAGCATAGCTCAAATTTAATCCGCCGTTGTATTTGTAATTTTTCCGGTATCGGGCCACCACATTGGATTCGTACGATAATTTACTATAAAGCGAACCTCTAACTTCTGCGTCCCAGTAATCGTTTATCCCGAAATACCATCCCAGGCCTCTCATAAAAAAGCCACGGTTTGCATCCTCGCCAAACGTTGGAAAAAGCAATCCTGATGCGCGTTTGTTGGTTTTAGGAAAGAACCCAAATGGGAGTGCAACAGGTAAAGGCACGTGTTCAATAACCAGGTAAGCAGGCCCGCTGATCACTTGTTTTTCTGTAACGATACCTTTAGTGATATGAATACCGAAATGGGTGTATGGCTCTGGCAAACTACAGGTACTGTAGATCCCGTTCTTGAAAAATCCTTCGTTGTATTCGTTTTTCTTAAATTTTTTAGCTTGTATAAATCCTCCTTCAACTTCGGTAACTACTCCATACGAGAGCGCCCTCTTGGTAGTAAAATTGAAGGTTAAAGAATCTGAAGTAACCGGAGGCTCAGAACCTTGCTTAATTATTGGTCGGCCTTTGTAAACCGAGTATTTGTTGTTCCGGCCACTTGCAAACAAAAGCTTTTTGGTTTGATCCAGACGGATAAAGCTGGACGATAATTCCATCTCTTCATACGAAATTCGTGCATTTCCATATAAGTAAACTATATTGCCATCGATGCTGAATTTGATGGAGTCGTCGGCACTGTAATGAATCTCTGCATTTAATCCTGATGCTGATTTAGAATTTTTTGCCAAAGTATCCGTTATAGCTAAAGAATCGGCTATAGGGGCAATATTTCGGGATGTATCAGGTCTTTGAGGTCTTTGCTGAGCATAGATATCAAGGCATGATAATACTAGTAAAATCAAAAACAGGTTTCTCACAAAAAACTTTTTGATAAATTTCAAATTTGATAATGAATATTATTTTTGCAATGATAAATGCGAGTTCAAAATTAATGAAAATAAACCCATTGAGAAGATTGCAAATTGTATTTTTAGGTTTTTTAACATCTCTGCTGTTTCTATCGCTCACTAATAACTCCTCAGTTAACCAATATCGTATAAAAACGATCGTAATTGACGCTGGGCACGGAGGAAAAGCAGCGGGTGCTTTGGGCAAATATTCTACCGAAAAAAAAGTAACCTTACAAGTCGCCTTGCGTTTAGGAAAGGCAATATCAAATACATTTCCGGATGTCAGGGTCGTTTACACCAGAACTTCGGATATTTTTGTACCGAATGAGAACAGAACAAATCTGGCTAACCGGGTAAAAGCCGATTTGTTTATCTCAGTTCATTGTAATTCGATGCCTTCATCAAAGTCAAACAGAACAAGCATTAAAGGAGTAGAAACTTTTGTTGCTGGTTTTGGGAGAATAGACGAACAAGATGTAGCTATTCGGGAGAATGCTGATATCCTGTTAGAGAAAGATTATAAAAATAAGTATGGCGGGTATGATCCTAAAGATCCTGAAAGCATGATTATATTCTCCTTGATGAAAAATCAGTTCAGGGATCAAAGTATAAAACTTGCGAAACTGATTCAGAACCAATATGTGGCTTCAGGAAGAATCGATCGTGGCGTGAAGGAGCAGAATATCCTTATTTTACAGCGAGCTGGTATGCCATCCGTATTAACAGAAATAGGGTTTATCAGTAATCCTGAAGAAGAAAGATTCATAAACTCTGCATCAGGGCAAAATGAAATCGTTGATAATATTGTTGAGGCAATCAAAACCTTTAAAACACAAGCAGAATTAAGATAGAAAAACAGCTTTTAACATGTTTTCACAAGAAAAAATGAACATCAGAAATTTAAGTGCAGAGAGAAATCATTTGAAAACAATTGTGGCAATATTTACAATTATATTTTTCCTCCCCTTTTACTCTTTTAGTAAAATTGAAGAACCCAGTCCATTCCGGATCAAGACAATTGTGATTGACGCTGGCCACGGAGGTCATGATGGATCCACACGCGGGTTAATAGCCCGCGAAAAAGATGTCGCTTTACAAGTAGCCCTTCGACTAGGAAAAACAATTGAAGAAACTCTACCGGATGTTAAGGTAATCTATACAAGAACAGAAGACGTATTTATTCCGCTATACGAAAGAATAGGCCTGGCTAATAGAGTGAAGGCCGATATTTTCATCTCCATTCATTGTAATTCTATGCCTTCCAGCATGAGAAACCGCAGCTCGGTTAGGGGCACCGAAACCTTGGTTTCTGGATTTAACAGACTAGGGCAACAGGATGCTGCTATCCTCGAAAATGCTTCTCTGCTCCTAGAAAAAGATTACAAAGATAATTACGAAGGTTTTGACCCGAATGATCCTGAAAGTATTATCATTTTTTCTTTAATGAAAAATCAGTTCAGAGATCAGAGTATTCGTTTGGCAACTTTAATGCAAAAAGAGTATGTTGCCACGGGAAGAATTGACCGGGGTGTAAAAGAGCAAAGTCTGGCAGTATTGGCAAAAGCTGGTATGCCAGCTGTGTTAACGGAAATAGGGTTCATAAGCAGTCCGCAGGAAGAAGAATATATTACTTCTGAGTACGGGCAAAACGAAATTGTTAGTGGTTTGTTGAAAGCAATTCAAACATATAAGAAACAAGTTGAATTACAATAGTATCTTTGCCCAATAAAATTAAGGTATAGCTTTGAAAATTACTAACGAAACAAAGGTCGGCATTCTTGCTGCGGTTGCAATAACTATTTTAGTATTAGGTTACAGCTTCTTAAAAGGAAATAACGTTTTTTCCAGTGAAACAGAATTTTACGCCACATATAGAAGTGTAGAGGGATTAACGGTTTCAAAACCCGTACTGGTTAACGGCTATCAAATTGGCAGAGTATCTGCTTTAGATTTACAGCCCAACGGAACCATTCTGGCTCAGTTTAAAATCAATTCTGATTACGAAATCCCTAAAAATACTATCGCACGTTTGGAGAGCACTGATTTACTCGGCGGAAAAGCTATCGTTTTTGAACTTGGTAACAGTAAGCTATATGCTGTAGACGGCGACACATTAAGAGCGAATTCAGAGAAAAACCTTATGGAGCAGGTTCAACCAATGCAAAAGAAAGCCGAACAGATCATTGGCCGGCTTGATTCTGTTTTGACCTCTGTTAATAATACGATCAGTCCTGATTTCCAAAGAAACTTTAATAAAAGCTTCGCAAGCATCGCAAGAACTCTGGAAACATTGGAGGGAACAACTCAAAGGGTTGATAATCTTGTTGGTGCCGAGTCTACACGTATCAGTGCGATTATGGGTAATCTCGAATCAGTTTCTGCAAACTTTAAAAACAACAATCAACGCATTAATGCTGTGATGACTAATCTTGAGAAAGTCAGCGATCAGTTTGCACGCTCCAATTTTGAGCACACTATTCAAAATGCAGATAAGGCTGTTGCCGATATGCAAGCCGCAATTAATAAAGTAAACAGCGGTCAGGGTACGCTAGGACAACTTATAAATGATAATAAACTCTACGATAATTTGAGTAATGCTTCTGCAAATCTGGATAAATTGATGATCGATTTAAAAGCGAACCCTAAACGCTATGTGAGCTTCTCAGTATTTGGAGGTAAAAAAGATTAGGAGAGTTTTTCTGAATGATTTAAAGGATTATTATTTCGACCGATAATCCTTTAAAAAAAATCCTCTGCTATATCTCGAAGGTTAGTCCTTCTGTCGCTAGTTTAGAGTTAGCAAACACTGATTTGCATTCTGCAAGTAAAGGTTCAAGCTCACGATAGCGGGCAGAAAAGTGACCCAAAAGCAATTGTTTTACGCCTGCTTTCACGGCAATCTCTCCGGCTTGTAACGATGTTGTGTGAAATGTTTCGACCGCACGATTTAGCATATCATTCATAAAAGTGGCTTCATGATACAAAGTATCCACTCCTTTAATATGTTCAAGATAATTCCAGCTACAAAGTGTATCTGAACAATACGCGTAACTTCTTGGCGCCGGTGCAGGAGTTGTTAATTCATCGGAAGAATAAACCCGGCCTTTTTTATCAGTAAAGCTGGCCCCTCTTTTCAATTCAGGAATTAGATCGATTGGGATTTTCAACTCATCAAAAATATCCTTTCGGATCTTTCTTGAACGTTTCTTTTGAACGAACTTGAATCCTGTACATGGAATCCGGTGATCTAAAACGAATGTTTCAATAATTACATCCGCGTTTTCAAAGATCTTTTCAGGATGATTAACTTGGGTTGGATTGAAAACCAGCGGATACCTTAATTGAGTTTGTGAATATTTAAACTGCACATCCAAAATCTCCATGAGTTCCGGAGGGCCATATAAATACATTGGCCTGGTTCTGCCATTTAAATGCAAAGAAGAAAGCAGTCCAATCAGACCAAGATAATGATCGCCGTGCAGGTGACTGATTAATATATGCTCGATACGCTGAGCTTTTATATTATTTCTGAGTAGCTGTACCTGTGTTCCTTCGCCACAATCTATAAGAAAATGGCGCTCATTAATATTTAAAAGTTGGGAACTGGGATTACGGTTATATATTGGTGTTGCAGAGCTGCTGCCTAAAATAGTTACATCAAACCTCATGCATATGTGTCAGCAATTATCTGGCCTCTTTTTTTAATTCTCTTTCAATTTCTTCCATGAAGATCAGGTCGATTGCTTCTTCAACGGTTGGAACAATGGAAAGAACATTTTCTAATTGAGATATGGTTACTAACCGATTAATATTTTCGTTTAAGCCAGTAATGATAAAGTTTCCATCAGAATTTTTACAAAGCCTGTGACCAACTAGCAGGCTGCTCAGGCCGGAAGAATCGGAATATTTAACAGCCGAAAGATCGAGAATGATATTTCGTAAGCCTTCTGTATTGGTAAGAATAAACTCAGATTTAAGCTGTGGTGAAATCAAACTGTTAAGTTTCGATTCATTTAGCTTAATTAAAACATATTTCTCGTGTTTGTCTATTGAGAACTTCATATCACTCTTTCCTGTAAATAAATGCTTTGATTACAATATTAAAAAAATATTTTCAATTTAAACGACTTAAACTCTCAATGATATTTTTTTCTACTCTTTTATATATTTCGGGTGAATCTGATCTGATAAATGATTCGCCGGTAATATGTTCATAAAGCTCAATGTACCGATTTGAAATCGATTCTACAAGTTCTAAATTCATTTCGGGAACTTTTTGACCTTCTTTTCCCTGAAATCCATTTTCTATTAACCATTTACGAACAAATTCTTTTGACAACTGTCTCTGAGGCAGACCTTTATCCTGTAATTCCTGATATCCGTCTTTGTAAAAATATCTTGAAGAATCAGGTGTGTGTATTTCATCAATCAAATGAATTCGCCCATCATTTTTCCCAAATTCATATTTGGTATCTACCAAAATTAATCCGCGTTCGGCAGCAAGCTCAGTGCCTCGTTGATACAAAAGGCGGGTATAATTTTCTAATTGAGAATAGTCTTCTTCAGATACAATTCCTTTCGACAGTATCTCTTCCCTGGAGATATCTTCATCATGCCCCACTGACGCCTTTGTGGTTGGAGTAATTATTGGTTCGGGCAGTTTATCGTTCTCTTTTAATCCTTCCGGTAATTTAACGCCGCAAACTTCTCGTCTGCCAGCACTATATTCTCGCCAGGCATGGCCAGCAAGATATCCTCTAATCACCATTTCAACTTTAAAGGGCTCACATATTTTTCCAATCGTAACGCTCGGATCTGGTACGTCTAATACCCAGTTGGGAACTATATCCTGGGTTGCGTTCAAAAATTTCGCAGCAATCTGGTTTAAAACTTGTCCTTTAAAGGGAATGGGCTCTGGCAAAACAACGTCAAAGGCCGAAATCCGGTCTGACACGACCATTACTAAAAGTTTATCACCGATTGTATAAACATCCCTAACTTTCCCTTTGTAAAAATTAGTTTGGCCTGGGAGTTTAAAATGGGTTTCTTTTATTGCTGACATGAATGAACTGAATGAATATGGAACGAATTAAAGAATTGAATATGGATTGAATTTCTATAGGCAAAATTAATTTTTTATTGCTAAAAACTCAATCTTCACTCTAAGAAATGCCATCTTCTTTTACTGTATATCTCCGTATGCTTTTAATATCTGTTTTACCAATTTATGACGAACTACGTCATCACCGTTCAAGTAAATAAAATCAATTCCTTTGATATCGGTTAAGATTCTGAGCGCAGTTTGCAAGCCAGATTGTTGCTTTTTAGGCAAATCTATCTGGGTAACGTCTCCTGTAACGATAAATTTAGCAGATGGGCCCATCCTGGTAAGGAACATCTTGATTTGCATATCTGTAGTATTTTGAGCCTCATCCAAAATCACGAAACAGTTGTCAAGGGTTCTACCACGCATAAATGCCAAAGGCGCAACTTCAATGGTACGATTTTCGAGATAAACCTTCAGTTTTTCGGGAGGTATCATATCGTCGAGCGCGTCATAAAGTGGGCGCAGGTACGGATCAATTTTCTCTTTCAAATCTCCCGGAAGGAAACCCAGATTTTCACCAGCTTCAACTGCAGGGCGGGTTAATATGATTCGTTTTATCTCTTTGTTTTTCAGAGCCCTAACCGCAAGAGCAACGGCAGTGTAGGTTTTACCTGTTCCGGCTGGACCGATAGCAAAGAGAATGTCGTTTTTAGTAATGCTATCAACCATTTTACGCTGATTGGCGGTACGGGCTTTAACAACAATTCCATTGTGCCCAAAAACGATTGCTTCACTGCCTGCCGAAGATGCTTGTGCAGGTTCGCCTTCGGCTTGTAAGGTGATCTTAGCATCTAACAAACGTTCCAGTTCGTTAGTGGTTAAACTTTGATATTTATCGATGTGCTGAATTATATTCGAAAATCTGGAAGTAAAAATTGCTATTTCAGCTTCATCCCCTAAAACCTTCACCTCGTTTCCGCGAGCTACAATTTTAATTTTCGGGAATTGCCTTTTTATTACTTCAAAATACTCATTATTTGATCCCCAGAGTGTTACGGGATTAATATTCTCAAGATCTATTTTTAGTTCGTTCAAGTTCCAGTTTTTTTAGTTTCCTGATTTTTTATGCAATTAAAATTCAATATTTGCAGGTTATAAGCCTCTCGCAAGGTTAATAATAAATATTCATATTTTAATGGCTATAATCACTTTAACAACCGATCTCGGTTACAAAGATTTTTATCAGGCTGCCCTTAAAGGGAGCATTCTGAGCCTATTGCCGAATGTGAATATTATTGACATCACTCATAACATATCTGCATTTAACATTCCGCAGGCGGCTTTCGTTTTAAAAAATGCATTTCCCTACTTTCCTAAAGGAACAGTTCATTTAATTGGGATAAATTCAGTGTTTGATGAAAAGACGAAATATCTTGCAGTAAATTATAAGGGGCACTATTTTGTAGGGTCCGACAATGGCGTTTTTTCTTTGATATTTGACGAGCATCCTTCAGAAATTGTGGAGCTCAGTATTATGCAGGATTTAAAATTCCTGCACTTTCCCTTAACGGATATATTTGCCAAAGCTGCCTGCCACCTTGCTGCAGGGGGCAAAATGGAACAGATCGGCGTTCCGATTGATGAACTGGAAGAAAAAGTGCACTTACAACCCGTTATTGAACACAATGTAATTAAAGGGAGCGTTATATATATCGATTCTTTCCAGAATGTAATCACTAATATATCTAAGGATCTATTTTCTAAAATTCAACAAAGCAGGGACTTTATATTGTATTTTAGGAAAAACGAATCTATCTCCCAGTTAAGCTGGCACTATAATGAAGTTCCGGAAGGCGAAAAGCTTTGCTTATTTGGAATAAGTAATTATTTAGAGATAGCAATTAACAAAGGGAACGCGAGCGGATTGCTCGGTTTACATTTAGGAGACATTGTTCGGGTTGAATTTAGTTAATTGACGCTCAAGTGATTTTACAGTGGCTTTTTAAGCAAGGAAAAAGACTAATTTTGTGCACCTTTTAGGTGCTTTTTATTTTAACATTGGATGGCAAGAAATAGATTTAATAGTGGCACAGCTCCTGAACAGGAACTATCAAAAGCTAAAATAAACAAGGAATCACTTCGCAGAATATCGGGCTTATTAAATTACCTGAAGCCTTACAAATGGAAGTTTATCATCGGACTTATTTTTCTTTTCTTATCAAGCTTAACCGGGCTCGCCTTTCCTATTCTATTGGGAGCGATGATTGATGCAGCTCAGGGGAACCAGAAATATGCATTTATTCCGGCAAGTATCAATCTTATTGGAATTGTGGCTTTTGTTATCCTATTTCTACAGTCATTTGTTTCTTTTTTCAGGATAAAATTATTTGTAGAAGTTGCCGAAAAGGCGCTCGCAGATATTCGCAGGGATACGTATTTTAAATTAATCACCCTGCCGATGGATTTCTTTGCCAATCGCAGAGTTGGGGAGTTAAACAGCAGATTATCATCCGACTTATCGCAAATTCAGGATACTTTAACTACTACCCTAGCCGAAATGTTAAGACAAATAGTTGTTTTAATTGGTGGGATAGCGTTTTTATTTATCATCTCGGTTAAACTGACCTTTCTTAATCTAACTATTCTTCCTGTACTGGTAGTGGTGGCTATTTTCCTTGGAAAGCTTATTCGTAAAGTTTCCAGAGAGGCTCAGGATAAACTGGCAGAGTCGAACACTGTTGTGGAAGAGACATTGCAGGGAATAGCTAATGTTAAAGCTTTTGTGAACGAGGCTTATGAGGCAAACAGGTATAATCTAAGTTTAAGGGAAGTTGTAAAAATAGCCCTTAGAGGCGCCACTTATCGTGGTGGATTTGCATCGTTTATTATCTTTTGTTTGTTTGGTACCATTGTGGGGGTAATATGGTATGGATCTATTTTGGTTTCGCATAACGAGCTTTTAGTGGGTAGCATGACCACTTATATATTGTATGCTATGTTTGTTGGAGCTGCAATGGGAACATTTCCGGAGCTTTATGCGAACGTTCAGAAAGCAATTGGGGCCAGTGAACGAGTGATGGAGATACTAAATGAAAAGAACGAGCCTATTTCTATTGTTGCTACCGAGAATGATACCAAAAAAGTTATCAGCGGAAGTTTAGAATTTAAAGATGTGGTTTTTGCATATCCGTCCCGAAAGGAGATTACAGTATTAAAGGGACTATCTTTCGAAGCAAAAGCGGGTGAAAAAGTGGCTATCGTTGGCCCCAGTGGAGCTGGAAAATCTACAATAGCCGCTTTAATTCTTCGTTTTTATAAAGCACAGCAAGGCGAATTACTTTTTGATGGTATGTCTGCTGATAGTTTCGCGATAACTGATATCAGGAATCAGGTAGCGATCGTTCCACAGGATGTGATTTTATTTGGTGGCACGATAAAAGAAAACATAGCGTACGGTAAAATTGGTGCAAGTGATGAAGAGATCATCGCGGCAGCGGAAAAAGCAAACGCACACAGCTTTATAACAAGCTTACCAGAACAATATAATACAATGGTTGGTGAGCGGGGAATTAAATTATCAGGTGGTCAACGCCAGCGTATCGCGATAGCCAGAGCATTACTAAAAGACCCGGCGATCTTAATTCTTGATGAGGCAACTTCATCGCTCGATTCGGAATCTGAACGTTTGGTTCAGGAGGCGCTTGAGATTTTGATGAAGAACCGAACATCGATCATCATTGCCCACAGGCTTTCTACTATTCGTGAAGCAGATAAAATTGTTGTTCTGGAAAAAGGTGTTGTACTGGAGAGCGGAACACACGAAGAGCTTTTAAAAAACGAGGAAGGTTTGTACAGGTATTTGAGCCAGTTACAGTTTGAAGCGTAATGTTAAGTCAAAATTAAAAAGTCAAAATTAAAAACGGAACGACTTCGTAACATGAATTTTAGCTTAACAAATAACAGAGTTTGCGATTTGCATTGTCTCATCTCTCATATCTAATTTCTCACATCTATTTCTGATGAAACTAACTATTTGGGGTGCTGCACAACAGGTAACTGGAAGCATGCATCTTTTGGAAATAAATAACTATAAAATCCTGATCGATTGTGGTTTGGATTATGAACGGGATACCCGGTTAGAGGAGAATGAGTTTTTTCCGTTTAATCCGGGTGACATTGACGTTGTGCTGTTAACGCATGCGCACATCGACCATTCGGGAAACCTGCCCACACTAATCAGAGCCGGATTTGAAGGACAAGTTGTGTGTACCTCTCCTACTGCGGATTTAGCCGAGCTGTTACTGCTTGATTCTGTTAGTATTTTTGAGAAGAAAAGTAAGACCCATAGAAGAGGAAAAAAGCATTCTTCGGGGCCCAGACCCTTATTTTTTCAAAAACATGTTATGGAGGCGGCGGAGCGATTTGTAACGTTGAGCTTTAATAAGCCATTCAGACTGAGCGGCGATATTGAGGTAGAGTTAATACCAGCAGGTCATTTACTTGGCGCTGCTTCGGTTGTGATCACAGCTACTGAACATGGCGTGCAGCGCAAGATTGGGTTCACCGGCGATATCGGACGAAAAAATTATCCGGTGCTTGTAGATCCGCAGGAATTACCTGCTTTGGATTTTTTAGTGTGTGAATCAACGTACGGCGGCCGATTTCATTCTAAAGACAGTACTATCGAGGATGTGCTGGTTGAGGAGATTGAAAATGCATGTATAAAAACTCCGGGACGTTTAATTATCCCGGCTTTTAGTATCGGGCGCACCCAGGCGCTTGTTTATAGTTTAAATAAAATTTTCACAAAAGGATTGCTTCCGCGGGTTAAGATCTTTGTAGATAGTCCGCTGGCAAATTACGCGACCGAGATTTACCGGAAATACATAAATCACTTAAGTGAGGATGCGCAGGAATTTTATCAGAAGATGGGCGATGGATTTGAGTTTGAAAACCTTTTCTATGTTCAGGATATGAAAGAAAGCCGTGAGCTTTCAAATTACCTGGAGCCTTGCATCATCGTTTCTTCTGCGGGAATGCTTGAGGGTGGCCGAATTCAAGACCATTTATATTATAACATATCCAACTATTACTGTACGATTCTTTTTATCGGGTATAGCGCAAAGGGCACTTTGGGTCATCGTTTATTGAGAGGAGATCCGTATGTACACATTCGCGACCGTGAACTGGCGGTGTATGCAACTATCAAGAAAACAGATCTACTGAGCGGACATGGCGATCATGATGATTTGATCGATCTGGTGAAACATCAGGATAAAATTAAACTGAAGCAGGTATTTTTGGTGCATGGTGAGCTGGAGAGTATGACTGCAATGGCTACCGAACTGAATGCTGAAGGATATAGGGCCGTTATCCCCGAAAAGGGTATTAGCTATGAGCTATAGGCTTGATCGCCTTTAGAGAATAGTCATTCCTGATAGTCGTTTGTTTTTTGATAATGTCAGCACAATTAGATCACATTAAATTTACAGTGAGCTAATTTAGGTCGCCGTAATTTGTATATGCCGAAACGCAATGTTGACCTGGTGGTCATATCTGATGTACATCTTGGAACCTATGGCTGCCATGCCAAGGAATTACTTACTTATCTAAAGAGTATAAATCCAAAAGCAATCGTATTAAACGGTGATATAATAGATATATGGCAGTTTAGCAAATCTTACTGGCCGGAAAGTCACATGAAGGTGGTGAGACGAATAATGAAGTTCGTTACCGAGAACATACCTGTTTACTATCTTACCGGCAACCACGATGAAATGCTTAGAAAATTTGCAGATCTGGAAGTTGGAAGTTTTAAATTAATAAATAAGCTTGTATTAAATCTGGAGGGAGAAAAAGCATGGCTGTTTCATGGCGATGTATTTGATGTGACCATGCAGAATTCAAAGTGGCTGGCAAAACTGGGAGCAGTAGGCTATGACAGCTTGATTCTGATTAATAGTTTCGTTAACTGGTGTCTGTCGTTAATAGGACGTGAAAAAATGAGTTTTTCAAAACGGATAAAGGCTCATTTTAAAGATGCGGTTAGATTTATCAATGATTTCGAAACCATCGCTGCAGAGCTAGCAATAGAAAATGGATACAGCTTTGTGATTTGCGGGCACATCCATCAACCGGAAATCAGGAAAATCGATACGGAAAAAGGATCTGTGCTTTACCTTAATTCGGGAGATTGGGTAGAGAACCTCACTTCTTTGGAGTATCACAATGGCGAATGGACGATTTATAAGTATGAACCGGAACTTGATGCGGAACCAGACTTTACGGATATTATCGATTCTCAAGACCTGAATGATATGCTCAATATTAAAACATTGTTAGAGAGTATAAAAAATGACGGCTGAAGCTAGAATAATGTTGCATGGTTAGCTACAATATGGTCGATAATTTGCTGTGTTTGATCGGGATAGTCTACCGGAACCACCTTGCCACTCTCTAGCCACTCTCCTATCACTTCTGCATTTTTCGGCTTAAGGTTTTTAACGACAGGAACACCCATTGATTTTAAAGCAGCAGCATTCAGATGTTGTTCATATTGATTTTTCATGGGGATCACGAGAAGTTTTTTTCCTAAAAACAAAGCTTCGGCGGGAGTTTCAAAACCAGCGCCACACAATACCCCGCTAGATGAAGCCATGCTCGCCGTAAAGCGCTTATTATCTATGGGATATATGGTTATATTTCGGGATTCGTATTTCTTCTTATTGTGTTTAGAAAAAACCTGCCAACGGATATTTTTATATTCTGATAGTTGCTTAATTAATCGTTTATCATCATAGGAAGGCAGATAAACAGTATAGTGCCCCTCGTCTGATATCGTGTGTTCCCTAACCTGCTGGCGAATCACAGGTGTGAATATATTTTCGCCATCTGCTGAAAAGTGAAAGCCATATTTGCTATTCACTGGAGCATAATGCTCCAGAATGAGCTTACCCATTCTATCTGAACTGTCTGGCGAAGCATAACCTTCGGTCAGTACTGCTGCCTGATGACTTAAGCCGACACAACCCTTAGTTTTAAAGTAGCAAGCCCAGGCGGATACTGGCTCAAAATCATTTATAATCAGGTTATAGCGATCTAAAGGTAAGTCATTTAAATTCTTAAAAAATCGCCTGAGATTTGTTTTTGCGAAGGTTTTCCAAAGATTAACACCCCCGGATTTACCAAAAATAAAGCTTAATCCCCTGTACTGATAGGTTATGGGAAAAGAGAGATTGAGATCTCCCTGGATACCACTTACCAATATGTCTACTTCCCCGTGTTTTTGCAAACAAGGAATAATGTCCATGGCCCGACTTAGGTGACCGTTACCGGTACCCTGAATTGCATAGAGTATTTTCATCAAATTATATTAAGCTTTTTGATAATGGAGATGGAGCTATAATCAGGTACATTATTTGGATGGAACATGCTCATGATGGCTTCGAATCGTGGGATAAATGTTAAACACTGTTCTCAAAGGTGCTTATTTCAGATCAACAGCGTGTTTCTATTATATTATTTTTAGGTAAAGTATTCTGATGTTTTTGACAGTTAGAGGAAAAGCTTTTGGTCAGAAACTCTCTTTTTACAGTGAATTTTGCATATTTCAACCACTCAGCTTTTAGCATTTTTCAAAATTGAAAACTTAACAATAACATAATAGCTGATGTACAACAAGTGAGGAATGGACTTTGTAAACTTGCCGCATAAAATTAACGCTTTTTTTTTATCAGATACGAAGTACTATTTAAGATCAAACTATCCTTATCAATTTCTCACGTATTAAATTTTATGAAAAAATTCACTTTCCAACAACAAGTTTTAGCAGGCTTTGCGATTACATTGGGATTTGTTTTCTCTGTTGGAATTATTTCCTACATCCGTATAACCGAAATGGAAAAGGATAATATTTCTGTTGATCAGACACAGGAAATTATCAAATTTTCGAATGTGGTGCTGATTAATATCAGCCTGGCCGAAAGTAGCAGCAGAGCCTATATAACAACAGGAAACACTAAATACCTTGATCTGTATAACGAATCACTTAGTAAGATCATGCCTTCGATAGACAGGCTTAGGTCGCTTGTTATACATGAGGGAAGGCAATTAAAACGTGTGGATTCGATAAGAATTTACGCTTCACAAAAGCTTTTTGCATTAAGTAAGATTCTTTGGGCCTATAATGGAGGTGGTCTGGAAGAAGCAAAAAACGAAATTAATGCCGACAGTACGATGGTGAAGGTGGAAAACAGTATTGAAAACCTTAAGAAAATTGAAGGAAGATTATTAGCACAGAGGCGATTTGACAGTAAAAAAAACGCCCGGAATACCTTGGTATTTCTTGGGTTTGCCCTGTCAATTATCCTTTTTCTGGTGTATATCCTGTTTCGGTATATCAAGCGGACGTTCGGACATCAGAAATTAATTGAAGAACGAACAAACCGTGCCAACATTAAACTTCAGGATCTGTACGAAACTACACAGTTGCAGGCTGAGGAACTTGAAGCACAGCAAATTGAGCTGGTTCAGATCAATACGGCCTTAATTGCTCAAAAAGAACAGGAACGCCAGGCCAGAGAAGAAGCCGACCAGGCGAATCAAGCTAAAAGTGCGTTTTTGGCAACGATGAGTCACGAAATAAGAACTCCGATGAATGGCGTGCTCGGTATGACAGCCTTATTGTCAGAAACAATCCTTAGCAAAGAGCAGCAAGAGTATTTGGAAGTAATTCATACCAGTGGCGAAAATCTGCTAACGGTTATTAACGATATTCTTGACTTTTCAAAAATTGAGTCAGGAAGCCTTGAACTTGACCCTCATGACTTTGAATTGCGAACTTGTGTGGAGGATATTATGGATCTATTCTCCGTGAAAGCTTCCGAGAAAGGACTCGATTTAATTTATCAGATAGACCCTCAAATACCTGCACAAATTATAGCCGATGGGTTGAGGTTGCGCCAGATCTTAATAAACCTTGTAGCAAACGCAACAAAATTCACTGATGAAGGGGAGATTTTTATAGATGTGAAGCTGGTGGAGATAAATGAAGGTGGGCTGTTAACCATTGGCTTTCAGGTGAAAGATACGGGTATCGGGATAGCTCCTGATAAACTATCCAGATTATTTAAAGCATTTTCGCAAGTCGACTCATCTACTACCCGCAAATACGGAGGCACTGGTTTGGGGCTAGTAATAAGCGAACGACTGGTTGATTTAATGGGTGGCCAGATTTCTGTGGAAAGCACAGAAGGACAAGGCTCTTCTTTTAGCTTTACGGTTAAATGTCTGGCAGGCACGCAATCGTCAAGAATATATGCCAATCGCAATCTTGTAGGCTGTGAAGGGAAGCAAATTCTGATTATTGATGACAATAAAACAAATCTCACTATATTAAAAACTCAGTTAGAAAACTGGGGACTATCTGTACTAACAGCCCTTTCGGGACAAGAGGCATTATTTATCCTCAACTATAACAAAAATTTCGATCTGGTAATCACCGATATGCAAATGCCGGAAATGAGCGGAGTAGATTTAAGCAGACGGATAAAAGAATTGGCGCCAGATATTCCAATCATCTTATTAAGTTCGATTGGGGACGAAACCAAGAAGAAGTATTCTGAACTATTTTCGTCCATTCTGACCAAGCCTGTTAAACAACAGCAATTAATTAAAGTCATTCAATCAGAATTGAAGCAAATAAAGGAGCCCTTAAAATCTGAACAACCTTCGACTAAGGTACTTTCGGAAGATTTTGCAGTCAATCATCCTCTGGAAATATTAATAGCGGAGGACAATCTTATCAATCAAAAATTAATATTAAAGATACTAGGTAAGCTTGGCTATAGTCCCGACCTGGCAAATCACGGCAGAGAAGCGCTTGATCGGTTAGCTGAACGGAACTATGATGTCATCTTAATGGACATGCAAATGCCCGAACTCGACGGACTTGAAACAACGCAAATAATTAGAAAAAGTCATCACAATCAACCCGTTATTATTGCTTTAACAGCCAATGCACTATCGGAAGATAGAGAGAAATGTTTCAATGCTGGAATGGACGATTATTTATCAAAGCCGATAAATTTAGAAGATCTGTTAAAAGCGTTAAAGAAAGCATCTGAACTGGCCAATGTTTGTTAAATGCCTGATCAGGGAAAACCCGGCTAAAACCCTATATAATACAGCTCCCGTAAATTTCGGGAGCTGCGATTGGTTTTAGCATTTACAGTAAGATTAATTATTGCATTCAATAAGCAAAATGTAAACCGTAGCTTTCATCCTCCAGAACTCCCTTCCATAAGTTGATTAGATTTTTATAGCTTGTTCCAACAGGCCGGATTTGCCTGTTAAGATCAAACAGACCTAATGGATTTATATTTCCAGCATTCTTTGTGAGGGCAGAGTCCCAATCTATCTGATCTAGGAGGCTGTACCAAGTAAACCCAACTATAGGAAAGCCGTCTTGTTTAAAACGATAAACATTTGCCCATTCTTTTTTTAACCATCTAACCGAGTTTGGCTCAGAAATATTGGTTTCCGTATGCATTACAGGCAAACGATAACGGTTATAATATTGCTGGGTAATAATATAATAGCCAAAAATTTCGCCCGAAGGAGATGTATTTCCATCCGCATGTACAGTATGTTCATTGGTTACATAATAGTCGTTACCCATAATACAGCGGGCTTTGATGAAATTTTTCTCGAACCATTGATATTCTTTATCAGTTAAGCCATTATCGAGTAAATATTTATAAAGGGGTACGTTTACCGGGTGGCCGTAAGAAAGGTCGAGGGATAAAAACCGCTTTTCATTTAAAAAATCAGCCTGAGTTCTGCATGAAGGATCTTCGGCATGAAAGTATTCGGATGATTCGCTTTGGATAAATGTTGCCTCGGGCTGTATCTCTAATATAGCCTGCATGGCAAGTACATTCGCCTTACACAAATTTTTCAGGGCATTAACAAATGCTTTATCCGAACTTTGGCACTCATTCCACCATCCATATTGGGCAGAAAATGTGGCGGTAATAAAGATTTCGTTAACAGGCGTATAAAACTGAAGCTGAGGAAAGCGACTTGCAAAAGCTTTGGCATACTCGGCAAAGTACTGTGGCCAATCATTGTTCTGAAAATCTCCTATCCAGTCGGGCACTCCGAAATGGCACAAATCAACAATAGGAGTTATACCAAGTTCATTTAATTCAGCAAAAGTGGCATCAGCAAAATCCCAGTTATATTTTCCGGGACCTTCATGAGAGACATAATATGATGGGCCGTATCGCAGGAATTCAATTCCTATTGACTTTACCAACTGAAAATCTTCTTTCCAGCGGTTATAATGATCTGTAGTTTTAAGTTCATCTACCCGAATTCTCTTTCCTTCAATTAAAATAGTGGGATAACTATTTTCGATACCTGTAGAGAACATAAATTTATTTCGCATACTGAAAGTTTAAAGAATATCTAATCGTCCGCCATCTACAACCAGCGTAGTTCCATTGATATAGGCAGCCTCATCTGAAGCAAGAAAACATACTGCCGCAGCAACATCCTCAGGCTTACCAACAACACCTATTATCTTTTCTTTACCGCTTTTTACATTTGGATTAGACCAAAGCATCGGTGTGTCGACTGCTCCGGGTGCAACCGTGTTAAACCTTGAAACATCGGGTTTATATTCAAGGCTAAGTCCTCTTGTAAATGCTTCGATTCCTCCTTTGCTGGCAGCGTAAGGCAAAACATTCGGTGTGGTTTGATGGCCGTGTACCGAACCGATATTAACTACGGCGCCATTTTTCATGTGAGGCAAACTGTATTTGCAAAACAAGAATACTGATCTGAGGTTCACATGCATCAACTGATCCCATTCTTCAATTTCAAGATCAACGATACGTTTAAAGGTCATCATCGCCGCATTATTAACGATCACATCAATTCTGCCGTAGGTTTCAATTACTTTATCTATGCATGATTTTATTTGGTCTGAAAAACCAATATCTGTTTTAATATAAATGGCTGAGCCTCCGCTTTTTTGTATTAAGCCGACAGACTCCGCTCCTTCTTCATCATTCCTTCCTATGACAACAACGGTGGCTCCCTCAGTAGCCAGACGCAAACAGATTGCCCTTCCAATTCCGGAAGTGCCTCCGGTAACGAGGCAAATTTTATTAGTAAATCTCACGGACATGTTTTATAAAGACAAACTACTAGTTACAGTAATTGTTTCTTTGGGAGGGGATACAGATAACGATTTTAGGTTCTTGGGCGGCACAACGCAGTTGTACATAGATACAAAAAGCGCAGACCTTTAAGGAAAACGGAAATTGCAAAAAACATCTGTATCACGATAATACTTCGGGAGGCGGGTCACCTGCCGGCCTTGATTTATCCTCGGGAAGCGGAATAAATTCCAGATTGTCTGCAGGCGGCAAGCTAATCCTTCCCTCCTTCCAATCGGCCTTGGCTTGTTCAATGCGTTCTTTTCTGGAGGATACGAAGTTCCACCAGATATGTCTATCGCCCAAATGCTCGCCTCCCAACAGCATCAGTACCGACGTTTCTTTTGCCACTATCAGAGGGTCAACACCTTTTGTAAACACAAGTAACTGGCCGGCGGGATATGTTGTGCCCGACACCTCAACACTTCCCTTGGCTATATAAACACCGCGTTCCGAATGCTCTCTTGGAAGTCCGAAACGGGCCTCTTTGTCGAGCATGACATGGATATAGAACAAGGGTGAATGTATTTTAACGTTATTGGTTACCCCATAGGCATTACCGGCTATCAAACGCATCCATACACCTGTATCAGTAAACACTGGTAGCTCCGCAGGCTGATAATTGTTAAAAGCAGGGTCTGATTCCTCATCTTTTTCGGGCAATGCGACCCAGGTCTGAAACATCTCAAGACTGCCGCCGGCCAGCACCGAAGGATCCTCAAAGCGCTCCGAATGTGCAATTCCCTTTCCGGCGGTCATCCAGTTCACTTCTCCCGGACGAATTACCTGTTCTACTCCAAGGCTGTCGCGATGGGTAACCTGGCCGCCAAACAAGTAACTGACGGTAGAAAGGCCTATGTGAGGATGAGGCAACACATCCATGGACGAAACTATCGGAATTTGCAGATCGACAGGGCCGGCATGATCCATAAAAATAAAGGGCCCCACCATTCTGCGAAGGCGATACGGAAGGATTCTTTTAACATCCATTCCGGGGGCAATTGATGCTTTTCGGGCTTCTATTACAATATCAAGCATAAGGATAGATCTGTTGCTGAAAGGTAAGAGTATTTTCAGAGATTCTAAATTCAGCGAGCATTTTTACTGATTTTAATGAGCCTTTCCTGCTCATGAAAGCTCCACTCACACCGATAAACTTATCTGTGGTAAAGAGATTGAAATTCTTAGAAACGAAACTTTGCAGCGCTTGTTCTAAACCTGTTATTTAAGTAGAATAGCTGGCAATAAGGCCACAAGAGCTTCAATTAATTTATGCACCTAACAAAAAGAATATGAAAGTATTAATCGTGCTAACATCGCATAGCGAACTAGGTAATACAGGAAAGAAAACAGGGTTTTGGATCGAAGAATTTGCCGCTCCATATTACACTTTAAAGGATGCCGGTGCAGAAATCACCTTGGCTTCGCCCAAAGGCGGACAACCACCCATCGATCCAAAAAGTGCCGAGCCGGCAAGTCAGACGGATGCAACCAGACGGTTCGATGCAGATGAATCGTTAAAGAAACAACTTGCAAACACAAAAAAGCTGAGCGAAGTGCGAGCTGATGATTTTGACGCGGTGTTTTTTCCGGGCGGTCACGGTCCTTTATGGGATTTAAGTAATGATCCAAGCTCTATTCAGCTGATCGAAAAATTTTGGTCTGCTGGCAAACCTGTTACAGCGGTGTGTCATGCCCCAGCGGTTTTGCTAAATGTCAGAGATCAATATGGTGAACCTCTGGTAAAGGGAAAAAATGTGACTGGCTTTACGAACACCGAAGAAGAAGCGGTGCAGTTAACAAGCATTGTTCCCTTTCTTCTGGAAGATGAGCTAAAAAATAAGGGGGCGAAATACTCCAAAAAAGAAGACTGGGCCTCATATGTGGTAAAAGATGGTTTATTAATTACAGGTCAGAACCCGGCTTCATCAGAAGAGGCGGCTAAAGAATTGCTGAGTGTGTTGAAATTTTCGAATGCCGATATTTAAAAACCACTCGTGCATTTATTCAGACTAAGCCGGAATTAGTATATACAAAAAGAGGCCGGGATCATACGATCCGGCCTCTTTCAATTTGGCTATTTTGATTAGTTCTTTGCTGAAATTATATCAATAATAACTGTTCTATTATAAAAGCGCTCTTCAGGTAGATTGTTGTCAAAGGGTGCGCGATTCAAGTCTTCTCCAAAACCAAAAGTCTCAAACGTTACATTACTCTTACCTGCCCGAGATAAGGCAGACTCTATAATTTTTTGAGTTTCTGTTGCTCTGTTGTGAGATAGTTTGTGATTATAATCTTCTTCCCCGATAATATCTGTATGACCGTGCACAATTACGGTTGAACCAGAAGTAATTAAGGGAGAAACTACATCGGTTAAGAATTTATCATACGATGCGATCGAGTTTGATTTATCAAAATCGAACAAAATACTATAACGAAAACCTTTTTCTGTAGTCTCGTCCTGACGAACCAGAGAAACGGTGCTTTCTTTTCTTACAGGAAGTCCGTTTTTTGACTCACCCAGCATCACTACTTTATAGCTGCCAGATTTATTGTCGCCTAAGATTGAGGCTCCGGTCATACTTTCCTGATCACGTGTAAACGGTCCGTAATGCTTAACCATTCCTCTTTCATCTGTTAAATCTAATGTCCATGACTTAAGCACTGCATTTGCACCGTCAACATTGAAAATTACATGGCTATCCAAAGGATCTACCTGAGTTGCAAGAATTTGTACAGGTTTCATCATTCCGCCGCCAACTTCCATTAACAGTTCTGGTGATGCACTTGTAATATCTACCCTGCGATCGCCTTCACGAAGGAGAACCAGTTCTTTTGTGCCACCAGGCTGTTCTGACGGGATAAATGGTTTTGTGCGCCCATCGGTAGAGATTCTTGCGGCGTTAATCCCGAATATCGAAACCATATATTGTTTAATAGCTTCTGCAAACAACTTACCCTCTTTCGGACCGTTAGCTGACGCTCCGCTTAGCGAAATCGACGCACCCGGATTAGCCCTCATTCTATCCCCTAAAATGTTCAGGATATTATGATATACGTTTAACTGCCTTGCCGAACGTCCTGTCGTGTTTGAGGATTGCTCATTTTGAAGAGACAGCTCCTTAAAGGCGGATGCCTGGTTGTTTGTAAGTAATACGTATCTCGCCGGAATGGCTGCTGAGCCCTCATCAAAGAATACAGAATTACGAAGAGGCAGAGTTTCGCTTACCAGGCGTTTTGTCGGAACGGTTTTCGGAGCACGAACACTGAACATAATCTCACGTGCCGGAACCGCAACAACTGGTGCTTCTTTTATTTTTCCGGCTCTGCCGAACTTTAAGGCTACACCGGCTCTAACTGTGGACACAGACCAGCTTTCTATGTTACGAGCATCCTGACCGAAATACGGATGATAAGAAATGAAGGGTGATAGAGACGCCTTTGTTTTACTGTTCACGGAAGAAATAGGCAGATCATAGCCCATTCCGATCTGACCCGAAAATATGGTCGAATTTATCTCACTAAAATCCTCATTCGTGTCCGACTGGTTTAGTTGAGTATATTCAAACTCCTTCTGCATTCCAAATGCCACACGCGGACCGGCAAAAAAGAAAAGATTTGTTTTAGGCACACCTAAGCGTAAGCTGGGTTCAACCGTAATGTAATCCAGGTTAGTTTTTAAGGTAGCCGGACAGTTGCATGGAGCCATTACGCTATCAAATTTCCCGCCCCGGCCATCGTATCCGACATTTAGCATGAAGCCCAGCATGCCAGCAGGACGGTATTCCATTAAAAGCGAGCCATAAGGACGTACGCCATTACCTTTATGGAAGGCCGTTGGAACAATTAACGAATTGTTTAAACGCTGTGTTGTGCCGCTGTAGAAATTCATGTTGGCTGCACCTGACAAGCCGAACCACCATCTTGGCGGTGTTGTTTGAGCCGTAGCAATACTTTGGCTGAGGATTATCATCAGCGAACAGATGATAAGGGATACTTTACTTTTATTTATGGGTAACATATTAATATCTTTTAAATTATTTTTTGATTAATAGCTTTAATAAGTACCCGCCCTTTAAACGGGTACATATTTTTAAGGTTGAATAATGGTGGTTCCAATCAGTGTAACCGCTGTTTGCGCTAATAACCTGCCGGTTATTATAGTGCCATTATTTGCCGAGATCAAGGTTTTACTCAGGACGATTCCACTAAAGTTAGTGTTGGTTCCGAGAGTTGCCTGACCTGCAACTACCCACATAATGTTTTTGGCTTGGGCACCGCCTTGAAGAACGATTTTGGCACCATTGCTCACCGTAAGATTTTGTGCTATCTGGAACACCCAGGTATCATTTACTCCACCTGTAAGTGTAAGTGTTGTATTCGGGTCGATAAGTACACCTGTACTCCATTTATATAAACCGGGGGCAAGATTCAATCCCGAAACATTTCCGGCACCTCTCTCCAGAACCGGCGCGGGTGTTACCAGGCCATTTGCAGTTGTATATGCAGTTTCCATGTTAGATACTGCGGTAGTCATATTTGACGGTGTTGGTGCCGCGTAATCTGAGGCGTATATTCTGCCAGTTACAATAGGTGAACGGGAAAACTGTCCGCTGGCATCCATTATTAAGCCAAAGCCTGTAATTGAAGTAGCTGCGGCAGGACTCACGCCGATGTCACCGTTTACTAAGGTGATGCCTGTAGTTGAAATACCAGCCTTTGTTAGAATTGAGAACGTACCTGATCCACCTAAACCGGGAAGGTTCGGGCCAATTCCGGCACCGGCAATCGGACCGCCGAGCTCAAAGATTGCTGTGATGTTTTTATTCGCGTTTACCGTCAATGTTAATGGATTGGTTGATCCTGTAGCATCACCACTCCAGCCTGTAAATGAATAACCGCTATTCGGTATTGCTCTGATTGTTGCAGAAGTGCCCGATGCATATACACCTGATCCTGTTGTTGTTCCTCCTGCCACAGGGCTAGCTGCAACAATAACTGTAAAAGTTTGAACCTGACTAAAATTTGCAACTAAGTCTACATTCCCCGCCATATTAAACTGATAGCTTGGATCGGAAGAAAGGGGTACAGTTGGTGCGCCAACCTTTGTCCAGTTAATAAATGTATAACCGGCGCTCGGTGTTGCTGTTACTGTTACTGATGATCCTTGGGCAAAGTCTCCGCCACCGGTAGATGTACCACCTGCAACAGGGTTGGATAATAGAGTAATCCTCGGTACGGTTGTAAAGCTCCATACATAATCAGCAGCCATCGCCGAACGCAAGGTGTCTTTTGCTCCGGTTGTTACTGTACCAGTATAAGTAGTGAAAGGGGCCAGCGGCTGTTGGGGAGTGAATGTAAAATCTTTCCCATTGGCAGCAGGTCCTACGGTTCCAGGAATTGATGTAGTACCTTGTTTTAAAGTAACCGTTGTGGTATTAACAGTCGAACCTTTCATGTCGGTATTGAAAGTTAAACCTATAACTTTATTAACAGCTACATCAACTGCTCCGTTTACTGGATCGGAGATGACCACCGGACAAACGCCCGAAATCTCACCTTCAAAATCATCCTTTTTACATCCGGTAATGGAGACTGCAAGTATTATTACAAACAATACCAGCGCAGCGTATATTCTTGAATAGTCCCGGCTCTGAGGTGCAGCAGTACTATTCCTTGTTAAGGAAATGTTTGTGTCCATAATTAATTTTTTAATGATTTCAATTTTCTCGAGAGGAGAATTCAGATTGCACCAGGCTTGTTATTTATAACCCGGTGTTAAAGATTATTAGATTTATACATCTGCCTGTTTGGCTATTCACTGAGCTGATAGCGAATGATGCTCTCTGGCTCGTTGAAATAATTGGTTGTTAGTTTTGGGATGCAGAATAAATTACTCTGGCTTTTTAACTGTGTTAGGGTATTATGTATTCTGAGTTTTTCCAACTCAGGCTTTAATGCAATCATGCAATAAAGACTTATGAGATTTTCTATGCGAGCAGACTTGCAAAGCAAGTGCCGAGAATGAATTTTTTAAATATGCCTTTAGATTAATAGGCTCCAGACATGAATCTACCGTACTTTGCTTAACGAAATAATTTTTATCATAAATATAAAAACATGCGAAGTTGTTAAAATGTGAATGCTTTTAACTAAAAGTGTAGTGTATTTAGCGCATAACCGGGGCGGGAAAGAAGATTACTCTGTTATCTCCAGCCGCCGCCCAAGGCTCTGTATAATTCAACAGTCGCTTGCAGCCGCTGCAACCTATCGTTCACACTATTCAACTGAGCAGACAGTAAACTTTGTTGGGCATTTAATACCTCCGTATAATTGGCGAAGCCAGACTTTAACAAATCCTTACTGTAATCAACAGATTTAACTAAAGATGCAATCTGATTTTGCCGCAAAGAAGTTTTATCTGTAGCGGTTTGATAGGCTGACAGCGCATTTGATACTTCCTGACCTGCAACAAGTAATCTATTTTCAAAGCCTAACAAGGCCTGCTGCTGGGCAGCTTTGGCCACTTCAAGGCGGGTTTTATTTATCCGCTGATTAAATATGGGTTGAGTAAGTCCGCCAGCAAGATTTCCAAAAACAGAACCTGCGCTAAAGAAGTCTTTAAGCGTTATGTTAGAAAGCCCCCCTGAAGCGGTAATAGTTAAAGCCGGATAGAAATAACTTTTGGCCATATTGGTGAGTTCAAAATAATATCTGAAGTTATATTCCGCTTGCTGCACATCCGGCCGGTTACTTAGTAATTGGGCTGGAATGCCTACCGACAATGGCACAAGCTCACTCTGCAGGTCTATTGAGGTCCGTGTAATCGGTCCAGGGTTTCGTCCCAGCAAAATACTTAATGCATTTTCCGTTTCCCGTATGCTCTGTTTAAGATCCGGAATGGTAACCTCAGCAGCATAGCGGGCCGCCTCACTCTGTACCACCGCGGCACCAGTAACTACAGCTCCTTGTTTCAGGGCCTTCATAGTTTCAACTATTGAGATCCAGTTTTTTACCGACTGCCGGGTAATTGCAAGTTGCTGATCAAGTGCAAGCAAACGATAATAATACGTTGAAATATTAGCTACAAGGCCGGTCTGGACCGTTCTTGCATAGACTTTGCTTTCCAGTAGTGAAGCAAGATTTGCCCGTTTCGAACTCCCTAATTTTCCCCAAACATCTGCTTCCCAGCTGCTTATTAATCCCATTTGGAATGTTCGGGTATTGTTAATCAGTCTTCCACCCTGCGCATCAGAAAGCTCAGAAACGCTCGCACTGGCATTTCCATTTAAGGACGGCAACAGAACTGCGCGGCTTTGCTTGTAATAAGCCTCCGATTGCAAAATACGATTTACCGCTATCTTTAAATCCAGGTTCTTACCGATCCCTTCCTGAAGTAATTGTTGAAGTTCTGTGTCCTTAAAAAAGCCCTTTACCGGAATATTCGCGATGCTGTTCGTATCTGCAGATTCCGCATCCCGGAATAATCCTTCTGTTGTAAAACCTGGCGTTTTATACCTCTGACCTATCTTACAGGAAGTCAGACCTACTGCAAACAAAACAACAAACAGGCAGTACTTTATATATATCTTATTCATGTGTATTCTATTGATAATTATTTTGTAGAAACAGTAGTATCCAGCTCTTCATCTTCCTGATTAAAAGGATGTGGCGGACCGCTGATCTTTTCCTGTAATGTTTGGAAAATGATAAACAAGACCGGAATTACAAAGACGCCGAATACGGTTCCAATAAGCATCCCTCCTACCGCACCTGTTCCAATAGACCGGTTTCCATAAGCACCAGCACCTGATGAAAGCATCAATGGAACCAAACCGAGGATAAAGGCAAATGATGTCATCAAAATAGGTCTTAAACGAGCCTGCGCTCCCTGGATTGCGGCATCAACAATTGGCATTCCCTGCCTTCTGCGGTCGATCGCAAACTCTACAATCAAGATTGCATTTTTTGCCAGTAAGCCCACCAGCATAATCAGCGTTATCTGCAGATAGATGTTATTGGTGATTCCAAAAATGTAGGCAAAAATAAAGGCTCCGGCTAAACCGATAGGCAACGACAGCAATACCGCAAATGGTAATATATAGCTTTCGTATTGCGCACTTAACAGGAAAAAAACGAATATAATTACCAGCAAAAAGATAAACACTGTTTGTCCACCGGCAGAAAGCTCCTCTCGTGTTATCCCCGAAAACTCAAATCCATATCCGGCAGGCAAGGTTTGCGCTGCCACTTCCTGAACCGCCTTTATAGCATCACCCGAACTGTAGCCTGGTTTTGGAGCTCCGGTAATTGCGATAGAGGTAAACAAATTGAATCTTGAAATGGATTGAGGACCATACACTCTCGTCATGGAAATAAATTCACTTATTGCCGCCATCATACCCTTCGGGGTCCGGACGTAAATAGCATTCAATCCTTCTGGATTTGCTCTAAACTGCGGTTCCGCCTGATACATCACTCTGTATTGTTTACCAAACTGATTGAAATTAGAAGCGTAAACACCACCGTAATAGCCCTGCATAGTATTTAACACATCGTTCACCGTTAGACCGGTTTCTTTTACATGCGCCACATTCACATCAATCTGATACTGTGGAATGTTCGGATTAAAAGCTGTGGAAGCGTACTGAATTTCGGGGCGCTGGTTAAGTGCCGCTAAAAAGTCGCTGTTTATTTTAAAGAAGCTTGCAATATCGCTTCCGCTCTTGTCCTGCAACTGAAACTCAAATCCACCGGAAGTTCCGAACCCCTGAATGGTAGGAGGTGCAAAAAATATAACTTTCGCATCGCGGATAGAGCTGGTTTTTGCAAACATTTGTCCGATTACGGATTGAACATCCTGCCCCTTGCCAGCGCGTTGTGCCCATGGCTTTAATCGCATAATTACCATTCCGTAATTACTTCCGTTACCACTTATTAGTCCCCTTCCAGTTATACGCAAAACATGTTCTACCTCCGGAATGGTATTGGCCATCTTTGCAATCTGCAGGGTAATTTCTGCCGTACGTTCCTGGGAAGCTCCCGGTGGCAGACTGATATCGGACATAACCGTTCCCAGATCCTCATTCGGAACAAAAGCCGTCGGAGTTGTTTTCATCAGGAAATAAAACACTCCGGCGAATAGAAATATCCCCATAAGGGCAATCCATTTCTTTTTGATAAGAAAAGATACCGATCTCCTGTACCGTTCGGTAGTAACATCGAACGCAGTATTAAATCCTGCATAAAAGCGTTGCATAAATCCTTTGTGCCGCTCCTCTTCGTGTGGCTTCAAAAATAAGGCACATAAAGCCGGACTAAGAGTTAAGGCATTTACCGCCGAAATAATGATAGCAATTGCCAGGGTTAAACCAAACTGTTTATAAAACACCCCCGCCGAACCTGTGATAAAACTTACGGGAATAAAAACTGCTGCCATTACCAGGGTGATGGAAATAATTGCTCCAGATATTTCACTCATGGCATCAACAGTCGCTTTGCGGGCAGATTTGTATCCGTGATCGAGCTTAGAATGCACCGCCTCGACGACGACAATGGCATCGTCTACCACTATACCAATCGCCAGCACCATTGCAAATAAGGTTAACAGGTTGATGGTGAAGCCAAACAGGTCGAGAAAAAAGAAGGTTCCGATAATCGCAACCGGCACCGCGATGGCGGGAATTAATGTGGAGCGAAAATCCTGAAGGAAAATGAACACCACAATAAACACTAAAATAAAGGCCTCGATAAGCGTATGCAATACTTTTTCAATAGAGGCATCCAGAAAATCGTTTACGTTGATAAGATTCACATAATGAACACCTTTGGGAAAGTTCTTTGAAGACGCTTCCAAAACTTTCAAACTTCCTTCAATTACATCCTTTGCGTTCGAACCAGCCGTTTGGGCGATGGCAACCGCGGTAGATTGCTTTCCGTTGGTTTTAGTTGTGCTCGAGTAACTCATTGCACCTAACTCAACCCGGGCAATATCTTTCAATCTTAAAATCTGCCCCTGTCCGTTCGAACGGATAATCATTTCTCCAAACTCTTCGGCACTTTTTAAACGGCCGCGGTATTTTATAACATATTGAAAAGACTGCTCGCCCTGCTCACCGAACTGGCCGGGTGCTGCTTCTAAATTCTGTTCTGCTAAGGCGGAGCTTATGTCCGAGGGTACCAAACCATAAGAAGCCATTACATCCGGTTTTAACCAGATCCGCATGGCATATTCCATTTGGCCAAATACTGTGGCATCACCCACTCCGGGAATCCGTTTAATTTGAGGGATCAGGTTTATGCTCGCATAATTTTGAAGAAAGGTTTGATCGTATGCGGGATCATCGCTGTAAAGAGCAAAAATAACCAGGTTGCTGCTTTGCCGCTTGGTCACGGTAACTCCCGCCCGGGTAACTTCCTGAGGCAACATATTGGTAGCACGTGCCACCCTGTTTTGTACGTTTACCGCTGCTAAATCGGGGTTGGTGCCTAATTTAAAATTTACAGTAATGCTGGCAGTTCCGTCATTACCGGCAGAAGAAGTCATGTAGGTCATGTCTTCAACCCCGTTAATCTGTTCTTCGAGAGGAACCACCACACTGTTCAATACCACATCGGCATTAGCGCCCTGGTATGAAGCTGTAACCTGTATAGTTGGTGGTGCGATATCAGGATACTGCGATATTGGCAGGGAGACAAGGGCCAAAACCCCAAGAATTACGATAATAATAGATATTACAGTAGAAAGAACTGGTCGTTCTATGAATTGTTTAAACATACGAATAAGGGAAAAGAAGCCTTAAATTGAACGTGACGATAATAGACGGATTTAGAGTTTTTCTGTAGTGTAAACACTGTCGGCATTTACGGTTACAGGTTTTATTTTTGCACCCTCACGCAAAGCTGCGACCCCTTCAATCACGATCTGGTCGCCTGCCTTTATTCCCTCCTGTACAACGAATGCCTGGCCGGCAGCTGAAGGATTCACCCTGACAGCAACAGACTTCACCTTAGCACTATCACCCACTACATACACAAAACGTCGTCCCTGTATTTCGTAAGTAGCGCTTTGCGGCACCATCAATGCATCGCTGATGGTCACCGGAATTCTTACCCGGCCCGTGCCTCCGCTCCTAAGTATTCCTGCACTATTCGAAAACGAGGCTTTTATACTTGTAGAACCTGTTGCTGTGTTGATTAGTCCGCTTGCCGTTTCAATTTTTCCTGTTTGAGGATAAACAGTACCATCCGAAAGGATAAGCTGAACCGGCGGAAGGCTGGCAAATTTAGCCTGCAAGGTTGCACCCCCTGTAGTGCGGCTAAACTCTAGCAACTGCTTTTCGTTCATAGAAAAATACGCATATACTTTACTCACATTTGCAACAGTAGTTAAAGGTTCGGTGATATTACTGCTCACCAAAGCGCCAATTTTATAGGGGATACGGCCTATAACACCATTGGCCGGACTTTTAACATAGGTATACGATAAATTTGTTTTCGCATTGCTTAATGCGGCTTTTGCCTGTGCCAGCGACGCCTGCATAGACTGCAGGCTATATTGTGCACTTTCCAGTTCGTACTTGCTGATAATATCTTTGTCTACCAAGGGCTTTACTTTGTTTACCTGCATGCGGGCGGCGTTTACATTGGCCTGAGCGATGCCAACAGTTGCAGCAGCAGAGCGTACCTGTTGCTCAAACAAATCGCCGTTTATTTGAAAAAGTACCTGTCCTTTTGATACCAGTGCTCCTTCGCTTACATAGATCCTTTCTATATTTCCATCCACACGTGGTCTGATCTCTACCGTTTGCTCGCCTTCAATCGTAGCTGGAAAATCGCTTGTTAACACGGCCTCACGTGGCTCGATAGTGAGTGTTTTATAATCTTTAATTGCATTCGGATCGGCTGCGGCTGCCGCATTTTTGCCTGTGCTGGTACCGCAGGATACAAGTATTGCACTGCTTGAAAAAATTGCCAGGAAAAGGGTAATTACAGACTTGTTCATCTAGGTGTATTCTAATTGTTATTGTATTATCTTGCGTTGTGTTGAATTTTATCGAGAGCCCTCAGCATTGCTTCGTAATCGGTGTCACTAATCCCTTCTTTCAAACTGGTGGTTATTTCTTTTTCAATCTTTATAATCTGTGCAAAAAGATCTTCGCAACCTTCGGCAATTATTAAAGTGTTCTTTCTCCTATCCCCGGACGCTGCCTGACGTTTTACCAGGCCCTTTTTCTCCAGAATGTCTATGGTTCTTAAAATGGCCGATTTATCTTTACAGGTAAGACAGGCCATATCTTGCTGGGTAACATCGCCGGATTGATCCTTTAAAGTGCTTAAAAAAATGAACTGCTCTATGGTAATCGGGATATTATTTTTAACAAAAGCCTCGTTCAGCTTTTTAAGAATAAGCCGCCGGGTTGTCCCGATGATATAGCCAATAGAGAATTCCAAATCGTTGCCCATTCAATAGTTGATTAGTCAACAAACCTAAAACATTTTCTGCGTTTACCGAATGCTTAATGGAATTGTGACATTAAGCCAATAAAACGAGCGGTGAATTTCAGGCGGATACAGGCTGCGGGCTGCTGATACGAAGCTCCTGAAATTATAAGCTTTGGTTATCAAATGATCATTCGGAGCCAGCGTAAACATTGTAATGTAACCCTTATGATACAAGTCCGTAATAGAGCATCCTACAAAGCAGATGAATGGAAACTTAAAAGAGTTTGCAGCATCATTGTTAAGAGCAATGTACAAAGAGAGCATTGGTCAAAAGAGCTTAGAAAGCAAAATATTTCCTGAAAAACAATTCCACACCAGGGGGCCGCATCGTCCCCTGGTTTTTTTTTGCCTTTTAAGCTGGGAAGAACATTGACTGCGTTTATAAAAAGGCCACCAAATCACGCTGCCGCTTTTTCGAATTCTGCTCCTTGTGAGTGGGGCCTGCCGCGCGGTAATTTTTAGGCGGCGCAAAGGCTTATAGTTTGATACACTAAGCTCGCAGAAAAGTATTTGATCTTTGAGAAAATTCTGCTGTGCTTTTTATTTACATTAGTACTTATGCGACCATGAAGGGCTTTTAACCGGAAATAATATAAACCGTTAAACCCTAGGGACGTTCAATGAGAGTAAAATACTTTATATTAAAATCAATAAAGTGCATGGTATGGTTTCAAGTATTCAAAAAGAAAAAGCCGACTTGTTCTTGAAATATCATCAGGATAAAGAAATTCTGGTTCTGTTAAACTCGTGGGACACCGGAAGTTCTAAATTAATAGAGGCATGTGGCTATAAAGCAATCGCAACAACAAGTATGGGAATAGCTGCCTCTTTGGGATATCCTGACTGCGAGGTGATACAGTTATCTGAAATGATTGAAACTATTAAAGGAATCGTAAATGCAGTACATGTTCCTGTAACTGTGGATATAGAAGCCGGATATGGAAATAATTTAAATGAAATAATTGATTCGGTTAGAAAGATAATCGCAACAGGAATTATCGGAATAAACATCGAAGACAGTATTAATTTAAATCCAGTATTAATCGACGAGATGGAATTTTGTGAAAGAATATCAGCTATTCGAGCATTGTCGGATTCACTAGGTTTTCATTTAGTCATTAATGCCAGAACTGATTCATTTTATACGTCATTAGGTTCGCCGCGAGAAAAATTATCAGAATCAATAAAGCGTGGCAATAAATACCGCGAAGCTGGTGCAGATTGCATATTTGTACAGCCTGTGTGGGAAAAAGAGATGATTTCGACATTGGTTAAGGAAATTAATGCCCCGGTCAATATTCTTTCAAATCCTGCAATTGGGGGAGGATTACCTCCATCGGTGCGTGAACTGCAGGATTTAGGCGTCAGCCGTTTAAGCCTCGGTTCAAGTTTGATGAAAGCTACTTTAGCTTTAATTAAAAAAGTTGCCGACGAACTTTCTGAAAAAGGGACTTACGATCTGTTAATGGATACATTAACGCCGCTTCCCGAGACTGCAATGGCCTATAAAATGGCAACAGGAAATGAAGGACAGGCACTAATCGAGTAGCAGGCTTCCCATTAAGTGATACGGTTCGCCTCTCACACCCGGCAAATGTTCTCCTACGCCGCTGAAAAATAAAACTGCAGATGAGCTTGTTCTCGAAATTTTCTACATTTAAAATGTTTTGCTCTGGCGGCATACTTAAAATTTAAAAGATGCAAAGTTCTCAACTTAAAAGGATGCTACTGTTAAACTTAGTAAACTGAAGCTTGTGTTCAAAATATTGACGAACAGGCTACTACGTCGACCGAAACAAACCAACACTATAATTAAAAAAAATATGTCAATAACAAATGAGTCAGAATTAATCGGAATGAAAAAAGCAAGTGAAGCAGTTGCTATCACTTTAAAAGAAATGAGAAAATTTGCCAAACCAGGTATGAGTACAAAGGAATTAGATAACTATGGCGGGCAAATCCTTAACGATATGGGAGCTAAATCAGCGCCATTTTTAACCTATCGCTTCCCAGGTTGGACCTGCATAAGTGTGAATAATGAATTTTGTCACGGTATTCCGTCCGACACCAGAATACTTAAAGAGGGCGATTTAGTGAATATCGATGTTTCAGCCGAGCTTAATGGTTTTTGGTCTGACAACGGCGGCTCTTTTGTAATTGGCGATGATGTCAACCTACACCAAAAACTTATAGAAGCTTCAAAGCAGATTCTACATAAAGCAATATACAATATAAAAGGCGGGGTTCGAATTTCGGAGATCGGGCATTTAATAGAAACGGAAGCCAAAAAACGTGGTTACAAAGTCATCAAAAACCTTACAGGGCACGGAGTAGGAAAAAGCCTTCACGAAGAGCCAAGCGAAATAGCGAATTACAGAGACCCTTTTAATCCGGCCAGATTTAAAAAAAACTCTGTCGTTGCCATTGAAACATTTATATCAACAAGTTCAACCTATGCCGAAACCTTAAGCGATGGTTGGACAATGGTTGGAAATAAAGGAGGTTTTATGGCCCAACACGAGCATACAATTGTTGTTACTGACGGAAGACCAATTATACTGACAGAAATGAATGAAATTTGGAATTAAAAAAAGCTTACAAACTTTACCAGGTGCTAGCTAAAGAGTTCAGGGCACACTTTATGAACTAAACGATACCAAACCAAGATTGTTGGTGGGACAAACAAAGGAAAAAATCTATGACAAAATTAGACCCAATAATTGCAGTAAAAGACGTGGAAGCCAGCTCACAATGGTATGAACGAATATTTCGATTTGAAAGGCAACACGGTGGCGACAATTTTGCTGTTCTAGTTTCAGATGACAATAAAATCATTCTCTGCCTTCACAAATGGGAAGAACATAATCATCCGACAATTGCTAATCCAAACATTCCTGTGGGAAATGGACTTTTACTTTACTTCAGGACAGAAAACATGAATGGGGTTTATCAGAATGCAATAAAAGCCGGTTGCGTGATAGAGGAAGAGGTTCACTTAAATCCTAATTCCCTTAGACAGGAGTTTTCTTTCCGTGATCCTGACGGATATTTCTTAACTGTAACAGAATTTCACAGCTATGAAGGGTAACAAGCCAGTCTAACAGGCGGAAACAATATTCTTTATAAGTTTTTTTGGTGATAGCAACAAAGAAAAAAACTATAACTAAACCCAAATAACACAGTATTGATATGGGAAACGAAAAAACTCTATCGCTACAACAAACTGAGGAACTGCTCAGAACATTGAAAACCCGCTTTGAGAAAAACATGAGCCGCCATAAAGATATTGAATGGGCTAAAGTACAAACTAAGCTAGAAGCCGACCCAGGAAAAATGTGGTCGCTGAATGAAATGGAGAGTACCGGTGGTGAACCGGATGTTGTTGCTCATGACAAAAATACGGACGAATACATTTTTTATGATTGTTCAGCGGAGAGTCCCAAAGGTCGCAGAAGTGTTTGTTACGACGTTGAAGCTTTGGAATCCAGGAAAGAACATAAACCGGCAAATAGCGCCATTGGTATGGCAAGCGATATGGCCATCGAACTTTTAAGCGAAGAACAGTACCGGGAGCTGCAGAAGCTTGGGAATTTTGATTTAAAAACATCGAGCTGGATAAAAACCCCCTCTGAGATCAGAGAACTTGGCGGTGCCTTTTTTTGCGATCGCCGCTACAATCATGTCTTCCTGTATCATAACGGGGCGGAATCTTATTATGCAGCCAGAGCATTCCGGGGTTCGCTTAGGGTTTAGAGGGGGACTTTCAGCAATTTGTAATTGCATTGTGCAGGTGAGATATCCGCGGTACAAAGGCTTATACCTCCATAATTTGGACATCTCTCTCAGTAACTTTAAATCTCATCCAGTCTCAAACTCTGTGTTCTATCCATTTGTTGTGATGGAACTTGTATGGCATTATACTTTTTTTAATCATTATCGGTTATTGATAATTATTGTGTAATATTCCTGTCGATTTAATTTAAAGTATGAGACTCCCTATAGAGCGGAAACCCATTAAAGTATACCCTGATCCTAAACGTGTAATTGCCAGATTTTTTTTTAACGGAGATGAACGTGGCAAAGAAGTAATCAACATGGTGATGGCTTTGAGCGACGAACAAGTTTTCAGCATCATATCACCGCTTTTACAAGAATATTCAAAAAGGCATAGAAATATCACAAAAATACTGCAGAGGCATTGCAGTAAGCTTACATTTTTATTTGATGCCCTGGCAATTGATTACGATAGTATTCCACCTTATCGAAAATTGCTTCTCGGCTCATACTTTACACATGAATATTCTATTGAATCGGCCGCATTTTTTAACCCCTCGATTATTGAAGACCCCAACCAGACCGATCTTGAAGAAGGCGAAAGACGCCTGATCATTAGTTTCAGAGCAGTTGGCGAAGGGCACATTTCATCAATCGTATTCAGACGGGCATTAATCGACAAATTCAATAATATTAGTGTTATCCCCGTCGGAAATTATATTGATGAAGCCGAGATTATTCGGAGCGCTACTTACAATAAAAAGCTCTTTCTTGAAAAAGCTTTAGTATCACATGTTAGTGTTAATGTGTTAAAGGAATTGGATACTAAACTTGATGAACACTTCGATTATTTAACATTAAGAAGGATCATTCTTGAATCACAAAAAATTGAGCCCGACCCGGTAAGGGATGTAGAGCTCGAAAAAGTGTTATGGTTGTCGGATTCATATTACGAAATTATCTTTTCCATGGATACTGACATCTCCGACAGGGTAATATTTCCAATATCAGAATTTGAACGAAAAGGCATTGAAGATGCCCGTTTTACTAAGTTTATCGGGGACGATGGCCAGATAACCTATTATGCCACCTATACCGCTTATGATGGTGTCATTATAATGCCTAAACTTTTAAAAACTAAAGATTTTTATGACTTTAAAATAGGACCACTATTTGGTGCGGGCGCGCAAAATAAAAATCTGGCTTTATTTCCACGTAAAATAAATGGAAAATATGCCATGTTATCGCGTATTGATGGATGGAATAATTACATCATGTATTCGGAAAATATTAATGTATGGGAAAATCCTATAAAACTGCATCAGCCGAAATACAGTTGGGAATTTGTGCAAATCGGAAATTGCGGGTCGCCTATTGAAACCGAGGAAGGGTGGCTTGTAATCACTCATGCGGTTGGCCCTATGCGCAGATATTGCCTGAGTGCCTGCTTGTTAAAGCTTGACGATCCATCTGTGGAAATCGGCCGGCTGAAAGAGCCTTTATTAGTTCCAAATCCAGATGAACGTGAAGGATACGTACCTAATGTAGTTTACTCTTGCGGATCTATTATCAACAACGGCCAACTAATTATTCCCTACGGACTATCAGACTATTCGTCCTCTTTTGCCTCAGTAGATTTAAAGGATCTACTGAATAAATTAAAAAGCATCTAGTTAAGAATGGTTTTATAAAAATGAATATAATCGGCTGCCATCTTTTCCTGAGAGAAATGGGAAGCAGCCCAGTCATTACAAGATTGCCGGTTTAATTTTGATATCGAAGTCAGTGCATCAACGGCTTCCTGAACATTATTTACGAGAAAACCGGTTTTTTCATGGACAATAAGTTCGGGCATAGATCCTTTATTGAAAGCAATTACCGGTGTTCCGCAAAGCATTGCTTCGGCTACACTCATCCCGAAAGGTTCATTAAACTGGATAGGATGAAGCAGCGCCATCGCATTCCCTAATAATTTGTTACGCATTTCCGGACCGGCATGACCGAGGAATTGAATTTCATCCCCTAAAAAGGGTTTTACCTTCTCATTAAAATAATCCTGATCCTGAATAATTCCTGCAATCAGTAATTTCTTTTTAGAGCAACGGGCAATTTCAATTGCTTCTGCTGTACCCTTATCAGGATGTATTCTTCCTAAAAACAACAAATAATCGTGAGGGTCGGGATTGAAAGTAAAATCAGAAATTCGTAATCCATTATACACAGTCCCCAGGTATTGTAATTCAGGGCTTCGGTCCGAATTACTTATTGATACATAATGAGATGACTGGTTGTATTTTTTATAAACAGAAATTATTTTTTTAGATGAAAAGCCATGTATGGTAGTTAAAACAGGAGTTCTGATTAGTTTTGAATACGTAAGCGGAAGGAAATCAAAATGGTTGTGGATCAGATCAAAACTCCCCGCCTTCTCCATCAGGTTACTAATGTGCAGGCATTCAACAGTCTTGGCATCCACATTCATATCTTCGGCATAGCCTTTCGCTATCACCGCATCCAGTTTTCCTTTAGTAAGAGAATCCTGCGTGGCAAATAAGGTAACATCTATTCCTGCAGCAACAAGTCCCTCAGCAACATTAGACGCCACCTGTTCCCATGGGCCATAATGCCGTGGCGGTGTCCGCCACGCAACTGGCGCTAACACAGCTATCTTCATTTAAACAATAAGCTTTTCTGCTTTTCTATATTCTCGTTATTCAGATATTCATGTTTAAAAGCCTGAAGTACCGTTAGATGAGAAATAAGATAGGCTAATGTACTCTCTGCTCCCTGGTTTCGGTTAATGCCTGATTCCTGTAAACCATCGCAGCAGCCTTTGATTTCTGTGTCGTATAAAGGTACACGAAGCGAATTTTCTCCCAGAAACCATAAATAGCTTGAAAATACCTTCTTTAAATACTTCGTCTCCCCGGTTACGCGATAGGCCTGGAAATACATCAATACCATAGCCATTATTTCAATAGCCTGTTGATCATGCAGCGGCATTTTCCCATCTCTAAGGTACCATCCATTATTTCCTATAGGATTCAGATAATCATTGCTAACGGTAAGTTTTTCAATGAATATTAATGCTTCGAAGGCGACCCTTTTTACATCTTCATTTCTTGTTATCTCTGCCGAATGAAATAAAGCCAAAGGCAGGATGGCATTATCATAAGTCAGATGATTTTCAAACCAATGCCAGTCCTCCCCTTTTGTGACATGATACGCTTCCATCAATTTATTGGTTAGCGTTTTGAGTTCCTGCACTAATCTCTCATCATAAGGATAAGTTCTTAAATAATAACTTATACCTGTAATTGCATTGCCTATTCCTCGAAGATGTGTCAGCTTTTGGAAGTGAGGGATAGACTTGAGGAATAATTCTTGCCCCAGTTCTCTGTATGAATTATTCGGGGCAGTATGTATCAGATAGCCCAGGGCCCAGATAGTGCGGCCGAAGGAATCATCAGAACCCTCGTCATCAAGGTATTGCCTGCTAAAGCTTAGGAAATTACGGAAATTACCGTTATCTAGCTGCATATCGTGTATAAAGCTTAAGTAAACGGGAAGTAAATCGAGAGCTTCTTTGTTCTTATTCATCTGGTATGCCATTAATGCCATAATCAGAGCACGGGCATTATCGTCCAGACAATAACCCTCTTTACGATTAGGAATACCATACTTAGCGTGTTGAAAAATACCGGTATCATCTGTTAACCGTTTTGCATATGCCAAATCAAATTCTGGCATCACGCCGGGATCAATAATCTGACTGAGGATCTTTTCACTATAATCAGGGTTTCTTACAGCATTTTCAACCAGATCAATATACTCAAGCCCTATTTTTGGCCAGCGAAGTTTAAGACCGTATTGGTAAGCATTATTTTTTAATGTATTTAGCTTTTCCGGACTTTCGAGGAGTTGGTTAACAATACTGGCAAGTCCAAGCTCATCCTTAAAATTAAATAAACGCCCACGATTATCGTCTAAAAGTTCCTGGGCATGCCAGTAAGGAGTAGATACTATAGCGGCCCCCGCCCCAACAGCATATGAAAGTGTACCGCTAGTAATTTGAGCTTCATTGAAATACGGGGTAATATAGATATCGGCGGCTGTCAAGTAATTAATCAGCTCGTCTTCTGAAACAAACTTATTAATAAAGGTAAGGTGCTGATCAACTTTTAATTCAACGGCAAGCTGTTTTAGCGCGTCCCGGTATTCTTCACCAGAATTTTTCACTATTCCGGGATGTGTATTTCCTAAGATAACATACATTACATCAGGATGCTCTTGTACAATTCGGGGTAATGCTTGAATCACTGTCTCTAACCCTTTATTTCTACTGAGTAATCCGAAAGTGAGTAACAGTCGCTTATTTTTCAATTCCGAAAACTCTCTGACAGGATTAACATCCGGAGCTTCCAGATCTGGCACTCCATGCTCAATAAGCTGAATTTTCTCTTCAGGCACCTGATAAATCTCAATCAGAAATTTTACAGCACGTTTACTCATTACAACCACTTTTGCAGACCTCTTTGCGATTTCGAGAATAATAACTCTTTGCAAGAAGGTAGGCGACTTTAATATGGTATGAAGAATTGTAATAAGAGGTTTTTCAAGTTTGTTAAGAAAAGGAAGAACATAAACTCCGCTTTCACCGCCATAAATTCCAAATTCATGTTGAAGGATGCATGCGTCCACATTGCTGGCATTTATAAAATTAGCCGCATCAGTATAGTCATTTTGGTAGTTTTGTCTGATCACACATTTAACTTCATCTGGATAATCATACTCCTGCATATTTTCAGAATTGTTTAAAGCAACAACAAAGCAGGATTGGGATAGAGTTTTAGTTGAAAAACTAGAATTTATAGCCCTTATAAGATTATGATTAAAAGTCGCCAATCCACATTCACGTGGAGGGTAGGTTGAAATATATGCTATTTTCATATCTGGTTATAGGTATCACTTATTAAATATTCAGCAGATTTAATCTTACGTTCAGTTTTTTTGGTTCACTGTTAAGTAAGATTTAGTTCACTGACTTTAGCTTCTTTTTTCTGTCTGAGAAGCTTTTCTACATCCCGTTCATCCGAGGCTGATCTATAACAAATTGGGATCCATGTAGGTAGTACATTTTAATGTTGTTATTGTTGTTGACTTTTTCTAAAAAAATTTAAGCAAATAAAATATCTGGTGGTTTTTGAGCCTCGAATACTTAATCCTCTGGCTACTAAATCTCCTCTTTTAATAGTAATAAAGGAATTGTTGTATGGAAAGCTAATTTTTTAGTGAGACTGCGATGAAACAGACTTTCAAAGAGACCGTACTTTTGAGGCACGGTAATTACCACTTGTATGTCATGATCAAGCGCGAACCCCATAATTCCGTCGGCTGCATCATCGTGATTAATATAATGGTATTCCGGTTTTTCATCATCCCATTGTTTATGCAATAAGGACTGTTGAGAAACCGTGTCCTGATTAAAATGATCCCACTCCTTAGGTTCTACGTTTAGAATGACAAGTTTAGCCTTTAGAGCATGAACAAATGTTTTTACAGTATTTACCGGGGTCGTGTTGGAAATTTTTCTAAGATCGCAGGCAAATAATATCCTCTTTATACTTTCAAACGTTGCTTCTTTTGGCACTATGAGTAAAGGGGCTGAACATTCTTTTGCAACATTAATCGCATTGCTGCCCACAAGTATTTGTTCAAGATTGCTTTTACCAGTTATACCCATCACAACCAGGCCAGCATTCTGCTGCTCAGCAATCAACTGTTCTGCATCAATAAGCGGACGTTCATCTGTACGGATCTCTATAGTTGTTTTTTCATTTACCAGCGGTTGAAGTTTGCTTTTTAAATCTTCAAGATCTTTAACACTTTCATTATAAAGTTCAACGGAGCCGGCGGGCATGAATTCGGGCAGGCTCTTTGTCTTGTAACGAAATTGATAAGAATGATACAATATCATATCAGATGTTCCCAGCTGATGTGTTAAAGCCGCGGCATACCGGGCCGCGTTAAATGCAGCGTCTGAGAAATCTGTTAGTACAACAATAGTTTTCATACCGTACACTTTATTCAGACATTCATCAATGGCCCGTTCCAGTTGTTGAAATTCCTCATCTGAAACATTAAGAACCCCTTTGGTCTCGATTATCCATTGATCATTATCCGAACGAGTGAGAATTGCGGGATTTCGCTCGCCCGTAACCATTTCAACTTTGAATTTTCTATTATTCTCTGATGGTGTTATTATAACTCCAAAATCCAGGTTACCGGTTCGGAATTTCGCAGTAAACGGTTTCATAAAAGCGCCCTCCTGAGTATTAATGATTCAATTTCGATTATGTTTCATCTGATTTTTCTAATATTATTTTTACTTCCAACCAGATCATCCATTGCTATTTTTATATATAAAGAGGCAAATGAAGTTGGCCGAATAACAACCATTTGTAAGCGAATGCAGCGATAATGCTACCTGGTCTTTAAAGGCGCCCAAGGTCAAAATTGGGTTGCCGAAAAACGTAATTGTAAATCTTCTGGCTGCTAACGAAAGGCATTCTCCACCCTCTGAGTTTTGTGAAAAAAATCTGTGGTTGGGCAGGTGTTTAAAATATCGGCATTTCCATCCTGTCCCCCCTTCCGCACAAGTGCATTTATTTCAAGTTAAACAGTTTATTAACCCTTAATACCAATAAGTTTTTGGCAATTGGTTTTCTAAGATATTCAACGGCACCTTGTTCCAAACCTTTTACTTCATCTTCTTCGCTAGTATGGCTCGTGAGAAAAACAACTGGAATTTTTATATTCTTAGACTTCAGAACTTCCAGTAACTGGTATCCTGTTACATTAGGCATTGAAATATCCGATAAAATCAAATCAAAAGGCCTTTTGCTTATTTCCATTAAAGCATCCATGCCATCAGCGGCAAGCACGACATTGTACCCTTCATCGGTAAGTATTTTGGCAGTAATTAACCGGGATAATTCATTGTCTTCCGCTAACAGTATAGTGCGGCTCTTCTTAGCAATCCGGTTCGATTCTTTTTTGCTTCCTTTAAAAAGCATACTTTCAAAGACCTCATCCATAGAAACACTTGCAAACCCCGAACTATAATCAGACATGGCATACGGAATAATTAATGTATTATTATGAATTATTGAACCACAAGAATATACCACATTAGGTACATAGCCTTCACGTTCCTCTTCGTTAGGCGTAAGTAATGGAATTGGTAGTTGCCCGTTTACCTTGCTCGGATCATCCGGATCAAGTAAAATAGCTCCTAAGCAATACCTGCGCATGGCACCCACACCATGAGTTATCACTAGCCAACCATGCTCGGTTTCAATCGGCGATCCTGAATTTCCTAATTGTATAAACTCCCAGGGGAAACGAGGCTCCTGAAGTAATACTGGGTCGTTATCCCAATTATTAATCTGGTCAGAATACATAATGTAATTATTCTCCCCGTCATTGCGTGAAAGCATAGCATAGGACCCATTAACCTTTTTCGGAAAAAGCGCCATCCCTTTATTCTGCGCGTATTTTCCATAAATCGGCATTATCTTAAATGTATAAAAGTCACTCGTCTCAATTAGCTGAGGCAAAATAACAAAACCATTATAGGCCGTATAAGTAGCATAATACCGGGTATCTCCGTCATCTTCGGTAAAGCGCACAAATCGGGCATCCTCAATGCCGTTGCTTTCTGTATCGCTTATCGGAAAGATGACCCGCTCGGCTATTGCCGTATCGAAAGAAAATGTAATCTGATATTGTGCGTTGGCAATCCATTTAATCGATTGTAATACTTTTTGATCGGTGATTTTTATTTCATCGGTCTTTTGATACTCTGTAATTCTATTTCTCAAATCATTAAAAACGAAAGTATCACCCAAAGGACTAAAAATCTTATCAACTACATCATAATCTTCCAGGTGCATATCATGCAGCTTTGATAAAAAGCTAGACTTTTCATAAATATGAAGTTTGATAGTTTCAGCTTCATCTACCAGTCGGCTGGCCGGATCAAATTCAATATTATTATCAGCACCAAGCACCCCGCCGCGAAAAACGACGGATGACACATGCCCCTCCCCTGTAGCTCTAAAACTTACGATGACCCGCTTTTGATTACTTTGAAGATGCGATTGATCCGGGTCCTCTATCAAAGAAGGATTGAAAAACGCCGCCGATTCAATTGAGTACTCATGTGTGAAATAAGCCCCCACCAAAAGCTGACGCTCCTTTTTCATTTTTTGGGGATCGTAACCCAGCTCTACTAACAAGTGTAAAACACGATCGAAATGTTTAGAAAAAATGCGGGTTATATTGCGGTGCCGGTTAGAAAAATCACGAAGTGTTTGGTTAAGAACCTGCGAAGCGTCACTCTCCGATAACTCCATAACACGGGAAATAATCTTTTTGGCTCTGCCGGGCCCTCCGGGCATAAAAAAACGAACGATAACCCGTTTTGGATCAGGATCAAAATGGACAGGCATTCGTGTAACATTCATAGCCATAACGCAACAATTTCTAATCAATATTATTTATTCTGACTGGCTTAGATACCGACGACATTATCTATACAACTTCACTGTATCTTTTTGATTTTCAATGCAGAAACTGTATTGATTTAACGTTCGAACTGATCTCTTGTTCTTATGTCTTTAGTTAAATATTTTGAAAACAGTTTATGTAGAGAATAGGAACCGCTGCTAAAAAAATCCTATTTTGCCCCAATCATGAAACAGTATCTCTTTATCCTTGCATGCAGTTTTGCTGCCTGTAACACTCCTTTAAAAAAATTGGAGCTCCAGACCGTTTATTCCAGGAAGATGGTAGAAACTCGCGCTATGAAGAGTTTCAATACCAACAGAAACGAACAGCAATTGGCCAAAGCCCACTGGGACTATGTGCCGGGTTTGGTTGCTTTCAGTGTTTTAAAAGCTTGGGAGCAATATCCTGAAAAAGAAGAGTACTACCAGATTGTAAAGGCTTATGCCGATCACTGCTTACAGGGACAGGACACTGTCGAGGTTGGCAAGAGTAATATAGATGATCTGGCAGCAGGGAAGATTCTTTTTACTTTATATCAGACTGAGTTAAAAAAAGGTAACACCGCCGATGCGCAGCGCTATAAGAATTGTGCAACGTTTTTGCGAAATAAGCTTAAGTACAGTCATAATCGCATCGATGCATCCAAACCGGGAGCCGGAGGTTTTTTCCATAAAGCACAGTATCCAAACCAGATGTGGCTCGATGGTTTGTACATGGGTCCGGCTCTGTATGCTCAATGGCAGGGCAATTTTGGCAAAGAAAAAGGCAGCGAGGATAATATTCAGTCTTGGGATGATATTGCCCTGCAGTTCAAAACTATCCACCAGTATACATACGACCGGGACAAACAACTTAATTACCATGCCTGGAGCGCCGATCCGCAAGACGAAAACTCATTTTGGGCCAGAAAAAACAGTCCGTACAAAGGCTGTTCGCCGGAATTCTGGGGACGGGGAATGGGCTGGTATTTCGCGGCACTGGTCGATGTACTCGAGTTTATGCCCAAGGAGCACAAGGACTACAATGCCTTAAGGGAAAACGTAAATCAGGTAGCAGCAGGACTGGCACGATACCAGGATAAGCAGGCCGGTGTGTGGTACCAGCTTTTACAGTACGACAGCTCGAAGAAAGCCGACAATAGAGGTGACGAGCTTGCCGGGGACGTTTATAATCAATGCGACAAAGCGAATTACCTCGAGTCATCAGCATCGTCAATGTTTACTTATGCCTATTTAAAAGGCATCCGTTTAGGCGTTTTAGATAAAAAAACTTATTTACCTGTGGCAGAGAAAGCCTACCGGGGCTTGCTGACCAACTTCATTCGTGAAGAAAGCAATGGGCAACTCAGCATACTACAATCCTGCGCTTCGGCGGGTTTGGGGCCGGCGAAAGACAAGTCGAGAACCGGGACAGTTAATTATTATCTATGTGGTAAGGATGTCACGGTTACACAAAATGAGGGCAAGGCAATCGGGCCATTCATTTTGGCTAGTTTGGAGTATGAAAGAAGGAAGTAAAGTGTTTTGGTAAGTGCGATAGAATTGTGCGGGTGAGATATCGCCGCGGTGCATCCTGTATTTCCATAGCCCGGAGACCTCTCTCCGCGCAGCCCCTGCCACGGGGTGCGCTCGAGGTGACGAGAGAATTGAAACTTCGTTTTTACAGGCTCTGTATGAGTATTACTTCCACTCTTCCAGCGCAATTAAAACCTCATTTTGGAAAATTTACATTCTTCATTATTTCCTCAATCTGATCTGTGTGTCGCTTGCAGTGGCCGGCCATAAACAGAATCGCCTGGTAGGCATCAATTTTTCCAAACGGCAAATCATAATAATGATTCCGTAAGTCATCAGCAGTAGTTTTAATATAATTAATGTGGACTTCCCGCTTGGTTATGAACTCCTTAAGAGTGGCTTCATACGTGCCAAATCTACCGGTAGGTTTAAACGTTTCCGGTGCGTTTCTTTTGATACTTCGATCGGTGATCATTTTAACAAGATCTTCATCACTCGTCTTTACCTCGCTCCGTTTTGATGGATCAGCGGGTTCGCTAAGAGCCTTTTCAGTCCATCCAAATAAGTTAGTCTCAGATATAGCAATGTGTTCCACACATTCTGCGACAGACCAACTGGCCGCGTCGGGTTTAAAAGCCAATTGCTCCTGCCTAAGTCCGCTCACTTTTTTAAGGAAGTTCTCTTGTGTCGCCTGTAAAAAATTTAAGGCATGTTTGCGTTCTGCATCAGTTAAACCGGCAGAATTATTAAAGCTCATGCTTAAAAAAGCAATTGCTACAAAAAGTAAATTTTTCATGTCTATTTTGATTGAGTGTTAAGTATCCTTACAAAGGAGTCGGTTCAAAGTCCTGGTGTTCCTTTTCCTTCTGTTAATAATTTGAATAGGCTTCCTTTAAAATAATAATCCCAGCCTTTTTCACAGTCGTGGTAACATTCAAGTTCAGGAACTAAGCCGACGTGAATGAGATTGATTTGGGTTTTGTTGTTTTGCTCAGATAGTTCGAACCGAATTTCAGTGTTCTTCCAGGTCTGTTTGTCTTCAACAAAATTAAGCTTGCTGTCGGTAACCAGCCAAGTCACTTTTTTACCGGGGATAAGTTCAATTACTTTTTGGGTTGAAACATGGATGTCGCCAAACCGGACTGTAAATTCGTCATTCAGCTTTTGCGAGCTGCCCTCCAAATCGTCTGTCCACCACTTCGAAACACGATTAATGCCTTTAAACACTTCCTGTGCTGTGGCATTCACCAAAATGGTTGCCGTATAATCCTTTACTTTCATTTTTATATTTTTTAATAGAAGAATTGCTCTATCTATGAGGCCGAACTCAGCTCTTTTTCATGGGCAGTTTGCGGTTTACCTTTCGCATTGGGCATACCTTTACCTGTGCTTATCAGGCTATATAAACTTTGCTGTATGTATTGGGTCCATGCATTTGAGCAAATTTCAAAACATTCATATTCGGGAATTAAACCTATGTGAGTAAAACGGAGCTGCGTTTTGTTATCATTTTCGAAAATGTCAAAACTGATTTTTGTACCTGTCCATTCGCTTTTGTCTTTAGTAAACTTAAAATAGTTGTCCTTAATCAGCCACACGATTTTCTCGTTGGGGACGACTTCTATTAATTTCATTTCGCAACGGTGGACATCTTCATAATGATACTTAAACTCATCATTGACTTTTTCTGTGTTGCCTTCAATCTCTTCCGACCACCCATCCACGAACATTGGTGATGGCATCGAATACTTCTCTCGGGGTCTGGTCTACCAATATGGTAGTAGTGAAATCTGATGTAGCCATTTTCTTTTTATTTTATAAGATCAAATTTTCAAATTGAATAAAGTAAAATTACGGTCTTAATTATGGTTTAGCAGGTTGTGAAATAGACATTCTAAAGGGTTGATTTGGACAAACCATTCATTTATCTTTATCTAAAAATCTACAATGAAGCAAGTAACGATCGTTGTCCCAAAGGGAAACGTTAATCTAAGCAGCATAACCGGTTCATTCGAAATCCTGACCCGAGCAAATGACTATTGGCAGAGGATAGGAAACAACCCAATGTTTGAAATCCGTATAGCCGGTTTTGAAACAAACCTGAAATTGGATGCGGGCTTTTTCTCAATTCATCCGGTAAATATCAGAGACATAAAGAACACCGATTTGCTGATTATTCCCTCGCTCGCCCACGATTATGACAATATACTTAAGGATAATAAAGAGCTTATTGTTTGGGTCAGAGAGCAGTATGAAAGTGGTGCCGAACTGGCAAGTATTTGTACAGGTGCATTTCTGCTGGCGGCTACAGGGTTACTGGACGGAAAGAGCTGTTCCACGCATTGGAATGCGGCAGCCGGTTTTACACGGCTGTTTCCAAACATTAAGCTTCATATCGATAAGCTGCTTACTGTTGAAAAGGGAATATATACCAACGGTGGTGCATATTCTTTTCTGAACCTGATACTGTTCCTGGTTGAAAAATATTTTGACAGACAGACGGCGATATACTGCTCTAAAATTTTCCAAATTGATATTGAAAGAGACTCGCAATCGCCTTTTAGAATTTTTCAAACACAGAAGAATCATGGCGACGAATTGATCAGCAGAGCCCAAACGTATATTGAAGAGAACTTAAGCGAACGAATTTCTTTCGAAGATCTGGCCTCAAAACTAGCGACGAGCAGGCGAAACTTCGACAGGCGTTTTATCAAAGCCACGGGTAATACACCGATGGAATATTTACAGCGTGTAAAGGTGGAAGTGGCGAAAAGCACTTTGGAAAAAGGCAGGAAAAGTATTTTTGAGGTGATGAATGAGGTAGGATATTCGGACGATAAAGCGTTCAGGGAAGTCTTTAAGAAGATAACAGGCCTCTCTCCTTTGAATTACCGGGCGAAGTTTAATAAACAAGCAGTTTTAGTTTAGCTCGGATGGATATTTCGGGATTTATTTCTATATAAATCCTCACCTTAAATCATCCTTCTTCGTATCCAAAACACTTCTATTGAGCTTTAGCTTCACCATTCCCATGGGATGAAATCTCTCTGAAGTTATCGCTGCATACATCACCGTATAGGTATCGTTTCCTTCGGGAATAAGGCAAAGCGGTGTACGCATAATATTCCACCACTTATTTACTTTTGTTTCTATGGGTAAATAATGGGCTTCCGACCATTTATAACCATCTTTCGAAAGCGAATATCCAATCATGTTTGGTAAATGATGCCCCCAACCTTCGGGGCCACCATCAAATATGGTGATGAACAGTCCGTTTGGTAAGCTATAAACTATAGGATTTTCGATGAACCATGGATGGATGGACCGAATAGGATTAATAATAGTGTCTAAACGCGTCCAGGGACCTTCCATTGTTTTGGATTTAGCTAGTCCTACAAACCAGCCTTTCCCTAATTTATCAGGATAATCTTGTTTGTTTTTATATGGGTATGCACCACCATAAAATGCGAGCCATTCATTCCCAACCTTATAGGGGAAAAAGGAATCTACTCCCTGCCTGCCTTCCCACAATTGTGTATCCATTCCCGGTTCCATAATAATTCCACAATCTTTGTACGGGCCTCCAATTCCTTCATAACCTTCTTTCACCGATTCTGTGCGCCAAATTCTTCCAAATGAGTGATTTGGAGAAATATTTTTATCGACGGTGTAGGCCAAATAATATCCATACCAGCGGTTCGATTCCTTACTAAATACCGGCATATACGACCAGATCGCACCCCTCCTGTCATTTAAAGGATTGTCTTCGGGCGTTATAGCGTAATTTCCGCTTGCCTGATAAATGGTCGACTGACGTGTCCAGTTGATGGCATTTTTACTTGTCCAATGTCCGATCCTGGTTTTTACCCTGTCAAAGTACATCTCAATCCCTTCCTGTCCGGCCCTCTCTGTAGGAAACATATGATACGTATCTCCTATTTTAACACAGGCACCACCTTCGAACCCTCCCAATATGCCCTCTGTTCCGGGCATTCCCTGGCAGATCACAGGTTTTTCGGGTCCGCCGATTATCTCAAATAAAGGTTTTTCGTTGGAAAATCCTTCTACTATAAATGGATCCCATAACCGGCCGTCGGGTAAACCAGCGTCTGTCTCTGAAAAGGAATGTGAAATATTTACTGCACCTAATAAGACGAATAAGGTGTTTTTCCAATTAATTTGATGAACGCCTTTTTGAAAGTCAACCCCATATACATCTGTTGATGGGAATCCGCTTATTGTTAGAGCATTTTTGAGAACTGGATGGCTGTTGACTTTCCCATCGTGCAAGTTTATTGATGATAAATAAGTTGAACTTTTATCATTCAAGGAATCCCTAAATACACCTATAAGAATTTTGGTATTCTGTTTTAATCTAAATTTCAGTTCGCCGTCTGCCAGTACGGGGCTATTATAGCGAAGCTTAACTCCACTTAAACCATTCAATTCCGGAGAAATCCTGACAATACTATGCTTGCTGTTACTAAAAACAGCATTGAATTTGGCTGTTTCATATCTTTTATATCCTTTGCTCAGGATTTCAAGCGGAACAGGAGTTACGGCAAATCCTTCACGAAAGAACAGCATCAGGGACAGGATAAAGATATATTTGAGATAATCTTTCATAAAGGCATTGCTAAAAACTATAACTTAATCTCAGTTAAAACTTCGTCTCTGAAATTAAAACCCCAGCCTGCTGCTTCATGCGGAATAGCAAAGCCGTCTTTTACCACCATAGGATTATCGATCAGCGGATCAATCCAGTCGAATGATTCCACTCCCTTGCCATTCGGAATTGAACAGACCAAGGGAACATCATAATCTTTATAATAATGTGGTAAAACAGGGATATGATAGCTATGAGCAAGGGCCGCGCTCTGTCGCCAGGCTTCAACACCGCCTATCCGTAATAAATCGGGTTGCCAGATATCTATCGCTTTACGCTGAAGTAATTGTACAAGCGCTAAGGTATCGTATTCTCTTTCGCCCATTGCCAGAGAAATACCAGTTTGATTTTTTAGTACCTGGTAGCCGTCGAAGTTTTGATGGTTTATGGGTTCTTCAAACCAATAAATATTTAGTTGCGTTGCTGCACGTGCAAGCTGAATTGCAGCAGGTAACTCCATACCCTGGTTGGCATCCATCATTATATTGACGTCGTTACCAACTGCATCACGCACAATGTTCAAGCGTTCGTAATCTGTTTGCCATTTGGGTGAGCCTACTTTAATCTTTACTGCCTTAAATCCTCTCGCCACATAATCAGAAACTTCTTCAACCAACTCATCAATGGTGTAAGACAACCATCCTCCGCTTCCATAAATTGCACATTTGTCGCTGCAGGTACCTAATAGTTTTCCAACAGGCTGATTGAGACATTTTCCCCATGCATCCCACATGGCAACATTAATAGCCGCCTGGGCCCATCGGTTGATGCCTTCATTTCCAAAATATTCCGAAAGGCCGTTTATCTTTTCATAAACCTTGCCTGTTTCATTTACATAATATCCTTTTACCACTGGAAGCAAATCCCGCAAGGCACCCTGTATAGCTTGTGGCGAATACTGAAAGGAAAGCAGGTATGATTCTCCGACTACTCCGTTTTCGAGCTGAAGACGTAATACAAGGAATGATATTTCACTTAAGGTATGGGTGGCATCTGCGATGGGTTTTTTAAGTTTTGCTTTAGCCTTATACAATTTATAAGTCTGTATTTTTAAAGACGAACTATTCATTAATGATTGTTGTTTTGAGAATGGCGGTGAATATAAAAAATAAAGCGGGATCAAATAATCCCGCTTATAAAAAGGTATTTACTCGCTGGTATTGTCGGGGTTCTGGACCAGGGCCGAATTAGAATTCAGATCAAAGGTTGGTATTTTCCACAAAAAGGATTTCTTCGGTTTGAAGAGCAGCTTGGAATATAGCCACAAACCAATAGCCGTCCCTTCATCCACTTCGGCTTTAACGAGCGAGCCAAGTCTGCCGGTCCTTAAAGCATCATAATAGAGCTGGCCTTCTCCTACAAACTCCCAAACTCTTTCCTGATAGATCGCGTCAGCGAAAACCCGGACATCAGAAGTTAAGGGCAGATCTCCGATATTCGCTCTGTTACGAACTAAGTTAATTTTGGAGTAAGCATCTAATGTTGGCCCGTGTAATTCATTCTCAGCTTCGGCATAGTTTAACAAAACCTCTGCGTAGCGTATTACATAAAAGTTTGTTGCGGGGCTTTCTGTAGATGCAGACAGCGCAGACCTGTCGTAATATTTAAGGTTGCCTGGCGTTGCGCTGGTCCAGCCGAGCGTTCCCGGATGACTTCCTTTATCCGATTCTAACCAGGTAATTGTTTTGTTTGTTGAAAGCAATATAGAGGTTAAGAAAGTTGCCTCCTTGCGTTTATCCGTGTTAGAAAACGAATCGTAGGTTTTAAACGATGGCCCGTACCGATAAAACATATAGGAGCCCAGGTTTTTGTCGGTAATATTCAAACCACCGTCGGTGTGTAACCTGGATGAGTTTCCAGAACCTTTATATCCGAACTCTATTTCGAAAATGGATTCCTTCCCTTGTTTATTATTGGTATTCCACCACATCCATAAATCTTTAACATTTGTTTCTAAACCATATTCAAGAGATGAAATCACCAGACCCGAATACTTTTTACTTTCTGTAAAGTAGGCTGTCTTTTTTGCAGCATCATCAGTCATGCTTCCGCGATACAGGTATACTTTTCCTAGTAAAGCCTCAGCAGCTCCCTTAGTAGCCATCCATTTGTCGCCGGCTGGCAATTCAGATTTCTTATAGAGCTTTTCATCTGCATACTTCAGATCTTCGATCAGGTAATCATAGACCTCATCAGCAGTTTTACGTGGTATCTCCAACCCTTCCGGTGATTTTGTTGAACCTGAAGGAATTGGAACACCGCCGTATAACCTAAGTAGATGAAAATAAGTTAAGCCTCGTAAAAAACGCGCCTGGCCGAAAACCTGCTCTTTTGCTTTGGTGTCCATGCTTACGCTTGCGCCGTTATCTAAAATCGCGTTTATCTGGTTGATGATCTGATAGGATGAAGCCCACCTGTTAATGGTATTATCCGCGTCATTTGCATAGGCCCAGGAATTATATAAATGAGGGTTATTTTTTGTCCGGGTAGGTGCGCCGGTTTCAGAGGCGACCTCAATGATCATAAAATAATTATACACATCGCCGCCACCATAAGCAGTTTGATATAATTTATATGCCGCGTTCAAGGCAACTTTTAGGTCATCTCCATTCCGGTAATAATCTTTAGAAGCAATATTACTATAAACCTCTTCGTCAAGTTTAGCACAGCTTGTTCCTAGTAATACTGTTGCTAATAACATACTATATATTGTGTTTTTCATGATCTTATCGATTAAAAATTTAGGTTTAAACCAAACAACAATGTTTTTACATAGGGACTTGAAACGTCTCCATTTTCGGGATTGTATCCTTTTGAATTTGAAAAAGTAACATAATTCTGAGCGTTAACATATACGTTAACATTGTCTATTAAGAACCTTTTAAGGATCGCAGGATTGATGTCATATCCTAACCTGATATTCTTGATCACGAAATACTCGCGATTGCCGTTCGATCTGTCAGAGAAATAGACTTCTTTGGCACCTGCCCGCGGAAATGTTCCGTTTGGATTGGTCGGACTCCACATTCTTTCGTAAGCATATTGAGAGGGAATGTAATTACGTCCCTGAATTTGATAATCGCCAATCAGATTGTAGCCGGTAGATAGCGTCGCTATTCCCGAAGCGCCCTGTCCATAAACATCCAAAGCAAAGCGTTTGAATGTGAAGGAGGTATTTAAACCATAATAAAATTTAGGATCAGATGTGCCGATTTTTTGATAATCTGCAGATGAGATGGCACCATCACCATTTACGTCGACATATTTTTCGGAGCCAAGATAAAGCTGAGTATTTTTAGGCTGTTCTGCTTTGGCGGCCGCTAGTTCTTCTGCGGTTCTGATAATTCCGGCAGAGATACGGGTATATACACTATTAAGCGGATCGCCAACAACCAGATACCTGGCAACACCCTGATCATCACCTAATAATACCTTATTTACATTGTTGTACAAAGACAAAATTTCGTTATTGTTCTTGGTAAGATTTCCACCAATATTCCATTTGAAATTCTTGCTATCAATAGCTTTTAAATTGAGCGTAAATTCAAAACCTTTGTTCTGTACTTCGCCGATGTTTTTAACTACACTTCTAAAACCCGATGTGGTAGGTATAGGAACCTGAAACAATAAATCAGTTGTGTTTTTCTGATAATAATCAACGTTCAGATCCAAGCGGTTAAACAGGTTTAAATCGATTCCAGCATCAACTGTACGGGTTTTCTCCCACTTCAAATCAGGGTTTCCAAGCCCTTCAATTAAACCGAGCAGGAGGTCGTTGTTATTATGGATATAATAGGTAGCTGATGATAGAGACAAGGATTTATAATTACCTATCGATTGGTTTCCGACATAACCATAGCTTCCTCTGACTTTTAAGTTGGTAATTACATCACTTAAAGGGCTCATGAATTTTTCGTTACTAACATTCCAGCCTAAGCCCAGGGATGGAAAAAATCCCCATTTATTATTTGCACCAAACCTGGTCGAACCATCAACCCTGCCGGTAAGGGTTACTAAATACCTGTTGTCAAAACCATACGATGCTCTTCCGGTATACGACATCAGGCGGTTATTAAATTTAACAGATCTTGGTACATCTATTATCGAGGCTAATGACACATCATTATAACCGGTAATATCAGCTGGAAAGCCAGATCCGCTCATTGAAAGGGTATCGGTAGTATGGGTTTGGTAAGAATATACGGCTGTAGCTGTAAGATGGTGTTTTTGCTGGAAGGTATTATCGTAGGTTAGTATATGTTCTGTTATATATTGCTTTTCGTTTTGGAAGTTTTTCTTGCCAATTCCTTTTTTACTGAATGCCACTGTAGCTGTTGATGGTGCATAATAATATTCGTTACCGGAGTATATGTCGGCACCAAAATTACTGTGAAGAGTAAAATGCTTAGCAAATTTCAGCTCGGCATACAGGTCGCCAAAAGTTCTGTTTGATGCTGTTTCGTCAGTAACCTGTCCGGCATCCGACACCGGGTTCCATCTTCCTTCAACATATGTCGATAGCTTGCTGTCGTTTGCCGCCAGATAATAGCTGCCATCAGGATTTGTTACCGACATTGTAGGCCATCCATAACGGAAAACATCAATTAAGTTTGGATTATTGTAATTCTTCACCGAATGATTTAATTGCAGATGAGTACCCACAGTAAACCATTTATTTACGCTATGATCCAAATTGGTTCTTAAGGTATATCTGTCAAACGAAGAATTTTTCAGTATACCGTCCTGCGCAAAAGTACCGGCGGATAATAAGTATTTGGTCTTTTGATTGCCTCCGCTAAAACTCAGATTATAGTTCTGCAATGGAGCGGAATCCCTAAAAAGTGCGCCTTGCCAATCTGCATCGTATGTTGCGGGTTCTACATATTTTGCCGGATCGGGATTGAAATAAACCTGACGACCGGTTGTATTCAGGTAAGCTGCATTAATATAGTCGACAAACTGATGGCCATCTACTAATTTAACCAATCTTGAAGGTTGCTGAACACCATACGAGCCCGAAAAATTTACTTTATTGTTTCCAGCAACACCCCTCTTTGTAGTTAACAGGATAACACCATTGGCCCCCCGTGAACCATAAATAGCCGTAGCAGAGGCGTCTTTTAAGATCTCGACAGAGGCAACATCGTCAGAATTAAAATCATTTAAATTTCCGTTCTCAAGAGGAAAGCCATCTACTACCAACAGAGGTTCATTATTTGCTGATATTGAGTTTGACCCCCTGATTCTGATACTTGGCCGGCTGCCAGGCGAGGTATTGGTGCTGATGGCTACACCTGCAGCTCTACCTTGTAATGCTTCTGTGATATTGGGAGTTACCGTGGTATTTATATCAGATACTTTAACCTGTGAAATAGCTCCGGTAAGATCACTTTTCTTTTGTGTACCGTAACCAACAACTATAACTTCTGTTAAGGTGTTTGCTTGCTCGCTTAATGTAACATCTATTATGCGCTGATCGCCGACCAACTTTTCCTGTTCTAGAAAACCAATAAAACTAAACACTAAAACAGAGGCAGAATTGGGTACATTAATGGAATACCTGCCCTGGTTATTTGTAGAGGTGCCGGTGGTGGAATTTTTCAACCGAACACTTACACCCGGCAACGGAATTCCCTGGGAGTCTAGCACTAAACCCGTTATCACGATATCGGCTAGTTCAGTCGCTGGTTTAACTTTATCAGTTCCCGAAGGCTTAATGATTACATAGTTGTTCGAAACTTCGTAACTCAAGTTAAATGTACGGAGTACGTTCGAAAGCACCGACTCGATAGATTGATTAGTATAATCTACTGATATTACTTTATCGGAAGCGGCAAGATCTGTTTTATAAACAAAATTAAACCCTCCTTTTTGTTCAAGGGAATGGAGAATACTTTCTAATTTAACATCGGTCTCTTTCAGTGATATTTTTTTGCTTAAAAATTCCTGTGCTATCCCATCACTCGCAATGACGTTGCCGATCAGGCTTAAAATTAATGCTAGGTGTACAACAGATATTCTCATAATTGACAAGAGTAAACGCTTTTTTTTCATAATTTAGGTTTGGTTAATTAGTTAACTGAATCAAATTCCCATCTCAACCTTTTTGGTTGAACGGTACAGAACGTTGGGGCTATTTTAACCGGTTATGCTCGACCATAGCCGGTTATTTTTTCTGATGTTTTTTTATTTGTCACATATTTTTATTCGCTTAAGTTTTCTTTTTCGGCACCACAGCCTTTGCCATCAATAACAGGCTGCCCGTTAACAATTGAAAAGTTAGCATCGATTGCTTTACAGATAATGTTGAGCTTCTCATATAAAGGTTCATCATCAAGCTTGGCAGTAAGTTTACAGGTTGAAAATGCAGCTTCATCATAAACAATATTTACTTTATATGCCTTTGTCAGCACCTGAAGCACATTAGTCACCGGAGTGCCTTTGAAATTGAACAAATGTTTTGTAACCGACTTACTAAGCGCAGCTGGTTTGTCTAAAGTATCTTTCGTAAGACCTGAAATCATTCTATGATAGGTAACCTGCTCGTTCGGCGTCAGAATAACCGGCTTTATTTTCGCCGCATTATTTTGATCAACCTTTCTCGGATCAGCATACACATACACTTTACCAGTGTTTACCTGTACATTAAAATCTTCAGCTTCTTTATAGGCTTTAATGGTAAAACTTGTGCCTACTACCTGGGTAACCATTTCTTCGGTATGAACCAAGAAGGGTTGTTTAGAATCTTTATGAACTTCAAAGAAGGCTTCGCCAGTCAAAAAGACTTCGCGTTTTGAACCTAAAAATGCTTT
>CAMLLO010000022.1 GCA_946480915.1 uncultured Sphingobacteriaceae bacterium | reverse complement strand
GATATTGGTTTAAGAAATACATGTCACTTTCCTTGCTTTTGCTGAAGGATAAATCATAACGGATAAAATCACGTTCAAACGTATCTTCTTTGGCAATACCCAGAGGGCTGATCGTGTTAGTCAGACTAATTGTAAACTTTGACAATTCTTGCCTGATTGCTTTTTCTAAAACATCGTTAAGCTTATCTGCAAAGCCAAGATACTTTAAGCTGTTTTTTAGATAATCCAGATTTTTTTCGTTCATAATAAAATAGATTAAAAGGATGATTAAATAGAACCCAGAAGGAGTTCAAAGAATGTATTAAAATTTTTAGGAGGTTTATGCGTGCGAATACCTGATCTTAAACCGAGTCGCTTCTCAAATGCAAATAAGGAAATCTGTGTCTCTGAAATCTGATAATTCTTACTCCGAAAATTTATTGAAATGGCCTCTCTTTCTTTGATAAAAGAAAATCTCGCGTCCTTATTTTTGATCCAAAGAGAAAGCCTGCAATCAAATAACCTTCCTAAAAGAGCAGTCTCAAATACAAAATGGATCTTTGCATTTTTATAGACTGATTTTAATTTGCTGATTTGGCCAAAAGAAGGCAGAATCCCGACAGAAATTATTGCTATTTGCTCGGGATATTGAAGCCTATCTGTAAAAAAATGAAAGAATGATAGGGCTTCTAATGCAGACGAAAACACATACAAGTTTCTAACCAGAAGTGGACTTTCGCTTCCAGCAAACCACACTCCACTGGTAGATGGGATCCGAGTGCCTTCTTTACTGCAATATTCGGTCGCCTGACGTTTAAGATCGACATGATATTCAAAGCATACTAGATCAGATGAATTTGTAATGAAATAAAATCCAAAAAAGTCAAGCACTTTATTCTTAAACCCAATTTCCTCAAGATAACAAGACGACGACATTACCTTGAAGTGCCATGACCATAACCACGACTATGTTGAAGCTTTGAATTGCTATCTTTTTGTTCAGAAAGATCTGAAGCAATTAGATTACTCTTTTCCATTTCAGCATAAGCCTGTTTATATCCTTCGCTAATTTTTTCTTTCTGGCTTTCTTCCCTTCCTGACAAACTCCTGAGCCCCTTCAACATCAAATATGAAATACCGCCATCCAATAGCAGAGAAATAATCAGTGATGAAGTATCGGATCTAAGCCCTTGTGGTTCGCTGGCTCTGTGCTGAAACTTGGTGCCATCAGAAAGCTCGATGATTTCGCCATTCCGAAACCCCTCTTTCTGCCTTCGAGACAAGGATTCGCCATTTACTTTATCAGGAGCTAAAACTGCATGTGGATTATAAGATATAAATTCCCGGGTCTCTGCATCATATTCTATGACATGTACTTTCCTGGTTCCTTCCGGAGTATTTTGATATTTCCTTATTACACTGTTTTCTCCTAGCTTTAGCTGCTCAGCCTCGTGATCAGTAAGTAAAGCATGTTTTCTGGCTTCTTTATAAATTGGGTGAACATTTAAAGAGACCTTGCCATCCTCTGATTTAAAAAGAGAAAGTTTGGCATCCAAAGCCTCAATCCGAAAACCCTCGGTCTTTAAATTCTTAAGACTTATTAAATCCGTTCTCCGCCCGGCTAATAAGGCATCTACATTTGCCTTTTCTAAATTTAATTTTCCATTAGAATAGAGTCCGACCCTCCTGAGATCATCAAAGGGTAAATCGGTTTCATTAATTTGTTTTTTCATAATATTTCAGTTTAAAGAGTAAAATGAATTGCATTTAAATAGAGTGAATGATTGGGACAAAGAATTGATTTTCATTGTCCTCTTTCCAGTGAACTGTTATCTTAATGTCCAATCCTAAACTCTGCTACTAAAAGGTTCACCTCATGGTTTATCCTATGGAAATTCCTTCGTAAAACTTCTTCTTTATTCCCGTCAAAATCATAGTAAACTGGAAGTGGCTGGTAAGATTGCTCTTCTTTTTTTAAGGCCGACAGATCTAAATTTACCCGGCAATTAATGGCTGAAGTTTCATATTTTCCTGTGAAATCTTGAACTGCGTCACCAGCCAACATACCTACAAGCTCGCCTGCTTTTAAGGAAGCAATCTTTCCTGCGGGAATGAGAGGCTCAAGCTTTTCACTGAGAGATAAGGAAGTCTTTGAACGATCAATACTCAGGCTCTCTCCTACTTGCTTCACCTTGCCAAACAGCCGTTCGAGCCATTCCAAAGTCTCTTTATTCCGAACAGAACCTGAGAGCACATTGCCGACAACCGAGGTAATAGTAGTTGCAGTCTCCTTCCCATACTGCTGCTTAAATTGTGGGAGTTCCTGTAAACCCATTAATACCGCAACCTTATTACTTCTTGCTGTAGCGATTAGGTTTTCAATACGATGCATAAACAACGTGGGAACTTCATCAATAATTAATCCGCAAGGCTTGTTTCCTTTTGAATTAATCAGGCGAGTCATCCGGTTCAAAACGATGGAGTAACAAGCTGAATTAATATTTTGCGTTCCCGGATCATTTGCCAGAACCAATATTCCGGGGGACCTCGGATCACTGATCTTTAAATTGAAATCATCACCCGAAAACACCCAGAAGGTTTCTTTTGTAGCCAGCCTGCTAATAAAGATCTTTAGAGTTCCGACCTGGCCTTCGAGCTGATCAAATGCTTTTGCCCGGTAGGCGGTCATAAAGGGGGACAATAAAGAACCAAGTTCTGGCTCTGAAAAAAGAGTGCTGAATATTTCCTCATATGATAAATTCAAAAAGGCTAGTACGTGTGGCAAGCTGGAATATTTACCATCCTCATACCGGCTAAAAAAGTAGATACACGATGCCAGAAAGTTAACCGCCGATTGGGTAAAAAATTGATCACTCCCCCCTGACTTATCGCCTTTCTTTAATGCTTCCACTAATCCTTCTGCAGTCTCCGAAGCATCGGCAAGAGTTGTAATATATTCCTTTCTCCAGGGATTAATACGTCTGCTCTTTTCTACTTCATTCAGGTTTATTACATGAAAGCTATATCCCTTACATTTACCTTGTTTTCTTGCCTTTTGAAAATGGTGATAGGCAACCTGCCCCAGATCAGGGAATTTAAAATCATATACACATAGCGTAAATTCCTTTGCAATAAGTTGCCTGATAAAAGGATTTACCACTCCAAATGACTTGCCCGAACCAGGAGTTCCTATAAGCATAGTCCCTCTGAAAATATTCTCAAGATTTATCCATCCCTCGCGAACCTTCCCCTTATAATAAAACAACATGGGGATATTAACTGAATACTGACTCACTTTGGGTTTAAGTGGTTGCATGAAGGATTCTGCTTCCACATTCCATTTATCCTTTCCCAGTCTGGAGCTTATGATCTTGCTGACGTTATCCATCGCAATATGAATCAGTATTACTCCCAAAAAGGAACTTAAAATATAAGCAACGTCATACCAGTTGGCTCCTATCCATAACCCGGGGCCTTGGCGGCCCTGAAACCAGATTCCTGAAAACACCGTTATTAATCCAATAGCTAAGGGATATACTATCTGATTTTTCGGATTCAAATCCTTCTTCTTTTTACTTAAAGTACCAATTGATACAAGACAAATAAGTAAAATGGTGAAGAGCTTGCTATAAATTAACTGCTTGTAAATTGGAATTCTAGCTAGCCGGATCGCAAAAGGAATTAAGCCAAAGCCATCCTCTTGCTGATGGTTTAAAAGCCGATCGACATAATAAAAAAGAAAAATCTCGAAAATCACGGAAAGATAAATTGCGAACTGAAGAAAGCGATGTAAGCTTTGCTGCTCTTTGGTTTCTTCCATATGATGACCGGTTAAAGAGTATCAGCATTCAAAATGTCACGGTACTGAATTTTTAAACTTAAAGTCCTTCCTGATAATTGCTTTTCATTAAGCTCAATATTTAGAATTTTATTTCCGGGGAAGGTCAATTTCTTCAGTACATAGATATTGCGGTATTGCTTTTTGAAGGATCCTGATGAATATAATTTCCAGATAGGTTTTATTTCTATAGACTGGGAATTCGTGGCTTTAGTAATCTTCTTATCCTCGATTTTGAATCGCTGTTCGTCAATTTCATAAGGAATATTAGTCCGGTTGAAATAGCTTATGTCCAGGAAAACATAACCACCAAGGGTATAAACCTGATTTAAAGTGGCTTTTATTCCTACTCCCTTAATTGATCGAATACCGGGAGGATTTTGTTGTTTGAGAATTTTCAGAGACAAAGCCTGCAGATCCTTTGTGGTCAATGTAATACCTGGAAAATCCAGCGGTTTGATATGATCTGGGACTATCTCAACCTGTGCAGGTAAATGGGTTCCCCAACTTTCAGGCACATAATCAAGCCGATATTGGGCGATATAACTTTCGCCAACCACGGTTAGCACTGCCTTGTTACCAGATTGAAGAAGCTGTTGAATTAAATCCGGCAATACTTTAATACGCAGAATATTTTTTACCGGTAAATCTCCTGCAATTGCATGCGTAGAAATATCTACATACTGAATATTTTCCGGAGAGATAAAATGAATAGTTAGATCTTTACTGATTTTGATGAGAGGCAAATCACTTTGCAGGACATCAGATGTATTCTGGGCAAATCCCTTTGTTGCGATTAAAAATAAAAATGATAGGAGGATACTTAAATTCTTCATGGCTGAATAGATTAATAATTACTTTGTTTGTTCCTTAATTCTTCAGGGTCGATCAAATACACCTGGGTATTGTATTTCAATTTGGCTTTGTTCTGCCGGATTAACTTAGCTACCGCAGTTGAGGTAGATTGAAACATTTTTTGAAGCAGGCTCATCACCAGTTGGCTGTTTGATTCTGCTTGTTGCAGGTTCATACCCTGACTAGTATTCATTCCTAACTCTTTTGAAAACTCACGAAAGGCTGATGCGGGTACATACAAACCAGGCAAACCATCATTATCGTATATATCGAGGCGGACAGGCAAAATTTGGTTTCCCCGTAATATAGAAGTAACTGAAAGATTTACACGCTGACCTGTAAAACCAGCAATTTGTGCATATAAATAAGCTCCTTTTTTAATCAGGAATTTTCCCGCGAAGAAGTCGTCCAGTAAGCGAATACGCAATCTTGAACCGGCATACCCTGTGACATTCTGATCGATAATTGCCCTGATAAAAGATTCATCCTGATCAACAGAAACTGTGTTAAAAACAGCTGCCTGATTTATCGACTTAGAAACGATTAATTTCTTTTCATTCTTTGACTCCTTTTCGGCTAAATCCATCTGCTTTTGACGCAGTAACTCGGCTTTATATTCAGGGTCATTGGCTTTGCCCATGCTATCTATTAAAGCCATTTGTTGCTTGAATAAAGTCAATGGATCAGTTTCATCATTTGATACTTCTTCTTTGCGGTAGGATTCAGGCTGAGAGTTCCTTTTGAGCTTTGTTATAGCCTCAGCTAGTGCTTTATCCTCATTATGGTTACTTATCTGAGGAGTCCTGCGCTTTACATCAGGAAAATCTGAGGAAGTGTTTTGGCCACTGCCTTTACTGAAGCCATATCTTTCGTTCATCGACAGCTCTATAGAATCAAGCATTTTTTTCTCATTCTGATTGTATAGCTCAGGCATTTGTGGCGTCGATTGCTCTTCTGTGATTTCCCCGACAGCCGTATAACCATCTCCGTCTTTGTATCGATCACGGTAGGCGTCAAGCTTATTTGAGAGATCACTGGTCTTTACATGTTCTGAAACGTCTGCAATATTTTCCTGAAGTTGATTATCTGCTTTCTTTTCGGTTTCATCTTTTCCAAAGCTGATTTTGTACACGTAAAAGAAAACAAAGAGAAAGGGCAATGCAATCAGAGGGACTATATACCTCGGCTCTTTAAAGTTGATTTTCATATTATTATTTTTTAGAGTTTAATTGGTGACTGATAGCTTCGAGTCTCTTAAATGCATTTTTAAGCGACAAGGTATCTAAGGACGAAAGCGTGTCCTTTTTAAGAATAGAATTGATTTGGTTTTGAAGGCTCAATACCTCGCTTAGCGCACTTCCTGTTTTCAAAATTGTCGCCAGTCCACTAGTCGTATTAGAACTAATTCCAGAAGCATATGTGGAAGCACTTTTGCTTCCATGTCTCATTACAGTGAAACTTAGAATTCCTGAACCAATTATCAGAACTATCATGGCAATGAAGAACTGTTTGGGATATCTCTTCAATAATCCACTGATCACTTGCTCTGCTTTTTCAAAATATGGCCCGAGTTCTTTTCTTAGTTCTTCAATCAATGATCGTTGGTCTGGCCTAGAATGAGTTTTTCTGAACATTTTCGAGGTCTTTATTTTCAATGGTTTTCCAGCGGGTGATAAGAACCGCATGGGGATTATTATCCGATCGAATATCAAGGTCTTTCAGATAACCTTCTGTAATGAGTGAGCGGGTAATGGTCGAACTCCGTCGATCAATCTTCTGCTTCCCATAATACCTGAAGTACTTTTTAGCTTCGTCCAAATAAATAGAGTCAGTGCGTATTGTAAGTACCGCGCTGGATGAAAGAACGGAATTGAAATAGCCTTTTTCCTTTAAATTATTGTACTGCAAAGCACCGCTTTCATCTATCAGATACATTGCCCTTTTCATCTGATATTCTATGAACTTATCATCAGGCGTGAGGGAAAAGAATAGATTATGAAAGAGATTAATTTGGGCTCTGTATTCGGCTGCTCTGTTCATCTGAACGTCCGACTGTTTTGCCAGTAATGGAACAGTATTAGCATCCAGCACATATACCGTTTTTCGAGCTTCTGAGACCGTTTTGTGAGAAAACAATAAAACAGCTATAACAATTAGAATAGCTGAAATCAAACTGGCTAATGAAATAAAGGTCGCCAGACGAACTTTCGCTTCAATGTTTTTTATAATCATTTGAAATTTGGATTAATAGAAGATTATTTCATCATTCGGGTAAGCATCCGCGACATATTGTTTGCCTCTCTGTACATTGATGAAGTTGCTGAACTTACACCTGAAGTTGATACTACCCATGTGCTTATGCTGGGCACGGTAAGCATGGTCAATGCCCCTATCACAAAAGTTCCGATGACTATTCCAAAAGAGAGAACACCATTACTAGCGAAAGCGGATAGTTTTTCCATGCTTGCTCCGGAGGTTCCTACTAGTTCTTTATACCTGGTAATCTCGGCTTCCATGGCATAATGCTGAAATAAGGAGGCAACGTAAAGTACGAGATACCCAATTCCTGAGTACAGGTTTACAGAAATAAATCGCGACACCCAGGTACTGAAAGAATCCCGGAAGGCGGGCAAAATACTTACGGCCACCGAAAAGGGTCCAAGAATAATGAGGATGGTTGAAAAAATAATCTGGAGTATAAAGATAGTATACACGCAGATTCTGAGGAACCAGAGTGACAGGGTTTCAAGCAGGGAGGTTATCAGCAATTGAAAATTTACCTGCATTCTGTTACGCAACTCAATAATCGGATTCCAAACCTCTGAAAACCCTTCTTTTACCGAAGACTTAACAGACTCCCATGCATTTTCATACCAGGTATCAGCCTCATGTTGAGCAATCTCCGTTTGCGCCTGTACCTTAAGCAATTGATCTGCGATCTCAGCCATTAATTTCGCACGCTCCAAGCGAAGATTATTCACTTCTGCCTGACTATCATCAAACATGGCTTCTGTTCGTATGGCGACCAGATCAGTTGGATAAGCAACAACGCGGGTGAACGTTCCCCACCATAATATCACCATTACTAAACCAAAGGGGCGTAAGAGCGGCATAATCTCCAATTTCTTATCTCCGGACATCATTTCGTAAGATTTGATTGCAAAGAAGATCAGCATAAAGATGGCCGACAAAGCCTGAGCATCAGCAATAAAAGCATCATAATGGGTCCAGATGGTATTTCTCATTGCCCTTAAATAATACATCATGCCCTCCTCATATACTCCATTTCCTTGTAAGAAATTGAAAGTGTGCTTAAAGGAATCAGGCACCGATGCGGATGTATTGTTCATAAAAAAACCGGCTGTGCCGGTTATAATATCTGTTATCATATAAATTCCTGTTAAAGCTTCGACTTACTTAGAATTTTGTCAGCGATTTCTTTATCGCTTAGCAGTGCATTATTTTCAGGCAAAGGTTCATCCCTGCTTTTGATCTTATTATTGGACTTAGCCATTGATAGAAACTTCGCCGCATTTGTTTTTTTCGTTTCCCAGATGGCGTTTAGCTTCCGAAACTCAGAAAGCAGACGATGGTAGGTAATCATCCTCGAGCCTCTGTCGAGGGTTGTCGTTCGTGCCGCTCGCAAGCGGTCAGACAAGATCGCTGATTCCTCCAAATACCATTCGTAAACTCCATTTCGTAACAGGTATTCTTTTTCCTTGAGTGACAGATCATCTAATGAAATTAAAGTCCCAGGGTACAATAAGGGAGCAAACTCGTGACGGTAATACAGTATCCATAAAGGGTCTGCATCTGAAATTATACCCGAATAATTTACTGCCTCTGAGATGGCAGTGCTTCTTAGCGTATCTGCATGAACTTTATACTGCTTTGTCATATTCTGCATTGCAACTACTAAGGCCAATCGCTTAGTTTGTGGACCGGAAGAACTAAGTGGGCGCAGGTCTGTATTGGGATAATCCGGATGCAGGCCCCATGTTAACCAGTAAAGTGGATTTAAACCTAAAAAGCCTTTTTTTGGTGTAAATTTACCTTTGTCCCATTGTTTAAACACCATACGTTCCTGTTGATGAGTAATGTGCTTATCGCGGATGGGTATCTGGCCGAACCCCGTTTTAAATAGCAGCACCATAGTGAAAATTAATTGAAATGATTTCATAGTTTATCGCTTTAAAAATTTATAGTCGGTTATAATTTCGTTAACAAGACGTTTATCCCGATTGATGAAATTCTGAAAAGGATTCGCAGACTTTAGAACTCCGTTTGTTTTCGCCCAATAGATGGAACGAGTCATGCTGAAACATAAGGCTCGCATTACTTTTAATTCCAGCGTTACCTTTTTCAATAAAGCATCTCGTTTTTCGTAATCCATCAAGACATTATTTCCCTCTTTTAATATAAAATCAGAGACTTCAGAAATTAGGTTGACGCCTCTGCGTTTTAATTGCCTGGCGGAATCCTCAGCGAATAAAAAAAGATATGGTTCTGATCGTGATAATTCAATCATCTGGTTGCTTTCCCGGACAATGTCAGTTGAAATCTGTCCAATCTGCTTCAAAGCTATGCCGCTCTTTATAGCTTGGTTAACTTCAGTAAGCGATCTGTGGATGAGGTTTTGAACAAGAATCACTGAACTAATATTCAGGGTAATATTATCTATTTGATTATTGACATTCTCTAAGTAATTCGCATGAGCAGTTTCTGATGAATACCGCATTAATCCATTTTCATTTACAATATTGAAATGATTGCGGTCAAAAATCATCGTTTGGGCGGAACATAGAAATCCTGTCTGACAGAGAATCAGTATCATTAAAAGTTTCATATCTGATTAGTTTTTTAAGATGGCCGCTTTTCTTATAATATCATCAACAAGGCGTTTATCCTCATTAATAAAACCATAAAATGGATTTGTAGATTCTTTGCGGTTCGCATAAAGCATATTAGCCGCCAGTCCTTTAGAAGTCCCGGCAATCAGGCGAAGTTCCGTTAAAACATGATTAAATAGAATTTTACGATCACTGGCTTTCATTTGATTGATATCCCCAACAGTGATAACCAGCCCATATAAATAGTTGATCAGCATTTTAGATCGCTGAGCAAGATCCCTTTCAGCATCAATCGCTAGCGCAATTAACACAGGATTTCTGGCTGCCTGATTGTAAATAATACTTTGTTGCTGAATGATTTCCGAAACTATCGGACTAGCCTGGATTCCTATTTGAGCAGCATCAACTATAACTCCAAGTGTGTGAAAACGGTTCTTTAACTGCCGGTAACGATCTTTTAGCTTAGCCATTTGGGATTTATTGACTTCTTCGTTAGCCGTAGTTACTGCCTGCTTGTTCTTTACGTTTTCCTGCCGGCTATGTTCTGCCTTGCTTTCATTCACTAACTGGTGCAACAGTTGCACATTAATTTGAGCGAAGGCTTCTCCCTGCACCATCAATAACACAGTTAAAACCAGACTTAATCTTTTCATTTCTTCAAATATTTGGCGTTTCTAAGAATATCGTCAGCTATGGCTTTGTCAATGTTTAGGTATCCCGCATAAGGATTTAATGAATTTAAGATGCCACGCTGCTTTGCCCAAAACATTGACCGCTGCATACCGTAAGCTACTCCCCTTAAAATCATTAGCTCGGTTCTGATCCTGTTCAAGAGTTTCGCCCTTTCTCCGGAATCCATTAGATTTTTCTTTCCACCCGCAAGCACAAATGAACTTACCTCGGCAGTCAAAGAAGTAGCTCTGGTTTTAAATTCCCGGGCACCCTGTTCTGCAAAAAGCAAAAGAGCAGGATTACTTTGAGCGATTATAGCAGCCTTGTTCACGTCACTTATAATATCCAGACTAACATCAGCGATATCCTTTACGGCTAAAAGCGAACGAACAGCTCCAGCTACCTCACTAAGTCCTTTATAAATTTGCTGCTGAAGATCATTTACAATAAGCAATTGTCCTGTCACCGCAAGCTGACCTTTTTGAATCAATGTCAAATTCTCGTTCGTTTTATTGAGCTGATTATTGATAATTGCCGCATGCGCAGCCGTGGCTCCGGCTGTGGCAGGATCAAAATAAATCTGTGCTGAAGAACTTAGCCAGGCACATATTACTCCGAAAAGAATTAGGATTATTTTCATAGAAAATCAGGCTTAAAAAATTCAATTGAATTGGCGGTAGATAAACCGTAGAGATTTACTTTTTTGACAAACTCATTTAAAGAGAGTCCGCTTTGCTCTAAATCCATTACGAAGGCTTCGAGCCCTTTTTGGTAAGATCCGCAGTGCGACACATAGGTTTCAACGGCACTTTTTTCAGGCTTTTCTGTGGTATATGCCAGGTATTGGTAAATCGACACTTCTACTCCATATACTTCTCCAATGCTGCCTCTCCTGATATAAACCTCCTTAAAGCGACCTCTTCCATCGCTGTTATCCAGTTTATTAATAGTGAAAATCTTCCTTTGCTCTATTTCGGAAATACTTAAGAGTTTAGCAATGTCCTTGTAATTATCCCTAAACTTGGATTGATCCAGTAAACAGATGGTATCCGAATTATTCAGAATACTATCCTTCACAACAGCGTTCCCCAAAATATCAGAAAGTTCCTGAGTTACCACGATGGCTTCTCCCCAAAACTTACGGATGGTTTTGTACAGGTATAATATATAACCCGCCATTAAAGGAGATGCAATTGCTTTCCAGGCCTCTTCAATAATCAAACATTTACGCTGCTCTTTACGATGTCTCATCTTCTGAATAAAAACATCCATAATGATGAGCGTCACAATAGGAAACAGGATCTTATTTTCTTTAATCGAATCAATCTCGAAAACAATAAATCGCTCAGAAAATAGAGACTGATCAGCTTCTTCATTAAGTATGCTATCAAAGTCCCCCCCGTAATAAAACTTTTTTAACACATAACGGAATTCATCGAAATCGAACGGAATTCGTTCATCTCTTTTGATGAGAGGAATCTTATATAGGGCATATTCATAAAAGCTATTGAAGTTCAATTTCTCAATGTGGAAATCATCATCAGAGCTCTTAAAAAACACAGCATAATATGAACTGATTAAATTGGCTATCACATCTCGTTCTACATTGGTGATAATGCCTTCAGCCCCTTTCCAAAGCAATCCAACCAATGTGCATAAGAAGTCCTTTTTTTCAAGATTATACTCGCCTTCCGTTAATTGAAAGGGATTCATAGTGATTGGCTTACGATCCGTATAGGTGATATATTTACCCTTAAAGTAGGCGCATAATCCGGAATAAGAATGACCTGTATCCACAATTACGACATCCATATTGTACAGCATATACTGTTCAATCAAGGCGTTCATAAAAAAGCTTTTCCCTGATCCTGAAGGACCTAACACAAAGCGGTTTCGATTATTAATCCTATTAGTTCGCATAGGCAGATCTGATGGATCTATCCCTACCGGAATCCCCTGCCTGTCAGTGAACTTGATAAGAAAATCTGACCGTTCATCCTGCTGTATTAATTCCTTAAAGAAAAAGCATAAGGCAGCATCTGACGTGGTTAAAAACCAATCATACTTTTTTAGTTCCACCGCATTCCCCGGAAGAGCGCACCGAAAAAGCTCTAGCTGGTTAAAGGCATTTCTTGATGGAATGATCCCATGCTGAAATAATGCTGCCTCTATAAAATTACATGCCTTATCAATAGCGCTCTCACCAGTACAAACAAGCATTGAATAATGCGCATTAACAAGTAACTGATTGTCTTTGGCTACATCAGTCAAGAGCTGATCAATATCTTTTACGCAGATTAAATTGGCTGCGTCAGGAACACCAGAATGTCGTTTACGCTTCAGCTCCAGCTTGTTTAGCGTTAACTGCTGATTAGGTATTTCTATTACCTGATTAAATACAATTAGTCGGAAGGCTGGAACCTGAAATAAGAATGAAAAATTATCTACCGGAAAATTCTTCAGACTGTTGTTGTCCGCTTTCTCTATATAAGGACTGACTTCTTCTGGCAGGTCTATGGATTCTGTATTGATTAAACTGATTGTTCGTATCGCTTTACTACCAATCTGCAGGTGCTTATCCTGAGCTCGAATTGTGTCGAGTAGCAGATTCTCGCTGGCGAAGTCCATTCCAAGCAGTTTAAATACATAGGAATTTATTTCCTCTGTTGACAGAAACTGTGGCCTTAATCCTGCTCCCTGAAGCAAATCGAAAACCTTGCTGGCATATTGTTCAAAATCTATTAATTGCTTTTTATCATACACATAAAAAACTCCTCGTTTTACCTGTCTGGTAATAATTAAATAAGTATGAAGCTCTATATATTCTCTTCCTTCGAAATGCCTGGAATATTGTTCTTGCAAAAACTCTCTGCAAGGTTTGCCTTTAAAGGTTTTCCGAACAAAAACATCTTGCTTCTGAATGATATATCCTGCTCCAAGCAGTTTAACAATATTTAATAAGAGGCTGTGAAAACTTGTATAGGCATCGGGATCCGCTGAGTATTGTAAAGCAGGGTTTTGGAACTTTATAATTAAGGAGTAGTCTCCTTTTTCACTATATAATAAAGATAGTCCCTTATACGACTCAACTCCCGCATAAGGAAGTCTGAACGCTGTTCTTTTTGTTTTCTGCATACCTGATTTTTAAAGAATTACGGTGTATAAAGATTCCCCGATGCTGGGTTTTAGAATAAAGTCCCTTTTTCTGATACTGAAAGGTAAAAACCAGTCCTCCTGCAATGATAGCGATGGTAAGAAAACTGCCCACGTACATGTTGCTTATAGCCCCGATGAATCCTCCGGTAAGTAATCCAATAACCAGTGAGCCAATCCCCCAGCCTATAAACTTCCCTTTAAAACCTCTATATATAAGGGGTTTTTGCAGCCCCTTATATATTGAATACTTGGTCGCCATCAGATACCAAAGAATGCTTTGATGACTACTGAAACCAGCACGAGAAAAAGACAGGATCCGCCCCAGGACATAATTTCCTTGTTGATATCCTGATCACCGGAATTCCATTTAATGTACACCCGAACCCCTCCGATTAATCCGACGACCGCGCCAATGGCAAGAATCAAGGTAGAAACAGGATCGACGTAACTGCTGAGCGAAGAGGTTGCAGCATTGATTCCGGTGGTTCCGCCCTGAGCAAAAGTTTGTTGTGCTGCTACTGCATAAAGCGCAGCAAGAAGGGACAGCTTTTTTAGCTTTTCTTTCATTTGATAAAAAAATTAAATTGAATAAATAGTGGATAATCTTAGTTGAGGCCGTACAATGCTCTTAGAGCAGCACCGATTATGCTGAGAAACAAGCACGAAAAGAACCAGGCCATTACCTGGCTATCGATATGATGCTTTCCTGACTGCCAGTTGCTATAAACTCTCAGACCTCCGACAAGTCCGGCAATGGCTCCAATAACCAGAATAAGATCTGAAAAGCTAAAATACCATCGATTGACTTCCCGTTCTGCCTGGTAAAATTCTGAGATGCCGGGTTGGCAAAAACCATTAATTGGGATGGCAAAAAAAAAGACAGCCAAGGCTGTCAGGTAAATGTATTTCATAAGAATCCGGTTAATATGGAATCCCCCTCGTATATTCAATTGCGTCAATCTTCACCAGATCGAATAAATCTCTAATACTACATCCTCCGGTTGACTCTAAAAGCCCGCTACTAATCGCAGAGATTGTACTTGCCTTAGGCTTATTTTGTTGAGGTATTGGTTCACTCGCCTCTTCTTCAGGCAAGATTAATTGAGGAACTACTTCTTCAGAAAAGAAAAACTCATCCCCATCTGGTTCGACAGAACCGTGTCGCCGGACCTTCAGGTAGTCGAATAAAATAGCACAAGTATAATACAGGATATATACTGCCGACAGATAGATTAAAAATTGGTTCCAGTTCATAATTCTACTGATTTAAGTGATTCTTTAATATATTGAATAAGCTCGGGTTTCTTTTGAAAGAAGTATTGCAGACTATAAGAGATGATTTTATTCATATCAATTCCTTTAGAAACCTTTAGCTGCTTAAGTAAAAAAACGGTTTTGTCATCCAGGCGAATCATCAGCTTTTCCTTTCCGGTAAGTTCGTGAGATAGGATCTCGGTGAATAAAGTAGAAAGCATTTCTTGGGATTCAGTTCTTTTAGCCGATCGTTTACTCTTAGTAACCACTTCGTTTTCCCGACCATTTTTTGGATTCTCTGTTTCTGTTCCTTTTCGGATACTTTCTCTCAGCTCATCCGCTAAGGACTTTATTTCACTCATTGCTCCTCCTCTCTTTGCAAATAATTTTCATAGATCAACTCAAAAACCGGAAGTATAACAGCATGAACCGCAATGGGTATATGAAAGGTAGTGAGACGCTGAAAATCTATCCGGTCAGATATCGGCGGAGTAACAGCTCCGAACTTCAATAATACTTTATCAACCTCACTTCGGGTTTCATACTTCACGGTATTTTTAATCCGGTTTGGAATGAAAACAAAAGGCGCTTTGGCATTTATCTTTCGTAAAACCATCGTAAAAAGCAGAGTGGAATCCACCGTAAACTCATCATAAGCAAAAGGACAAAGAACTATATCAGCAGAATTAAAAACTGAAATCAAGCCATCATCATCCATCTTACCCGGAAGATCTATCAGCACCAGCTCGTCGGTTTTAGAACTTAATACCTGCTGCAAAGTCCCGAAATGCTTTAAGTCAGCTGGGACCACATCATAGTCAGGAACATTCTCCAATATCTTCGCTTTTTCCGCTTTAGAGGCAACAGATTGCTGGTAATCCATATCTAAAACAGTTACCCTTCGCTTTTTTATCTGACTGAGATAATTGGCGAACAGTACTGTCAGCGTACTTTTTCCTGCTCCACCTTTTTGATTTCCTATTATTATAACCATATCTGTTAATTAATTATCGGCTTCTTCCTTTCAGCTTCCGGTTCCTTTTGCTGCCATGTACGGCTTCATCATCTACATCATCGGCGATGTTCAGATTTAATTCAAATAATCTATGGGAGAAAGGGTACTCTATGCCAGCATGATCAGCCAATCCTGTGTCTGACTTAAATTCTGAACCTTTATCCTGACTTGTATTTTCTGGCACCGGAGATTGAATAACCGGAACATCAAGAACTTGAATAAAGTCCTTCAGTGGCATAATATCACCGCCTTTAAACACCATCTTCTGGGAGTGATCGATGAATGAATAACCATACGGCAACTTATTCTCTTTTGCATGAAAAAGGATTTGAATACCAAACTTCTCAGCCAGAATCTCTGCTAACAAGGAAGAATAAGCCGTTGAATTTCTTTTTGATTGTTCAGGCAAATCTGCCTTCTTTAGATAAATCTTTGCCGGGTATTGATTTCTGTATTTTTCTATAATGGCCCTCAGCTGATAAATCCGATCTGCGTTCCTCTTATAAGCCCGCATTCTGTCCTCTATTTGGGTAAAAGGCACTGAATTTAGTTCCTTGCCATATTTACAAACTTTATAATCCAGTTCAGATGGCAGGAGGTTATATCCTCTAGCTTCCAGTATCATCATAAATTGCGCCCGGGTTGAAAACTGATAGGAAAGAGCTTTTTGAATATCTTGAGAAACTTCATTTCTTTCATCATAATTCATCACCTGGTGGAGAACCTCATAAGCCCTCAGCTTTTCAAACGAATCTGAAATCTTCTTTCCCTCCGGACCAACTCGTGTCGAGACCATATGGATGTGATTGTTCTTAGTATCCTTATGATAAATAAGCAGGTAAGGATTTTGTCCATAACCCATTCCTTTCAGCCAATTCTCCGCAAGCTCTGTTAATTCTTCCTTGCCTTTTTCTTTCCCTTTACAGGAAATAACAGCATGCAACTGAGGGAACTTTACATTTTTATTTCTGGAAGAAACCGTCTCCATATAATTGATATAATCTTGCGGACGTAAACTTGGAATAGCCTGTAGAGCGCCAAAATTCTGCACCTTCATTAGCTCTCCTTTATCTTTTTCAACCTTGCTGGTGTTGTACTTTACGCCTTTGAATGTTGCTGATTTACTCAGGATCTTAACTATCATAAGCTCACCCTTTCATGAGGCGAATTAATTGGCGGAACACCTTTTCAATCTCCTGCTGCGATTTGATATAATTCCCGAAAAGCTCATTAAAATCGCGGACTACTAATTCACTGATTAAGCCCTGCTTGTTTAGAACATTCGCATGCCGGGCAATCTGGTTGATGTTGTTACCTGCTCTTCCTAGCTCCGTTCCCACTTGGGTTAATACCTGCAATAAATCATTCGCATTAACTAAAACTGCATTTGAGTTATAGAGCACCCTACTTCTAATAATTTCTGTCCGGCTTAAGTTCAATTGCTTTTCCATATTAAGCAGCTGCTTAAATTCTTCTTCTGTTAGCCTTGCTTTAATGATTCTGATCCGGTTATTGCTATTCTTATCAGGCATGATTAGAAGTAATTTGTTCCATGGTTAGAAAAAAGCTAAAGAAAAACAAGTCGCGCCGTTTTTCGCTCCTTAAGCTTTGCTGATGCCCTAAGGCTCAGCAATGTTTAAGGCAAGTCGTTTTTGGGGTAGCAGATAGCTGTGCTATTGCTGTGGCCACAAAAACACAACTTGCAGCTAACAAAACAAAAAAGCACCCCTCGTATTCAGAAGGAAGAAATCTCATTAGACAGTGTTTTTAGCGGTCAAACCAACCGCTTCAATGGTAGCCATTGACCTCAGCATTGTCGACCATGTATTCTGTTTGCTTATATAGATGGCCAAACAGCGAGATTGTTGTTTGAATAAACTTTAAATGTCTAACTATTCATCTGGATAGATATCTGACCGGACAAGTACCTATATAATCAGTTATTTATCCAGGTATAGAGCTATACTGCAATACACATCAAGGGCAATGCAGATATACATTCAGATGCTTATTCAATTAAATATTCAGGCACCTGTATAATTATACCATTAGTGCCATATACCTTTATCCATATAGCTGGTTAGACAGATAACTGATTGGCTAATTGTTCAGGCAAACATATGACTGCTTACTTATATAGATATCCGCTACATATCCGGGGGAGTTTTATCTACCAAGTCTTCCCTTGGATACAGAAATATGAGGATGATAGCTGGGTTGTTGGTAGCTGCAAAGTTCCCTAACTTCAGCCATAAGCTTTTCGTTATAATCATTATACCCGCTATACTTAGCGGCAGAATCCCTGGCATGTGGAACAGCTTTTAAAAACTCGGCAGTAGCTGAATATCCGGCATTATCATGATCAAAAAAGATTTCGACGTCAGGATAAGAGGCTGCTCTTTTTATCGCTGCCTGCAAAAACGAAACGCTGTTCAGCACCAAAATAGTCGGTGTAGCTGCTTTATGTTCAATGAGCCAGCTCAGATAATCCAAATATCCCTCGAAGACAACTAGTTTCCCTGGATTTCCCTGTATATACGTCAATCCTTTTCGGCCCAGGCAGCCTTGAAAATATTTATTGCGGACTTCCCAACCTCCATTCTCATTTTGCCATCCAGCCGCAAAAAATTGCTTTCGCTTTTTCTTCTCATCTTCTACATAGTAGTAAACCTCTTTCAGCTTACCAGAAGCGACATTCCAGACCTCACGAGTTTTCAGATAGCTTGTGATAGCATCGTTGTTGCCTAATTCCTTAACTTCTTCAATCTTGTAGTGAGGTAATTTAGTGGCCATTCGAGGTCGTAGTGATCTTTCAGTGTTTCGGGCCGGAATAAAGTTCAAGCTGTCCAAACTAAAAATGCCGTTTATCCTATCCATTACCTCTTTTACGTTAATGGTTTTCCAATATAAAAGGCCAAAATCTATGATTGTTCCGCCTTTTCCCATTCCATGGTCGAACCAGGTTCCCAACTCATCGTTTACACAAAGCGAGGGCTTAGTATCCGAATCCCGGAGCATTGACAAGTAAATAAATTCCTTACCTGATCTTTTACTGGGCTGATGGCCCAAACGAGCCAATAGGTCTGTAAAAGAAACCTGCTGTTTGATTTCATTGGCACTTAAATACTGATTCATAGAAATTGATTTTAGATGAGACTATATAAAACCGGATGAATGAGATTTGATACTGCTGTAGTAATGGCTGGAAACAAAAAAAGGGCTCACGCCCTCAGACAATTCAAGAAAGCAATTCTCAAAATGTCAAAATTCGGGACTACTCACGTCGGTTTCTACAAACCGGGCTCTCACCTGCCAATGCGTTTTCGGATTGATGTTATCTCTCCTTCGCAAAATTTCCCGTTCCTCACAGGATAATGCTTCATCCCCTAATGTCAAAGAGCCAAGCTCAGGAAAGGACGTTTCCTTCCCTATCTTTCTGCCACTGGCAGATAAGTAATTCGGTTACTGGAATGCGCAATGGCTTCCAGTTTCACACGATCAATACATTTATGGAGAATTTTACCGTTGGCAGATCTTGGAACCAGGAGTCCTTCCTGAATCCAACGATCTATTGTTGATCTGCCGAACTGGCGATACGCATCAGATTTGCTTAAAAAATCTTGCAATACCACAGCTTCTTCCAGAGCTTTTTGAGCTCCGGCCTCCGTGGCATTTTTAAGAATTAAGGTTAAATCTTTTAGCTTCATTTTCTCCGTCCCCCGCTGTTGTTTATCAGAGGATGAAGCAAAAGTTGGAAGGAAGGGAAAGTTTTTCTGGTGGCTTTAAGGGTGGGACCTAGAAATAATAGTAAAGCCCTATTTTCAAGAATTGCCAAGTAGGCTGCTTGAGTTTTTTAAGATTCAAAAGTACTCTTCACAATATTTTCAACTCCAAGCATTGTGGCCGCAGGTTCGAATCGAGAACTCCCTTTTTTATTCCCTAATATTTTTTAATTTCAACGTTCTGTATTAGTATTATCAAACCTTGAAAACAAGTGTAAGCTATTATGATAGTTGAGCTATTAGTCGTATCTACTGCCTATGTAGCCCAGAAATGCTTCGACCAGGCTATAAAAGAAGAGATATATTCACCGATACGGTTATTTTTCTTTCCAAAGACAAAGTACAAGAACCTTTTAGCACTTGTATTGGACGAAACTATATTCGAATTTAAAGGACAGGATACCCTGTTATATAATGATGGAAAGATACCATTCTATCAGTCACAGGAACTTTTTGATTCACTTATAGGCCATATATTAGGAAAGCAACCCTTATCGATCGAGGTCCTGGAGAATTTAAAAAACAACTCGCTTGTCCTTTTGCCCACCCAGGATCAATTAGAAGACTTCATCGCCCTTTTTGTAAGTAAAGCCAATGGTAACAAGAAACTTAAAAAGCTTCATATTACGGATAATTTCCAAGCTGAAATATTCGAAATATCAAAGAGTCTGCAAGGAATCAATGCGCAACTGGAGACTATAAGTGAAAATACACAGCAGATTGTACAGTCTGTAAACCTCTTATCGGAAGACCTTATCTCCAGAGAAAAGCCGGTTGTGTCGGAAGACTATGTTTCGCGAGAAGAGGAAAAAGATTTATGGGCGATCCTTATTGATCAAAAAATTTTATTACTTACAGGTATTTCTTTCTGCGGCAAATCCCAGTTAGCAAAAAGACTTTCAGAGAAGTTAGTCGACCAGGGCTATCGTTACATGAACAGGAATGATATAAGTGAGGCAGACCGGTTTTTGAGGAACACGACCGAAAATCGAGTTTTTGTACTTGAAGATCCCTTTGGTCATGACTCCATTTCCGAAAATCCAACGAATTTGAGAAGGGTTGAAGAATTAGTCCGTAATCTCCCCGCTACTAATAAGCTAATAATTACATCAAGACTTGAAATAATCAAAAGCATTAATCACGCTCAAATACTCCAATATTGTAATATAGAAGGACATCAATGGATTGACTTAACTAACAAAAAAGCATCATTTTTAAGTACAACATGGTCAACATTGGTCGAAAGGTCTGATATCCCCGAAGGTGTACAGTCTGCGATATCCGGCTATTTATTGAAAAATCCAGAAGATGGGTTACTACAGGTAGGCCAATTGAAACATTTGTCAAAAATATCTCCCAGCGATCTGATCGGCAAAACGACCGAACAACTTCTTTACCTGGCAAAAGCTGATTCAAGAAAACTTTCTGCAGAGATAATTAACCGAGGATCTAAAGCCGCTACCCTATTTGCCGCCCTTGGCCTTACTGCTACAACCAACATTCCGTTGCAATTCGAAGATCTTGCCTACATACTAACTGATAGTGACTTGTATGCAAGCTTTCAGAAGAAGGGCAAATCTCCCTTCAAACGTAAGAGTCCAACAAACGACGGAGACCCTGAATTTCCTAAATATGAGGATGACACTTCTCTTCCCCAAATCTATATGGAGGAACTTGTGTTTTTACAGAAAAGAGGATTTGTTGACATTGTTAATAAGTCTATACTATTCACCCATCCAACCTATTGGGAAGCAGCAAGACATACGCTTCTTGGCCTAAACATTATTCAACTTGATTCGATAACCTTTCTAATAACAAAGTCGTTATCTTGTTTATCTCCGACCACAACCCTTAATTGTGCTCGGCAGTTCAAGTTTTTCTATCATAATGGATTAAGTCAAGAATTCAAAGACGTATTTAAGAAGATAGCCTTTCAGGGAGCTAAGCAATCGATTTTTCCAGGCGTAAGGGACATTTGTCTATCATTTCTTTCAAGCATACTGGATGACTTACCTCAATCTAAAGCAGAAAAGGTTATTCAGATGATCTCGAAAAACCTTTCTCTGTCAGATATTTTCTGGCATGGTGATATTCCGTTTATAGCGGAGGACTCGTCGAATTTTTTGAATTTTTTAGACGAAGAGGAAACTAAGAATATCGACGGAATACTTGAAAAATTAAATGAGGGGGAGGGGGAGTTACTATCCCCTAGACAAATTTGGGATGTTCTTAATACACTCCATAGCTGGCCGGTCTCAAAAAAGTTTCCTATAAATAGTTCTGGAATGCATCAAATTTTAAATTCTGATGAAGCCTTTATCAGGGGTAAAGTTGCATTCATTACTATGAGACATAACATAATACATGAGGAAGCGGTAGTACGCGCGATTCTAAACGATTCACATCCATACGTCGTTTTTGAAGGAATTAAAGGAGCGATTTATGGATATGGAAACTACTCATCGGAGGACCGAAATATACTTAAGCCACACATTCTCGATGCACTAAAAAATTCAACCATCACTATCCGAGCCAGTGATCTTATTACTACGTTTGGTATTGACTACGGAAGTGAAAGTATTGACTGGACGCTATTTGACGAAGAGCAGAAGAAAGCCATCTGGAAGCTTTGGGCAGAAATATTTCCTGTCTTTTTTGATAATGCTCCAAAGGAATTTGAGATATATAATACCGGGAGATTCGGAACTACTTTAAATGAAGCGCAAAAATTCTTGTCTTCAGATGAATCCCTACTAATTGGCTGGGCATTTTATCGTTGGATTGATAAATGTCTGCATTTAGGTAAGGTTCCCGATACATACGAGTTCGGGGTAATCCAGTTTTTACTTGAAGCTATAATACCTAAATTAAGACTGGAATTATTTACGAAAATAATTACACATCAGGACAGTCGCTTTGCCTCGTATTCCATATCGTGGTGCATGGGTTACTGGGACGAGCTTTCGGATCAAGAAAAAAAAGTGATTTCAGATTTACTAACAAGTGACCGGGTTGATTTGAGGTGGCTTAAAGCTGTATGTCTTGTACAAAACAAAATTCCCGTCGATATTCAGCTATTGCTATTTGGAAAAGAATTATTCGCAGAAGAATATTCTCGCATTATAGATCAGATTGATGAAGAACTATTAAAAGATTGTCTATCTGTATATTGCGGCCATCCTCAGCCATTTTGGTATTTAGGCTTTCACCATAGCCACCAATCCATTTGGATTCATATTATCAAAAATATTTTAATAACCTGTCATCCGGTAGGATTTGAGATTTGTGTTAGAGAACTTGTGTCAACCGGAGTAAACGGCTTTACTCCGGATTGGGATGACGGTTTATCAATTTGGGAAACAATATGCAGCAAATCAAAGAACAATGTATTATTAGCAAAACAACTGATCTTATCAACTGCTGAAACGAATTGTGCGCTCGAATCGGCAAGAAAACTTTGGAACTCTCTAATTAGGCATTATCCAAAAGAGAATTTTGATACCTTACTGTCAATGGTAGTTGATGCAATTGAAAGCATCCAACAACATGACCCCCAAGATATTATTAAGATTTTTGGCAAGAACTTTCTAAATAAGCTTCTTAATAAACTGACTACAGATATGTATATATTCCAATTTATAAATAGTGTTACCCAGGACAGGCCCACCTCTGAAACTGCTCAATCCTTTGTTGCAAGTATTGAAAGCCTTGCTTCTACAATGCCCATCAAATTGAGCTTCACCTTTGATAAAATCAAAGAGTTTGTCGCCCGTCAAGAAAAAACGGACCCATCTTGGTCTGTTTTACTTAACATACCAAATACAATAAGTGAAAATGGAAAGAACTGGTTAGAGTTGCATGACGATCATTATGAAATTGAGAATTGGGTTGTGGTTAGTTAGTGTCACAAGTGGTTAGAATATCAATATAATAACCACTCATCCTGATAATAACCACTCATCCTGCCTCTCAGATCTCGAACTTTTTTTCTTCGCTTACCGGGATCATAAATATAAAATCCATCAATATCTCTCACAAACACAACCCAACGCCACATTCCTTTCTTATCATAGTTAGTCGACGCTATTGCAACTCTTGCGGGAATGTTTCTCCGACGGTTAAACTTTCGCCTGTTAGCTGTTTTAATTTCAAGCTTATTTAACACCTCTTTTAAATCACAAAATGATGTTCCCCAATAACTGGTGTCTGTATCAAACAGTTTTTCAGCAATCATCAACTGCTTAACTTCATTGTAAGACAATCCCGATAACATAGCCACACATGCAATTCCGCATCCGGTATCATCCGGTTGGAATACATGTCTGATCTTCATTAATTATATTTTAATATCATTGAATACATCGTAAAACCTTGGCAAATCTTCTTGGCGTATCACCTCATCATTGTAAACTTCTAACATTTGAATACTACGATGTCGGTATATTTAGAAACTGTTAGTAATTCTCCTTTATAACTTTTAATAAGTCCATTCTTTGAAATATCAACTATTGTCAATAATTCACAATCCACAAACAAATATACCTCTTATTATTGACAAAATCAATAATAACCTCATATACAGATAGTTGAATAAAACTAAACACCCATCGCTTACCAATGGGTGTCTAATTCAACGAACCTCTGAATTAAGTAATCCAAAACGGACGGCTGTTAACTCATGTCTATTTTGATTTTTTAACCGTTTGCACATAAGTTGTTTTGGGGCTGCTCTTAACTGTAGCATTAGAAACAAATTTACCTGTTACAGCACTTTTATTTACTTTTCCTGTGATCTTACTCATCTTTAAATACCTCCTTTCTTCTTTAAATAATTTAGATTATGCCAAAAATCTTTAATACTGATCTCCATATTCCACTCTTAGGCGCGAGTTTCCTTTCAGGTGAACGGACTTGGATATGACTAACGTCTTTTAAATAAAATTCTCTCTTTAAGTTCGCATCCCGATCTCTTCCGGACTCAATTTCTTCACGGCTCCATTGGACGGCATGACGAATTTTATTATTCTCAATCCAATAATGGGATTGACAATCAAAATTCCAATTCCCTATTGATGGTTTCAACGATACAGATCTACCATTGAAGCTAAGCTGCCAAGCCGTGGGTGAAATAGGCGTCACCACTTTATTACCACAGCCACACACACATTTGTGTATGGCTGTGCAATAATCAACTGAAATGTAAAGTATACCCTCTTCAAGAGAATCAGGTATAAATTCAACGAATCTATGATGTAGCATCTTCGTTGAATATTTTAGATACACCTATTGAGTATGAAGAATGATGCTCCTCTTCCAAATCAACATAAAACCCGCTCAATTTCTTCCATTTCATAATAGCGAATCCCGCATTTAATGAATTGAGATCAGCAATTTGAATATTGGTAGCATAATCGTTGTTCTCGTTATCCTCAGAAAAAATTCTATCGGGAAGATGATCGCATTTGGTACTTGTGGCTGACGTTACTCGCAGTGCACCAGTCAACTTGTTATCCACCACATTTACTCCCAAACCTACATCAATAAAGGGTATGCCTTTTTTAACGAGATAATCTGATATATACTTTCGAACGCTATTCCGGTCAACACAGATAAAGACATATGACATTTGATCCAATTCATGGAGGTTAACTTCTCTGATGTAATAGCTATGAGCTACTATTCCCTTATGCATCTCAGAATAAACTCTGGTGAAATAGTCGGCTTTCTTAAGGCTCTTGTCTAAATCACTGATAGAAGCGGCTCCTGGAGATCTAAAAGCATTATGTTGGTCAAACCCATCTCCATCAAATAAATGAATTGCTTCAACTGGAGTTTTAGAGATTAAGTCTAAAGCATATGCACCAGTTCCGCCCAAACCTACTATTGCAATTCTTTGCCCATTGAACTTTGAGTTAAGTATTACAATATTAGCTCTGCTAGAATTTGTATCTACGTACTGGAAAACACTTTCAGTATCCGTAGAAACGATCACCTTAAATGTCTTTTCCGTTACCTCAGGATTTACATACTTTGCAGGAGCGGATATGAGATCGGCATACCTTTTAATCTTCTCATAATAATTCCGATAGCCCGCGGGTGGCTTGTTAGAGAATGAGAAGTTAATTGTGATACTATCACTCATCTTTACTGAAGCCACCCCATGTTGTATTGATGAAATTATTCTGCCCTCATTATTGCAAGGATTTTCACCAATAAAATGTATTACATGGTTGTCGGGTACTCCAGTAGTCGAGTTGTTTACAATTGTAAGAGTGCTAACCAACGTTCCGAATAGAATCTTCCCTTTATTATTTAGATAAGGTATATGGTGGATCAATAAGAATCCACCACTCACCTCGATCTCGTATCCTTCGTCTCTTAGACGCTTAAGGTCAGGACTATGATTTATCAGTTGCTGTGACATCGAATATCATTTTATTCTTAACCTTAACAACTGATCCTTTCACCATAGTGCCCTCGGGCTTAGGTTCTGCTCCTCTACAATAAGTAACAGTATATCCTTTATTTGGGTTATTATCATAACTCCCGAAAGCTAGAATCACAACCTGCTCAAACGATATTGTCTTCTCCGTCCAAGACTTTGGACTTGCATTCACAATGATTGTCAATAAAACAGGTTTATTAATTGATATAAAGTGCTCGACACCTGGTCTTGCTAAATCAACCAGTTCATCGTTTAAGATAAAGTCATCCTCATAACCTGGCTTAATATCCAGATATAAGTCATCCTTGGGATCAATATTTCCTAATTCTCTAATTTGAGAGCCAGTTATAAATTTTTTATACCAGATGAACGGAACTTTATTTATCGTGAATTGAAGTTTTTTCTTAACAAAAAAGTACTCGATTTCCGGTCTGGCGAGATTAACTTCTTTATCATTATCGATTAGTTCATCTTTATAAGGTGAGCTAATCGAAAGAAACAATTCCGATTCAATTGGAATACCACCTAGTTGCTTTAATTGAGCCCCGGTTTTGTATTGATCATAAGTTTCGTATTCTTTTCCTTCAATTACGAACTTCAAACTAACATTTGGTTTTTGCGTAGGCGCCCCATTTTTTTCTTGTTGCATTGTAATAATGTTTAAATTTTTAAAAACTCTTGCGTTGAGTATCATTTCCCCAACGGAGACTAGGTCGAGCCCAGATTTAAGCCTACTGTCTAATGCTTTTTTTAAAATTTAAAATTTACGAAAAGGCCATCCTACCACATTAAAGCAGTATAATGTTAAAACAACTTGAAAACTTGCAGAATTGAAGTAAAGGAGGTAAGTTTGTGTTCTCAAGACAACATTACCGAAAGCTAAAGCAGGCTTTTGTTTCCTTACTGGAATTTTACAAGCCAGGTGTTTTTCGCCTGGTTTTTTTATATAATTTCTTTTACTAATTCCATATCAATTATTTCTCCCATCATACTTATTTCATCTCCTAGCATTCTTATCAGCCAGGGCTTAGGATGGACTCCTATCTTAAATTCATCCCACGCGACATCGCGCAGCAGTTCGTCCTCACTTACGATTTTATATCTATTTTCAGCTGCGAAGACCATAGCAGAAATCGTTTTTACAATAAATTTAGGTCTGTACTTTCTATGAACCTGAGCAGTCTTTTTCATCTGCTCTTCAGTAAGAGGCACGACCTCAAGCATACCTTGTTCAATCATCTTTTTAGCACATAGCTTATCGTTATTAAGGGTCAATACCTTATGGTTATAACAGAAATCCGTGATGTAGAACTTCAGCTCCTCGCTGGTGAAATATTTTAATATTCCCGATCTAAATAATCTTGCTGCAAGATGAAGATCCGTTATAACAATGCTGTTCATGCTAAAACTCGAATTGCTGTTTGTATACCTTACGAAATTCAGCCTCGTCCCTTCTAGCAAGTTTGGCTGCCTTATCAAAGCCAATCTTTCTTTCACTTAAGCACCGATACAACATTTGAAGAAACTTCTGAGGCTCTTCTGTTCCATTATATTGGCCATAGTCAAAGTTTGAAAAGTCTGACTCTTTCCACTTCTGATATGCCACATATGGAATTAAGTTAGCTAATCGAGCTCTCAACATAATGGCTGCGATGGAAATTCCATATAATTCCTTAATTCGCTTCAGCTCAGGCATCGAAATAGCTGTCCTGTTCTTACCGAATTCTTGAATTAAAACATCTGCAGGGAGTAAAACAGCGCCGGCAAATGAATCACAGATCTTTTCTATCAAATCTATATCAAGGTCTTCAGCCATTACTAACAAGAGATGGCCCAGTTCGTGGAGGATGGTAAATCTAACTCTTGTTATATCTTGCTGCCTAGCATTCAGCACAATCACAGGAACTTTTCTGCCCTCAGCCCAACCAGATAACCCTTCATGACTATAGTTAAAGCCAAAGTCTATTTTAATGACGCGAATCCCTTTCTTTTCTAATAGATTGGAGATATTATAAATAGGTCCATCTCCAAGCTTCCACACCTTTCGAAGTTGCTTTGCAGCCTTCTTCGCATCATCAATATTTGATATCAATAAATCTTCTAGAGGGTTACTAAAACTAATAAATTCCTTTGCTATGCTTTCTAACTCAAGATAGTCGCTCAGCATCGAACTTGTTAAGCTTTCGACATCACTTCTTTGGTGCTCTGTCAACAGTAGCCCTTCCCTATAACTTACGTTATGCAAACTAAACTCAACATTGCAATCATTATAAAAATAATCTAACTCAAGATCTAAGGCACTTGCAATAGATAACAATGTTTTACTTTCAGGGTGTCGGATACCATTTTCATAATGGCTTATTAATTGCTTGGAACAACCGACCATATTTGCCAATTCTTCCATCGTCAACCCTCTAAGTTGCCTGGCTCTAGTAAGGTTGGTTCCGATTGAATTTTCCATGTTTATCTTGTCTTGTATACAAATGTAATAAAGTTAAATTAGTATACAAACTTTTTTTCAATTCTTCCAGGAAACTTCTTAAGTTGATGGCTAAATCCTTGGTATATCCGACCTTATAAAATCGGGTGTTGTCTCAGATGCTGCGCTTGCTGGTAGGGCTGTATTTGCGTATTTTATAGAAGTTGTTTTCGCTCCATACTCTCAACAATATAAACTTTTTAACATTTATGGTTTTGCTATTAAGTAAGTGTATTTTAGTTGCTTAATAATTAATAAATGGAAATTCCGGGTCTAGCAATTTTTGTTACAAAAGCCGAAACTTTATTTAAATCAATGTTGGGAGAAGCAGAGGCGCAAGGTATATCAATCGGCGCCTACAGTATCCAATTTACTGATAAAGACATACAGCAGCAAAAGGTAGATGCTTTAAATAAAATAATGAAATGGCCAAGAATAGAGCTATTGATTGACACCCTGACCGTAAACCACTTTGTAAAAAAAGTTCCGTTCAATCAGGCTAAAGGATTGTTTTCAGACCTCACGTACAGCATATCTTCATCGAACGTAGAGATTTTAACAGTGGTTTATCAACTGAAATATAAGGGAGATTTAGATGCATTGCATTATACTGTAAATCATAGTAGGAAAGTTATTAACGCTTCAGTGAACGGTGGGGGAAATTTAGCTTTGTTTTTTTACAGTCAACAGTCTGTTGAAGAGTTTAAAGATCCAGTCAAAAAAGATCGTGAGGCCCTTACTCAATTGATTCTCCAAAATCAAAGGGATGTTGATGACTACTTCAATTCAAAAAAAGACGTTCTCCTTGATGCAATAAATAGAGGTTTTGATCTAGGTCTACAAAGAGCACAAAAGCATAAAAAAGACAACGATTCGCTACTTTAATGAAAAGCCATGTCTTATTCGTTGTCCCCGCATCTTTAAAAGACAATAATACACTGATAATCAACATTTTTAAAGAATATATAAAATCCCTCTTTTTTTTGTATGAAATCAATGCAGTTAAGAAAGGGACTCACATGATTTTACATCTTATTTCTTCTTATTACCTTCAAATGGGTAAGCCAGCTCTTATTTCGAAGGTTCCAATTCCTTAAACTTCTTGTGAAAAACATACTCGGTATCTTTATAAAAATACACGGTGATTTCTAGAGATAGTCTTTCAATAATATACCCAACAAACACAGATGAACAAATCATAACAATTAAGAAATAATACTTGCTTTTTTTAATTGTCCATATCTCTGGATTTTTAAGTTTTAAGGAGCTTCCCTTTGATCTAGGCAAATCCCCACAGAATTACGCCTAGAAACTTAGATGATATTTTTATTTCAGTCAGTTATCGCCCCTTATTAAGAATTATTTATATTATTATATTAATCGAAATACCGGACAATATAACCTTGATAACAATCTCCAGAACGCAATTTCTAATCAAAATACCGGACAAGTAATCAATAAAATCAAACTACCGAACATTCTCATCGAATTACCGGCCAACCATATCAAAACGCCGGACATGTAAATCAAATTATCAGACATACTTATCAAAATACTGGACAGGAAAATCAAAAAGTCGGACATCAATACCGAATTACCGGACATCTGTTAAAGCCCTTAAAAAGCTTCCGGAGCGAATTAGATTAGCGGCCAAGGCGGGAGATATGTTTTTATGAAATGCAGCATAATACGCATTTACAAGTATCTGTGCTTTTAAAGCCGTATCAAGATTGGCGTTTGCAAGCCAGCATTGAAATGGATCTTTATCTGTTATCAGTTGCTCCTTAATGACCTGCTTATTAAAAACAGTATACAAGCCTTCCAATAAACGACAATAAAAATTATGCTCTTTGAGAAGCAATTGCTTATTAGAGCGTTCAGGAAACCTTAAGTTAACCATATAGCCTTCTTTTCCTTCAGAATGCAGGTAATCATACTTAAACGGAAACTTCCCGTCCTTTTGAATAAAATCTAAAACACGAGACAGGTTTTGTTTTTTATGGTAGGGTTTTGGATCATTTATATTGGCCAAGTAGCAAAGCCTATCCAGGGGAATGGAAGTGTTACCAGATGTATTTACCGATAATAAGACATGATTTAATTTTGAAAGATAAAGTAATAATCGCTTACGGCCTTCTCCTCCCCTTCCTTTACCTACCAATTTATACGACTCAGCATTAACCGTATAATAGCGATATAAAAACCCGTTTAAAAGTTCATCAGACAAGCGGACATCATACACCTTTTGCTCTTTGGATTTCCGGTCGAAGTTTAGTTTTAGATCTTTTAATATTGGAAAGTTATGCATTTGAATTACCTGCCCATTCCCTTTCACTTCATATCTGGATGAGAAAATAATATTCTTTTCCAACATGCAATACAAGGCAAAATCCATTACCGTATTAAAAGCATAGCCTTCAATTATAGGAGCTTTTTTAACACCAGATAGAAAATCAGAATGAATAACTGCAAGTTCTTGCCGTCTTCTGCCTGTAGCTGTACAAAACTCTTGCAGGGTAAACCGGGTGTAGCCGAAAAGATCTGTTTTAAGCTTAGCAGAAATAAAGATGATGAAATCCTGCACAATTCCCGATTGGCTTCCGAATGAGCGTTCGATGTCTCTCAGATTATCCGCAATGGCACGGTCAATTCTTACTAAAACTGAAGGATCCATAAGAATAAATAAAGGTTACAGGTAACGTAAAAGAATTTCTGACTTAACGATCGCTTCAACTTCAAGCCGGTCAATCCTCCATGCGGCAGAATCATCACCGTCTTTTCGAGGTGTAATTAAACCGTTTTCTATCCACTGTTCGATGTTTACCCTTTTGTACAAGCGAAATGCTTCTGATTTCTTTAAATACGGTTTCAGCTTGCCAGCTTTTACTAATGCTCTTATAGCTCCTAATTCTGCAGCTTGTTCGATAATAAGCTGCAGAAGAAATGTAGAGATTTCAACGTTCATTGGTATTTCTAATAGGTTAATCAATCTGATATAAACAAAAATGGGAACCCAAGTAGAAATTTATTAGGTGGAATAAGGGTGCACCCTGGTATTTTAAGTCAGTGATGCCTCAACGTTTTTGAATAATTTATAACTTATACGACATAATTGGCGTAAAAAGCATCATGAAAATTTTCAATCAAATCAAAGACCTTATAGCATCTGTAGAACAGGACGCTGACAAATTTTACAACAGTGGAAATTCTGCTGCCGGAACAAGAGTTAGAAAAGCCATGCAGGAGATCAAAAACCTTGCATCGGAAGCCAGAAAAGAAGTAACAGAAATTAAGAATAAAGCAAAATAACGATTCTGTTTATATTCTATTAGGTTGAAACCCCAGTTGTAAGCTTGGGGTTTCTTTTTTAAAGCTAACTTTTTACATCGAGCTCATTATCTATCCTTTCAAGTACAGATTCCTTCATACGATCAATAAACTTGGTATAACTACTCCGTTTTCGTTGTGATATTTCAGTCCAGCGCCGATGAGCACGGCCAATGTTGACTTTAAATGCATCTTCTAAGCATCTGATTATTTCAGAAATACTCGCATTCCCATTATTCAACTGGCCAGTCAACCATATTCCATAGGCGATTTCTACTAAGTTTATTGAATCACCTGTCCATTGTAAAGAGTTGGCATTTCCTTCTTTCCCGGCAATGTTGAATCCAGTTGGCGCTTGGAGCCTCATGATTTGCTGAATAATCATCGTCTGCAATCTTTCATACGCAATAAATTTAGCAAAGAGGTAATCGAGAGGTGTTGAAAATTCAGAATCATGGTCTTGTACTTCATGCATAAATTTTGATGTCAGGCTTGTGCTTCTGAGAAAATATAAATGATCAAGTTCTACAAGTCCGGAGCGATAATATTGATAATAAAAGGAATTTAATTTGAAAAATCTTTCAAGATATTTTAACTCAGCCTCGTAATAGATTATAACAGTTTCAGGAGTTCCTTTAGGCTTATTGAATTCGATCTGGTATTTTTCAAACTCAAATATCTTATCGGAATATAAAAGAGGTTTAACTTTTTTGAAAAAATAGATTTCTTCCTTCTGATCAGTAAACGGCTGCTTTTTAATTTTTTCTTTAAGTTCTTTGAGGTTCTTCTGAATAAGGTCAATTGAAGACTTTAATTGTTCAATAGGGTCAGAGATGTCAGTGTTAATTTCGAGCAATTGTCTTTTTTGCTGCTCCAGCAGCTCATCATAGGAGTAATTTAGCATATTTCTATAGGTTTGATTAGTCTGCCTGGCCTGTTCACTGGCGACAACTTTCACTCAGCAGTTCGACAAAATTGCTCAGCTGAGAACGAAAAAGAAATACGTAAATAGGACTAATTGGACTACGTAAAACGACGTATTTTCAGATAGAAGGGCTATAATTTAAGGGTATACTTCATGAAATGGTTTATCATGAATGCCAAATAGTTCTCGGGTAAGTCCTTTCAATTAGACAGACGACATGATCCTCCAAGACCAAAATCAATTCAATACCACAAAAGGATGAATAAATCTTTAATAATTTAATGATGTAAGATAGGAAGCCATAAATGGAATTTTAAGTTCGATTGTACTTAAGGTTGATCATCAAACAGATCAGCAGGATTAATGCCTAAAGCTGATGAGAGTTCTAAAAGGGTTGAGAGTACAAAATCTTCCGTTGCATTTTCAATCCTGCTAATTTTGGCTCTTTCAACATCACATCTGTTTGCGAGATCCTGTTGCGAAAATCCTTTCTCATCCCTGATCTTTCGAAGATTAGCTCCTATGATCTTAAACTGTTCCTTATGCTTTTCCTTCATGGATTGGAAAAGTCAAAGTGCATTCTTAAGGGAAAATAAATTGTGTCAATACTGACACAATTTCAAACTTCTGTAATTCATATTCTTGCTTAAAACTTTGACACAAACCTGTTACAAATGGTTTGATAAGTCAATTCAATGGGTTCATCTTCCAATGGGTTGGCACATTTTTTAATATATTAAAAAGGCGTTTTTATCTATGAAAAAAGCTGAATACACTGACAAGAATATCATCATTGATATTCTCACTAATTCATTTAAGACTAATCAGAGTGTAAATTACATCGTTCAACAAGATCATAGGAAGATCGAGCGCATTAGAGCGCTAATGGATTATTCTTTCGAAATTTGCTACAATAACGGCGAAGTATTTCTCTCGGATGATACTAAAGCTTGTGCTTTAATCTTATATCCTGACCAAAAAAAGGCCTCTTTAAAAAGTATATTACTTGATGTTAAATTAATTTCTAAATGCGTAGGCCTTACCAACATAAGAAAAGCCATGCGTCGGGAATCATTGATAAAGAGCCTCCAGCCGAAAGATAAGATGTACTACTTGTGGTTTATTGGAGTCAAACCCGAATTTCAAGGATCTGGAATTGGAACAAGCCTACTGCATGAAGTAATAGAACATAGTAATCAAATAAAACGCCCGGTCTATTTGGAGACTTCTACGCTGATTAATCTACCCTGGTATAAAAAACTGGGATTTGAAATCTATTCAGAATTAGATTTGGGGTACAAATTGTTCTTTCTTAAACGGACAAGCAATTATTAAAAGTATGCTTGTATTCGGTTCTCAGATGCACGTAGTTACGTTCATCTTTACTATCCTGGAAATAGTATTATTTTTCTATCAACTTATCTATTACCTGTCAAGGCCACAAGACAAAAGCAGGTTTTGGTATTTAATTCTTTTAGCCCTTCTGATTGTATATAACATTACAGGAGGATTGTTTCCAGACCTGAATATTCCAATTGCTATAGTGACTCAAAACATTATCGCATATGGAAGCGGCTTTCTTATGGCCTCATATTTCCCTTATTACTTCTACAGAGGATTTGATCTGGTATGCTTACGTTTTCATGCAATTTACGGCGTGCCTCTATTCCTCATACTTCCCTATCTAATATTTTTTGTGGTCGTATACTCATTCAATAGGAATTTAGATGTCGCAATACAATATGGAATAATAATACCTTTTTTTTATTCGATTGTGGTTCTTTGGGCAATTGCCAAAGCGATTAGAATTAAATATAGTGAAAGAAGCTCTAGCCACGATACTATGGAAATGATCGCTGTATATTTTGCTGTACTTCCCTGGGCAAGCATGACAATACTCGCATATTTTCACGCGAGTCAATTAATGGAAGTATTATTTACTAATGGCGGATTTTTAATCATTACCATCCTATTTATTTCCAAATCCATTTCCCGGGCGAAAATGGAGTATCAGCTATTAATTGATAAAACTATTTATGACAGCGTGCCTGCGTTTTCAGAAAATTGTGAGAAGTATCAGTTAACAAAACGTGAGATCGAAATTGTGGAACTTATTAGACAGGGATTTAAATATAAAGCTATTGGTGAACAACTGTTTATTTCGGAAAGAACCGTTACAACACATGTGCAAAATATTTTTGAAAAAACTGGCGTATCAAGTAAAGTAGAATTAATACGGAAGCTCGAAAAAGCAGCACTACTGCTCGAAAAAAAGGACTTATAAAAGCCCTTCATCTGCAAATGATAAATATGTCTCTGATGTCAGAATCAAATGGTCAAGTAGTGAAACATCTAGCAACATACCTCCCGCTTGTATCTTTTTAGTGAGATTTAAATCTGCCTGACTTGGCTTTAAATTTCCGGACGGGTGATTATGTGCCAGAATAATACTTGTTGCGCAGGTTTTCAAGGCTGCACTAAAAATAAGTTTTGGATCCGCAACTGTTCCGGCCATTCCCCCGGATGATACTTCGAATATCCCTAAAACTCTATTTGCTCTATTCAAAAATAAAACTTTAAACTGTTCAAGCAATTCCATTCTATTAATATCCCAGCTTGCAGATAGAATATTATAACAATCCTGAGAACTTGAAATTACAGGTCTCTCTGAAGCCTTAAATTTTGGTCGATAAGAAACGTTAATTTCTGATACCTGAAACATTGAAATCTGATTTTGAAGCTTTTCCATAATTAGCTGATTTAAAAGTTAATGAATTAATTATGGCGCTCCAGCAGGCTCAGGGCAATCAAGGGCAAAAGGAAAAGGAATAAATAGACCAGAGCAGTGGCATCGCGGGTTTATGCCGGAAGCTTTTGCCCGCTACAGCAGCCCTTAGCCTAACTTTGTGCTGATAATTATGCATGTTAGCTCCTCCTTCAATTTTTTAAACAGATTATTAAAAACTAAAATAACTAGCATACTTTAGCCATAATTATGGGAATGCCACTGAGACTTACGTTTAATGACAAAGATTATATCTTTCAGATACTTAATGAGAAGCCTATTACCAAACAAACGACTGAAATCCCTCTATCTTTAGAGAATAAAAGCATTGTTGTAATCAAAGAAGCAACAGGTTGGAATCTTAAGTATGCGGATGAATCTCTGAACAGAGATTTAATTGGTGCTATTGGAAAAGCAATTGAGCTAAGATATCGTTTGTAAACCCTTAACCTATTTTTACTAATTCTTATAATGAGATCTTAACCATTCACTAAATAGGCGTTCCTGCTGCCTACGCCGTGCCGATCGGTTTGACTTTTTGGTGAACCACACAAAAAACAATATCCATACTCCAAAACCAATAACATAGCCAGGTAAACTATTAGGCATCTTTAATGCGGATAAAAATGCTCCGGTTCCAATAAGTGAAGTGATGCAGAGGAGGATAAATGTTTTCATCGTTTCAGACGTTAGGTAAACAAATTTAATAAATACATACTAATGGTCAAAAGACACTACATAGTTTTCAGATGTCTATCAGATGACTAAACTAGGCAGATTAATCTGCTTACTAAAAACATCAAAACTTCTAACTGAAGCAATGGTTATCTGTGGCTTTTTATCTCTTAATAGACTTAATACCGCCTCTTGAACTTCATCAACAATGCTCCAATCCTTTTCTAAATAGATATCGGTCGTTTTACGCCCATGGTCAACATGGTTAAGTGCCAGAGCGACATCATCCTTGCTCTTCCTGCATGTATTACGCGCCAGATTACCGAATGTATGTCGACCCCAATAGAACGTTATACCTGGTAATCCTGTAAGCTTTGAAATTTCATTCATTCCTTTACTGAGTGCGGCATTTAAGTTCCCAATTGAAGAATATCTTTCAGATAATTCACTTTTATACTTTAAAAGAAGCGGCAAAGCTTCATCAGGAATTTTGATACTTATAAATGCATTATCTTTCCTTTTATTTTTAGTTTTTGACCGGTTGTATTCAAGTCTACCATCTTTCAGAATGTACTGTGAAGCATATAAATCCACAGCGTTAATACCACATAAATAAAACGAAAGCATAAATAGGTCTCTTGCCAATTCCGCTCTACTGCCTGGTTTAACCTTGCAATCACGCAATGATTTCAACTGATTAACCTCAATGTTGCGCTTTTTAGTTATTGGTGGCTCTACGATTTTATATTCATCAAATGGATTATAGGTAATAGGACTTATACCGAGAGATGGCTTATTATAGTAAGACTGAGCAGCCGTGAAGAAACCTTTGAAATCCCTAAGGTAGTTGTGAACGCTGGCATCTGAGACTCCTTTACATTTTATCGTTACAGTCTTACCGTGTTGGTTTTTTCGTGTAACTGTCCGATCGCTCCTCAGAAAACGCTCATAAGAGCTTATAACTCCTATTGTGATTTCTTCGATCGGAACAACTTCCCGTTTAAAAAAATCAATCAGACTGTAACAGACAGTGCGGTAATTTGAAGCACTTTTAACCCGTCCTGCTTGCAAAAGACTTTCAATATGAATATGGCAAAATTTAATAAAATCGATACATTCATCCTTGACCAGTAAATATTCCTTAAGACCTTCAACGTCAAACAATTCGATTCTCTGTCCTAATTTGCTAATGGCGTCTCTATATTCGTCAAGCGTCTTATTCAAAAGCTTATTGATAAAATCATCTTTTATCTCGAGGGACTTAGTGAGCTTTTTTTCAGAAACGAAATGCTCTGTGTCTATATACTTCCTTCGTTTTTTGTGACAAAGGCAAATTTTAACATTAAATGTACCGTCTGATTTTTTGTGATGCTTAAAAACTTTCGAGCTTACAGTTGCCATAAATTCTTAGGTAGTTCACGAAAAACTGTAACACATTTGTAACACCTTTCCGTGAAGTTCAACAAAATTGTCTGTTAAATTTAACTATTGCTGTGGAGGCCTCAAAATCGTCAGGATGACAGAAGTGTGCGAAAACGCACGAAAAAGGCCGTTTTTATAGAAAAAAAGCCTCACATTTCTGTGAGGCTTTGCTCCCGAAGCTGGGCTCGAACCAGCGACCCTCTGATTAACAGTCAGATGCTCTAACCAGCTGAGCTATTCGGGAATTCCTGGTTACCAAACTTATTAAACTTGTGTTCCGTTTGGGAATGCAATAGTCGGGATTTTAAATTATTTATGCAATATTTGTGAACATTTTTTTTAAAATATTTATGAGCTTAGTTGTTATCGGCACTGTGGCCTTCGATGCCATTGAAACTCCTTTCGGAAAAACAGACAAAATAGTGGGCGGAGCGGCCACATACGCAAGTTTAGCGGCTTCTTACTTTTATGAAAAAGTAAAGATTGTTGGTGTAGTTGGCGACGACTTTCACAGGGAAGACATCCAATCCATCAAAGATCATGGCATTGATGTCGAAGGATTACAAATAAAAGAAGGCGAGAAATCCTTTTTTTGGGCCGGAAAATATCACAACGACATGAATAGTCGCGATACTTTAATCACAGAATTAAATGTACTTGCCGATTTCGATCCAATCATTCCAGAGTCGTATCAGGACTGCGAGTATTTATTATTGGGAAACCTTACTCCTCAAATTCAGCAAACTACCATCCAACGCCTTAAAAAACGTCCAAAGTTAGTGGTGCTCGACACGATGAACTTCTGGATGGATGTTGCCCTTGAGGATTTACTCGAAACCCTGAAAATGGTGGATGTACTTACGATAAACGACGCCGAGGCTCGTCAGCTTTCCGGAGAGTACTCTTTAGTGAAAGCCGCCAAAGTAATTCTAGAAATGGGTCCAAAATATCTGATCATTAAAAAAGGTGAACATGGCGCATTGCTATTTAGTGAAGACAAGATCTTCTCGGCTCCGGCATTGCCTTTGGCAGAGGTTTTCGATCCAACCGGTGCCGGCGATACTTTTGCAGGTGGTTTTATAGGTTACCTGGCCAAGGTTGGGACCATCAACTTTAACAACATGAAGAATGCGATCATCTACGGATCTGCGCTGGCGTCATTCTGCGTCGAGAAATTCGGCACGGAAAAAATCAAAAACTTAAGTCAGGAAGAAGTTGCCGGCAGGATCAAAGAATTTGTAAATCTGAGCAGCTTTGTAATAGAGCAATAAAAAATATGCAGTTGGCGACATAAACTCGCCAACTGCAATTTAAACCTTTAAATCTATAAGCGTTCCTATCGCCTGATATTTTTCGAACACAGAAACAGTGTGCGGGGCATCTTTTAATTCATCGGTTAAGTCCTGACCAGCCCAATGTTCGTAATGTTTTCCATTTCTCCATAGTCTACTGGATGAAACATCGTAAATAACACCCTGATATGCCACCCATATTTCGGGCTTATCCTGACCATTACGAAGTGCTAATTGCTTCTTTGTGTATTGGGGCAAATTCATCAAATCAATTTTTCTTGTTTTTTCCTGAAGTATTCAAAAAACATCACATTCATTAGCAATAATGAAAGAGAGTAAAAATGATCTTCAAAAGGAATTGTACCCACTCTCAAGCCCGAGTTTTCAGCATCATTATACATTACCACAGGAATGCGTGTTAAAATTCCGTTGACAATATAGAAAGGAATTAGTGATACAAAGAAAGCGAAATAGAATCTGCTTAAATACGGGTACTCCTTCCGTCTGATAAGTACCAGACCGCTTAGAATCAACAATAAGCCAAACGTTATTAAAGAATACACACGATCGTAAAATAAGACCAGCATTATAACCGAAAGAACAAGCCAAATCCCACTTATTGTCGTGCTCAACTCTGCAAAAAGATCTTTCTTCAAATAATAATTAAGGCATTCATAAATAAATAAGCAGGCAAAAGGCACCGTCACGAAAAATAGAATCTCTTCCAAAGGAAGGTCAAGAAAATATATGCCTGTTATATAGTCCGGATTAAAAGACCACACATTATAAACCGTGAACAGATAATCCCAAATCAAAAAAAACAGTCCTGTTATAAGCAATCCCAGTACAATATATTTCCATTTACTGAAAAATTTCACCCGCTTATCAAAGGATAAAACGACAGGAAAAAATAAGGTAAAGAAGTTAATTAGAAGATAAGTAAAGTGTTTATCCATTAGCGATTGCTTGCTCTAAGATAGCTATTTCTTGCGGACTGCATCTTTTCGTTTCCTTCATAAAGCTAAGCAGATTTAAGAGCAAGGGCCTATCCATGGCTCCAAATTGCTTTTGCTTAGCTAGCACGATAATTTTTCTTTTGTCTGTTTCAAGGTGCTTGCTAAATCCTAAAAAGGAAGGAATATAATGTTCAAGACTAAATCTTAGAAAACGAATCTCCAGGGTCTCCGGGCTTTTACTGATAGCTGCCTCAAGTATCTTGGTTCCACTTTTAAGGTAAGCTATTTTATTATACGGATTGAAAGCATGCCTTGCCCTGACAGCTTGAACAGAACCCAAATAAGCCATAACTGTAGGATCTGCAGAGTTTTTGGCTTTTAATCTCTCATATAAACTTTCCGCAGCTTTCTGATTGTTTACGGCCAAATAAAAATCTTTTCGGATCTGTGGCAAATCATTCGCATACGTAATTATGGGAAACGAGAGTAATAACACAATTAATCGGATCATACTTTGCCAACGTTCAGGCCAGCATTAATAGTCTGCAAATGTTTAAATTCTTCCATACAGAGGATCTAATTAATGCCAGGCCTTCTTTTAATAACAAACCTATTCAGTAAAAGATGGTTTCTCTCATTACATCCTTTATTCATCAAATTCTGTAAATGTATATTCTTTATCAAATCAATATGTCATCTTCTTCCCAATGAAAAAGTCTGATATTGCCATTATCGGTTCGGGCTTCGCCGGACTGGCGGCGGCGGCGGTGCTTGCAAACGAGGGACATGACCTAACAATTTATGAAAAAAACGACCAGGCAGGTGGCAGAGCCCGGGTATGGGAAAGCGAAGGATTTACATTTGACATGGGACCGAGCTGGTATTGGATGCCGGAAGTTTTTGAAAATTTCTACAACCTGTTTGGCAAAACAACTTCCGATTTTTATGACATGAAACGTCTTGATCCGTCCTATCGGGTTTATTGGGAGAAAAATAATTTTACTGATTTACCAGCGCAACACGATAAACTGGAGGAACTCTTTGAAGCAATCGAACCGGGCTCTGCTCTGAAATTACGGGAATTCTTAAAACAGGCAAAGTTTAAATACGAGACTGGCATGGGAGATTATGTTTTCCGACCTTCCAATTCTATTAAAGAATACATGGATCTGCGGCTTTTAAAAGAAAGCTTTAAAATCCAACTATTTACCAGCATCAACAAGCACCTAAGGCAATATTTCAAACATCCAAAATTGCTAAAGCTCCTTGAATTTCCAGTTCTATTTCTAGGAGGAACAGCAGAAAATACGCCCGCTCTGTATAGCCTCATGAATTATGCTGATATCTCTCTGGGCACCTGGTTTCCGATCGGAGGAATGAATGAAATTGTAAAAGCCATGCTTTCAATAGCACAAGAAAAAGGGGTAAAAATAAAACTCGACCATGAAGTATTGCAAATCAAAACAGAAGGCAAAAAAGCAATCGGAATTGAAACCAATGCGGGATATTACAAGGCTGACCTGATTATTTCAAATGCCGATTATTGGCATACCGATCAGCAGCTGACTGCCGAAAAAAATAGAAATTATAGCCCGGGATACTGGAACAAGAGAGTACTATCTCCATCATCCCTATTATTCTATGTGGGAATAAATAAGAAGCTCGACAATATTATACACCATAATCTATTTTTTGATCAAGATCTGGAGAAACATGCCCATGAGATCTATAAAGATCCAAAGTGGCCCACAAAGCCTCTCTTTTACGTTTCCTGCACGTCAAAAACCGACGAGTCTTCTGCTCCCTTAAATTCCGAGAATTTATTCTTCCTGATGCCTCTTGCTCCAGGATTGGAAGATACTGATGCGCTGAGAGAGAAATATTGGGAAATATTGTTAAATCGGTTTGAAGAAATAACAGGAGAAAGCATCAGACACAACATCGTAACTAAACGCGCTTACGCGATAAAGGACTTTGTAAAAGATTATAACTCATTTAAAGGAAATGCTTACGGGCTAGCCAATACCTTGATGCAAACCGCTTTTCTGAAACCGAAGATGCGCTCAAAAAAAATTACAAACCTTTTGTTTACCGGGCAGCTCACTGTGCCCGGACCAGGCGTTCCGCCGGCAATTATTTCGGGACAGGTGGCTGCAAATGAAGCGCTGAAGATTTTGAAATAAAGAATATTTCCTAACTTCAAGCAAACTAAATCTGTAAACCATGAAAATATTGAAAATTATTCTTTTTACTGTAATTGGTCTTGTTGCCTTATTTTTTATCGTAGGATTATTTCTTCCCAAAACCTATCGAGTAGAGCGATCCATTATTGTTAACGCGCCAGACAGTGTAGTATTCCAGAACATCTCGGACTTTAACAAATTCCTAAAATGGAATCCCTGGTCTAAAATGGAGCCTACGGCAAAGGTTACCATTAGCGGGCCTGTTTCAAAACCCGGACATTTGTACAAATGGGAGGGAAAACAAACAGGAACCGGACAAATGAAAATTAAAGATATTGACCCTTCCAGATCGGTCGATATAGAATTGACTTTCTTAAAGCCGTTTGAAAGCGCTGCCGACACGCAATTTCAACTCGATCCAGATGCACAGGGCACCAAAGTTACCTGGATAATGCAGGGCAATAACAAATCTGTTATGGAAAAGTGGATGGGATTGAGCATGGACAACATGATAGGCAAAGATTTTGAAAGTGGACTGCAGAACTTAAAAGCATTCTCGGAAAAATAAGCGCATAAAAAAAGAGCGTCAGGCTGGCACCTGTACGCTCTTATGTATGATGAGTTTTAGAAAAGGGGCTATTTAGTCAAGCTCTGCATACATCGGTTTTTTAATACCGTTGTCGTATGGTTTTAAGCTTTTCTTAAGAAGCTTACGAGCTACGTGAATGCGGGTTTTTACTGTTCCAATCGGAATTGTTAAATGATCTGCAATCTCATGATATTTGAATCCTTCAAAGTACATACTGAAGGGAACAAAATATTCTTCAGGAAGTTTTCCTAAAGCTAATTTTATATCATCCATGATAAATTTCGACTCACCCTGGTTCTTGGTAGAACTGAAAACAAGGTTAGCTGAAGAAATTTCATCGGATTTGGTAACGAATGAACTTATTTTTACAAAACGGCGGTAATTGTTAATGAAGGTATTTTTCATTATAGTGTATAACCAGCCTTTAAGATTGGTACCTTCTTTAAATTTATTATAGTATGTGATGGCTTTCAGTAGAGTATCTTGAACCAGGTCATTGGCATCGTCTGCATCATGAGTAAAATGTAATGCATACATCTTTAATGAACTTGCTTGGCGCATAACCATTGTATTGAATTCTATTTTAGTCATGTTGTTAGTGTTAAGTTATCGTTACTAGTTTTTCTTAAACAAACTTGTAAATACCTTTGCAACAACTATGCTAATCCGAGATCAATACGCTCTTACTCTCCTAATAGGCTTAAAAATTAACGATAAATTAATGCTAAATTACATTTACTTCGCGCTCTAAACTTACTCCAAATTTGGATTTCACGTCATCGATAATTCGAGAGGACAGATCATAAACCTCTGATCCTGTAGCACTTCCATAATTCACTAAAACTAAAGCTTGGTTCTTCCAGGTTCCGGTTTCACCTATTTTTTTTCCCTTCCATCCACATTGTTCTATCAGCCAGCCAGCGGCTAATTTCACTGTACTATTTGGTAGACAGAAGTGAACAGTGTCTGGAAAAACAGACTGTATTTTTTTGAACTCACTTTCAGAAATGATAGGATTTTTAAAGAAACTACCCGAATTTCCGATGGTTGACGGATCGGGAAGTTTGCTTACGCGGATATGAGACACAACATCCGAAATATCCCTAATACTGGGTTTAGTAATGTGGCGCTTTTGGAGTTCCTCGCCGATAGCCCCGTAACTGATATTTAGAGTCGGCCGTGTCGAAAGTTTAAATACCACCTGAGTAATTATAACATCTCCCTTCAGCTCGGTTTTAAAAATGCTTTCGCGATATCCAAACCGGCATTCTTCTTTTTTAAAGTCCCTAATTTCGCCTGTCCCAATAAAAAACACGCGGCACGATTCGAAAACATCTTTAAGCTCCACACCGTAAGCTCCTATATTTTGGATGGGTGATGCGCCAACCGATCCCGGAATTAAACTTAGATTTTCCATTCCTGCGAAACCATTATCGACGCAATACATCACAAGCTGATGCCACACTTCTCCTGCTCCTGCTTCAACAATTACCTGCTCGCCATTAACTTCACTTGAAATGCCTTTTATATTCATCCGGATTACTAAACCATCAAAATTCTTTGTAAGCAAAAGATTACTGCCTCCTCCGAGAACCAGGCGGTCGACGTTCTTCCAATCTTCGTTTGCGAAGAGTTCCTTCAAATCGTCCTCAGAATTAATTTCTGTATACCATCGGGCCGTAGCCTCAACTCCAAACGTGTTGTATTTTTTTAAAGAGATATTGTTAAAAATTTCGGGCATGGTGTTATATTTCTGGGGCAAATCTCGTAAAACATTTTAAAGACGTATACATTAAAATTCTTTAAACATAAAAGCATGTCGCGTGGTATGAAAAGATAATGGATAATATTAATTTTCTGTAACCCAATTGGCTCAGCTTCCATCTATAACAATATAAACAATTACACTATGAACGTTTTATTCATTGGTGATAGCATTACCCGGGGAACACAAGGTGTTGATTGGGTTAAAATGATTGAGAATGAGCACCCCTACTGGACGATCGAGAACGCTGGTGTTAACGGTGAAACCTTGAATAAAATTTTTGAGCGTTTAAAAACGCTGCTTCAAACAAATAATACATACAAGGCGATAGTTTTACAAACCGCTACAGCTGATATTCTGCTCTCTACTTTCAAACATCGAAACTTCTGGTTTCAGCAGGATTATAAGCGTCAGCTAAAATGCGGGAATATACCAGCAGCGCCGGCTGATTTTGAAATAGTGTTGAAACGAACGATAGAGTACATCAAGAGCAACTGTAATTCTGAAATAATTCTGCCAACATTAGGGTGCATCAACGAAAATCTTCTGACCGAAACTAACGCAAAATTGTTTAGTTATAACAGCATCATTAAAAAAATCGCAAAAGAGTTCAACTGCATTCTCGTTGATATTGCAGAAAGATTCCAGGAAGAATTAAGTCATCTCAACACACAGGACTACTGTTTAGACAGTTTCTCAAATACCGCGTTTTTAGATCTGGTAAGCTGCAGTATGGGTATGGCAGATAATTTAAGTGCAAAACGAAAGCTACACTTAACAATCGACGGAGTACATCTAAATAGCAAAGGGGCTAAGATATTTAAAGAAGAGATCGATAAAGCGATTCTTCTCACCAAGGAAAAATCAGCACTTTTCATCTAATCAAACCTGGGAGTATTCTAAACAACAAAGGCCTAGAAAAATTTCTAAGCCTTTGTTGTTTACTTCAGCGTTAATATTATATGTGCAGTGCTCTGTTTTCAGTTGCCGCTAAAGCTGCTTCTTTAAATGCTTCGGTGTATGTTGGATGAGCGTGGCAAATACGTCCGATGTCTTCTGCCGAAGCTCTGAATTCCATTGCTACCACTGCTTCTGCGATCACATCCGCAACACGGGGACCGATCATATGTACACCAAGAATTTCGTCTGTTTCAGCATCAGCCAATACCTTAACTAATCCGTCTGTATCCATACTGGCCCTTGCACGTCCACTAGCTTTGAATGGAAATGAACCTGCTTTATATTTTTTTCCCTGTTCCTTTAATTGCTCTTCAGTATATCCCACACTCGCAACTTCCGGCCAGGTATAAACAACACCCGGGATAAGATTATGATTGATATGAGGCTTTTGTCCAGCTATTGTCTCAGCAACAAAAACACCTTCTTCCTCAGCTTTATGAGCTAGCATAGCACCGCGTACCACATCGCCAATAGCATAAATACCTTTTACAGGAGTTTCTAAATGATCATTAACCGGTACTTTTTTACCACGTTCCTCTAAAGTAATACCTACTTTTTCTAAACCTAAACCTTCTGTATATGCTGAACGACCAACAGCAACAATACAGTAATCTCCTTCAATTGTTACCTTTTCTCCTTTTGGATTTTCGGCAGTTACGGTTACGTTTTTCCCTTTTACAGAAGCTCCGGTTACTTTATGGCTTAGCAGGAATTCAAAGCCAATTTTCGTCAATGATTTCTGAAGTTCTTTACCGAGTGTTTTATCCATGGTACCGATAATAGCATCCATAAATTCAACCACAGTTACTTTTGCTCCTAAACGGGCATACACCGAACCGAGTTCTAAGCCTATTACCCCCCCACCTATCACGATCAAATGTTTAGGTACTTCAGTAAGGTTCAACGCTTCCGTAGAAGTGATGATTCTTTTTTTATCTATCGGAAGAAAAGGTAAAGCTGTCGGTTTAGATCCGGTCGCGATAATTACATTTTTACTTGTGATAGTCTCTTCTCCACCTTCTGTCTTAGTAATCTTTATTGTGTTTTTATCAACAAAAGATCCTAAACCCTGATAGGTAGTGATCTTATTTTTCTTCATCAGGAATTGTATTCCCGCTGTATTCTCCTGCACAACAACATTCTTGCGGGCAATCATCTGGCCGATATTTACCTTTAAATCTTTAAGGTCGATACCATGTGTCTTAAAGGTGTGGGCAGCATTATGGTAATGCTCTGACGAATCCAGAAGCGCCTTTGAAGGGATACAACCAACATTAAGGCAAGTTCCGCCCAATGTATTATACTTTTCAACTATAGCAGTTTTTAAACCTAATTGGGCGCACCTGATGGCGGCTACATATCCACCTGGCCCGCTTCCTATTACCGTAACGTCGTATTGCATGTTTATTTTTTGTTGTTTTGGAGCCCAAAGTTAATTGATTAATGCTCTTAAGGAAAACTATTTCGTAATTGCATGATAAATTAGCCTTAACTCCTGATTTTACATGCTAATATTAAATGGTAAAGAGCAATAAACCTGAAAAGCTGGTAAAAGCTGCCTCGTAGAAGTTCATCAACGATATTTTTCTTTAATTTTCATTGGTATAAGCATAAACCACTGCCACAAATCCCTGCCAAACCCCGGTTCATTTCGCTGGAAAAGCTGAAGCTTAACACTTGTACTTTTAAATGAGCGATGCTTAAACCTCCTCGGATTAGCGAATGCAAGTTCAATTATCGCTGATACAGATAAATTTAAAGTGAAGGAAAGTTTATTAAGAATTGTTGCAACTAATTAGCAGTCTTGGCGTCTAATAAAAAAAGATTTGACATGAACAGAATATTAGCATCATTCGGATGGATCGTATTATTGCTTCCATTTATAAGCGTCGCAGGAACTAAAACCCTTTTAAACAATATTAATAATGATATTTCCATTGAAGAAAGACAGGTTTCTAACTTTAACGGGATAAGCTCCAGCGGCGCCTATGATGTTTACATAAAAATGGGAAATACTGAAAGTCTTAAAATTGAGGGGGATGGAGACCTGATCAAAAACATTGAAACAAAGGTAGAAGAAGGCACATTAAAAATCCGGAATTCTAAAACAAGTAGTGGCTGGAACTGGAATAACCGTAAAACTAAGATTTACATAACCGCCAAATCTCTGAATCATCTTTCTCTTAGTGGCTCAGGAGAAATGGAACTTAGCAACACTATTAAAACAGACAAGCTAAATACCAGTGTTAGCGGCTCTGGAAGCATCCGTCTAGATGTGACAACAAAAATCTACAATGCCGCGATAAGTGGCTCCGGAAAAATCAATGCTTCTGGTATCACTCAAAGCGCTAATATTGCAGTAAGTGGCTCGGGCGAATTTGAAGGAAGGAAGCTCAACACAAAGACTGCGGACATTAAAGTCAGCGGCTCCGGCAACGTTTACATCCATGCGGATGATCAGTTAAACGCGCATCTTAGCGGGTCCGGAAACATTACCTATTCAGGAAATGCACAGGTGAGCCAGGTAAAGAGCGGCTCGGGTCGAATCGCCAAAAACTAGTTTAACAAAAAAAGCCCGGCAATATGCCAGGCTTAATATCTACATTCCGAGAGAGATTAAACTCCCAAGAGCAATCTTGTTGGATCTTCAAGCAATTGCTTTACTCTTACTAAAAACCCTACGGACTCACGTCCATCGATAATTCTATGATCATATGACAATGCCACATACATCATCGGACGAATTACTACTTGTCCATTAACAGCAACAGGGCGCTCAATAATATTGTGCATTCCTAAAATAGCAGATTGTGGAGCATTAATAATTGGAGTCGACATCATAGACCCAAACACACCACCATTGGTGATTGTGAATGTGCCACCGGTCATCTCTTCGATCGAGAGTTTATTTTCACGCGCTTTAACGGCAAGACCCATTACAGCTTTTTCAATTCCATCAAGTGATAAAGCGTCGGCATTACGGATAATAGGAACGACCAAACCTTTTGGAGCTGATACTGCAATTGAAACATCCACAAAATCGCTATATACGATTTCTTCGTTTTCAATGCGTGCATTCACTGTCGGAAATTCTTTTAAAGCCTCGCATACTGCTTTAGTAAAGAACGACATGAAACCTAAGCCAACTCCATGTTTCTCTTTGAATTTATCTTTGTATTTGGCACGAATGTCCATGATCGGCTGCATATCTACTTCATTGAAAGTAGTAAGCATTGCAGTTTCGTTTTTGACCGTAACCAGTCTTTTCGCTATAGTTTTTCGCAAACCAGACATTTTCTCACGGCGCTCATTTCGGCTTCCTGCAACAGCAGGAGCAGATGTTACTGCTTTCGGAGCTTCAGCCTTAGGAGCTTCAGCCTTTTTAACCTGAGCTTTTTGAGCATCCTCTTTAGTGATTCTTCCACCAACACCCGTTCCGTTAATCGAGCCAGCATCAACGCCTTTTTCTGCTAAAATCTTAGCAGCAGACGGAGATGGTGTACCTGCAGCATATGATGCAGATTTATCAGCCATAACAGCCGGCTTTTGTTCTGCAGACGGAGCTGAAGATTTTGCTGCCTGACCAGCACTTGCACCAACTTCAATATTACACACTACAGAACCGATTTCAAGAACGTCGCCTTCTTTAGCTACACGCCTCAAAACACCTGCTTTTTCTGCAGTAAGTTCGAAAGTGGCTTTATCTGATTCGAGTTCTGCAATCTGCTCATCCATTTCAACAAAGTCACCATCAGCTTTCAACCAGCTTGACAAAGTAACTTCGGTAATAGACTCCCCAACAGGTGGAACTTTGATTTGGATAGTTTCACCAGATCCTGAACTTACAACCGGAGCAGTCGCTTGCTTTTCAGCAGGCGTTGCTGCAGGCGCAGATGCACCTCCTTCTTCAACGGAACAAACCACTGCACCAATTTCAAGGGTATCACCTTCTTTTGCAATTGTTCTTAAAATTCCACCTTTTTCAGCCGTTAGCTCAAAAGTTGCTTTATCAGACTCAAGTTCAGCAATAACTTCATCCATTTCAACAACATCACCATCCTGTTTTATCCAGCGGGATAAGGTTACTTCTGAAATCGATTCGCCTACAGGCGGAACTTTGATCTCTAAACTCATAATATTCTATTTATACGATTAATCTACTTTAACAGCTTTATTAGTGGTATCAACCACAGTTTTCTTCACTTCTTTACCAGCTTTGTCTTCAAAAGCTTTCCCAATTATATATAGTTGTTGAGAAATGTGCTGCTTAGCATACCCAGTTGCAGTACTGCTGCTTTCTTTCCTTGAGATAACATCAAGATTAATGTTGGTGTTTCTCAATTTGCGGCAAAGATAAGGCCATGCACCCATGTTTTCAGGCTCTTCCTGAACCCACAGGTACTCTTTTGCTTTGCTGTATTTAGCTTTTATTTTTTCAAGCTGAGCATACGGCGTTGGATACAATTGCTCCAATCTTACGATAGCAACATCAGTACGTTTATCTGCTTGTTGCTTTTCTAGTAAATCATAATAGATTTTACCGGTACAAAACAACAAACGTTTCACATCTTGTGGCTTAACAAATGTATCATCAATCACTTCCTGGAAATGACCATTTGCAAATTCATCAAGCTTACTTACACATTGCGGATGGCGCAATAAACTCTTTGGAGTAAATACCACAAGTGGTTTACGGAAATCCCGTTTTAACTGACGACGCAATAAGTGAAAGTAATTCGCCGGCGTTGTTACGTTCGTAACCTGAATATTGTAATCGGCGCAGGCCTCCATAAAACGTTCTATCCTTGCAGATGAATGTTCAGGCCCCTGTCCTTCATAACCATGAGGAAGAAGCATTATTAAGCCGTTAGAGCGTTGCCATTTTGTTTCGGCACTTACCACAAACTGATCCACAATAATTTGCGCTCCATTAAAGAAATCGCCAAACTGTGCTTCCCAGATCGTCAATGACTGAGGATTAGCTAAAGCATATCCATATTCAAAGCCTAAAACGCCGTATTCCGAAAGGTGTGAGTTATAGATGTCGAATTTTGCCTGCTCGCTTCCATTTTTTATTTCAGCTAATGGGATATATTCCTCTTCAGAGTCTTCAAACTTCACGACTGCATGACGGTGAGAAAATGTTCCACGTTCAACATCCTGACCGCTAACACGCACACGCAAGCCTTCGCTCAGCAAAGTTCCGTAAGCCATAAGCTCGCCCATTGCCCAGTCGAAGGTTTGATTCTCGACCATTTTTTTGCGGTCGTCAAAAAGCTTCTCAATTTTTTTGAAGAATTTTTTATCAGAAGGCAGTTGTGTAATCTGTTTTGCAATATCAAGAAAAACGTCTTTCGATACGGCAGTTTTGGAAGGGGCAAATATATCATCAGGAGTAGCCATTTTCAAACCGGTCCATGCACCAGAGTACATCTGATTCGGCTCGTAAACATTACTTTCCTTCGATTCATTTAAACGCTCCTGCAATAATGCGCGAAACTCTTTCTCCATCTCGGCAGCGAGATTAGCATCAACGCTGCCATGCTCCATCAATTTTTTATTGTAGATCTCCCTTGGATTAGGGTGCTTTTCTATGGCCTTGTATAATAGTGGCTGGGTAAATTTGGGCTCATCAGCTTCATTATGTCCAAATCGGCGATAGCACAAAATGTCGATAAACACATCATTGTGGAACTGCTGGCGATATTCCATCGCCATATTCACGGCATAAACCAGCGCTTCTACATCATCTCCATTTACATGGAATACTGGGGATAAAACCACTTTGGCCAGATCCGTAGAATACGTTGACGAACGCGCATCTTTATAGTTTGTTGTAAAACCAACCTGGTTATTGATAATCAAATGGATTGTTCCACCAGTTTTATAACCATCAAGTTTCGACATTTGCAAAACTTCGTAAACGATTCCCTGGCCTGCAACAGAAGCATCTCCATGTATTAAAATCGGAGCGATCTTATTATTGTCACCACCGTACTTAAAGTCGATTTTCGATCTTGTAATACCTTCTACCACCGGATCAACGGCTTCAAGATGAGATGGATTCGGACAAAGACTTAAATGAACTTTCTTGCCTGCCTGAGTATCAACATCCGTAGAAAATCCAAGATGGTATTTCACATCTCCGCCAAAAGGTTTTGACTCGTCGTAACCTTTTCCCTCGAATTCAGAAAAAATATCACGATAGGTTTTATGCATGATGTTGGCAAGCACATTTAAACGCCCTCTGTGCGCCATCCCTATCACAAATTCCTCGATACCAAGCTCGGCACCTTTTTCAATAACAGAATCTAAGGCAGGAATTACACTTTCAGCACCTTCTAATGAAAAACGTTTTTGACCCAAAAACTTGGTACCTAAAAAGTTTTCGAAAACTACGGCTTCGTTAAGTTTTCTTAAAATACGCTTTTTGATATCTACAGAAAACGCGGGTTTATTGCGTTCCTTCTCCATTCTGTCTTGAAACCACTTTACCTTTTCAGGATTACGCATATAGGTAAACTCCGCACCAATCGACTGGCAGTAAGTATCTTCAAGCAATTTACGGATATCCCGAAGGGTAGCTGCGCCTAAGCCGACTTCAACACCAGCATTAAAAACAGTATCAAGATCTGCTTCGCTTAATCCAAATGTTTCAAGTTCTTTGCCTGGAAAATACTTACGACGCTCGCGTACAGGGTTCGTTTTTGTAAACAAATGCCCTCTATCGCGATAGCCATGTATCATGTTCAGAACATTTATCTCTTTAAGGAAATGCTCGGGGGTTTCGGCGCCTGCCACATTGGCCTCAGAGCCCCGGCCAAAGTCAAAGCCCTCAAAAAACTTTTGCCAGCCGAATTCAACTGAATCCGGATCTTGTTTATACGATTGATATAGTGAATCTATGTAAGACGAATGTGCGTTACTGAGATACGACAAATTATCCATGGAAATTTCTGATTTTCTAAAAAGTAGCCGCAAAAATAAGAGTTTAGGCCTATATTTCTTAAGTATTTCCTTAAAAAATGATTTAAATTGAAGTTTATTGCAAAAAAAAGTTTATCGAACCTCATTTACCAAAGCCATCCACTTCTTAATATATAGTTCTTCCGAAAGCACGTCTGGCTTTATTGTTATTGGCTTATTGACAGACATAACTCCTTCCCCGGCTATATAGGTCCAATTTCCCCAATTACTTGCGGGCGAATAATCGATTAATTTTTCTTCAAAATAGGCTGCTCCTGCTTTCCAGTTTACAGCCAGATCATTCACCAGGTATAGTGCGGCGTATTGCCTGCAGCGATTATTAATAAAGCCCGTTGAATTTAATTCTGCCATGCAGGCATCGACGAGAGCAGAACCGGTTTTTCCTTTTTTCCATCTTTCGAAAGCCTTAGATTCCGCTATTTCGGGATCATGAGAGCTATGAGTTGTTTTGCTGCCATGTTTCTTTAACATAAATCTAAAGTAATCACGCCATTGAAGTTCAAGCACAATGTGTGCAGCAATATCTCGTAAAGGATGCTCCTTCTCAAAGTTTTTAGCTTGCCAGTAAACCTCCCGGGGCGATAAACATCCTAAAGAGAGCCATGGCGATAGCAAAGAATTTGTTGTGGTAACATTTTTTTGTCCCTTGGGGGGAACCTGATAGCTGGACAAAAAATCTGAAAGATGGAATAAGCCTTCTTTCTCACCGCCTACAAATCGCCATTGTGCTCGCTCATCAAACGCAGGCATTGACACTCCTAAATCGGACAAAAGAGGAACATTTCCCCACTCAATATTATCCGGAACCCGTATTGTATCAGGGCTGGCAAAACCAGGTCTGACATCACTATCTCTTTCAACTTTCTTTTTGAACACCAAAAAAGCATCAGGAATATCTTTTATTGGAAATGGTAAATCCTCTTTATGGTATAAAGTGTGGCCGATAAAATGCTTAAGATTAATTTGTTGTTTCCATAAGGCAGATTCAACATTGCTGGAGATCTCTGTTTCCTCCGCAGCAACTTCACGATGATGATAAACTTCAGATACAGAATATTTTTGGCAAAGCTCGGGGAGAATATCTTCCGGCCTACCAAATCTTATTAGTAAATCTCCGCCCAGACTTTGCAGAGATTCTCGCAGGCCATTTACGCTTTCCAATAAAAACTGCGCTCTGATCGAGCCTGTTTTTTTTGTACCATATTTGGTTTCAGTAAAATAGCGAGGATCGAAGCAATAGACAGGGATAATGGTTTCGGCACGCTTTACTGCTTCAAGTAAAATTTCATTATCATGAACCCTCAAATCATTTCTAAACCAAACTAATATGGTTTTTCCATTCATATATCCACAAACCAATTTGATGCAAAATAGTTAAAATTGTATTAACCTATTCTATTGTCACAAAAATGAAATCAATATTGACACCATGAAGACAATAAAAATAGCTAAAATTCTGATTCTCGAATCAGAATTTTAACGTTAAAAGAGAGCGGGAATTCAACAAACAATTTTCAGTTTTAAAAATTATCCTTAACTTTAAAGAAACGATCCAGTTATGAAAACAGTTAGCCAAATCCTAGCAACTAAACCATCACAAGTTTATTCAGTGAGACCCGAAACTACCGTGTACGAAGCCCTCGAAGTTATGATGAACAAAAACATCAGTGCTTTGGTAGTTATGGAAGGAGATGAGCTACGTGGAATTTTCACAGAAAGGGATTATGCCCGCAAAATCGTTCTTAAGGGAAAATCGTCAAAAGACACTCCCGTTAGCGAGATAATGACAGCTTCGTTGATTACTGTTTTACCTACAGACAGTATTGACTATTGCATGAACATAATGACGGAAAGACACATCCGGCATTTACCTGTTATCGAAAACAACCGGGTATGTGGCATGGTTTCTATTGGCGATGCAGTGAAGTCAATTATTGAAATACAGCGATCAACAATCGAGCAGCTTGAATCCTATATCAGCAGCTAGCCACTAACTTGATCTTGTTTCTTTTTATACCAGGGTAATTCGTTGAAGTCCATAATCAGCCGGTTAACAGGTTTGTTATGCTGAAGATGTTCGGTTACGATTTCTTCAACATCGCTTAGCTGAACCCTGCTGTAAAAAACCCCTTCGGGATAAACAACTACAGACGGGCCCGCTTCGCATGCTTCAAGGCATCCTGTTTTTTGAGCTCTTATTTCTGTGTTTAAACCTTTATCTTTAATTAATTTTTTAAACGCAGCAACCAGTTCCATTCCATGAGATTCACCACAACTAATTCTCGAACCTGCGGGGCGTTGATTCGTACAAATAAACACGTGTTTTGTATAAAGCATATTAAAACCAAAAATACACATTAGAGTTAAGAATATATTATGAGTAAAACAGTTTTGATAACCGGAGCAAGTGGACTTATTGGCAAGCCTTTAACCCAACTCCTGATCGAAAAAGGTTTTACTGTACATCAGCTCAGTCGCAGTTTGTCTAAGTCGAACACCGGAGCAAAGATCTTTAAGTGGGATATTTCACGGATGGAGATCGATCCGAAATGTATCGAAAATGTAGATGCTATTATAAACCTGGCTGGCGAAGGCATCGCTGATAAAGCATGGACCCATAAACGCAAGCAACAAATAATTAAAAGTCGCACCGGCTCACTTAAACTCCTACACGACGTGCTCAAAGATCATCCGGATCACGCTGTGAAAACCTTCATTTCAGCTTCTGCTGTGGGTCATTATGGCGACAGAAAAAATGAAGTTTTAACAGAAGAAAGCGAACCAGGCACTGACTTCCTTGCTAATACCTGTCTGGCCTGGGAAAGAGCTGCCGATAAAATCGAGAATCTTGGAATCAGGCTGGTAAAACTTAGAACCGGCGTTGTATTGACTCCGCTCGGAGGAGCGCTCCCTCAGCTTGCCAAACCAATTAAACTTGGATTTGGGGCGGCCTTAGGTTCAGGAAAACAATGGGTTCCATGGATACATCTTGACGATGTTATCGCCATGTACCTATATGCCTTAGAAAACGAAGAGATTCGTGGCATTTACAATATGGCAGCACCTTTTCCGGTTACAAATAAGGAATTAACCAGAGCAATTGCAAAACACCTTCATAAACGTTTATGGCTCCCCCGAGTACCGGAAATTGCCTTAAGGATTTTGCTGGGAGAAATGAGCAGAGTAGTACTGAACAGCAACCGGACATCTGTCGATAAGATTGAAAAGGCAGGATTTAAATTTAAATATCCGACATTAGAAAGTGCATTAAAGAATATCTATGCCTGATAAAAAACCTGCTGTCAATATATTTTGGTTTAGAAGAGATTTACGACTACAGGACAATGCGGGCTTATACCACGCATTACGATCAAACATTCCGGTGTTACCTGTTTTTATCTTCGATCAGAATATTTTAGAAAAACTTCAGGATAAAGATGATGCACGGTTAACATTTATTCATCAAGCCTTAAGGGAACTAAATAGTGAGCTTAACAAACACAATTCTTCAATTCTTATAAAGCATTCCACTCCCGCAAAAGCCTGGGATGAGCTATTAAACGAGTTTGACATTAAAGAGGTTTTCGCTAATAGGGATTATGAACCATATGCACGAAAACGGGATTTGGAAATTGATCTATTATTAGCAAAACGTGGAATTAAATTTAACAGCTACAAGGATCATGTAATTTTTGATACCGATGAAATAACTAAAGATGATCGCACACCCTACACAGTTTTTACTCCTTACAAGCGAAAATGGCTCGGCCGGCTTCAGCCCGACATTCATTTTAAAGCGTACCCGAACTCAGATCTAAATTATTATCAGTACGCATCCTTCAAGGTTCCTGATTTAGCTGACATCGGTTTTTCAAAAAGCCCGATCTCCTTACCTGGAAAGGTGTATAAACCTATTCTCGCCAATTACGAGGACTTGCGTGACTATCCCGCTGTGGAGGGCACATCCCGAATAGGTATTCATCTTCGATTTGGCACAATAAGCATCAGAGAGCTGGCTGCAGAGGCGAACCTTCATTCATCTGTCTGGTTATCTGAATTAATCTGGAGAGATTTCTACAGCATGATTTTATGGCATTTCCCCGAAACAGAAAATCATGCGTTTAAAAAAGAATTTGATCATATCAGATGGAGAAATAATGAAAACGAATTTGAGGCCTGGTGTGAAGGCAAAACCGGCTACCCTATGGTTGACGCCGGAATGCGCCAACTAAATAGCACCGGATGGATGCATAATCGTGTAAGAATGATTACTGCCAGCTTTTTATGCAAACATTTGCTAATTGATTGGCGATGGGGCGAGGCATACTTTGCCAGAAAACTTATCGATTATGATATGGCCAGCAATGTAGGCGGCTGGCAATGGGCGGCTGGAACAGGAAACGATGCAGCACCCTATTTTAGAATTTTTAATCCCGATTTACAAACAAGGAGTTTTGATTCTGAACTTAAATACATAAAAAAATGGATCCCCGAATTTGGCGATCCATTTAAATATCCTGAGCCTATTGTCGAGCACAAATTTGCACGAGAAAGAGCATTGAATGCTTATAAAGAGGCAAAAGAAAGCTATTTATAAATAGCCTCCAACATTAATTCCTACGGCTGACTTACATCGGTAACTTTGATTTCAAAGTCAAGGCACGAGAACGGAGGGATTGTAAAAGTACCATACTGATTTCTACTACCATCCAATCCATAGCCGAGAGAAGAGGAAATTAAAACCCTTATTGAGCCTCCACCTTTGATTAAGGATACTGATTCTTTAAAGCCCTCTACAGTTTCAGAGAGAAGGAAAGTAGCTGTATTTGTTCCCTGTGTTTGATCGAACACTTTACCATTAAAAAGCTTTCCGGTGTACTGAACAGTAACAATGGAATCTTGTGTTATCGGGCTTCCAGCGCCGGATTCTATTACTTTATAATATAATCCTTCTTTTAACTTTGTAAATCCGCTAAGATTCGAAGTCTGCATATACCTCTTGATACTGGCATCATCATAAGCAGGCAATCCATTTTGCTCCAACACTTTTACGGTATAATCCAATGATGCATTACCAGGTATAGCTCCGCTTCCATTTCTGCCATATGCAAGATGTGAAGGCACTAACACCCTGATCTCACCACCACGTTTTTTCAAAATTTCCTTGATCGCTGTTCGAACAGGTTCAGGAGTAAAGTAGCCTAAAAACTGTCCCGAACCTCCGTAGTGATTCACAATGGTATCTGTATTGATATATGAGCCGTCGAGTGAACGAACAGTATATATAAACTGAACCTTGTCTGAATAAGCAAGCTCAGTACCAGTACCAGGTTTTACAATGCTATAGTATATTCCATTAGCTGATTTCTGAAAATTAACATTACTCTGGCCAATATATGTTTCTATATTTTTTGCATCAAGTTCTTCAATACTTTCGTATTCTTTTTTACAGCCTGCAGCAAAAATCAGCACGACAAGTGAAAAACAAAACGCTTTACATAAATTTAATTTCATTCTAATTTTAATTAACAGTCACATCAAGTAAGTCAATTTCGAAGTCGAGAATTGAGTTTGCAGGAATATTCCCCTGCGAGCGCGGGCCGTAAGCATATCCGGAAGGTACAAATAGCCTAATCTTCCCACCTTTCTGGATTAGAGGAATTCCGATCTGCCATCCCACAATAACACCTCCCAAAGTAAAAGAAACAGGTTCTGTTGTTTGCGGAATAACCTGACCTCCAAGTAATTTTAAAGTGTAAGTCACCTTCACGCTGGTGGAGCCTGTGTAATTCACTGTTCCCACACCGGGCTCAGAAATCACGTAATAAACGCCACTGGGGTGTCTTTCAGCTACAATATTATTCGCGGTCAAATAACTTTTGATCAGTTCCTCGTCTTTTTGCAGTTGTGCGTCAGCATCATAGGGGTCGTTTTTTTTACAACCTCCTATTAGTATTGGCACAAACAACAATAAACACAGCAATTTTTTTACACTTTTCATAACCCGGGACAAATTTATCTTTTTATAATTCAAAAACTAGAGATTAACTTATTTTAACATTAACGGGTAAGTTCAACCGAACATTACGCATTACTTAATTTTTTTATATTTGCAACCTTCTATATAGAAAGTACATCTATTAACACACACACTGCAATTAACAATAAGTTTGCAGAACAAATTTTAACTATTGTAACAAGAAAATGAAAAGATTTTTATTACCATGTTTAATTATGGGCTTGATGTTCATCTCGGCCTCTACAGTAAAAGCTCAATACAAAAATGCCTTAGGTGTTAGATTAGGGGATGCCTATGGTATTACTTATAAAACCTTTATTCAATCCGACCGGGCATTAGACTTTATTTTAAACATTAGAAACCGTAAGAACGATTCTTATGTGAACTTAACAGGATTGTATGAGGTCCACAATCCGATAAGCGGCGCTGCGGGTTTAAAATGGTATTATGGTGGTGGTGCTTCTATCGGAAGTATTAATTATAAGAACGATGATACAAGAGATAATGATGTTTATTTAAGCGTTGATGGAGTACTGGGACTTGATTATGTAATACCAGGATCTCCTTTAAATCTTTCCCTGGATTGGAAACCGGCTCTAGTATTAACCCCCTATTCTGGTTTCTACGAAAGAGGTGTAGGACTGTCAATCAGAATTATTCTCTAAGTATCAAGCAGTACTTAGTAGTAAGTATCAAGACAGGCCTGCTACTTGATACTTACTACTTGATACCTGCTACTTGATACTTTCTACTTGATACTTGATACTTGTTACTCCCTAACTCCCTACTTAGTATCCTCCACATCCACTACCGGTCTTTTGTCCCGATTAACAATATCCCAGGCTGTATAAAAAACTAACTGCGCTCTTTTTACCAGTAAAGAGAAATTAATCTTACTTACTTCGTCGCTTACTTTATGATAATCCTCGTGAACCCCATTGAAGTAAAAAATAATGGGGATGCGGTGCTTTGCAAAGTTATAATGGTCTGAACGATAATATATTCGCTCGGGGTCTTTGGGATCGTTGTATTTGTAATCAATCTTCAGCTTAGTGTATGTTGCGTTCGCATTTTCAGAAATCTGGTGTAATTGACTGCTTAGTTTATCAGAACCGATCAAATAAAGATAGTCGGTGCTATCTTTATGAGCCGGATCGACTCTTCCGATCATATCTATGTTCAGGTCGGTCACTGTATTAGACAAAGGAAAGATGGGATTCTCAGAATACCATTCGGACCCTAAAAGTCCCTTCTCCTCACCTACCACGGTCAAAAACAAAATGCTGCGTCTGGGGCCTTTCCCTTCTTTTTTAGCCTTTGCAAATGTTCTTGCCAACTCAAGGACGGCGGTTGTCCCCGAGCCATCATCATCTGCTCCATTGAATACTTTGTCAGGGCCATCTGCATTTAATCCTACATGGTCATAATGTGCAGAAATAACAAGCAGCTCGTTCTTCAAATCCGAACCTTCTAAATAGCCCATTACGTTAGCAGCCTTCACATCTTTTACCTCATTGCCATAAGAGGCTTCAAAATCTGCCTTGATGACCCGACTGGCCGGCCTACCAGAATTATTAATTAGCGCCATCAGTTGCTCGAGAGTTTTTCCTGATTTTTTTAAAAAAACATTCGCTGCTTCTGGAGTAATCCGAATTACATCGGCCTGAACAGGAAGAGAATTTGAAATCGATTTCTTTAAAGAAATTATAGGATCACCCAGATGCCCATTACCCAATGACAGAAAATGGGGCAGATCAGGATCTATCGACAGAATTAGTGCCGGCTTTTTAGACCTAAGATTCTGAATGCGCTTATCCAGGACTTCTGACCACTCAGACAGACTACTTTCTTTCGAAATAATTGACACGCCATCTTTTACCGGTTCAGCTTTGCCAATCACCAATACAACTTTCCCGGCTATGTCAATTCCCTTCAGATCATCATAACCATTGGCAGTGATACCGTAGCCTGCAAACACTATATTTTCAGCTTTAATCTTCTTGTTATACTTATTCAGCCGCAAGTAGAAGTCCTTCAGGTTCTGCAATTTTCGATCGTTGACTTGAAACTTATCTACCCTAAACGTAGATTCAATCAGGTCTACTTGTTGAAAATAGGATCCGTTTACCGGGGCTTTTAAATCGAGCTTCTTAAATTCCGCAGCAATATAGTTGGCTGCAAGTTCTGCACCACGATGCCCGGTTTCTCTCCCCTCAAATTCATCAGAAGCCAATATGCTTAAATGCTTCTTTGCACCTTCGGGAGTGAGTTGCCCCGCGTATTTAATCGCGGAAGCATTTTGAGAAAAAGCATTAAAAGATAGCGTCCCGAAAAGGATAAGCCAACCTATTTTATGCCTCATATCTTTTAACATGAAATCTTATCCACCCGGTTAGCATGTCGGCCACCTTCAAATTCGGTGGTCAAAAACTTCTTTGTAATAGCTTTAGCTAAATCCTGCGAAACAAAACGCGCAGGTATACATAACACATTGGCGTTATTATGTTTCCTCGCCAACTCAGCAATTTCTTCATTCCAGCATATTGCAGCCCGGATTCCCTGATGTTTATTTGCTGTTATAGCCACACCGTTTGCACTTCCGCATACCAGAATTCCAAATTGAAACTCACCAGACTCGACCGCATCAGCCACGGGATGCGCAAAATCAGGATAGTCAGCTGAATCTGAATTATAGGTACCAAAATCCTGTGTTTTTGAGCTATTCAAAAAATCTCGTAATAGTTCTTTGTATTCAAATCCAGCGTGATCTGAACCGATTGCTATAGATAAAGTATCCATGAATGAATTATTTTATAGATTGATTATTTAGTGGAATAAAATTCCAACTCTTTCTTTTTACGATTTTTTTCTACCCTTGCTGATACGATTATACTCAACTCATATAACAAAAACAGAGGAAAACTAACCGTCAGCATAGTTAATATATCAGGGGTTGGAGTTACAACCGCCGCAATAATTAATATCAGAACTGTGGCATATCTTCTTGAAGAACGCATAAATGCCGGAGTCATTATCCCGAGTTTGGATAGTATATAAATAATAATAGGAAGCTCGAAGGTAATCCCTGCGCCAATACTTAGCGTTGATACTGTAGAAAGATATGAATCAATAGTAATTGTATTCTTAATTACAGAACTAACATTGTAATTGGCTAAAAAGTTAATTGAAAGGGGTGCAATGATATAGTATCCAAATAAAAGGCCTGCAATAAAAAGCAAGCTGGCATAAAATACGAAACCTGTTGCAGAGCTGCTTTCTTTTTGGGTTAAGCCCGGCTTAACGAAACGCCAAACTTCAAACAGCAAATAGGGAAAGCCAAGAACAACGCCAATTAAAAGTGCTGAGTTTAGTTGCAAAGTAAATTGCCCTGCCATTTCGGTATTGATGATATCGAATGGGATTTTCTTAATACAAAAGTCCGGCCCCAGATTAAACTGCTCGCCCAGGCTACACATCATTCTGTAGGTCCAGAAATCTGTCTTTTTGGGGCCCATTATTATCTCATCAAAAATAAAGTCATAATAAACAAAGGCGAGAATAGTGAACAGAACTATGGCAATGGCCGAGCGGATGAGGTGCCATCGCAAAACTTCCATATGGTCAAAAAAGGACATTTCGGCTTCAAGAGATTTCCCCCGATCCTTAATGGTTTCTACCAGATCTTTACGTGGCTGCTCAGTCATAGTTTTAAAAAACAAATACCATTCTCTTTATACGAGAATGGCATTTGCCTGGATTTTACATTTATGCTTTTTCTTCGACAAATACGAAGCTCTCCATAAATTTCGTAGTAAAGTTACCTGCTCTAAAATTTGGATCTTTCATCAGCTTTAGATGAAAAGGAATGGTAGTTTTTATTCCTTCGATAACAAATTCGCTTAGCGCCCGCTCCATAGTTGAAATCGCTTCCTCGCGGGTCTGACCTGTACAGATCAATTTAGCAATCATTGAATCATAATGCGGTGGCACCTGGTAACCTGCATAAACATGCGTATCTACACGAACACCATGACCGCCCGGAGAATGAAAATTAGTGATTTTTCCGGCAGCTGGTCTGAATCCCTGGTAAGGATCTTCAGCATTAATACGGCACTCTATTGCATGCATACCCGGAAAGTAATTTTTTCCGGATATTGGTACTCCAGCTGCAACTTTAATTTGCTCTTTAATTAAATCATAATTTACAACCTCTTCAGTAACAGGATGCTCTACCTGGATACGAGTGTTCATTTCCATGAAATAGAAATTACGATGCTTGTCTACCAAAAATTCAATAGTTCCGGCGCCTTCGTAGTTTACTGCTTTTGCGCCTTTCACTGCCGCTTCACCCATGCGTTGACGCAGGTCATCCGTCATAAAGGGAGAAGGAGATTCTTCAACTAATTTTTGATGGCGACGTTGAATCGAGCAATCACGTTCAGATAAATGGCTTACTGTTCCGTACTGATCTCCAATTATTTGGATTTCAATATGCCTCGGATCTTCCACAAATTTCTCAAGGTATAATCCATCATTTCCGAATGCAGCACCAGATTCCTGACGGGCAGAATCCCAGGCGTCTTCAAAATCCTCGTCTTTCCAAACTACACGCATTCCACGACCACCACCACCAGCAGTAGCTTTAAGTATAACCGGATAACCAATTTCATTCGCGATTTTGATACCCTCGGCAACATCCGTTAATAAACCTTCAGATCCAGGAATTGTAGGAACTCCTGCAATTTTCATGGTCTCTTTAGCCGATGCTTTGTCGCCCATATCGTTTATTTGCTCAGGAGTGGCTCCGATAAACTTAATTCCATAATCACGGCAAATAGCTGAGAACTTTGCATTCTCTGATAAAAAGCCATAACCGGGATGAATAGCATCTGCATTAGTTAATTCGGCAGCAGCTATAATATTAGGGATGTTAAGATAAGAATCTTTGCTTGCAGGAGGACCGATACAAACGGCCTCATCAGCAAAACGAACATGCAAGCTTTCGCGATCGGCAGTGGAATAAACCGCTATTGTTTTAATTCCCATTTCCTTGCAGGTACGAATAATACGTAGTGCAATTTCTCCGCGGTTTGCAATTAATATTTTTTTAAACATGCGATATTTTAATGTGCAAATAAACAAATGTGCAGATATGCAGATGAATTGCATATCTGCACATCGACATATCTGCACATAATTTAATTTATGCTGGTTCTACCAGAAATAGAGGTTGGTCGTATTCTACCGGACTTGAATTTTCAACCAGTACTTTTACGATTCTTCCTGATACTTCAGATTCGATTTCGTTGAAAAGCTTCATTGCTTCGATAATACAAATTACCTGTCCTACTTTAATTTCATCACCTACATTAGCGAAGAAAGGTTTGTCGGGACTAGCTGAACGATAAAAGGTACCGATCATTGGAGATTTCACCGTGATGTATTTTGACGTGTCTTCTGCTGAAGATGCAGCAACTGGTGCTGCCACTGCAGCAGGTGCAGAAACTGGCGCTGCAACCTGTGGCGCCGCAACTGGTGCAGCTACCGCAACAGGTGCTGTTGAAAATGTTGGCGGCTGATTAGTTTTTATGGTGATTTTAAAGTCTTTTTCTTCAATAGAAACTTCATTTACACCTGATTTGGAAACAAATCTGATAAGTTCCTGAACCTGTTTAATATCCATTTTTTCCGATTTGGTTTATTGTAAATTCAAAATTCAGAAATAAAACTCTAAAACCAGAGTCTTAAACTTTTATATTTTTAGCTGTTATATGCCCATTTTAGGTACACAGAACCCCAGGTAAATCCGCCGCCGAAAGCCGCCAGAATCAAATTATCACCTTTCTTGAGTTTCTTTTCCCATTCCCACAAACACAGTACGATGGTGCCATTGGTCGTATTTCCGTAACGTTCGATATTAATCATCACCTTTTCCGGACCCACCCCTGCTCGGTTTGCGGTAGCATCGATAATACGTTTGTTAGCCTGATGAGGTACCAACCATGCAATATCCTCAGATTTCAGATTATTTCTCTCAATAATCTCGCCTGCCACATTTGCCATATTTGTTACAGCAAACTTAAACACTGCCTGACCTTCCTGATATGCAAAATGTTCTTTATTATTTATGGTATCGTACGAAGCGGGCCTTAACGATCCGCCGGCTTTTATGTTGAGAAGATGTTTTCCCGAGCCATCACTTTTCAGAATCGAGTCGAGCACTCCATAGCCTTCAGTGTCGGGTTCAAGCAGAACCGCGCCACATCCGTCGCCAAAAATTATACAGGTAGTACGGTCTTCGTAATTCACAATTGATGACATCTTATCACCACCAACAACCAATACTTTTTTATGTTTCCCTGATTCAATAAACTGAGCGCCGGTTGTTAAGCCAAATAAAAAGCCTGAACAGGCTGCTTGCAGATCATAACCCCAGGCATTCACGGCTCCAATCTTATCGGCAAGAATATTTGCCGTAGCCGGGAATGGCATATCGGGAGTTGAAGTACAAAATATGATCAATTCGATTTCTTCGGCACCAATGCCTCTCTTTTCGAGCAAACCCTTTACAGCCGGAACGGCCATATCTGAAGTTGCAAGGCCTTCGCCTTTAAGTATTCTTCTTTCTTTTATACCCGTCCTGGTGGTTATCCACTCGTCATTGGTATCAACCATGGTTTCCAATTCGTGATTGGTTAACACATAATCAGGAACGTAACCATTAACAGCTGTAATCGCAGCGTGTATTTTTTGCATAATCCTGTCTGAATTACTTAAAAGCAGAAGTTATTTTTTCAATTAGTTTAGTTTCTATCATGTCTCTTGACAAGAGAATCATGTTTTTAATTGCTTCGGGAGGTGAAATTCCATGGCCTATAATCACTGGGGCGTTTACTCCCAGAATCGGGCTTCCACCGTATTGTTCATAATTAAACTTAGCAAAAAACTCATCTTTAAATCCTTTTTTAAGCGTAAGGATATAAAAAGTCTCCGCTAGTTTTAACATAACATTACCTGTAAATCCATCGCAGACTATGACATCAGCTTTTTCATTAAACAGGTCTCTCCCTTCAACGTTACCGATAAAGTTAAACATACTGGTGTCTTTCATTAAGGAATAGGTAGCCTGAGTTAAGAGGTTTCCTTTTTCTTCTTCTTCACCAATATTAATCAAACCAATTTTAGGGTTTTTTATACCAAGAATATTTTCGGCAAACAAACTTCCGAGAACTCCGAACTGCAAAAGGGTATCAGGTTTGCAGTCAGCATTCGCCCCAACATCAAGCATAATTCCAAACCCGTCTTTGAGTTTGGGAACGATTGAAGAAATTGCGGGACGAATTACACCGGGGATGGTTTTTACGCTAAACATAGCACCAACAAGCATTGCACCAGTATTTCCTGCCGAAGCAAAAGAATCTATCTTTCCTTCTTTAAGCATACGGAAACCCACGCAAATACTTGAATCGGGTTTTTGAGTAATAGCCTTGGTTGGATGTTCTCCCATACCGATCACTTCGGTGGTATGGATAAACTCAACCTTATCGGGGTTGAAGTTTTTTTCCTTAAAAAAAGGAAGAGCTTGTTCTTTATTGCCAATCAGAACCAAATGTTGATTTGATTCTAAAGATTCATAAGCTGCAATCGCGCCCAAAACAGTTGCCTCGGGAGCGAAATCTCCGCCCATTATGTCTAAGCCAATTTTCATTTAGAGTTTAATTGCTTTTAACGGCAATGAAGCTATCATGAACTTATAAAAGTTATTCGTAAGTGCTAAGTCCATGATGGTTTCATTAAAAGAAATTATCTTTTTTAGATAATGAATTTACCTGCCTGCTTACTTTTTGGGCAAACATTCGGGGCAGAACTATCATGATGTTCAGTTTCGAGTTACAAAGTTCTGAACACATGATGATTTCATAATGAAAATTAAACTTATCCTAAAGAGGTACTTTCAACTAGCAATTTACCTTTGTAATACAGATTTCCATCTACATTATATGCACGGTGAGGCAAGTGAATTGCGCCAGTAGTTTTGCAAGTAAACAAGGTTGGCGCCTCAGCTTTGTAGTGAGTTCTTCTCTTATCTCTTCTCGATTTGGAAATTTTCCGTTTTGGATGTGCCATCGCTTCCTGTTGTTTTAATTATCGTTTTTTATATTCTTTAATGCTTCCCAGCGTGGGTCAGCATCGGTATTTTCTTTTTCCTCTTTATCAGCCGAGAGCGCTTTTAGCTTTTCTATTACCTCTTTATCGCAAAACTGAGTATTCCCCACATCTTCACAACGGTTGAACAAAGGTACTGCTAAATTAATATACTCATATATAAGTTGAGACACATTTATTTCATGCTCGTTTTTGCTAAGCACAATTATCTCATCTGTATTATCTTCAAGATTCTCATCATCAGAGAACTTCACGATCTGCCTTTCGTTAACATTTACAGATGTTGGAAAATCTGAAAGGCAAAAATCGCAGTTTGAAAAAATCTCCCCTTTGATCCGGAACTGGAGAATAAGCATCGTCTCTTGCTTATCCATCTCCATATCAACTTTTAGCTTACCATCTTTAACTAATGAGTATTCAAACTCATTGAAGAAACGCTCATCGATATCAAAATCGAACTGATGCTTCCCGGTTTTTAAACCTGTAAATGGTATTCTGTATTCCTGTAACGATTTCAAAGCACGGCAATTGAGCCTGCAAAGATAGGTAAATTAATTATTCGTGGAAAAGATTTTTTCAAAGGATTTTTCAAAGCAAGATTAGTTGCCTGAGGTTGGCAGTACGAGCATCAACGTTAAAAAATCCCGGGTATTCTTAATCCCTGTCTTTGGATAATTTAGTTATTTTAAGCGGATTTGAGGTAAGCTCCTTTAGCTCTTTCCGGCGTTTTACAATATTTATCGCTAAAAATAGTGCTTCACGAAAAGAGCTTTCGGATGCGAGATTTTTTCCTGCAATATCGTAGCCCGTGCCATGGTCTGGTGATGTACGAACTACCGGAAGTCCGGCTGTAAAATTAACTCCGGTATGAAAGGCTATAGATTTAAAGGGGATTAAGCCTTGATCATGATACATTGCAAGTACCGCATCGAACTTTAAGTGCGAGCCGTTGGCAAAAAACCCATCAGCAGAATACGGACCAAAAGCAAAAATGCCTTTTTCTTTTGCTTCTTCAATAGCCGGAATAATAGTATCTATTTCCTCTTTACCGATCAGGCCATTGTCTCCGGCATGCGGATTTAATCCCAGCACCGCAATTTTTGGTTTTTGAATCCAAAAATCTGCTTTTAAACTCGCGTGCATTAATTGAAGCTTTGAAATAATGGCATCTTTGGTAATATTTTTGGCGACTTCGCCGACGGGAATATGTCCGGTAACCACCCCAACTTTTAAGTCTTCGCCAACAAGGAACATCAATGAGTCGGGCGAATTAGTTTTGTGCTGTATATATTCCGTGTGACCAGCGAAATTAAAATTGTCGCTTTGGATGTTATGCTTATTGATCGGCGCGGTAACCAGTGCCTGTATATCTCCTGCGGTTAAATCTGCCACGGCTTTATCCAGAGATAAAAAGGCATATTTACCGCCGGTTTCATTTATCTGACCGGGTTCGATTTTGACATCTTCTTCCCAGCAGTTGATCATATTAGCTCTTTTAGGATTGGCTTGATCAGGATGCGTGATAACATTAAAACTAAAATCGTGTAAACTTAAAGACTTGCGGTAGAAGGATGCAACTTTAGTATTTCCATAAACAATAGGGGTACAATAATCTAAAATACCTGGATCGGCGAGAGTTTTTAGAATGACCTCCAGCCCTATACCGTTGACATCGCCTATTGAAATTCCTACTTTAATTTTTTCGCTCATGGGTTTCTTTAAATACCGGATTATCCGGAAACTCCTGCAAAATAAAGAATTTGAAACGGTTTGCCGTAATCGCATGTAAAGTTTGCGTAATTTGCGCTAAATATTAACCTGATGAGTTCTGTACGTGCGAAAAAACACTTAGGTCAACATTTTTTAACTGATAAAAATATTGCGGCTAAGATTGTAGAAAGTTTAACTCCGGCAGGAAAATACCACCAGGTGCTTGAAGTTGGTCCAGGCATGGGCATACTTTCCGACTTTTTACTACAAAAAACCGAGTACGAAACCTTTCTCATCGATTTAGATTCGGAATCGATAGAATTTTTAAAACGAAAATATCCTCAACTCGGCGAAAGGCTGATAAACGGCGATTTTTTAGACTTAGACTTTAAAGCAGTATTTAAAGACAAGCTGGGCATTATCGGCAACTTTCCCTACAACATATCGTCGCAGATTATCTTTAAAATACTTGATAACCGGGATCTGATACCAGAAATGGTAGGCATGTTTCAAAAAGAAGTTGCAGAAAGATGCTCGGCAAAACCGGGGACCAAAGAATATGGCATATTGACTGTACTTATAAATGCCTATTATAAGGTTCAGTATCTTTTTACAGTGAAGGCCGGTGTATTTAATCCTCCGCCAAAGGTACTTTCGGCAGTTATCCGTTTAAGCAGAAACGAAAATGAATCGTTGAATTGTGACGAAAAATTATTTTGGAAGGTTGTAAAAGCAGGATTTAATCAACGCAGGAAAACTCTGCGAAATGCACTATCATCATTGATTAACAAAGAAAAAATGAATGATGAACCAATGCTTGATTTAAGGGCCGAGAGATTGACTGTTGAAGATTTTGTAAAATTGACGAACAGGATAAGCGAGTCTATGTGATAGTGTCGGAGTTTAAAATTTTAGTCCGGCTAATAAGCCCACTCTTCCATCTACAAACCCATTCTGATCTTCATTATTGAAAGTATCTTTTTGAGATAAGAACTTACCATAACCAGCCCCGGCAAACGTTTCGAGTTTGAAAAGCCGGGTATCCAACATCGTTATACCGAGTAAAACTCCGGAGGATAATCCTTTCCCTTGAAAATCCCGGGAACTTATTGAAACAAATCCGGTGTTATCGACATAGCCTTCTCTTTTTACTTCCTTTTCTATATATCGCAGGTACGTACCCACGTACAGTATGTCAAATACGGTATACTTAAGGTCTAATATGCCTGTTTTAAAACTGTAGGTTTGATTGAAAGGCAGGTATCTGAAATCTCCGGTTGATCCATATAATTGAAAATTTAGCCTTGGGCTCTGCTTATAATTTATCGCCAAAGAGGGACCAGCAACAGCCAGGTTTAATAGATTAGTACTAATTGTAATTCTTTTATCTTGTGCATACGCGGAATATGCAGATAATAGAAAAATCAGAACTAAGGGAAGATATTTGTTCATTAGAGTAGCCTAAATGTATCTCGAAATAAAGTGCTGTGGAAGCATCTACCCGTTTTACTCCTCACTTAAAGAATCGCTTCTTCTTAATATTTTCTAAACTTTCCACATCTGCTATATCCTGTTTTCGCCCTGTTGATGTTTTATTTTTAATAAGGTCGGATAAGCCGATATAAACGATATTTAATTGATCTACTTGAGTAATTAAACTATTACTGAATGCTTCATCAAAGCTAACCCCTGATATAGAATTCAAAATATCTATTCGCAAAGGAGGATAACCTAATTGAGTAACATAGTTTTCTTTTAAAAAGTCCTTTTTAGTTAACCCTAAAGAACCAAAGCCAAACTCTTTCAATACTAATAACATTTTATCAGAATTTTCATCACTTGGCTGTATCCAGATATCAAGATCTCCGGTGTGTCGTGGCTTACCATGGAATGCTAATGCATGTGCCCCAACAATCATATATTTAACTTGAAATTTATTTAACAGCTCAATAAAATCTTGAAAATCTTTTTCAAAAATCATAATGACCGCTTAAAAACTACCTTTTCGATATTCTCAGGAAAAGATTTGTTGAGCCACTTAAAATATTGGTATCTTAACCTAACCACCTCTTCTAAACGTTCCCCTGGAGTTTTTGTTAACCAAAATGCGATATACTGACCGTCCTGATCGTCTTGTTTAACAATATTTATCACTTTTTCCATAATCTGAAAAGGCAGAAGGAGTACCTTTACAATACTTAAATCAAATTTACCCTTTAAATGCCTAATAAAAAAATCCTAATTGCAGATAAGCTCCATCCAATTTTCAAAGAAAAAGCCGAAAAACTAGGTTACGTGGTTGATGATCGTCCGGAGATTTCCAGAGAAGATACGCTATCCATTATTCATCAGTACACAGGAATTGCAATTCGCACCAAATTCAAAATAGACAAAGAATTAATCGATGCAGGGCAACAGTTGAAATTTATAGCCAGGGCCGGAGCAGGCATGGACAATATTGATACGGCGTATACAAGCGAAAGAGGAATAGTATGTATAAACGCTCCGGAAGGAAACCGGGCCGCAGTAGCTGAACACACCATTGGCATGCTATTATCGCTCATGAATAACCTTAGAAAAGCAGATATAGAGGTGAGAAGTGGTATTTGGAATCGTGAGGGAAACCGTGGCTATGAATTAAAGGGTAAAACGGTTGGCATTATTGGCTATGGTTTTATGGGTAAAAGCTTTGCAAAAAGATTGAAAGGTTTTGGAGTTAATGTAATTGCTTTCGACAAATATAAATCGGGTTACAGTGATGAGTTTGTGCAGGAAGTTAGCATGGAACAAATTGTCAAGCATTCTGACGTGTTGAGTCTTCACATACCATTAAAAAGAGAAACCAATCAATTGGTTAATGATGAATATTTCCTCCATTTTAAAAAACCGATATTCTTTCTAAATACGTCAAGGGGTGAGATTGTAAATACTCAAGCAGTTTTGAACGCGATTAAAAAGGGGAAAATTTTAGGGGCAGGACTTGATGTACTGGAAATAGAAAAGTTTCCCCAGATGGAAGACCAGCCATGGTACAATGAATTAAAAAACGAATCAAGGGTTATTCTGAGTCCACATGTGGCTGGGTGGACAGTAGAATCATACCGAAAGATATCAGAAGTACTTGCTGAGAAACTTGAGATGCTTTCGATATGATTAGACGAGTGACAGTATCAATTCAAAACGATGTTTGGATTGTACTTTATGAATTCCTCATAGGCATCGCTCAAGTCTTTAACTGAGTTTATTTGAAGATTATCTCCCCATGGTGTCCACGAGGTAAATTTCCTTTTTTTATCTGATGGAGATTCAGATTTTTTTAAGGGAGAAATTTCTTCGTATACGCCAAAGTTGCCTAAAGTGTAATACTTGATTTTTCTGGTACGATGTTCAAGCAAATGCGATTTCGTTAACTTGAAACCCATATCTTTTATCCAATTCTTAATTGAGAGCGCATTATTTCGTGTCATGACATAAACATTTATATTGTCAATCAGTTCGTTACGAATTATTAACATCCTCCCGTTCATTCGGTTCTAATTAAATTTTGTTTTTTCTGTCATTTGTTAACAACCTGTGTGGAAAAAGTCAAATTCCGCCTGGGTGACCCGATTATTCCAGCTTAAAAAAGGCCGTTGATTTTGTTAGGAAGCCAAATCACCTGGTGTTTATGGTTCGTGCAGATTGCTTGCATGATAAAACGAGTGCCTATATGATCAATGCAGATACTTGCATGATGAGTGCGGACGCTTATATGATGAATGCGGGTCCTTATATGATAACCGCGGGTCCTTATATGATGAGCGCGGGTCCTTATA
>CAMLLO010000021.1 GCA_946480915.1 uncultured Sphingobacteriaceae bacterium | reverse complement strand
GAAGGTAATATAGCAATCCGAAACAGATTAGAAAAAGAAAAAGGGATGCCAGGAAGGCGGGAAATGCAATGTCGGTGTTTTCTGCCAGCGCATTATTTAAAGCTGTGTAAAGCAACCATATTTGTATAGTTACACTCAATATAAGCAGCATGATCAAGAGCAGCATTAAAGCGCTCGTCTTATTGGGGTGTGCCTGATTGTGGGCTTCTTTGAAATTACTCATACTCGCGTTTTTTATAGCTAAGCAGGATTTTTATCCTGTTCGAGTTCTTTAACGTAAATATTATCTCCTTTTATTAACACATCTAATCGTGGCAAAGGGCGTGGAGGCGGTCCTGAAATTACTTCTCCGGTTGCGGCATCGAACCAGCCATTATGGCAAGGGCACTCGATCTTTCCGGTGCCTGGCTTGTAAAACACTGCACACGATAAGTGTGTGCATTTTTGTTCGTAGGCTCTGAACTCATCATTTTCCATCCGAATGAGAACATAGGGTATGGTACTACCCTGAATAACAAAAGATTTTGTCCCGCCTGAGGGAAGTTCGTCCTTTTTACACACGAAATGTTCGCCTTCTAACTTTTCAGGAGGAAAGAAGTTTGCTTTTGCTGCTACATACCCACTTCCTGCGGCTAAGCCTCCGGAAACAAGACAAAGGAATTTGGCAAAGTCGCGCCGGGTTACCTGAGTTGCCTCCAATTGTTCTATAGGAAAATCTTTTTTCCAGTGTTTATCATTATTATCAGCTTTCATATTAAATTAATCGACTTTTAAAAAGGTAGAACCTTTAGGCATCATAATATTCACTTTCGTATTTACCTTTTCATTTCCAAAAATAAAGTTATTTACTGGCGAGCTATTGGGTCGCATTCGTGCTATTTCTTCACGTGTTCCGTAATATAATGCCTGAGTTGGGCAAACTGTGGCACACATTGGTTTTTTACCGGCGCTGGTGCGGTCGTAACACATATTGCATTTCATCATCAAATCATAGGCCTCGTCTTTTTTAGGAACTCCGAATGGACAAGCCATCACACAATTAGAACAACCAATACAACGCGCGGTATTGGCCGTATGTACTACTCCAAATTCGTCTTTAGAAATAGCATCTGCCGGACAAACATTGGCGCAGGCAGGATCTTCGCAATGCATACAAACCTGTACGGTAGTTTGAATAGTTACTGCCCGGTCTATATAATTCACATGAATCATAGATTCCTGGCCATTCGTTTCGCACTCCGCACAAGCCATTTCACAGGCTTTGCAACCAATGCATCGTTGCATATCAACAAAAAACTCCTGATTTCTCTGATAATTCGTTTCTGGCATATCTATTAATTTAAGTGATATTAAACACTCGCAAATGCGTTTGATTTTATTGAAGGGTTTGTGAAAACACCCGTTGGTTCCAGCTTGCAGGCACAAACTTTAAATTCGGGTATTTTAGAAATCGGATCTAAAGTGCCTGGAGTAAACTGATTGGCCGATTTTTTTCCGGGCCAGTGATAAGGCAGGAAAATGGTGTCTCTTCTAATCGTTTCAACGATATTAGCGGGAAATTCATTAGAACCCCGTCGCGTAGATATTTTCACCAATTCATCCTGATGAATATTATACTTTGCCGCCAAATCCGGATGTATTTCCATTTTCGGTTCAGGAAAATTGTCTACCAATTTACCTATCCTGCGGGTTTGAGTGCCACTTAAATATTGCGATACCACCCTGCCTGTGGTCATTACAACAGGATAATCTTCATCGGTAACTTCACCCGGAGGTCGATAAGGAGCCGCATTAAAATGGGCTTTCCCATCCGCGGTAGCAAATTTTTTATCTTCCCATAAACGCGGAGTTCCGGGATGATCTAAAGAAGGGCAGGGCCAGAAAATGCCCATATTGTCTTCAATTTTTTTATAGGTTATACCGAAATAATCCGCCGTTCCACCTTTGGAAGCAACGCGCAATTCATTAAAAATATCCTCACTGCTGTTGTATGTGAATTTATCTTCAGCACCAAGTCTCTTGGCAAGTTCAAGAATAATAGATGTATCTGTCCTCGCTTCACCGGGAGGATTAACAGCCCTTCTGATGCGTACCACTCTGCCTTCGGCAGTGGTTACCGTGCCTTCTTCTTCTTCGTGCAAGGAACCCGGCAATATCATATCTGCATGGCGTGATGTTTCATTCATAAAGAAGTCTATCACCACATAATATTCAAGCTTTTCTAGTGCTTCGCGAACATAATTATTATTCGGCAAGGAAACCAGCGGATTGAAGCAGATTGACAGCAGTCCTTTTACTTCACCCCGGTGAATGGCTTCAATCAGTTCGTAAGCTGTATGACCCTTGCCGGGCATGTCTTTTTCATCTATTCCCCAAACATCCGCAATGTATTTTCGGTGTTCTGGATTGGTGATATCCCTGTTTCCGGGAAGCTGATCGCATTTATGCCCGTGTTCTCTGCCACCTTGACCATTTCCCTGGCCGGTTATTGTTCCGTATCCACAATACGGTTTTCCGATGCGGCCGGTCGCAAGTACCAGATTGATGCATCCTACAACGTTGTCTACGCCTTTAGAGTGGTGTTCTATTCCTCGTGCATGTAAAAGAAAACTTGTAGCTGCTTTACCCCACCATTGTGAAGCAAGTTCTATTTTTTCTTTTTCGATACCTGTTAGCTCTTCGGCCCACTCGAGCGTATAATCTTTAACAGCATCAATAGTATCCTGGAAGCCGCTGGTATGGTTATCAATAAAATCATGGTCAAGCATATCATGATCGACCAGGTATTTGAGCATGGCACCGTATAGTGCCGAATCTGTTCCGGGCCGGATAGCAAGGTGAAGATCTGCGGTACGGGCAAGCGGTATTACTCGCGGATCGACTACAATTAATTTAGCACCATAATCGCGGGCACGCCATATCCAGTGGGTAAGGGTTGGAAATGTTTCGCTTATATTGGCGCCGCTAACCAGTATCACTTCCGCTCTTTCCAGATCCTGAAAGTTGTTCGATATCCGGTCAAGGCCGAACGCTTTTTTATTACCGGCACCCGCACTTACCATACAAAGTCTGCCGTTATAATCCAGGTTTGCCGTTTTTAAGGCTACACGGGCAAACTTACCCATTAGGTAGCTTTTTTCGTTCGTTAGCGAAACTCCCGAAAGGACAGAAAAAGCATCGTTGCCGTATTTTTCCTGAATACGTTTAATTTCTGACACGGTTTTATCGAGTGCATGTTCCCATGAAGTATTTACAAATCCTTCGCCTTCTTTTCTTTGTAAGGGGTGAAGGAGGCGATCGGGATGGTTATTTTGCATATACCTTTGTACGCCTTTGGGGCATAGCCGGCCTTCGTTGTAAGGAAATTCCATCCATGGTTCGAAACCTACTACTTTGTTGCTTTTAACCAGCAATTTCATTCCGCATTGCATACCACAGAAACAGCAATGAGTTTTGACAATTTCGTCAGGTTCGTCCCTGCCTTCATATCCTTCGTGTGGGGGATAGTTTAGGTGAGGTCCAAACTGTTCTACTAATTTTTCGGGAGAAACAGGTAAGAAAGCCATATAATATTAAACCGTGTATACTTATTGATTAACCAAATAATTTGCCGCCATTTTCCTGACGTGCTTTTAGGTGAGCTGTGGCTAGTCTTGATCGTTTTCCCTCGGGACTAAGATCGAGGTGAGAAGAGCCATCTTCCAATGTGAAATCAAAACCTAATTGTTTAGTCACAATTTTCAGATCGTCTATATGTAGTTGGGTGGCGAATTCTTTTCCGGTATGCGGACAAACAGCCATACCCCTCTTCATGCCTTCTTTTTTATAGATATGTGCTCCAATTTGTGCCGGACGCTGGATGATGTGAAAAAACTTGCCGAAGGGAATCCATATCAGAAACATAATTACAGTTACGGCATGTGTAACCGCCATAAATTCGTAGGCCATTCCCTTCATGAATCCATAATTATAACTTAAACCTAAACCGGTAATGGAAATAGCCAGTAACAAGATTAAAGGTAGCAGGTCTCCTTCGAAGCTTTGAGTAGCGATTAAACCCGCATTAGTTAAGCGGCGGCGCATAAATATTAACACCCCGATAATTACCAGCCAAGAGCACCAATTAAGCGCGTGGAAAGTAATTGAGGCTATTAAAGAACCTAATGGAAACTCAAATATTTTAAAACCGAAAAAATGTGCTTCATACATTTTCACGCTCTCGGGATTAATAGAGGTTTCCGGATTTATGGTAAAGTGGATCCAGCCAAAAGTAAGAGGAAAAGTAATGGCAAATGCCATTGTACATCCAAGGGCCATCATGAAATGACCTATCCAGCGAGTGCGCCCCCTTGGGTAAATGAATTTCTGAAATAGAATATTTTGAATGAATTCTTTTAGGAAAAATAAGAGATGTGTGAAAATCTTTCCCTGGAAAAAGAATTGCCATGTTCGTTTAAAATACATCCAGGTAGGAGGACGCTGTAACCAAACCGAATAACGGTAAACTACACCGAAAAAAGCGAACACAGTTCCGAAGAGATAACCGATTAGGGCCGGATCGAAGTTTTGAAGTTCTCTGGATCCATAAAATACCATGATAATTACCAGTGCAGAAACTAGTGTTGCAATGAGAAGTGCTTTTTTGTTCAGGGACATAGTCATACCTGTTTCGTGATATTAATGTGGGGCAAACTTATCTTCAAAATTATCTAATATATATGACATACATCATATTTTGGCCCTAAGTATTTGCAGCGTATTTTGAAACCGGGTAGAAATTGCTTTGTTTCAGTTTATCAGTCGGGGCGAGTGCGCTCTTTTTTTCAAGGAAAATAGAAGTTTGCTTTAGTGTTGAAGGCTGAAAATTGACGAAATAAGTAAATGGAAAGTGATTTGCACGGTATGGCCATCTCGAATGTCCTTCTGGATTCTAGTAGAAATTGAAAGCTTAGCTTACTTCTAAGCGAGCATTATGGCTTTGGAAATGTTTATTATTTAATCGGAGGGGTAACAGGTTTAACGAAAGAGAAGTATTTAAAGCTGCAGGCATTGGTGAAAACTGGTGCGAGATTTTCAGAATCGCTGTAGACAACGGTTTACGATGAAAAAGTCCTGCTGGACAACCAAATCTTTTAATGTTTAGATAAGCTTCTATTGTAACCTTTGTTACCAAAAGCGATTTCTCCAGCTATTACTTTTGTACAAATTAATAGATGTTATGGGAAGTGTGTGGAAAAACATATTCGGCGATTCAAAATCGCCCGATATAAAAAAAATTATTGAAGAAGGAGCTTTTTTAGTAGATGTAAGAAGTTCTGAGGAATATGCTGAAGGCCATGTGACAGGTTCTGTGAATATCCCCGTAGATGCTCTGCCCTCTGAATTAGCTCAGTTCGAAAACAAGGAAAATATTGTAGTATTTTGCCGCGGCGGAAATAGAAGTAGTTTGGCAAAAGCTATTTTAGAGCAGAACGGGTTCAATAATGTAGTTAATGGTGGTAGCTGGACTAACGTGAAGCAGTATGTTAAGTAATTGGTGTAAATAATGGAATATATAAAAATTTTAATTCCCACAGATTTTTCGGTGCAGGTCGAATATGCTTACCTGATGGTTAAAAAACTCGAAGAAAAGATTCCGGTAGAAGTTCACTTTTTACATGTTTTGGAAGCACCTGATACGGTGAGCATGAATGGAAAAGGTGAGATTGAAACCTGTGGAGAAATTGATATTGAGTATGTTTTAAGTCAGAAAGAGATCGTCGAAAGAAAATTAGCAGATCTTAAAAACGTTTATGGTGATCAAATTCAGACCCACTTTGTTTTGGGAAAAACTACGGATGCAATTTTGGAGTTTTCGGAAGGGCATGAAATTGATCTGATTGCAATGGGTACGAAAGGAGCCCGGGGTTTAAAAGAAACTTTCTCCGGGTCGGAAACGCAGATGATCGTACGCAGATCTAAGATACCTGTACTTTCATTAATGTGCGACAGGTCTGACCTTAACATCGATAGTATATTACTAGTCAATAATTTCAATCATCCTGTAAAGGAGAACTTAAGTTTATTGAAGAGGCTTATTCATGTGTTTAACATCAAACTCCATCTGCTTCAAATTACTTCGGGAGAGGAGAATATTGAGGGAGCTTCGATAGAATCCAATATGCAAGAATTTGCCAGGCTGAATGAATTAAGCAATTATGAATGTCACACAATCAATGATACAGATGTGGAGAGTGGCGTGGTTCATTTTAATCAAAAAAATAACATGGACCTGATTTGTATCGGCACCCATGGCAGAGGTGGAATTTTTCATCATAGCGCGACAGAAAAGCTAATTAATCATCTGTTCAAACCAATCATTTCGTTTCACTTAAGCAATAATTAAAATTCATGATAGATATAATCACACAAACCTGGTCATGGTGGTTTTCTGGGGCAATGATAGCGGCGATTATGTTTTTCCTGCTGTTCTTTGGAAAATCGTTTGGCTTCTCATCTAATTTGAGGACCATTTGTGCGGCAAGCGGTCTAGGTAAAAAGGTTAAGTTTTTCGATTTTAACTGGAGAACTCAGATTTGGAACATGGTGTTTCTCGTTGGAGCAATTCTTGGGGGCTTTATTGCTAAACAATATCTTTCTACCGATACCGCTGTTCCAATCTCGCAGGAAACCATACGCGATTTAGGCGAACTCGGCTTTGCTGCCCCCGTATCTTTGCAACCTGCCGAGCTATTTGGTTGGGATGCGGTTTTCTCCCTTAAAGGATTTCTGATTTTAGCGGTTGGAGGTTTAATGGTAGGATTTGGATCCCGTTATGCAGGAGGCTGTACTTCCGGTCATGCAATCAGCGGATTGTCTGATTTACAATTACCCTCACTCATTGCCGTGATCGGCTTTTTTGTCGGAGGTTTAGTTATGACATTTTTAATATTTCCTTTAATATTTTAATTAATGAAGTTTATCAAATTTCTTATACTGGGTATAGTATTTGGCGTGGTAATGGCCAAATCAGAAGCGATTTCATGGTTCAGAATCCAAGAAATGTTCCGCTTTCAATCATTTCATATGTATGGGATTATTGGTACTGCCGTTATTCTGGGAGTGATCGGGGTGGCCCTGATAAAAAAGTTTAATATCAGAGATTATCACGGGAACCCCATCGTATTTGCTCCGAAAGAAAAATCCGTAACACGCTATCTTTTGGGAGGAGCAATTTTTGGACTTGGCTGGGCATTAAGCGGTGCTTGTCCGGGACCGATGGTGGTAAATATTGGTTATGGTTTTTTTGCGTTTGCCATTGTTTTCTTCTTTGCCCTGGTCGGAACGTATCTGTATGGAGTAGTCAGAGATAAATTACCGCATTAATCTTGTAGGCTTATTAAACAGGCTTAATCCTGAATTTACTAGTCAGTTTTTTTTAAATAAATCGTGCCGGACATATTTTAGAATTTTCCGGCATTTTTTATTTAGCCGATCTTAGCTTTATTACTGAAATACATTGATCTTATCACCGTTTTAGTCTGCCAGGAATGTTAATTTTGTTTAAATTTTTATTTTGAGGTATGATTGATGTAAGCAGCTTTGATTCAACGTTTGAACCAGCCCTGATCAAAGAGATGCAGGAATTGGGAGAAGTAAAGCATTTCAAAGAAGGAGACCTGATTATAGATTATGGCAAATACATCCGTATGATGCCTTTAATTGTGAAGGGGACAATAAAGGTACTTCGCAAGGATGAAAGAGGAAAGGAAATATTATTGTACTACTTATCAAGTCACGAAGCGTGTTCTATGGCTTACAGTTGTTGTCTGGAAGCAAAGAAGAGCGAGATAAAAGCTATTGCCGAGGAAGATGTAGACTTAATTGCAATTCCACATGCTAAACTAGACGAATGGTTATGTAAGTATCCGAGCTGGAAAAATTACCTGATGCGTAGCTTTAACGAGCGTTTCCTGGAATTACTTAAATCTATTGAAAGCATCGCTTTTCATAAGTTAGATGAACGCCTCATTTCTTATCTTAAAGAAAAACAGCGTTATTCTGGATCAACCGTTATTAAAACATCACATTATTTAATTGCGGATGAATTGGCAACATCGAGGGTTGTGGTTTCCCGCCTGTTAAAGCAATTAGAAAACGATGGAAAGATTCTGTTATACCGGAATGAAATAAAGTTGTTAACCGATTTTTAAATTGAGCACAGTTAAGCTGGTTTGCTCTCATAACTAGGTTGTTATAAATTCAAATTATCATCTGAATACATAAATGAGCAATAACGATATCATGAAAAAGCTGCGGGTGGCTTTAAAGTTTACCGATGACGACATTATAAAGGTGCTAAGTCTGGTAGATTTCAGAATCAGCAAAACCGAGTTGGGGGCTATTTTTCGTAAAGAAGATCATCCAAACTTTAAACCCTGCGGTGATCAAATTCTTCGAAATTTTCTAAACGGCCTAATTATCTATAAGCGAGGAATAAAGGAATAATATTCCCTCCTTCAAGTTTGATTCAACATATTTTGACTCGGCTCTTTTGACTGCAAAAGGACGAAAAAGCGGCGCAAAGGTGTTTGTTCGCACAGGCTTTCACATATTCTGTCATCAACGCTCATAGCGTGTCTACTCTGGCTCTTTCCCAAGTCTCAGAAAACCAGCGCCCGTACAAATTTTTACACACAAGCCTTCGGATATCAAAATATTTCCGGCAATGGAGGCGCGCTCGTCGCAAAAAGGTCGGTGCCAGCCCGAATAGAAACGGGAGAGGGTAATTACGAAATGGTAAGCCATGTACCCTGTCTACTAAGTTCAGATCTTTTACTTTTTATCAAAAAAAAATAAAATCGGAAAGAATAATTCGCCAACTTTAAATATACCTCTGACCCGAAAAACATACTCATGAATGAACTCGAAAACAGTAATGCTGCAATAGAGAAGACTGTAATTGATCCGAAAACTTCAATTTGGCAGGAGCTAAAGAATGCCATTCGGGGTACCGAAGCGGATTATACTTCAATTCCCCTGAAAAAAGCCATCTTCCTTTTGGCAGTACCTATGATATTGGAACTCGTGATGGAATCAACTTTTGCCGTCGCGGATATCTATTTTGTCGGCAAGCTTGGAGCCTCCGCCGTGGCAACCGTCGGACTTACCGAAACATACTTATTCTTACTGTACTCCATTGCTATGGGACTTGCAATGGCCGTTACCGCCATTATAGCTCGCAGAATTGGCGAAAAAAACGTAAAAGATGCCGGCACCTCAGCCATTCAATCCATCATTCTTGCCCTGTTAGCTTCGGTGCCCTTTACAATCACCGGAATCTTCTTCGCAAAAGAATTGTTGAGTTTGATGGGCGCCGATCAATGGTCAATAGAAAATGGCTATCATTATACACAATGGATGCTTGGCGGAAATTTGGTCATCATGCTTTTATTTGTCATCAACGCCATCTTCCGTGGAGCAGGAGATGCCGCCATTGCCATGCGTGTTCTTTGGATTGCCAATGGGATCAATATTGTTTTGGATCCCTTACTTATTTTCGGATGGGGGCCCGTTCCTGCATTCGGAATAGAAGGCGCAGCCATCGCCACCAATATTGGCAGAGGAGTAGGTGTATTAACTCAGCTTTATCTGCTGTTTAATGGAGGCAAGCACATCCGGGTGAAACTTTCACAGCTTTGTTGGGATGTAAAAGGTATGCTCCATATTCTGCGAACTGCGCTTGGTGGTATCGGACAAATGATTGTCGCCATGACCTCCTGGATCTTTCTCATGCGTATTCTTGCCGAAGTAGGCAGCGAAGCGGTTGCCGGTTCAACCATCGCCATTCGTATTATGATGTTTACCATGATGCCGGCCTGGGGACTCTCAAATGCGGCTGCTACGCTGGTTGGGCAAAATCTCGGTGCTGGCAACCCTGACCGAGCTGAATCTGCCGTATGGAAAACAGGTGCCTATAATATGGTATTTCTAGTATGTGTTTCCGTTGTCTACTTTTTCTTCAATCAAAACCTCATGCGCATTTTTACCGATGATGTCAGGGTAATAGCCGTCGGTGCCGAGTGGCTGCGTATCCTGTCATTTTCGTACTTTGTGTACGGCTGGTGGATGGTTTCCACATCCGCATTTAACGGTGCTGGCGATACTCAAACGCCAACCAAAATTAATCTCGTATTTTTCTGGCTCATACAAATTCCCTTATCCTATTATCTGGCCATAACACTTGGCTGGCAGCAGTCCGGAGTATTTTGGGGTGTGTTTATCTCCGAAACATCGGTGGGATTGTTTACGCTTTGGTTGTTTTATCGAGGTAGCTGGAAAAAGGTGAAGGTCTAGTTAATTTATCGGATATTGCTGTTTAAAAAATAGCTGAAAAGACCATTGAGAGCTGTTTTTTTACAATAAATCAATTCAAGAATCCTCTGGAGTATTATTTAATAAATTACCGTTTATTCTTAGGGAAAATGCATCTCAATAATCGAATTTTTATCCTTCCTTCAGTTTAACCATACATTTTACATCTCTATCTGACAGATACCATTCTATACAGTATCCGTTAGGATCTATATGCGGGTGCGAAGTCAATTCATTGAAGGCTTTTCCTATGGCCGGAATATTTTGCATGAAATCCTTTAGAATAATATACAGGTATTCACCGGCCGTAATTGTGAACTCCTCTAGTCCGTGCTGTTTTAATTCCCCCTCAATAAGTTCTTCTGCAGCTGCTTTATAGACGATGTTACCGTTTTCAGGTCTCGATATTCCAAAATATTTTCTGTTTTGAGAATATGGAACCAATGCATGTAAGGTTTGGTGGGCTTCTAAAATACCTTCCGGGAAAGATTTTGCAGGCATACAAAATACCTTTATGTTATCAGTTAGAGTGAAACGTTCCATTGTAGGTGATTTATACTCTAATTTAGGATGATTTAAGAGAAGCGGGGCAGGCAGTAAACGACAATTTTAAGGTGAAATGCGACTTATTGCATATTAGCTGTTGTTTGAGAAAACACGATCTGAAGCTTAAACTTTGACGCTGAGTTCTTGCTCATTCGCGGGCTCTTTTCTCTCTCTTTTTACACTTAATAATAACACACCTGCTACCACCAGTACGGTTCCTATTATTTGTGCTGCAAAAATTTCTTCACCTAAAAAGTAATGTGCCTGTATAATGGTTGATACCGGGCCTATGCTTGAAATAATTGCTACGTTGTTTGAACCGATCTTTTTTAAGGCACTCGAAAGCATAAAGCTTGGAATTACAGTAGCCACAATTGCCAATAACAAACCATACCACAACAGTTCATTACTTTGCACCAGAATGTTGAATTTGCCCAACAGTAGAAAATGTAAAAATATACCTGCAGTGGCCGAAAGCATAGCATAGGCTGTAAACTTTGCCGCTCCGATTTGTGGGATCATTCTGCCACTACCTACTATATAGATGGAATAAGTGATAGCACAAACAACAATGAGCAAACTGCCAGCGAACAAGTTCGGATTTGTAGTGTCTATGTTTAATTCGCCAAAATAAGCTAAAGCAATACCTGTATAGGTTAGTAACAGAGCGATTTTCTGGTTCCGGTTAATTCTTTGCTTGTAAATAATTGCGTTGATGAATACCACGAACGTGGGATACAGAAATAGTATCAACCGCTCAAGACCAGCCGAAATATACTGAAGGCCAATGAAGTCAAACAGACTGCTGAGGTAATATCCAAACAAGCCCAGAAGAACAATGTACAGCCACTGTTTGTCAGTCATTTTTACATCGCCCTCTTTTTTGCTAATCATAAAAGCTGCAATGAGATAAAAAGGCAGCGAAAAAATCATACGAAGCGTGAGTAGCGAAAGGGCATCAACTTTTATTTGGGCAAAGGCCAGTTTTACCATGATTGCCTTTGTTGAAAACAAAATCGCGCCAATTAAAGCAATGCTGAATCCTATAAGTGTTAATGGTTGCTTTGTTTTTTTCATGAATTAATCGAACCGGCGCAAATGTGAAGTTTTTTTGGTGATTTGACCTCATGATAGATTTTTTTTGGGAGATGTTTGTGATTTTGAATCGTGAAGTCTTTTCAGGAGGGTGTCTTATCATGCTCAAATTGTTTCAGCATCTCGCACCTGCCTGGCAGCCTGGTACCGCTTTAAGATCCTGAAATAAATTCAAGATGGCAGGCTGTTAAGCTAAATGCACAACTTATCTTTGCAGCAAAATATACAACCAATTGCGCTATTTCTTTCATATAGGTTACAACGGAGCAAATTACTGCGGCTGGCAAAAGCATGCAAATGTGATAACTGTTCAGCAACTTATTGAAGCGGCCCTTAGTCAGATTTTTAAAACTCCGGTTAAGATTAATGGCTGCGGACGTACGGACGCAGGGGTGCATGCAAGCCAGTTCTTTTTTCATGCAGATTTTAAAGAAGAATGGAATTTCGATTTGAAGTTCCGGATCAATAAAGTGTTGCCACCCGATATCGCAATATTTGATATCATCCCGATGGTGGGTTTGCCACATGCCCGTTTTGACGCGATTCAGCGCCAATATGATTACTTTATTCATACCTATAAAGATCCTTTTTTGCATGGGTTCAGTTCTCTGTATCCCGGAAAGGAATTAGATCTGGAAAAGATGAACCGGGCTGCCGAGATTCTTCCGTTATATAACGACTATGCTGCTTTCTGCAAATCGCCGGATAAAAACGACCATACTATTTGTCATGTTTCGTCAGCACAGTTTTATGCCAATTCAAGCGGAGACAGGTTTCGTTTTCAAATATCTTCGAATCGTTTTTTAGGCCGAATGATTCGTATTTTAGTGGGAAAGCTTTTGAAGATAGGGGAAGGGAGCTTAAGTTTGGGTGAGTTCGAAAGTTATCTCATTCATAAAAAAACTCCTTTAAGACTTGAACCTGCTTATCCGCAGGGATTGTATTTATCTAAGGTAACTTATCCTTATCTCGACTTAAAAGCCAAGCCTGATTTCTTATTAAAATGGTAGGTCTCTATTGTAGATTAAAATATTTTTCTCGTACTTTTATGTTCTATCAAGATCCTAAAAATGAGAACGAACCTCCAAATTCTGGCCTTTTTACTTACAATTTTAAGCTCCTCAGCATCATTAGCTCAGGAATCTGTTAAGCTTAGATTCAACACGGCTGACACAAAATCTTATCATAATCTTGATTCAGCGATATTGAAACAAAATTTCAAAATAACTTCCATACTTCCGGCTGAAGCCGATACAACTTTTCCTTTTCAATCTCACTTGCCGACGAGATTATTAAATAAGCATGAAGAAATCGTTCTGAAACAAGCTGCTGGTAATTTTCGGTATCATTATAATATGCCAATTGCAAAGCCAAAAACAAATTCAAAAATCCTTATAGCCAAGCTTGATCCGAAATTTCCATACAATTATACTACGCCCATAAAAAAGTTAGGTGCGGCGGAAAACTAGGATTGGAAGAAGGAAAAAATCGATATCTAAAGGGAAATTATTGAACCAATCCATTCAGATATTTTTCTAGCATGGTATATCTATCTTTTGCAAGCGTATTTCCATCCCTCGGGTTTTTTGGATCAAGGCTATTTTTCTTTTCCCAATCATCCGGCATTCCATCATGATCAGAATCTAAAGGCGGGGTTTTCGTTTTCAACTCAGGCCAGCCGCCAATACTTTTTTGCGAGTCAATAATTCCTTTGCTCTTTCCGTATACGCCGCTGCCTCGCGGCTTTGCTTTTCCGGAAACCTCATTAATAACCCGGGTGTCTATGGCATCTCTTACAGGAAATATTGCGCCTGCTTTTGCGAGCACAGATTTATACGCATCCTTCGCTGACTCGGTAATTGGTTTATCAACTTCAAATTCATTCTCCGCTTTGATGTTGCTTGCAGATCCTACTTTACTTACATCAACACCTTCCCAGTTATCTTTATTCAATAGGTTATTTGCTCGCTCCATATAGTTCCCTGAAAAAAACCATTTTGCATATCCTTTGGCAGCGCCTTTGTGCGTTTCGTAGGAAGGAGCAGCGAAGAAAAGGGTAGAAGAGGTAGCTGGACCGGGTTTGTAATAATTATTCACCCAATTTATATTGCATTTGGCATCGGGCGAATTCACTTCCAACTCACCGCCATAAACAGCTCCTGATTTTCCCCAATTATAAATAACGTTGTTACGATAATCACACAACGCTATCGTGTCATGCGATCGGGCGCCATTAACACGTGGCGAGCGACTAACATTATTCGCAATTAGGTTGTGATGATAGGATGCATACTGCCCTCCCCATTGCGAGGCATAGCTTCTGGCACCCTTTGAGTCAAACGAGCTATACAAGCTTTCACTTAATATACACCATTGTACGGTGACGTACTTATTATCGTAGCAGGTATGACTTTCTTCATTGGACCAGCTTAAAGAACAATGGTCTATAATAATATTTTTAGAGTTTTCATTACCCAGGCTGGAGAGATCGCTTAATCCAGCCTCGTCGCCGGGCCTGAATCTCATATACCGTATGATCAGGTTACTTCCGTTAAATTTTAGATATCCGTTTTTAATGCAAATTCCGTCGCCGGGTGCGGTTTGCCCTGCAATGGTCATGTTTGAGCGTCCGACTTTTACCTGTCCTTTGGTCAGACTAATGTTACCCGAAGTTCGGAAAACGATAGTTATAGGATCATTTCCGGGAGTCGCTAGAGCAGCCCGTAAGCTTCCCGGCGATTCATCTCCATTCAGATTAGTTACTTCAACAACTCTGCCGCCTCTGCCTCCGGTGGTAAATTTGCCGTAACCTTCGGCACCGGGAAAAGCTATTTGTTGTGCCCGGGCAGTATAAGAGAATAGCAAAAGAGAAATACTTGCAACACAAAGGTTCTTTATAGCTGACATTGAATGGAAATTTAAATCTCGACTCAAAGCTAGTGGAGTAAATAGCTTGTTTTATGTAGATAGTTTACTAACTATTGTAGGATCTTGTGATTTTGGGTTGATAGGCCTGAATCAAATTTCCAGTATCAGCGCAACCGGACAGTGATCCGAACCCAGGTATTCATTGTAGATCAGTGCTTCTTTTACTAGCGACATTATGGAATTATCTACCAGAAAATAATCAATTCTCCAGCCACGGTTTCGTGCCCGCGCGTTAAATAACTGATTCCAATAGGTGTATTTAATGTCTTCAGGATGCAAATGACGGAAACTATCTGTCAGACCTAAATTTAACAGCTTATCGAAACTATCTATCTCACGTTGGGTATATCCGGCAGATTTATTATAATTCTCCTTCGCCCGTGCGATATCAATCTCTTTATGTGCCACATTTAAATCTCCGGCTATAATAACAGGTTTAATTTTATTCAGTCCGGCAACGTAATTTCTAAATTCAGTATCCCATTTTTCCCGATAATCGAGGCGCTTCAAACCTTCGCCGGAATTCGGAGCATAAACGGTTATCAGGAAAAATTTCTCATATTCTGCAGTGATCACCCGACCCTCCTGATCATGCTCTTCAATGTTCATATCGAAACTTATACCCAATGGTTCCATCTTGCTAAGAATGGCCGTGCCTGAATAGCCTTTTCGGGCTTTAGATGAATTCACGTACGCTTTATACTTGGGAAGTAATTCACACAAGGATTTAACCTCTTCTAAGCTGGCTTTTGTTTCCTGTAAACATAAAATATCAGGATCCATTGTTTGAATGTCTTTTACAAAATCCTTTTTACAGATCGAACGCAGACCATTAACATTCCAATTAACTAGATGTATTGCAGGCATATTAAATATATTAGAGCGCTTAAATTAATGGAATTCTTTGAACAAGGTTTTATTTATTTGCAATAACTGCTTCCCGGTGCTTTAATCCCCATTCAACCATTATATCCAATACTTCTCCCAGAGATTTTGCCGAGGGGGTAAGCTCATACTCAACAGTAACAGGGAGGGTGTCGTAAACGGTCCGTTTAACCATTCCGTTCATTTCCAAGTCTTTCAGCTCTTTTGATAACATGCGCGGGGTGATTTTCGGAATGTTTCGCTGTATTTCGGTAAAACGTTTTTTGTCGAAAAGCAGGGTGCCGATTATCGGCAATTTCCACTTTCCACTTAGAACATTTAGGGTATCGTTTACAGCCAATACAAATTGAATCGGACAGGATTTTGCTTCCTTAAAACTCATTACTTTTTCCATTGATATTAAAAATCTCTTGCTAGTATACTAAAGTATAGCGCTATACTTTAGTATATCGCTATATAATGTATATCAAATATACAATACTTTTGCTTCATCAAATAATTTAAATTTTAGAATATGATTTTAGTAACAGGAGCTACAGGCCATTTTGGAAAAGCGGTAATAGATTTTTTAATAGCAAAAGGAATACCTTCCGGCAACATTGCTGCATTAGTAAGAGATGAGGCCAAAGCAGCGGATTTGAAATCAAAAGGTGTTGTTGTAAAAATTGGTGATTACTTGCAATACGATACTTTAGTAAATGCCTTCAAAGGAGTTGATAAACTTTTACTTGTTTCAAGTAGTGATATTGAAGATCGCAGCTTGCAGCAAGCGAACGCAGTAAATGCAGCTAAAGAAGCGGGTGTAAAGTACATTCTGTACACAAGTTTTGAGCGTAAAAACGATACAGAAAGCTCGCCAATTGCATTTATTGCTAAAGCACATCTTGAGACTGATGCGCTAATTAGAAACTCCGGAATTCCTTATACAATTTTCAGGAACAATCTTTACATGGATTTTATTCCTGTATTTATTGGAGATAAAGTACTCGAAACTGGGATTTATTGGCCTGCTGGCGAAACCAAAGCTGCTTTTGCAACTAGAGCCGATATGGCCGAAGCAGCCGCTGTTGTTTTAACCGGGGAAGGACATGAGGGTAAAGAATATGGTATTTCCAATACTGAAAATGTTTCTTTCAATTCTGTCGCCGAAGTACTTAGCCAAATTGCGGGAAAGCCAATTTCCTACACCAGTCCCAGTGCAGATGAATATAAGTCTGCCTTAACTCAAGCCGGTGTTCCTGCTGCTTATGTTGATATGTTTGCATCTTTTGCTGAGGCAATAAAACAAGGCGAGTTTGAAACGAATACTTCAGATCTGGAAAAATTACTCGGCAGAAAACCTACGACACTGGCAGAGTATCTAAAAGAGGTATATACGTCTAATTAATCTACTGCTAATTCGTCAAAGGTCAGTGGTAAATTAGCTTCTGACCTTTTTTACTTTTCCTTATTGTCTAATTCCGGGCCCTCTGTATTTGATACATTGTCAGCTTCTGCAATTTCAATATTTTTTATATCGTTTAATATCATTTCCTCAAGTTCGGTTATGCGTTCGGTAGTTAAGTCTCTGTATGAGGAGGCTTCGGTTCGGTCTTTAATCATGTCTTTAAGAGCCTCTTCATCATGGCGGAGAAAAATTCGGGCAGCCCGGTCGCAAGTCTGCGATTTAAACCCAAGCATTTTTAAAGCATCGGCACCTAATCTTAAGGAAGAATCAAGTGTTTCGCGGTAAATATTGTCTACCCCGGCTTCCATAAGATCATAAGCATCTTTACGATCGTATGCTCTGGATAAGATCTTTAAGTGTGGGAAATTACTTTTTACAGTGCTTACCATTTGCAGGCATTGTTCCGGAGTATCCATGGCAATGATTATAAGTGTAGCTTTTTCGGCTCCGGCAGCCCTCATCAGGTCAAATCGCGAAGCATCACCATAATAAACCTTGAACCCGAATTTTCTCAAGAGATCTACCCGGTCCGAGTCGTTGTCGAGTATGGTTGCAGAGATGCCGTTAACTTTTAGAAATCGCCCTATAATATTTCCGTACCGCCCAAAACCTGCGATAATTACTGAATTGGTTTCTGAAATATCGTCGCTATTGCGTCCGGATTGCTTTGTAAAAAAACGGGGCATGATCACTCGTTCATTCAAAAAGAAGAGGAGAGGACCAAAGGCCATACTAATTGCTACCACAGCTACCAGAATAGCTATTGTGCGCTGGTTTAACAATTGATATTGGCCTGCAAATGAAAAAAGGACAAAAGCAAATTCGCCGGATTGCGCCAGTGAAACTGCGAAAATCATATTCTGGTCGCCTTTTATGCCGAATGCACTGCCAAGTACGTAAAGTATAACGCCCTTTATCACTATTAAAGAAAATACGAGGACAGCAATCAAGCCGGGAATACTGCCTACCAAGCCGAAATTTATCGAGGCGCCTACAGCAATAAAAAACAATCCCAGTAACAATCCCTTAAATGGTTCTATATCGCTTTCTAATTCATGTCTGTATTCACTATTGGCCAAGACTACTCCGGCCAGAAAGGTTCCCAGAGCAGGACTAAGTCCGACAACAATCATTAGCTCTGCGATAGAAAAAACTAATAAAATAGCGGTGGCCATAAATAGTTCGCGCTGGCGTGTTTTTGCAACCCATCTAAAAAAGGGGCCAACAAGATATCGGCCCGCAATGATAATACCTGCGATTGCAGCTAAAACAAGGAGGGCTTGCTGCCAGCCGGGAAGGTGATCTGTAAAATTAGTCTTGATAACATCTGTTTGTTGTGTTGCCAATAGTGGGAAAATTGCCAGCAAGGGAATAACGGCAATATCCTGCGAAAGCAGCACTGCAAAAGAAGATTGTCCGGCAGTTGTTTTAAGCAGACTTTTTTCGCTCAGCGTTTGCATGACGATAGCTGTTGAAGAAAGGGCTAATACCGAACCTATTACGAACGAGACCTGCCAGCTTTGCCCCACCCAGAAGGCTATGCTGGCGATAATAAAGGTAGTTGTCAGGATTTGCAGTCCACCTAAGCCTAAAATAAGCTTTTGCATTCGCCAGAGCAGATTCGGCTCAAGCTCCAGCCCGATTACAAACAACATCATCACCACTCCGAATTCGGCCACATGCATGAGTTCTTTACCTTCTTCTCCTACAAATCCTAAAACGTAGGGCCCGATAGCAATTCCGGCTAATAGATAGCCTAAAACCGAGCCCAGGCCAAGCCTTTTTGCCAAATTAACTCCTATTACGGCGGCGGCCAGATAAACCATCGCCTGTAGTAAAAATGAATCTTTACCCATAACAATAGTGAATAGGGCTTTCTGCCGAAAAATTCGAGTAGGGAGATGTCCGCGTCATCTTATCAGAAATAAATAAACTCTTTAAGGGTTTTAATTTTATGTGAATATCTTGAGCTTTTGCAAAATCATCAGACCAAAGCAATGTTGGTACTTTGTAAATTTGAAATTCGATATTTTTTGCAGTAAAACCAAAAAGGATCGGATATAGCCGATCCTGAGCGTAATATTTTGTAAAGGGGGGATAGTTTGAACTTAATCCGGAAAACCTTTTCTTTTTAAAGATATCGACAACAGAGGTTATTCAAGGGGAATCTTGTTTCTCGCAAAACAAGCAGATTTACACCCTTTAAATGAGGAGAGAAATTATTCAAAGTTTTCGGCACTTTTTTCAGGGTCAGGTATCGCCTGATCATCTTTTCCTCCGTCCAGGTCTCCGTATGTTTCTTCGAAGTCATCGTCATCCTCGTCAGGAACAAGCGCCTTATCATCATTCTCCCGTTCAATTTCTTCGGCTTCCTTGTCGTCCGAATCTCCGTTTCCATTAGAGCCGTTTGCAGGAAACTCATGAAGATTTTCCGTGTCTTTTATAAGCTCTTTTTTTTTAGGTATGTTCATGATCTGGGGTATTAAGTTAAAAATCAAGACGGTATAGCTTGTTGCTGTAATGCTCTTTGCAATTCATTTTCATTCGTTAAATCCAGTCGCAAAGGGGTTATGGATACATAATTATGTTCTACGGCCCATCGATCGGTGCCTTTTTCGGCGGGTTCAAGCGGGGTTACAGTAAACCAATAATGTTTTCTTCCCATCGGGTCTGTGCCCGGAATTATCTTGCCGTCATACAGGCGTACAGATTGCCTAGTCCAGCGAAGATCAACAGGTTCAGGAGGCAGATTGACATTATAGAGTGCAAGTTCTTTGTTGGCCAGCAGCAGTTCAAGGGTTTTTTCAACAAAAGGTGCAAGAAGATCAAAGTCGGGTTCGGTTTTTCCTACCGGCGTACTCAGTGCAATCCCTTTTATTCCTAACAGTACCGCTTGTTTCGCTGCTGCTAGTGTACCCGAATGCCACATTGAATTACCCAGGTTTGGGCCCATATTGATTCCCGAAAGTACCACATCGGTATTGGTCCATAAATGTGTACCTAAAGCCACGCAATCTGCTGGTGTGCCGTTCACACGATATGCTTCAATTCCTTTGAATTCTATGGGTGATTTTTTATAGCTCAGCGGCCTCGAATGGGTAACTGCATGCCCCATTGATGATTGCTCAACATCTGGTGCTACAACCCTTACTTCTCCGAACTTAGATGCAATTTCTGCAAGCGCTACTATCCCCGGACTATAGATACCATCATCGTTTGTTACCAGTATTCTCATCGTTATAAATTTTTCTAACCTCCAACTAATTAACAGGAACGGTGTTTTAAAGTTTAATTTATTTAATTATATGAAGTCAGCAGTCCTTTTACACAATCCCGGGGCCGGGGATGAATCGCACACGAAAAAACAATTAAAATCGATGATGAAAGAGGAGGGGTTTAAATGCAGCTACTCTTCCACGAAAAAAAAGGGCTGGGATAAAATACCCTCTGACAGTGAATTTATAATTATTGCCGGTGGAGATGGCACAGTAAGAAAAGTCATTAAAAGCTTTATTGAACGGCATTTTTATAAACTACCTATAGCTCTGTTTCCAGCCGGAACCGCCAATAACATCGCAAAAACTCTTGATATTCCTGATGAGGATGAAAAAGTAATTCAATCATGGCATAAAGGGCAGGTAAAAGAGTACGACGTTGGCAGGATCAGTAATTTATCATCCGCTCATTTTTTTCTCGAAAGTTTCGGTTATGGAGTACTTCCTCTTTTGATGAAAAAGATGAAGAAACGGGGTAAAAAGAATAAGGGAACTGCAGAGGAGGAGTTAGAGCTGGCGATTAGGTTATTGCACGAAATCATTTCTTCATATGAAGCCCCGTATTGTGAACTCGAGATTGACGGGATAGATCATTCTGGCAAATATCTTTTAGCCGAAATTATGAACATCCAGTCTATTGGCCCGAATCTCCATCTTTCTCCACAAAGCGATCCAGGCGATGGTGAGTTTGAAGTGGTTCTGATTCCGGAAGAACAAAAAGAGCTGTTTTTATCCTATGTTGATGGTCTTATAAAAGGAGCAAATGAGATTTCCCGGTTCGATATCCTTAAAGGTAAAAATATTCGCATTAAATGCGATGAGCTCTATTGCCATGCAGATGATCAACTTATTAAAATAAAAAAAGCCACAGAAATTAAGATTGAGCTATCAGAGGGCTTGGTGAATTTTCTTATATAAAAGCATTTACGCGGTTTTAATAGAGGCTCACGCAAACTATCCTCGCTAAAAAGGGTTAAGATGCATAAAATACCATGCATCGATATATTTGATCAATATGAGTGAAACGAGGTATCCAAGCTTAAATGGATTACGGGCTATAAGTATTCTTCTAGTAATTCTGTATCACCTAAATTTGGTCGACAATGCATTTAGCAGTCTGAAACAGTTTAATTGGTTGTTGCCATTCACAAGTTTTTTATTCGATGGTCAGTTAGGGGTAAATGTTTTTTTTGTTATTTCGGGGTTTTTGATAACCTCTTTACTATTACAGGAAGAACAACGCACCTTTACAATTTCACTCAAAAAATTTTTCATCAGAAGAACTATAAGAATTTTTCCGGCATTCTATTTTCTTCTTCTCGTCTATCTCGTTCTTCAGGTTTGCGGTTATATATATATTAATAAATCATCTTGGTTAACTGCCCTTACCTATACTAAATATTTCAACTGGCAATTAGAGTGGTTCACGGCTCATGCCTGGTCACTTAGCATAGAAGAACATTTTTATATCCTTTGGCCCTTGGTTTTTCTTCTGGGACCCAAAATCAGAAAGAATGTAACTATTGCGTTTATTATAATGGTTCCAATTGTTAGAATATACTTATTCCTTTATCCGGTAAGCTGGATGAATGAATTGACCATATTTACCAGGATTGACGCTATTGCAACAGGTTGTTTGTTTGCTTTATATAAAGACGAGATAATTGAAAAGATTAGTCAGTATTGGAATAGAGTTTTTTATTTGTCTGCGCTCTGCTTGTTTTTTTTACGTTCTTTTCCAATCGTGGCTAGTAAAGTGCACCTGGGATTTTTGTTTATTCCACTTGGTCGCACTCATGGTACCATTGCTAATTTCACTATAGGATTGATAATGATGTATTCGGTATTTGGCCCGAAAGGACTTTGGTTCAAATTTCTTAATCTGAAAGTACTCAACTATATAGGGATATTGTCTTACAGTATTTATTTGTGGCAACAATTGTTTATTAGCAAGTTGGATTACTGGCCCGTAAAATTCCCTCAGAATCTGGTTTTTCTCGGCATAATGTCTGTGTTTTCCTATAATATTATCGAAAAGCCTTTTCTTAAATTAAAGTATAGATTTTCTCAGGCTCAGAGTAAGGCCGAAATCGCAACCTCAGACGAGATTTCTTATGTAGATAATTTGACCCAGGAAAACAAGCTCGCATAATCCCGAGTAGAGTTTTTCTTGGTACTTAATCTTGTTTAGAGACAAAATAACGCAACAAATCAAACTAAATCCATCAATTCGCTATTATATTAATACGTGCGTGTTTTCAATATTAAACCTGAGCCAGATCGCAATTCATTCATGGTAAAAACAAATTACATTGCGTAGCATTCTGAAAAAATGAATTTTCTTTCTTCTTTTTTTCGTATAAAGTTCCTTTTGGTGCTGGTTCTGTTTAATTCATTAGAATCCAATGCTTATTCTGTACTCACTCACGAGGCAATTATCGATGCCAGCTGGAAGGTATCTATCGAACCTTTGCTTCTAAAAAAATATCCTTCCTCAACACCAGAACAATTATTAGAAGCGCATTCCTATGCTTATGGAGGAGCAATTATTCCCGACATTGGATATTATCCTTTCGGGAGTAAATTATTTACAAACCTGGTCCATAATGTAAGAAGTGGCGATTTTACAGTAGCCCTGATCGAAGAGGCCCAGACTTTGGATGAGTACGCCTTTGCCCTGGGGGTTCTTGCTCATTACATGGCTGATAATTATGGCCATTCAATTGCAACAAATTTGACCGTTCCCTTGCTCTACCCTAAAATTAAAGCTGAATTTGGACTGTTGTAACTTATGCCGATCACAAAAAATCGCATTCTAGGGTAGAGTTTGGGTTTGATTTGTTACAAACTGCCCGCGAGAATTATGCTTCAAAGAACTACCACGATTTTATCGGTTTTAATGTCTCAAAACCAGTCATCGAAAAAGCATTTTATAGAACTTACGGACTGGATATAGACGAGGTTTTTGGGAGCATGTCAATCGCAATTGGTTCGTTCAGATGGAGTGTTAAAACCTTATTTCCAACCATCATAAAAGCTGCCTGGTTAAATAAGCGTTCAGAAATTAAAAAAAGCAACCCGGGGGCTAGGGCCCGCAATTTTTCTTATCGCATGAAAAACCGAACCTATTATCATGAGTTTGGCCGCGACCATGAAAAAGCCGGAATTATTCCAAGAATAGTTTCTTTTCTATTGCCAATCCTACCCAAGATAGGGCCACTTTCTAAACTAAAATTTAAGCAGCTTAATCCTGAAGCCGAATCGCTGTTTGTAAAAAGCTTCGAAGCTACCTTAAGTCATTATTCACTGGCGTTGAATACACTACATTTTCAGCAATTATCATTAGCAAACCGCACGCTCGATACCGGAAAAGAAACCGTTCCCGGGGAATATAGCCTGGCTGATATAAATTATGACGATTACTTATTAAAGTTAAAAGGGAAAAATTTCGATAACTTAACTTCACCGATTAAAAGCCATCTTATCTCTTTTTATAATAAAGAAAAGACTCTTCGTGTTCATGAAAGGAAACCAAGAAAGAATACTGAAATTACCGAGGCACTGCTTCTACTTCAAAAAGCCCCGGTGATTGATGTGAATTCAAGTAGTTTTTATAACAATTTGTAAAAATATATAATGCTAATAAAATTAGTATTATATTTGTTTTCATTCAATTGTTATGACGAATCTTAGTATTTCAGACAGGATAAAAGTATATACCAGGTATATTGGTCACAAGGTTGTTTTAATTTCAGGAAACGGTTATTCAGAGAGGCAGATAGGCATACTGACCGGGGTAAAGGAGTTTTCAATTCAGCTAAGTATAGATGGTCAGAGTCGTTGGATTCCTTTATATGATGATTTTGATCTCTACGATATCAAGTTGGTATTAAAGCCTTTAAGGATGCTAACCGAACACATTAAAGAAACCGCGAATAATTTACCGGTTCAAAATTTTATTACTCAGTATTATATACAACTTGGCTTTGATATGCCAATGTTCTTTTCTCCTGATCATCCCGAAAATTGTAAATATGTGGAGGAGCTGGGATTGGCAACCTATTCGGATGTTGATGAGCTTATGATTTCGTATGTATAGGCGTTTACATCCTTAATGAAGTTCTGTATCAGTCTTCATATGTGTGGTATTATGGTTTTTTACAATCTTTTTTAATCCTAAGACTGTGATTTTGGTAAGCTTTATATACTCTTGATAGTTTCGTTATCATAATTAAACTCTTCACAGAAATAACCAAAAGTTGATCCGTAAATTTGAACCGATTAAGCGAAGCTCTATGTCAGCTCCTATAAAACAGATTCCATTAGAAAAACATAACCTGCATCCGCGAAACAAGCACCGGTCGCGTTATGATTTTCCTGAACTTATTGCCTGTTGTCCCGGTCTGTCGCGTTATGTGTCCGAAAATCAGTTTCACGATTTATCAATTGATTTTAAAAATCCTGAAGCGGTAAAAGTGCTGAATAAAGCATTGCTAAAGTATTTTTATGGGATAAACTTATGGGATATTCCGGAAGGTTATTTGTGTCCGCCGATACCGGGCAGAGCAGATTACCTTCATTACATGGCAGATCTGCTGGCCACGGCTGATGAAGGAAATATTCCTTTTGGTAAACAAATTAAAGTACTGGATATTGGAGTAGGCGCCAATTGCATTTACCCTTTGATCGGAACCCACGAATATGGCTGGAGTTTTGTAGGATCAGAGATTGATGAAAAGGCTGTCCGCTCAGCAAAAAATATTGTTGAAGTCAATTCTTTAACGGATTTAATTTCAATCAGGAAGCAAAGTTCTCCCGGGCATATTTTTACCGGACTCATTCATCCAGGAGAAATATTCGATTTAACAATCTGTAATCCACCTTTTCACGCTTCCTTAAAAGATGCGACAGCCGGTACAAAGCGCAAATGGAATAATTTGGGTCAGGCAAGTGCTGGATCAAAGCTAAATTTCGGAGGTCAAAATGCCGAGCTTTGGTGCGAGGGCGGCGAAGAACGATTTATCTGCCAGATGATAGAAGAAAGTGCCTGCATTAGCAAGTCCGTTTTCTGGTTTAGTTCGCTAGTATCTAAAAAAGAAACACTCCAGGGTTGCTCCAGGATTTTAAAAAAATTGAAAGCTGCAGATGTGCAAACCATAAATATGTCGCAGGGTCAGAAGGTGAGTCGGGTACTGGCTTGGACTTTCCTCGGTAAGGAGGAGCAAAGAGCATGGCGAAGCAGGTTTTGATATAAAAAAGAGAATTTAGCCTATCGGAAAAATAGCGAAGCAAAAATAAAAGGCCTTAAATGGTGAGGGCAGAACGAAATTATCGCCTTTTTAAAATCAATTCCTCTTATCTCAGACACCGAATTTCTGGTGTCACCAAAACTTTTACCTTTGTCCATCCTTTATAAAATCGTTATAAACAAAATGGTATCATACAACCAATTCACTTTAGATAATGGCCTTAAGGTTATAGTTCATGAAGATTTTACTACACCGATGGCTGTGGTTAATATTTTATACGATGTTGGTGCCCGCGATGAAAATCCCGAACAAACAGGCTTCGCACACTTGTTTGAGCACTTAATGTTTGGAGGATCTGTAAATATTCCTTCTTATGATGAACCTTTACAACGTGTTGGTGGCGAGAATAATGCCTTCACGAGCAACGATATAACAAATTATTACATTACCCTTCCGGCGGTAAATCTCGAGACTGCTTTCTGGCTCGAAAGCGATAGAATGTTAAGTCTTGCTTTCTCAGAAAAAAGCCTTGAAGTTCAAAAGAACGTTGTATGCGAAGAGTTTAAACAGCGCTATCTTAATCAGCCTTATGGCGATGTCTGGCTAAAATTACGACCGCTTGTTTATAAAAACCATCCCTACAAATGGGCAACTATTGGTAAAGAGCTTTCTCATATCGAAAATGCTCAGATGGAAGATGTAAAAGCTTTTTTTAAAAAGTTTTATGTTCCTTCAAATGCCATAATGGTTGTAGGTGGCGCGGTAACAACGGCAGAAGTTAAAGTCCTTGCGGAAAAATGGTTTGGTAGCATTCCTTCAACAGAAAAGCCTGTCAGAAATTTGCCGGTCGAGCCACAACAGATCGCGGAACAGCGAGAAGTCATTAAAGCGGATGTTCCTTTAAACGCGATCTATACTGTTTTTCATTGTCCGGCACGGAAAGAGCAAGGGTATTACGAAACAGATTTAATTTCTGATCTTTTATCAAGGGGAAATGCATCCAGACTTCACCTTAATTTAATTAAAAACAAGAAGCTTTTCAGCGAAATTAATGCGCATTCTACAGGCAGTATTGACCCCGGATTATTTATTATCGAGGGTAAGCCTGTCAACGGTGTTTCGATGGAAGAAGCAGAGGCTGCTATCTGGGAAGAAATTGAGCGTCTTAAAAGAGATTTGATAGCTGATGATGAATTAACCAAGGTGAAAAATAAAATAGAATCTACGATGGCATTTTCGGAGATGAGCTTGCTTGATAAGGCAATGAATCTGGCGATCTTTGAACTGCTTGGAAATGCTTCCGATTTTAATAAAGAAACCAGTCGTTATTTGGCTGTATCATCAGAAGATATCAGAAACAGGGCCAACAGTATATTCCGCAGAGAAAATTCAACAACACTTTATTATTTAGCAAACTAAATGATCGACAGAACTTTAGCACCCGCATTCAGACAGGTTGAACATATTCACTTAATTAAGGCAGAGACAGTTGTTTTAGATAATAACATAAAGGTTTACGTTATTAACGGCGGCGATCAGGAACTTGTGCGCATCGAACTGGTGTTTAAAAATGTAAACTGGAATTCAGCCAAGCCTTTGCAGGCTTACACTGTAAATTCAATGCTGGTTGAAGGCACCAGTAAGTTGAATGCCCAACAGATTGCCGAAAGAATAGATTATTATGGAGCATTTTTACAGGTAGATTATAATTACGACTATTCTACAGTTGTTCTATATACTTTAACTAAATACCTTGAGGCCACTATTCCCGTGGTAAAAGATATCGTTACAGATTCAGTTTTTGCCGAAGCAGAACTGCAAACATTCAAAACCAACCAAAAGCAAAAGCTTCTGGTGAGTCTTGAGAAAAATGATTATTTGGGACGGCGTTTGTTTAATAATACCCTTTTCGGGGATACTATTTACGGCTACAAAACAGAGGTTTTTGATTATGATAACCTGGATAGATCACAGCTCCTTGAATATTTTGAGGCTGCTTATCAACCTGAAAATTGTACAATTATTGCCTCTGGGAAAATTGACGATAACTCAATTGGTCTTCTAAATAAATACTTTGGTGCAGACTGGGATCGGGGATCTGAAATAAAACCTAACATATTTTCTTTTGCAGGAAAAAAAGGGGCAGAACATTATTTTGAAAGGCCCGAGGCATTACAGTCAGCTATTCGTCTTGGTAAGCTTTCGGTTAACAGAAATCATCCGGATTTTCCAGGCTTGCAGGTTCTAAACACCGTACTGGGCGGATATTTTAGCTCAAGATTGATGTCTAACATCCGGGAAGACAAAGGGTATACCTACGGAATAGGTTCTGCAATAGTTTCCTTGCAAAATGCCGGTTATTTTGTCATCGGTTCTGAAGTGGGTGCCGAAGTTTGCACTTCAGCGATCAATGAAATTGAACGGGAAATTAAAGTGCTACAAACCGAGTTAATCCCTCCAGGCGAGTTAGAACTTGTTCGTAATTACATGATGGGATCGCTGCTTGGAAGTCTTGAAAATGCGCTATCGCATGCCGATAAGTTTAAAAATATTCTCTTTTCAGGATTAACCTACGAATATTACAATCAATATGTTGATGTAGTAAAAACTATTACTGCCGAAGAATTGCAAGAGTTAGCCATTAAATATTTTGATTTCGCTGATCTCGAGAAGGTGATAGTCGGAAAGAAGTAATACATCTTGAGTAAGTTCAGGAAATGCAGCCTTAAACTCAAGGAGAAATCTTTTTAGCTTGCCTGATGAGATTTCTCCTTTAGGGTTGCGAAAACACGACAAGATCGACAGAAATAACATTATACGGCAGGCATATAAACAATTCCCGATTTCAAAATTGCTGCTTCCGATTATTTTCGCTAGCTTTGCCCCGCAAATAACACCAATATTTGCTATGCATCTTGATCCCGAAAAATTCGTTGCTGAAGGACTTACTTACGACGATGTTTTATTAATACCTGCTTATTCTGAAGTACTACCGAGAGATGTTAATACCAGCACCTTTCTTACAAAAAAGATTCGCTTAAATGTTCCAATAGTTTCTGCAGCTATGGATACCGTTACCGAATCCGAACTTGCAATTGCAATTGCTCAGGCCGGAGGAATAGGTATCCTGCATAAAAACATGAGCATCGCCCTTCAGGCAGAAGAGGTTAGAAAAGTAAAACGTTCTGAAAGCGGAATGATATTGGATCCGGTTACTTTACAGGAAGAAGCTTTGGTAAGCGATGCTTTTAAAATCATGAAAGATTTTAGTATTGGCGGTATTCCGGTTATCAATGCAGATAATGTGTTGGTTGGTATTATTACAAATCGCGATCTGCGTTTTCAAAAAGATATGAGACGCCCGGTGCGTGAAGTAATGACCAGCGAGAACTTAATTATAGCACCAGCGGGAACAACATTAGTTCAGGCAGAAGAAATCTTGCAGGATTATAAAATTGAGAAATTACCGGTTGTAAACGAGGCAGGTAAACTGGTTGGTTTAATAACCTTTAAGGATATTCAAAAAGTTAAAAACTATCCTAAAGCATGTAAAGATGAGCACGGACGCTTACGCGTTGGTGCTGCTGTTGGGGTAACGGCAGATACGATGGAGAGGGTAGAAGCCCTTGTTAAAGCCGGTGTGGATGTTATTACATTGGATACGGCCCATGGGCACTCTTTGGGTGTTATTAATAAAGTAAAAGAAGTTAAATCTAAATATCCTGATCTTCAGCTTATTGCCGGAAACGTTGCCACAGGCGAAGCCGCAAAAGCTTTGGCCGATGCAGGTGCGGATGGTGTGAAAGTTGGAATTGGTCCAGGTTCTATTTGTACAACCCGCGTTATTGCCGGAGTTGGTGTCCCTCAATTATATGCGGTTTACGAGTGTGCTAAGGCATTACGTGGTACAGGTGTACCTGTAATTGCTGATGGTGGTATCAAACATACCGGTGATATTCCGAAAGCTATTGCTGCAGGTGCCAACGCTATTATGGCCGGATCTTTATTTGCAGGCGTTGAAGAGTCGCCCGGTGAAACCATTATTTACGAAGGACGGAAGTTTAAATCGTACAGAGGAATGGGTTCAATTGAAGCGATGGAACAGGGATCAAAAGATCGTTACTTCCAGGACGTTGAAGATGATATCAAGAAATTAGTTCCCGAGGGAATTGTGGGACGTGTTCCTTATAAAGGTACCCTGGCGGAAGTGATGTATCAGTATATTGGTGGCTTAAGAGCGAGTATGGGCTATTGTGGAGCTGCAACTATAGAGGACTTGCAAAACGCCCGTTTTGTTCGTATTACAGCAGCTGGTATGCGCGAAAGCCATCCTCACGATATTACAATAACTAAAGAGGCGCCGAATTATAGTCGTTAACATCGGTTACTTATCCGATATTTACTATTTATCGGTTAATTAACCGATATTTTGATTTATCGGTTAATTAACCGATATTGCATTAATATGGTAGCGATATTAACAGGTGATATTATCAATTCGCGGGATTCATCAGCGAAAACCTGGTTATCTGTATTGAAAAAAGCCTTAACACTAATCACTGAAGACAACAGCTGGGAAGTTTTTCGTGGAGATAGTTTCCAGATGCAATCGACTGCCGAAGACGCCTTATTAAAGGCGATTTATGTAAAAGCCGCCATAAGAACCATAAAAAATCTCGATGTTCGAATTGCGATAGGCATAGGCGAAAAAGAATTCTCTTCAAAAAAGATCACAGAATCAAATGGCGAGGCATTTATTTACTCCGGAGAAAAACTGGATGAATTAAAAGAAGAACGTTCCACTCTGGCCGTTAAGAGCCCCTGGCTGGAATTCGATTATGAAATGAACATCTCTATACGCCTGGCTTTAATAGCAATGGATGGCTGGAGTCCCATCTCTGCAGAGATGGTAAAATTGTCGATTGAGAATAGGGGGGTCTCACAAAACGATCTCGCTGAACTGACGGGTAAATCTCAATCCACAGTAAGTGAAGCTTTAAAAAGAGCTCGTTTTGCTGATATCATGGAACTTAATGCTTTGTACAGAAAAAAAATAAGCAGCTTAATAAGAACCTGATGGATATTCTTCTCCTTAAACTTCTGATAGCCCACTTACTTGGCGATTTCTTTTTTCAGTCTGATAACTGGGTAAAAGAAAAGGAACTTAGAAAGTTACGTTCTCCCAAATTATACCTCCATATTCTGATCCATGGAATATTACTGTTTTTAATGGTCTGGAATGTAGATCTTTGGCCTGTAGTATTAGTTTTAACGCTTACTCATGGATTAATAGACGCCATTAAACTAATTTTTCAACACCGCAGTACCAAACGAGTTTGGTTTTTTGCAGATCAACTATTACATTTTATTTCAATAATACTTGTTTGGTATTTCGCCGCCAAACCATTGCTTGACTTTAGTTTTTTTAATAAGCCCCTTTTTTTAGCCACATCGGCTGCAATTTTGTTCCTGACGTTTCCCGCTTCAATAATCATCAAAGTATTGATTACCAAATGGACACCCAACAACGTTCATCTCAATACTAATAATGACGAAATATCCTTGCAAAGTGCAGGAAAATACATTGGTATTATGGAGCGTCTATTGGTTTTTGCTTTTATCCTTACAAATCATTTTGAGGCCGTTGGTTTTTTAATTGCCGCAAAATCGATTTTCAGATTTGGAGATTTGAAAGAAGGAAACGATTTAAAACTTACCGAATATATTTTAATTGGTACCTTTTTGAGTTTCGGAATTGCTGTATTTATCGCCTTGATAATAAGTAACTTGTCTTAATTTTAAACTGAGGTTTTAATTTTTCTCAAAAAAATATTGCGCAGTTTAAAATAATCCCGTTATTTAGCCTACTAATTCTATAGATTATATGGTTATAGTAGACTTTTTTTTTAATTTTTGGATAGGTAATTATTGTTGTGAAACAGAAGACAGCAATTAATCATTCGAAAAAACATTTAAAAAAAATATGAATTTTTATACATTATTAAATCGCATTTCATTCAATTTACTGCTATTACTGCCACTATTGTATTTGCAGTCTCACGCACAAGGAAATAATTTTATTATTGTTTCCGGAACTATCGTCCAGCAGGATTCTAAACTTCCTTTACTTGGAGTAAATGTAACAGTGAAGGGAACAGTTTTCGGAACAGCGACCGATTCACAAGGCAATTTTAAGCTACAAACCCGAGCCAGATATCCCTTTACCTTAATATTTACGAGTATCGGATTTGAGCCTCAGGAATTTGAAGTGAAAGGGCCTGAATCAAAACTTAATATTTCTCTCGTCACTCAAACTATTTTAGGAAGAGAAGTCGTTGTTACAGCTTCCAGAGTATCAGAAAGCATTCTTAAATCACCGGTAGCTATCGAAAAATTAGATATAAGGGCAATACGAGAGAGTCCTGCGCCATCCTTTTACGATGCTCTGGAAAATGTTAAGGGAGTACAAATGACCACTTCCAGTTTGACATTTAAAGTGCCCAATACCCGAGGATTCAATATCCCCAATAACTTTCGTTTTATGCAGCTTGTGGATGGCATTGATATGCAGGCAGCAACTTTGGGCGTTCCGCTCGGAAATGCTATAGGTCCAACCGAATTAGATATTGCCAGTGTTGAAATTACCCCCGGTGCTGCATCGGCACTGTACGGGATGAACGCTATAAATGGAATGGCCAATCTTTTAACGAAAAGTCCTTTCCTGTATCAAGGTTTAAGCGTATACACTAAAAACGGTTTAAATCATCTTGGGGGCACGGGCAGGGAACTGGGTAATCTTACCGAGACAGCTGTAAGATATGCAAGAGCGTTTAATAATAAATGGGCTTTTAAAATCAACGGAAGTTATATGCGGGGAACTGATTGGCTGTCTGATACCAGGCTCGATCAAAATCCAAATAATCTCAATACCGCAAATCCGTTGTTTCCTGATCTGGCGGGTGCCGAAAATAATCCAGCTTATGATGCATGGAATAAATATGGTGATGATGGAGGAAGCAACGCTGTAACTATCAGTGGCTTAGCAGGAATTCTAGGGAAAACAGGCAATCAAAGTATCATTGTCAGACGTACCGGTTATTGGGAAAAAGATGTGATTAACCCAATAGTTGATAATTTGAAAGTTGATATGGGCCTGCATTATCGCTTGACTGAAAAAGCTGAATTGTCTTACGGCTATCGAATCGGTAAGATGGACGGAGTATTTCAACGGGGTAATAAAATTCAGCTTGATAACGTCGTAGTTCAAAATCACAAATTAGAACTGAAAGGAGCAAATTATTTCGTTCGTTCATATATTTCTCTTGAGAATACCGGTGATTCCTATAATCTAAAACCCACGGTAGATAATCTTGACATTACAAGTGGCGGAACCAATGCGACCTGGGGTGCTAAGTTTAAATCTTCGCTTCAGACAGATATTAATGAGGGCGTTCCTCTAGCCCAAGCTTTAAGAAATGCGAGAATAGCAGCCGATGCAAGTAGGGTAGAACCAGGCACTCCAGAGTTTAATTCATTGTTAAAGACCATTCGAAGCATTAACAACTGGGATCACCGATTAGTGGTTGGAGGTGACGCTCCGGAAACGGGCGGATCGGCATTAAAGCAGATAAGCCATACATACCATGCCGATGCGCAATTAGATCTTTCTAATAAAGTAAAATCTTTTGGCTTGTTGCTTGGAGCTGACGCAAGAATTTATGAGGTAGTTCCTGACGGAAATAATTTCGTGGATTTTTCAAGACCAGCATCTGAAAGAAATAAACCCATTGCTGATGGAAGCTTTGGTAATAATGTATATTATAAAAAGTTCGGGGGTTTTACCCAGGTTACTAAATCCTTATTGCAGGATCGCTTAAAGTTATTTGGTTCAGTGCGTTTGGATTACAACCCTGAATTTGTTCCTAAAATTAATCCTAGAGTTGCTGCCGTTTATACTCTTGCACAGAAACATAATTTCCGGGCTTCTATTCAAAACGGCTTCCGCTTTCCTGCTTTATTTGAAGCAGTTTCTTTCGTGAACAATGGAAATATAAGAAGGGTAGGTGGTTTAGCATATATAAACAAGGGCCTTGGATATCTGGATAATTCTTACACGCTTAACTCTGTTAATACCTTTAATGCTGGTGTAAATAAAGATGTTGCCGCCGGTCTAAGTAGTACTGATGCAGCCTTAAAAAATAGGGCCTTATTGGAAATTACCAGTCTTTTACCTACCAGACCAGAACGAATCAACTCATTTGAAATAGGTTATAAAAGTGTATTGTTGAATAATAAACTGGTTATTGATATTGATGCTTATGGCAATGAATATGATGGCTTTCTTGGACAAGTGGAAGTATCGGTTCCAAAAGCCAATACAATTTCGGTCGGAACCGATGAAGCCGTTGTCGCTATGTTAGCTTCAAACAGATCACAACAAACAAGGTACAGGGTATATACAAACGCCAAAAACACCTACAATAACTATGGTTCTTCGCTGGGACTGACCTATAATTTTTATAAAAAATACACCCTTAACGGGAACGTAAACTATAATGCTATAAGCGAAAACAAGCAGAAAGATGTGTTTGTAACCGGGTTTAACACACCTGCCTGGGCTACTAACCTTTCTTTTGGAAATCGTGAAATTATCAAAGATCTGGGTTTTAACCTTGTTTGGAGGTGGCAAGATAGATTTAATTGGGAAAGTCCGCTTGTAAGCGGAGCTGTACCAGCATACAGCACATTTGACGCCCAGGTATCTTATAAAATTGTTCCTTCTAAGTCGACTATTAAGATTGGTGGCACGAATGTCTTAAACAAAACATATATTCAATATGCCGGTGGCCCAACAATCGGAGGGCTGTATTATGTTGCTCTTACGTTTGAAGGATTATTACAAAAATGATAGCATCCCTTTTTGATCATTGTCCGTTTTTTTCAATTAAGGAGGCCGATAATGAGCCTCCTTAAAAAAAGAACGAGATTTTACTTATCATCAACTATTTGCGGCTTTGCCTAAGCCTGACATTTTATGAAGCAAATACAGAAATTTCATGGACGCTAAACGATACTCACTAAAAGATTTAATACTTTACTTTCTTAAGCTGGGCACATGGGGCTTCGGCGGTCCAGTGGCGTTGGTGGGGTATATGCATCGGGATTTGGTAGAAAGAAAACGATGGATCACCGATGAAGAATACAAAGAAGGGCTGGCACTCGCTCAGCTGGCGCCGGGTCCGCTTGCGGCCCAGTTAGGTATTTACATGGGCTATGTTCATTACGGCCTATTAGGGGCAACACTTGCTGGTGTCGCATTCGTGCTTCCATCATTCATAATGGTTGTTTTGCTTGGCATATTTTATAAGCTATACAGTGGTATTCCGCTAATGCAATCTGTGTTTTATGGAGTTGGAGCCTCTGTAATCGGAATTATTGGTATGAGCGCCTATAAGCTTACATTGAAATCAATCAGCAAGTTTGAAATACAGGCCGTGAAATCGAAATTGCTCCTTTGGCTTTTTTATGTAATGGGAATAGTGGTTACCATTATCACCCGGAGAGAGGAAGTATTACTGTTTGTAGCTGCGGGGCTGATTTATATGTTCATTAAAGCTCCACCTCAGTGGATCAAAAACCGACAGGCAATTTCATCAGTGTTTTTAACGGGCATTAGTTTTTGGCGATATGATCCAGGGTCATTAAAAGATATCGCCCTGTTTTTTACCAAAGCCGGCGCCTTTGTGTTTGGAAGCGGACTTGCAATTGTGCCATTTCTACATAGTGGTGTAGTGGAGCAATTTTATTGGCTAACAGAGAACCAATTTCTTGATGCTGTCGCGGTGGCCATGATAACACCGGGGCCCGTAGTGATTACTGTTGGATTCATTGGTTATCTTGTCGCGGGCTTCCCCGGTGCAGCTGTCGCTGCCGCAGCTACGTTTTTGCCTTGCTATGTTTTTACTGTCGCCCTTGCACCGTCTTTTAAAAAGATTGCCAGGAACGAAAGTATAAAGGCATTTGTAGATGGTATAACAGCCGCTGTTATAGGTGCTTTGGTTGGGGCTGTTATCGTTATAGGTTTGCGTTCAATTATTGATATTCCTACTACGTTAATTGCAGTTATAACAGTGCTGACGCTAATTTATCTTAAGAAAGTACAGGAACCTTATATTATTTTAATTGCTGCAATCGCAGGGGTGATAATTAAAAGTTTTTGAAACTGAAATATCGTTTTAATGGATATTTATGTTACTTTAAGCTATCAAACACTCCTCTATGGATATAGGATTTAACAGAAACGAGGAAATTAACAAGCACCATCTTTTTGAACTTAAGGATCGCCTTAAAACTATTTATTCTGGAGGCGGGGAAAAAGCCGCAGCCAAACAAAAAGAGAAAGGGAAGCTTTTAGCGCGAGAAAGAGTTTCTTATCTTATTGACGAGGATCGTCCATGGTTAGAAATAGGTGCACTGGCCGGCGATGGAATGTACCTGGAATATGGTGGATGCCCATCAGGTGGGGTAATAACTGGAATCGGGTATGTTTCCGGCCGGCAATGTGTTGTCGTAGCAAACGATGCCACTGTTAAAGCAGGAGCCTGGTTTCCGATAACAGCAAAAAAAAATCTCCGCGCACAGGAGATTGCTATAGAGAATCGATTACCCATTATTTATTTAGTCGACTCGGCCGGAGTGTTTTTGCCTTTACAGGATGAAATTTTTCCTGATAAAGAGCACTTTGGCAGAATATTCAGAAATAACGCAATAATGAGCAGCGAAGGTATTGTCCAGATATCGGCTATCATGGGTTCTTGCGTGGCTGGAGGAGCTTATTTACCTATAATGAGCGATGAAGCTATGATTGTGGATGGAACAGGCTCAGTTTTCCTTGCAGGAAGCTACTTGGTTAAGTCGGCTATTGGGGAAGATGTTGATAACGAAACTCTGGGCGGTGCAAGTACGCATTGCGAGATTTCTGGCGTAACAGATTACAAACATCCCAACGATCGCGTTTGTCTGGATTCCATAAAAAACATTATAAGTAAGCTCGGCGCGCCTTTAAATGCCGGTTTCGACAGAACTCAAGCATCTGCGCCAGCAAAAAAAACAGAAGAAATTTACGGTTTGCTCCCCGAAAATCGCGAAAAGCCTTACGATATGCTGGAGATTATTCATCGCATTGTAGATAATTCTGATTTTGAAGAATATAAGCAGCTTTATGGTCAAAGCATAATCTGCGGACTAGGTCGGATTGAGGGTTGGGCAGTTGGAATTGTGGCTAATCAACGAAAAGTTATAAAATCCGGAAAAGGAGAAATGCAGTTTGGTGGCGTTATCTATTCGGATTCTGCGGATAAAGCAAGTCGCTTCATCATGAATTGCAATCAAAAGAAAATTCCCCTGGTATTTTTACAAGATGTTACCGGGTTTATGGTGGGAAGTCGTTCTGAACAAGGTGGAATCATTAAGGATGGAGCGAAAATGGTGAATGTAGTCGCCAATTCGGTCGTACCTAAGTTTACCATCATAATAGGAAATTCGTACGGTGCCGGAAATTATGCTATGTGTGGTAAAGCGTATGACCCGAGACTGATTTTTGCATGGCCATCTGCTAAAATTGCGGTGATGGGTGGTTCTCAGGCAGCAAAAACTTTATTGCAAATTCAAGAATCGGCTCTAAAAGCGAGAGGCGAAATTATTACTCCTGAAAAGGAAGCTGAATTATTAAAAGGCATAACGGATAAATATAATGCGCAAACAACGCCATATTACGCAGCAGCGAGACTATGGGTTGACGGAATTATCGATCCTCTTGAAACAAGAAAAGTGGTTTCTATGGGAATTGAAGCTGCCAACCAGGCGCCTATCACCAGGCGTTTTAATGTAGGAGTGATTCAGACATAATTTAGCTCAAATACTTTTTTAGATTATGCTTCGTTTTTTTGCGTATGAGATGGATATGCTGTGCGGGATTACTTTTATTCGTGACGTTTTTTGAGGGCCGGGCTCAAAAAGTTTCATTCACAGAAAAACGCTCTTCTTTTTTAACTTATGTAAAAGGCTCGGATTTTGAAGGCGTTATATTTTCTAAAGATTTCGCTTTCCCTTTTTTGTCTGATGACGTTGCAGAAAAAAGATTTACACCTACAGAAAAAGAAATTGAATCTGCAGAATTGGTTCTGCTGAGGGATATAAGATCTGTAAATACTTTGCAGAAAAATCAAGGTGGAGAGGATGGGCCCGTCGTTCATGAAAGTTTAAAGTCTTTCGTGAGACAATATTTTGGATATTATACTTCAGCAGGAGAAAAAGTTGTTTACATAAGTTTTCTGCTGAAAGCCCATTACAAGCCTTCACCTAAAGAAACACCAAACTGGCTAAAAGGCGCAGTCTTCGTGTTAAACGGCGGCAGCAATTATTGGCAAGTTCAGGCTAATCTAAATAAATCGTGCTTATTCGGATTAGACATTAACGGGGTCGATCGATCCGCTCTGCGTTAAATTGAATTTATACTGATAAATGTGTGTTGTCAGTGATAGGACAAAGCATTAGATTTGTCTCCTTGAAATTTGATCAAATGTCAGAAGTAACAGAACACGTTCATTGTTTAATTATTGGTTCAGGTCCTGCCGGATATACCGCGGCCGTATATGCTGCCCGTGCAGATTTAAAACCTGTTTTGTATACCGGGATTGTTCCGGGTGGTCAGCTAACTCAAACTACTGATGTAGAGAATTTTCCCGGTTATCCTGAAGGGATTTTAGGTCCTGAGATGATGGAAGATTTTCGTAAGCAGGCAGAACGCTTTGGTACCGATATTCGCTTTGGATATATCACTTCTGTAGATTTTACCGGCCCTGTTCACAAAGTAATTGTGGATGAACATAAAACAATAACTGCTGATACTGTAATAATTGCTACCGGTGCATCGGCAAAATGGCTGGGCCTTGAGAGCGAGCAAAAATACAATGGCTTCGGTGTTTCTGCCTGTGCAGTTTGTGACGGATTCTTTTTCAAGGGACAGGATGTTGCAATTGTGGGAGCAGGTGATACAGCGGCCGAGGAGGCAACTTACTTGGCTAAACTTTGTAAAAAAGTTCATTTATTAGTGCGTCGTGATGAATTCAGAGCTTCAAAAACTATGGTTCACCGCGTATTAAATACCCCGAATATCGAAGTTCATTACAATACAGAAACTAAAGAAATTGTGGGTAACGGACAAACTGTTACAGGAATCCAGGTATTTAATAATCAAACAAGAGAAGAGAAACTCATTGATATAACAGGTTTTTTTGTTGCAATTGGTCATAAACCGAATACCGATATTTTTAAAGATTGGTTGGAAATGGATGAGACTGGTTATTTGATTACTAAATCCGGAACTACCCAAACAAATATAGAAGGTGTTTTTGCCTGTGGTGATGCACAAGATAAGATTTATCGACAAGCCGTAACCGCCGCTGGTACAGGCTGTATGGCGGCATTAGAGGCTGAGCGATATCTGGCAGCTAAAGAACATGTTATGACAGAATAAATCTTTCTCAAACTTTTGATTTTAATGTATGTTCAATTCTCAAACACTAGCATTATGGGAAAAGGAGATATTAAAACAAAACGAGGAAAAATTACTATTGGTTCGTTCGGAAAAAAAAGGCCTCATCGTGTAAAACAATCAGAAACCTTAAAGAATGAAAAAACTACTGAGAAAAGTGCCAAATAGGCGCTTTTTTCGTTTAATAGCTATGATCAGCAAAATACTTAAATTTCGCACCTCCTTACTTCTTGGGGTTTCTATTGCAACTATTCTCTTTCTGATATTCATGTTTTTCTACATCAGGAATCAATTTTTTGTTACTCGTACAGAAATCACCGAGGATGTTATGATTGAGAAAATTACTAATATGGGGAAACTCGAATTAGTAAAATATTCTATGAAAGATGTGATTGAAAAGAATGTTACCCGCACTTTACTGCCCGACAAAAGGATTCTTTTCGTAGCAGTGGGAGAAGTTGTTGGTTGTATTGATCTGACGAAAGTGACAAAAGATGATGTTGTTTCAACCCAGGATTCTGTAACAGTTTTTCTGCCAAATCCGGAAATCTGTTATTCTAAATTAGATCACCAACGCTCGAAAGTATATGAGCTTTCAGGCGTTTGGTCGCCCACCGACAGACAGCAGATGATAGAAGATATTTATAAGCTAGCTGAACAGAAGATACTTCAAAATGCCAGGGAAATGGATGTTTTAGGTAAAACTAAAGAGAATGCACAAACCATTTTTAAACCTATATTGGAGAATATTTCCGGTAAAAGGGTTGGTATAATGTTTAAATAAACGGGAGCAAAATTAAATAAGCGTGATGAGTACACTCTCTTTTAAACGGGTTACGAAAAGCCAGTCAGCATTTAGATTCCTATTAAAACAAAGGTAACAGGGTAATAGTGAATAATGATGGAAAACATATTACCTTTGAGTTTAGGGTGCTACCAACTTTAAAAGGGTATCACAAAATTCAAATACGGTATTTCCAGATCGGGGTGGACAATCGAATTTAAAGATAGGGGCTCATCCCGGCAAATAGAAAGTAGAAACACCGGCAGATTTATTGATCCATTAATTATTCACTAAGGATGAAAAAATTAATACTGTTATTTTCTGTTGCGGGCTTGGCTGTAGGTTCATGTAGTCCGGATAAGCCTAAAAAGGCAGAGTCATCTATTACCAAAGTGGTTTTGCCACAACCTTTTCGTTTTCACAAGTCAATAGAAGTGAAGCCGGGCTTAACTTTTGATGTTTTAAGTTGGGGAAGAGGATCAGAGCATATTGGCCAATACATCATTCTGCGTTCCGATTCGTCAAAAGTAAAATACAGTACCATTTCTGAGGAGCTAGAGGGTGACATCGTTGATGTGTGGAACATGGATTTAGATGCAGACGGAAATCCTGAAATCTTTATTCAGTCGAAGGGGCAGGATAAAGATTCTTATTTAAAACTGTATGTCCATGAATTTTCAGAAGGTGGCGCATCCCAGCAAATTAAATTCCCTGAACTAACGTCGGCAACAAAACGCAAATATCGCGGCAAAGATTCTGTTTATACCAAAGACGGCAATCTTTTCAGAGAGTTTCCACTGTATGAGGAAAAAGATACAGCCGGGGTGAATCCGGTTGATAAAAAGGTTGTGGAATATACTTTAAAAGGGAACAGCTTTGATATACATGAAATAAAAGAAGAGAAGAAAGAACCTTAGGGTTTTGGATTTATTCAAATTGCCTTTCCAGACGTTCTAGCTTCTTTATCATTTCATTTAGTTTTTCCTGTTCTTTGCGGATGTAAATTTTCATTATAAACCAGCAAAGTGTAAACCAGATAACAGTGAGAACTACACCGGTTATTGTTTGCCACAAGGGAGAGCTAAAGTATATTTCAATAAAATAGAGGGCAAAAGCAATCCCGATAAAGATGCTGTAAATGGTATATTTCGTCGTGTTGAGCTGGTAACGTCTGCGGCTGTACTGTTTTAGATAAGCAATAAATTCTTCAGGTTGTTTCAACAAATTCTCACTGCTCGATATACTCCTATAATCTCTTAATTGTACAGAAAGGTAGTAGAAGCAACAAATCAGGAATATGAAAAACGAGAGGTGAGTGGTCCACATCAGAGAAGGACTTGTATACCAGATTAAAGAAAAAAATACAATAGCCGCCAGTATTCCGATACTTTCTAATAATAATTTATTAGCAAAGCTGCTTTTTGACTTTTTTATACCTTTGAACACATCCTCATAGCTTAATTTAGGACTTTCAAGCTGACCGTGCCATATATCTTTCAGTGCATCAAAATCTTTCATAGCGGTTATATATTTCAGTCAGTTTGTGTTTAATGCGGTGTATTTTGACTCTCAAATTGCCTTCAGAAACGCCTGATATTTCTGCAATTTCAGAATACGGAAGCTCGTCTAACACCATTGAAATTATAATTCTTTCCGTCTCTTCCAGTTGCGAAATACATTTATATAAAAGAGCTACCTGTTCATTTTTTTCCGAAACCTCTTCTTTTTGAGTTTCAATAATTGCATCTGTGAGTTCATCCTTTGCTCGTCGTTTTTCGACCCGCAACCAGGAAAGGCAGGTATTTACCGCAATTCGATAGATCCAGGTAGAAATCATAGCCTGATTGCGAAACTTATCCAGGTTTTGCCAAACCTTCATAAAAGTTTCCTGCATTAAGTCATTAGCCGCGTCATTATCGCCGGTATAACCATAGCATAAGTGGTAAATTTTCTTTGAGTTCGACTTAAAGATTTCTTTAAAAAGAGCGTCTTTATTCATTATCTAAACTTTAGATGATAAATAAAGGTATCTGTTACAATTGGAAATCATTTTTGTTGAAATATCTGACTTTGTTATCCGCTTCATTGATTAAGTTATTGTACGTTACACTATAATCAAATTGCAGATCTTCATGAAGTTTTGGAAGTATGCGCTTTATCTTTTCCATCTGTCTGGAAAAAATAGTTTGAAGCGGTTTATGAGACGATCTGGTATCTGCATACTCCAAAAATCTTTCGCCAAACCATACCAACAATTCGACTTCTACCTCTTTAGAGCCGGTATATTTAGCATGCTTTGCGAGTAATCTGACAATCTTCCGGATTTCCTTCGTACTTGTATAGGACGATTTATTTAAATTCTGAAAGTTTACAATCAGGGTCGATTTAACCTCTTCTGCATAATTTAGCGGATTTTCTGCGTCGTATAGCAAATAGCTTAACAATTCCTTGTTTTCTTTTTTATATTTAGCTAGTCGCAGACAAATTTCTGTTAAAGCCTCTGCATTAAGCGACCGCAACTCCTTCTTTATGTCACTTAATTTTTCTACTCTCATTAATCTGTTTGGTTTGTCGGGTAAATCTAATTATTTACATTTGTTCAATTCTTAAAATTCTTTATGAGGTTAAAACAAGCAGGATATGCTGCTATAATTGCTGTTTTTATTGCTGCGATCCTTACCTTTTTTAACTCGTATAATATCGTTACTGTTTCGCCACTTGCCCTCACTTTTTCAAGATGGCTGTTAATCGCAACTTTGATTTTATATGGGATCAAAAAGAATTCGCTAACCAGCTGGATACTGATCTCGATGGTTATTGGAGCAGAAATCGGTCACGATTATCCTGAAATCGGCATACAACTTCAGGTGCTGAGTAAGGTGTTTCTTAAGATGATTAAAACCATTGTAGCTCCCTTACTTTTCGCCACTTTGGTTTATGGTATTGCCGGTCATGCCGATCTTAAACAAGTTGGCCGGATGGGTTGGAAAGCTATTCTTTATTTCGAGGTGGTTACCACGCTTGCTCTATTTATCGGACTGGCAGCAATCAATATCTCACAAGCCGGATCTGGAATTAAAATGCCGCCATCATCGTTAGAGGCACTGCCGGATGTGCCGCCTCAAACTTTTAACGATATCATTCTTCATATTTTTCCCGAAAACATCGCAAAATCGATCGCCGAAGGGCAGATTTTACAAATCGTGGTATTCAGTATTCTGTTTGGGATAGCTCTTGCCCTGGTTAGAGAAGATAAACGCCTGCCGATGTTGAAAGCAACAGAAAGCTTGTCTGAAGTGATGTTTAAGTTTACCAATATTGTCATGTATTTCGCCCCGATCGGAGTAGGAGCCGCCATCGCATACACTGTTGGTCATATGGGCTTAGGCATCTTAGTTAATCTGTTTCAACTCCTGGCAACCTTGTATGTCGCGCTAATAGTTTTTCTACTGGGAGTGTTGTTACCCATTGCGTTGATTGTTGGTGTTCCAATTAAAAAGTTTCTACAAGCCATAGCCGGACCGGTTTCCATTGCATTCGCCACAACCAGTTCGGAAGCCGCGTTGCCACGCGCTATGGAAAACCTTGAGAAGTTAGGCGTTCCCAGAAAAATTGTAGCTTTTGTTATGCCAACCGGCTATAGCTTCAATCTAGATGGAACTACCTTGTATCTCTCGCTGGCGTCGATCTTTGTGGCGCAAGCGGCGGGAATGCATCTTTCTATTCCCCAGCAACTTGTGATAGTGTTTACGCTGATGTTAACCAGTAAAGGAGTTGCAGGGGTGCCAAGGGCCTCATTGGTAATTCTATTAGGAACGGCTTCTTCATTTGGGATGCCATCCTGGCCGATTTTTATAATTTTAGGGATCGATGAGCTGATGGATATGGCCCGTACTTCGGTAAATGTTGTTGGAAATTGCCTGGCAACGGTTGTCGTGGCTAAATGGGAAAAGGAATTTCACCCACCTGGAGAAGTTGTAAACGAATAATACCCTTTATTAATATATATATAATACATGTCGACTAAATCAAAAAAAATATTCTTAGCGCTAAGTATAATTATTCCATTTCTGCTCTATTGCTTTTATTATTATGGAATGATGGTTAAGAATGCACCCTATAAATTCTCAGAGTTCGAGTCCTTAACGTTCAAATATGGGTTAGGAGATAGCTTAATTAATCAGTATGATTCTAAAACTGCTATTTATCAATATGTTAATGAAAAGGATTCATTGATAAAAAAACGAGTAAGACTTTCAAAGGACGATCTTTTGATACTTCATCGCAGGGCTGCCCAGCTGGGTTTTTGGGATTTTCCTTCCGAGATCATTAATAGGGGTGAACCATTAAAACATACTCCTCATTATTATATTGAAATGAATTATAAAAGGAAGAGTAAAAAGGTGCTTTTTGATCTTGACTACAATGGCGATCCTAAATTAAAGGATGCAGCTCGCCGGCTTATAGAAGAGATAAGTAATACCATTAACGATGCTGAAGACAAGCAGCAATAGCCAAGACTATAAGCTTTATTCCGATTTTGCCCTACAACGTTAAGTTAATGTTAACTATGAATAATCATTATATTAAATCAGTAATTTCGGTAATCTTGAATTAACATTTGATGTATTTTCGCTAAATATTAATTTAACGATGAATTTATTTAATAGAACCAAGAGGTATTTACCCCTAAAACTTAGTGTTGTTTTTTTATTCCCGGCTTTTGTTTTTGCACAGTCGAGTAATCCTACAACTCATGGAAAAGGATTGCAATTCATAGCTGCTGATTCTTCTTTTTCAACTAAATTAAATGTGCGTGCTCAAAATTTATATTCTGGCACTTACAACTTAGATGAGAAAAGTTATAGTGATAATTTGCAGATAAGAAGAGCAAGGATAAAAATGGAAGGATTTATCTATAATCCTAAAATAGAATATAAATTCGAATTTGCGTTAAGTAACTCGGATACAGGTAAGCCATTATCCGAAAATAACAGTACATCTAATATCGTTTTGGATGCGTTTGTAGACTGGAATTTCGCAAAAGGTTTTAATTTAAAGTTTGGTCAAGCCAAATTACCCGGTAACCGAGAAAGGGTAGTTTCGTCACAGCGATTACAATTCGTAGACCGCAGTCTGTTAAACTCCCGCTACAATCTTGATAGAGATCTTGGTGTTCAGTTGGAACATGAATCTGAGTTAGGTAAGGTTGCGTTCAGAAAAATACTTTCAATTTCCACAGGTGAAGGAAGAAACATAACTTCTGATAATAAAGGAGGTTATGATTATACCGGAAGAGTAGAGGTTTTGCCTTTTGGCGAGTTTCAGAGTGGCGGAGATTATTTTGGTGGTGATTTAAAAAGAGAGACTTCACCAAAATTAAGTCTTGGATTAACATATGATTTCAATGATCGCGCTTCAAGGCAAGGCGGACAGTTGGGAAGCTTTTTTACCGAGCAACGCGACCTGAAAACTATATTCGCCGATGCTATGTTTAAATATAAAGGTTTCTCGGCAATGGCAGAATATGCTGATAAGAGATCGAATGGTTCTCCTGTCGTAGAAACAGATATAGATGGAAAGGTTTCAAAAGCATTCTTTACCGGTACAGGCTTTAATGTTCAGGCAGGTTATCTTTTCAAAAATAATGTAGAACTAGCCGGCCGTTTTACCCAGGTTAACCCTGAGGCCATTACCCAGAGGGATGATAACACTCAATACACCCTGGGTATTTCCAAGTATATTTCCGGACATACGTTAAAGGTGCAAAGTGATGTAAGCTTATTAGAGAAAAATTCTGACGCACATGAGCTAATTTATAGATTTCAGGTCGAGATTGGTTTCTAATTAGGCAACTCTACTTGGAAACTCTAAAGTAAATCTTTTATACAGAAAAAGCCATCGGAAACGATGGCTTTTTCTGTATAAAATGTGTGTATAAAAACCTATGAGGTTTTCAGGTCCTCATAGGTTTTAGTTCTTATTCAAAATATTCTTTCATCCTTTCAAAGAAGCTTTTTTCATGCTTTCCAGGTTGTGGGCGGAAATTTGGTGATTCCTGGAGTTTCTCCATTAAATCACGTTCTTCTCTTGATAATGCTTTTGGAGTCCAGATATTTACATAAACCAACTGATCGCCGCGGTGATAAGAGTTCACTTCCGGAACACCTTTGCCTTTCAATCTCAGTATTTTGCCCCCCTGAGTTCCGGGCTCTATTTTGATTTTAGCTTTTCCGTCAATAGTAGGAACTTCTACGCTTGCACCCAAGGTTGCATCAACAAAGCTGATATGTAGGTCAAATACAACGTTGTTTCCTTCGCGTTGAAGGGTTTCATGTGGAATTTCTTCGATCAGTATTATCAGGTCGCCTGGTACACCTCCTCTTGGAGCAGCATTACCTTTACCACCCATAGAAAGTTGCATACCTTCACTAACACCGGCCGGAATGTTTATCGAAATCGTTTCTTCGCCTCTTACAACTCCGTCTCCATGGCATGCGGTACACTTAGATGTAATTTGTGTGCCTTCGCCGTTACAAGTAGGACAGGTGCTTGTTGTTTGCATTTGGCCCAGAATGGTGTTCGTAACCCTACGAACCGATCCTGACCCGCCGCAAGTAGAACAGGTATGGAATGAAGAACGATCTTTCGCTCCGCTGCCATCACAGGTACTACAAACAACTTGTTTATTAACTTTTATTTTCTTTTCAGCGCCTTTCGCAATCTCCTCAAGAGTTAACTTAACCTTGATCCTTAAATTACTACCTCGGGCAACCCGTCTGCCACCTCTGGACTGGCCGCCACCTCCAAAAAAGCTTTCAAAAGGGCTACCACCGCCGAACACATCGCCAAACTGACTGAAAATGTCTTCCATATTCATGTGTCCGCCATAGCCGCCACCACCTTGGGTCCCGGCATGACCAAATTGATCATATCGTTGCTTCTTCTCCGGATTACTCAGGATTTCATAAGCTTCGGCTGCCTCTTTAAACATTTCCTCAGCTTCCTTGTCGCCTGGATTCTTATCTGGGTGAAATTTAATAGCCTGTTTACGATAAGCTTTTTTAATCTCATCGGCACTGGCACCTTTAGTGATACCCAGTATATCGTAATAATCTCTTTTAGCCATTTTATTTTAATGAGTGAAGGATTGAACTTTGAAGGAAGAATGTTTAATCATTCTATCTTTCATTCGCTCCCACAATCCTTTTTACGCTCCAACAACAACTTTTGCAAAGCGGATCACTTTGTCATTTAAATAATATCCCTTTTCAACTTCATCAATCACTTTTCCCTTCAAGTCCTCTGATGGGGCTGGGATATTGGTAATAGCTTCATGGATTTCTGCGTCAAACACAGTTCCTACTGATTCCATTTCTTTTAAACCCTTTTGTGTTAAAATACTTTTCAGTTTATTTTGAACTAAAACGATACCTTCTTTTACTGCCGAAACATCGGTGGCAGTTTCCATAGATTTTAAAGCACGATCAAAATCGTCAACAACTGGTAACAGACTAACCAAAACGTCTTTTCCTGCAGTTTGCAATAAATCTATACGTTCTTTATTTGTTCGTCTTTTATAATTATCGAACTCGGCGTACAAGCGTAAATATTTATTATTCGCTTCAGTCAAGTCAGCTTTAAGTTTGTCTTCTTGAGACAGCTGATCTTCAACGTCACTAGCAGGAATGTTTTCGGAATTATTTCCATCGCCTTGATGGCTAAGTATTTCGCTTACCTGCTCTAATTCTTGTTCAATTTCGGGTTTCACTTCGTTATTTTCATTCATAACTTCTTTCTCAGGGTTTTTCTTCTTGTTTTTCAACATGTCTGAAAACTTCATAATAATGGGGTTAGACAAATTTTTTGCCAATTAAATAAAACAGCCAAGCTGTCAGTGATTTGTTAATTCCCACAAACAATTTGACGTATGATCGATCACTTAGACGATTTTGGCATCTTCTATGACTCTTCCGTTTTCACATTTAATGATGCGAGAAGGGAAGGTGCGAATTAATTGATATGCATGAGTTGCCATCAAGACTGCAGTTCCCGAACGGCTGATTTCTTTTAAAAGGAGCATGATTTCTTCTGCTGTATCAGGATCCAGGTTTCCGGTTGGTTCATCTGCCAAAATAATTTCCGGATCATTAAGCAGGGCCCTGGCAATTACGACCCTCTGCTGTTCGCCACCTGAGATTTCATGAGGCATTTTTTTAATCTTAGAGCGAAGTCCAACTTTTTCTAAAACATCCTTAATCCTGTCAGCAATCAGTCCTTTATCTTTCCAGCCGGTCGCGTGCATTACAAAACGAAGATTATCCTCTATAGTACGATCGGTTAAAAGTTGAAAATCCTGGAAAACGATACCCAGTTTTCTTCTCAAAAAAGGAATATCTTTTTCCGTGAGCTTTTTTAAATCATAACCTCCGGCATGGCCCTCACCGGATGAAATGTGAAGATCACCATATATAATTTTCAATAAACTGCTTTTGCCGGATCCGGTTTGGCCGATAAGAAAAACAAATTCTCCCTTATCAATCTGGAGATTAACATTGCTAAGAACCAGGTGTTTTTGCTGGTAAACGTCAACATTTTCAAGTTTTATAACTGTATTGCCAATCATATTAAAGCTCTAATTTTAAAATCTGACCAAATGGAAGGTCTTTAACAAGGTTCATGATGTATTCAGATTTATCCCCTAAGCCAATTTTTTCAAGTGATTTATCTGGTCTGTCTACTCTGAAATATGCTAGTAGTGTAAATTTATCATCCCTCAATTGAACGTAGTCAGGAATTCTTGCGACACCTTTCACCTTAATGATGTACATAACGCCAAAGTTATAATTTTCTGTCGTTTTAGTCCGGGTTGTTTATAAACTCAGCAAAAATTCCACAGTATTTACACGATCTGCATAATCCCACAATCTGGGTTGCTGACTTTTTCCGAAATTAACTTGTTGACTTGTAACCTTCAGTTCTTGTTTTGAAACGATGCATTGAAGGTTTTCTGCAATGGATTGAATGGCATTTGTTGCAGATTCGAGCTTCGCATATTCCTCGTAATATAAAACCGCAAGAGGTGAGGCTAAACGTTCATCTTTTTTTACAAGCAAGAATCCATTGTCGAAGTGCTTTTCGCGGTTAATTAAATAGATAGACTTGTTGTACTCGTAGTTATTGCAGTATTTATTATGATTTACAATGTTTTTGTAGGATTCGATAGATTCGAAAAATGTAGTAAAATCATAATCTTCGGGAACAAAAACCTTCGAGACGTTTCTGCATCCTAAGCCAAAAAAGTCAAATATATCATGACCGAGTAAAAACAACTCATCGCGACTTTCTTGCCCTGTCAACACCGCAATGCTATTTCGATTCTTGCGAATAATATGAGGTACTTTTGAAAAATAATATTCGAAATACCTCGATGTATTATTACTTCCGGTTGCAATCACAGCATCAAAACCTTCGAGCCTGTCAACAAATTTTATCTGCTCTTTAAAGCCCGGCTCAAACTCGATTAGTTTACTTAATAAATGTGGAATAAGATGTTTGTCCTGAGATGAAGATTTAATTAAAGCAATATGCCCGGTTACCAAAACAGATAAAATATCATGAAAGCCAACCAGCGGAATATTCCCCGCTAAAACTAATCCGATTTGCCTGGGATTGATTGGAGATTGTATGTTTACTTTTTCTTCTTCAAGCCACCGGTCAGTATCCTGCGCCTCGAGCATGAAAGAAATCCCTTTTATTGCTTTGGCCGTTTCCTCCGGGGTAAACCAGGCATTTGATTGATGTGCGTTGTTTATCAATTGCTTAAGCTGCTCGTCCGGAGATTGTAAATAATTTCCCAAACTTTTAAAAGCCGCTTTTCGTTGTTCTAGTGTCAAAATGGAAGTCCTTAAAATAAAATCAACAGATTGTGTTATATTTGCAACTGTTTTTGCAGTGCATAGCAGATGCAAAATTACGGTTAAGAAATAGAATTATAGAACATGGCGATAATAATAACAGACGAATGCATTAACTGCGGAGCTTGTGAGCCGGAATGCCCTAATAATGCTATTTATGATGCGGGAGCTGCCTGGCGTTTTTCGGAAGGCACAGCTTTACGCGGAGTAATAGATTTTGGTGATGGTACCACATTGAACGCAGAAGAGGCTCAACCAGCAATCTCAGAAGAATTTTATTATATAGTTTCGGATAAATGTACAGAGTGTAAAGGTTTTCACGATGAACCACAGTGTGCAGCTGTTTGTCCTGTTGATTGCTGCATCGACGATGTAGATGTACGTGAAACTGAAGAAGAATTACTAGCAAAAAAAGCCTGGCTTCATGCTGAGGATTAATAAATAAAATATCTAATTACAAAGAAAGCGGCCCCAAAGCCGCTTTTTTTGTAAATTCATGTACCTCTTTCTGTCATTATTTTTTCTCTCCTTCGGCATCCTTATTCGGAATTATCAAGACCGGGCATTTTGCTCTTCTCACCACTTTTTCTGCAACGCTTCCGGAAAGAAAATGATCGAATCCAGTTCTACCATGCGTGCCCAGAATAATTATATCAGCATTCCATTCGTCGGCAGTCAGCAAAATCTCATCTTTTGGGCTCCCCATTTTATGAAAAGTATATACGGTAATTTCGTCTCCAATTGATTCAGCAATCTTATTTAAGAGTTTTTTGCTAGCATCTTCCTGCGCATGAACCATTTCGGGCATCATAATAGGGGGCTCATTAAGCAAAGGATCTGCCACATAGGGAGTAGCAACTGGAACTTCATTTACATGTAATAATGCAATTTCGGCACCCAGCTGTTTTGCTAAATCAACACCGTAACTGGTAGCTCGTTCAGAATACTGACTGTCTTCAACAGCAATTAAAATTTTTTGAATTTGATTAAATGTTTTCATTATTCGTATATGTAATGTGAGCTATTTTCATCTCTATTAAAACAATAAAGTAAAAGCTAAGTTTTTTTATTTCTTGAATCTAATCAATTTTCTTTGATTTGTATCCGATATGACTAAATACGGTATTTGTAATTTATCTATTGTTCCTATAAGGTCTGAAGCTTCGGATAAAAGTGAAATTTTATCTCAGTTGCTGTTCGGTGATTGTTTCGAGATTTTGCAGGTTACAGAAAAATGGACTTTCATTAAAACCTGCTTTGACGAATATCAAGGTTGGATCGACAGTAAACAGTATATTCCATCTAAGAGCTGTTTGGCAGAAGGGAAGGGTGCGATTCTCGGTTTAGGGATTAATCACGAAGCAATTAAATTGTCTACCGGAGAAAAATTGCATTTACTTGCAGGCAGTAGTATTCCGGAAATGAACAATAAAAAGTTTTTTCTCGGGACAGAAGAATATTCTTTACTTTCTGATTCTTTACTACTTGACCCTGCAGATTTCGAGAGCTCGGTTGTTGAATTTGCGAAATTTTATTTAGGGGCTCCATATTTATGGGGAGGGAAAACCTTGTTTGGAATTGACTGCTCGGGATTAACACAAATAGTTTTTAAGATGCTGGGCAAAAGATTGTTCCGGGATGCCTGGCAGCAGGCGGAACAAGGCGAAATAGTAAACTTCTTACAAGAGGCTAAAGCCGGCGATCTTGCATTTTTCGATAATGAAGAAGGGCGTGTTGTACATGTAGGTATCATGCTGGATGATCAGCATATTATTCATGCTTCGGGAAGGGTAAAAATAGACCCTATTGACGGACAAGGCATTTATAGTCTCGATTTAAAAAGACATACACACAAGTTGCGGATTATTAAAAGGATTTGAACGGGACAGGGAAAAGGTTGAAGGTGAAAGTTGAAGGCGGAAAGGTAAAGGTTGAAAGGAAAAGATTAAAGGTTACAAAGAAGGAAAGAACCGAGTTTAGAACGTTACATTCCAAACCATAACCCGGGTGTCATCTCCGACTGAAACTAACAATTCGGTTGATCTTTCCCAGCAGATTTTATTTACCGAATGACTATGCGATTCCATGCCTTTTTCACGACTGATTACTTTCTTTAATTTAAAGGTCTCTGCATCCCAAATTTTAATGCTTTTGTCTCGGCTGCAAGTAGCGAAGTAAGGCTGTGTAGGATGGAATTTAATGTCGTAAATGGCAAACATATGAGCCACTAAGCTTTCTTTTAAGGAATAGTCGTTAAGGTTCCAGACTAACAATCTTGCATCCCGGCTACCTGATAGCAGATACTGTCCGTCCGGAGAAAAAGCAATCGAAGTTATTGGCAAGGAGTGTTTATTTAATTCGGCTACGAAAGAATAGTCGTCCAGATTGTAAATACGTATGCTATTATCTTTGCACCCAAAAGCGACCAGCTTCTCATCTCTACTGATGGCTATACATCGAACGGTAAGTTCTGAAACCCTAAAGTTGTATAGTAGTTTATACGTTGTTAAATCAATAACAGAAATTGTCCCATCCTCAGAGGCAGCGAGAAGCTCCTTTTTACGGTTGGTCGAAGCCAGATCGAATATCGGTAATTTATGATGATGTATCTGAGCTACTATTTTTTGCTCGGTAAAATCAAATAAGCTGATCATCCCGCTTCTTTCACCAACAGCCAATACAGGAGCGCATTCGGGAGCATGCAAAGAATAAACAGAACTTTTAACAGGCATCAGCACCTTTATAAAAGCCATGTTTTTGAGACTCCATTCAACGACACCTTTGTCGTTTCCGCCTGTAAAAATTATTCCCGGTTTTTGAGAAGATTCAAGAGCATAAACAGGGTTCTGGTGACCAGACAGGAAAGCTGCTTGTTTAACCTCAACCATTATTTTGCCTACTGATGTCTGCTCTCAAGATTTTTGGCAAGAGTTTCAAGACTGATGTTTTTCTCTCTTAATAAGACAATTAAATGAAACAGTAAATCCGAAGATTCATTTATAAAATCATGTTCTGTTTCATTTAAAGCTGCAATCACTGTTTCAACGCCCTCTTCACCAACTTTTTGTGCTATTTTGTTCAGGCCTTTAGAACGAAGCCTGTTTACATACGATCCCTCAACCGGATTTTCATAACGATCTTTTACAATCTCTTCAAGTTTGAAGATGAAATTTTGATTAAATTCTGTCTTAAAGCAACTCCTCGAGCCTGTATGGCAGGTGGGACCGACTGGTTGAACCTTTATAAGAAGTGTGTCGTTATCGCAATCGATACTTATTTGTTTTACGAACAAGAAGTTTCCGCTTTCTTCGCCTTTAGTCCATAATCGGTTTTTAGTCCTCGAAAAAAAGGTCACTTTACCTTCCGACTGAGTTTTGTTGAATGCTTCCTCATTCATGTATCCAAGCATCAGCACTTCTAATGTTTGCTCGTCTTGTATTACAACCGGAACCAATCCGTCAGATTTTAAAAAATCAATAGTCATTATAGCCTCACTTCAATATTAAATTTTCTTAACTCTTCTTTCAGCGAAGGTATAAGGATTTCCCCATAATGGAAAACAGAGGCAGCCAGCGCCGCGTCCACATTCGTTTTCTCAAAAACATCAATAAAGTGCTGAACATTTCCGGCGCCGCCTGATGCAATTAAAGGGATAGAGATTGCGTCGTTTATTTTTTTAAGTAATGTATTATCAAAACCTGCCTTTGTGCCGTCATGATCCATGGAGGTTAAAAGAATTTCTCCTGCTCCGCGTTCTTCAGCTTCTTTAATCCATTTTTCGGTTTCAAACTCCGTCGCAATACGTCCACCGTTCAGATGAACGAGGTTTCTGTCTTCAACAAACTTTGTGTCGACAGCAACAACAACAAATTGCTTTCCAAAAGCTGCAGCTAATTCATCAATAAAATCGGGATTTCTGACAGCCGCGGAATTGATAGAAATTTTATCAGCCCCAGCGTTCAGCAATATTTCTGCATCTGCTATCTCATTAATTCCACCGCCTATTGTGAATGGAATATTAATCTGCCGGGCAACTGCTTTAACCAGTTCTACCATTGTTTTTCGGCGTTCATGGGTCGCGGTGATGTCGAGAAAAACAAGTTCATCAGCGCCTTGCTGAGAATATTGCCAGGCGAGTTCAACCGGGTCGCCTGCATCACGCAGATCGACGAAGTTTACACCTTTAACGGTGCGGCCGTCTTTTACGTCGAGGCAGGGGATGATGCGTTTAGCCAATCCCCCACGGCCCCCTGAAGGGGGAGTTTGCAAAGCGGCTTGAATTGTGTTCAAAACTTCTTGTATGTTTTTAATATTTAATCGCTTGTAAAACGAAGAAACCTGATTTCATATGATTCTAAGTCTCTTCATCGTTCGATGTTATTTGCTATAGCTTTTAGGGTCGAGGCTAGAAAGAAATCAAAGATTTCAAGTTCCAGTCTTTAATTTCTTCAATTGAAACCCTGTTTTCGTAGATGGCTTTACCAACCACGCAAGCCTCAACTTTAATGTCATTTAATGCTTCGATATCAGCCATAGAGCTAATTCCGCCAGAGGCAATTAATTTTATAAAAGGGGAGTGGTCTAATAGCTTTTGATACAACTCAATACCGGCTCCACCAAGTTTACCGTCTTTGTTTATGTCGGTACATAGAAAGCGGAAAAATCCCAGATTCAGACAGCGGTCTACATAATCCATTAATTTAATTGGCGAGCTTTCCATCCAGCCTGAATATTTTATCACTTCATCCAAAACATCTATAGCTACGACTATCTGGTCCGAACATTGTTCTTTACCGCAAAGCGTTTCACTAAGTGAAGGTAGGAAATCAGGATTTGTTAATGCCTGAGTACCAACAATAACTCGATGGATACCTGCATCTATAAGTTCTCTTACTTTTTCAATACTTCTAACGCCGCCGCCGTATTGAACTTTCATTTCGGTTTTGCGGATGATGTTGAAAAGGTATTCTTGATTACTGAAATCACCTTTAGCTCCATTAAGGTCGATGATATGGACAAACTCGGTACCATTTGACTGGTACTTCTCAATCATTTCTTCAAGTGTTACGTCGTATAAAGTAGCCTGATCATAGTCGCCCTCTCTTAAACGTACAACTTTTTTGTCAAGAATGTCAATTGCCGGAATGATGTACATGGTTTCTTAAATTAATGAAAAGTTTTTTAATATCTGTTCGCCAGCTTCACCGGATTTTTCCGGATGAAACTGAACACCGTAATAATTATCTTTTTTTAACGCCGCTGAAAACTTAATTCCGTAATCAGCCGAAGCGAGTGTAAAATTAAGATTAAATTCTATAAAATAGGAATGTACAAAATAGAAGTACGTCTCCCTATTTAGGCCCTTAAATAGTTCGTTATCAATTATTGACCTAACTTTGTTCCAACCAGTATGAGGGACTTTAAGTTTTAAATTATCTGAAAAAAGGCAGGTTTTCACTGGAGCAATGCCAAGAAGTGTAGAATTCCCTTCTTCCGAGAATTTAGTAAGCAGTTGCATGCCAACGCAAATGCCCAAAACGGGTTTTTTGGTAGCAAGAATTTTTTCAACCATCCCACTTTCATGAAGTTTTTGCATGGCTGCACCTGCATGCCCAACACCCGGAATAATATAACGATCAAATTTATCGAACTCCTCGGGTGAGTTTATCATCTCATACGAAATGTGTTGTCTGTCCAAAGCCGCAGTTAACGAAAATATATTACCGGCACCGTAGTTTACAATGCCGATTGAGTTTTTCAATTCGTCGCCGTGGCTGTTTGTTCCTGATTCTCGCATTTATAAAAGTCCCTTCGTACTTGGCAGCTGCATATTATTGACGTCACGCCTCGCAGCCATTTTTATTGCTTTCGCGAATACTTTAAAAATAGCTTCAATTTTATGATGCTCGTTTTGACCTTCAGCTTTGATATTGAGGTTAGTTTTTGAAGCGTCGCTAAAGGATTTAAAAAAGTGAAAAAACATCTCTGTCGGCATTTCACCAACTTTTTCACGCTTAAACTCCGCATCCCAAACAATCCAGTTTCTTCCGCCGAAGTCGATCGCTGCTTGTGCAAGGCAATCGTCCATTGGTAGACAAAATCCATACCGCTCAATTCCTCGCTTATCGCCTAAAGCTTTCGCAATAGCTTCACCTAAAGCGATTCCTGTATCTTCAATAGTATGATGCTCGTCGATATGCAAGTCGCCTTTGGCATTAATCTCTAAATCGATGCTGCCATGACGAGCAATTTGCTCAAGCATGTGATCAAAAAAGTGTAAGCCGGTAGAAATTTCCGCATCTCCCTTTCCGTCAAGGTTCAACTTAATGTAGATGTCCGTTTCTTTTGTTGTACGCTTATGTTCAACTTCACGCTTGCCAACTTTCAGAAATTCATAAATATCTTTCCAGTTAGTTGTATCTAAAGCGATGAATTGCTTTAATTCATTTTTCTGTTCTGCAACTTCATCAGCGCCTAAATCGGCATCCTGTTTAATCCAAATAGCTTTTGACCCCAGGTTTTTTGCAAGTACCACATCCGTGATTCTGTCGCCAATTACGAACGAATTCGCAAGGTCATATTTTTCAGGATCAAAATAATGAGTTAGCAAAGCTGTACCTGGTTTCCGGGTAGGAGCATTTTCGTGAGGGAACGTTTTGTCAATAATTACTTCACTAAAATCAATACCTTCTCCTTTAAACGTTTCAATAAGGAAGTTTTGTACAGCCCAGAAATTTTCTTCCGGATGCGAATCTGTTCCAAGGCCGTCCTGATTGGTTACCATTACCAAATCAAAGTCAAGTTCTTCGACGATCTTTGTCAGGTATTTAAAAACCTGAGGATAGAACTTCAATTTTTCAAAAGAATCAACCTGGTAATCTTCCGGTTCGAGGCACAAAGTACCGTCGCGGTCTATAAATAATATTTTCTTCATCCCTGAAAGGATTTTAATGCTTCAATTAGTTTGTCGTTTTCGGCCGGCGTTCCCACAGTAATGCGCAAGCTGCCTTCGCAAAGCTCTATCTTAGATCGGTCGCGGACGATTATTCCTTTTTCGACCAAATAATTATAAATGCCTCGGGCGTTTGTGGTTTTGACTAGAACAAAATTAGCGTCTGAAGGATAGATTTTAGTTACAAAAGTGAGCTTTGCTAAACTGCTTACCAGCTTTTCGCGTTGCGCTACTGTTTCCTTAATCCAGGCGTTTACCTGATCTATGTTATTTAAAGCTTCTAAAGCGAGCTGCTGCGATGCCTCATTTATATTATACGGAGGCTTAACGCGATTAAAAACTTCAATAATTTCTTCACTGGCGAACGCCATCCCTACGCGCAGGCCAGCTAAACCCCATGCTTTAGAAAGTGTTTGAAGAACAACGAGGTTGCTGTATTCAGTTAATTCTTGGATGAAAGATTTTTGACGTGAATAATTGATATATGCTTCGTCAATCACTACCAGTCCAGAAAAATTAGCCAGAATAGTTTCGATATCTTCCCGATGGATCGAATTTCCGGTTGGATTATTCGGCGAGCAGATAAAAATCATTTTGGTGTTTTCATCAATTGCTGCAGCGATTTCTTCCAGATTTAACTGATAATCGGGAGTTAATGGTATTTTTTTAATTGCAACGTCGTTGATATTCGCCGACACCTCATACATCCCGTAAGTAGGAGGTACGGTAATTACATTATCAATTCCAGGGCGGCAAAAAGCTCTGAAAAGTATGTCTATGGCTTCATCACTGCCATTTCCCAGAAAAATATTTTGAGGCGGAACACCTTTTATTTCACTTAGACGTGTTTTTACAGCAAGCTGCAAAGGATCAGGATAACGATTGTATTGATTTGGAAGCGGTGATCCAAAGCTATTTTCGTTGGCATCTAAAAATACCGAGGCTTCTCCTTTAAACTCATCTCTGGCGGAGGAGTAGGGCACCAGGTTTTTTATATTTTCTCTTAATATGTTATTTAAATTGAATTCCATTGTTTTGATTTTTAAACTTTCCAAAGTTTAAAACTTTTGAAAAGTTATCAGCTAACCAGCGGTGATTGTAACCGCACACTTATCGCATTTTTGTGCGCCTGTAAACCTTCAAGCTCGGCCAGAACTTCTACAGTATTTCCGATATTTTTAACGCCTTGCGGCGAAAGATGCTGGAAAGTGATTTTTTTGACAAATGAATCAACCGAAACGCCCGAATATGAACGAGCATAAGCACTTGTGGGTAAAGTATGATTGGTTCCGGAGGCATAATCTCCTGCACTTTCGGGAGTTAAATTGCCCAGAAATACCGAACCTGCGTTACTGATTTGAGACGTAATTGACTGCCAGTTGTCCGTAGCCAAAATTAAATGTTCGGGAGCATATTCATTACTGAAGTTCATCGCTTCGCTTAAATCAGAAACGAGGACCGCATACGAATTGCCTATTGCTTTCGCGACGATCTCTTTTCGGGGTAAAACCGCCAATTGTTCTTCGAGTTCGATGATCGTTTGTTCAATGATTTCTTGCGAAGTAGCAACCAAAACGGCCTGAGAATCTGCACCATGTTCTGATTGCGCCAATAAATCCGCGGCCACAAAAACAGGATTGGATGATTCATCAGCAATTACCAATACTTCGGAAGGCCCCGCCGGCATGTCAATTGCGGTTTGGGTTGACGACTGAATAATGGTTTTAGCCTTTGTTACATACTGATTTCCGGGACCAAATATCTTGTCAACTTTAGTGATTGATTCAGTTCCATAAGCCATGGCCGCTACAGCCTGAGCGCCTCCAACAAGGTACACTCTATCTATTTCAAGTAGCTGCGCAACATAAGCAACATAGCAATTAATTAAAGGTTGACCTTCTGTTTTCTGTGGCGGAGAACAAACCACCAGTTCTTTACAACCAGCAATTTTTGCGGGAATTCCGAGCATTAAAAAAGTACTTGGTAAAACCGCTGTCCCACCCGGAATATATAAACCTACCTTTTCAATTGCTCTTGTTTCTCTCCAGCAATTTACTCCCGGCATTGTTTCAACCTTCGCTTCGCTTATTAATTGGCTTTCGTGAAACTTCTTTATGTTTTTATAAGCGGTATTGATGGCTTGTTTTTGAGTTTCGCCGATCGTTTGAGCAATTGCAGTAATTTCTTCTTTATTGAGATAGATCTGACGAAGTTTAACTCCATCAAACTTCTCAGCAAAAGAAAATAATGCTTTATCGCCGTTAAGCTTAACTTCAGATAGAATCGAAAGCACGCGATCTTCAATAGTGTTGGTTTCGTCGGTGTTCCGGGAAATCAAACTTTGAATTTGTGCTTTGGATAATTCTTTGTATTTGTGAGTTTTAAGCATTCTGTTTTAGCTCGCTTTATGAGTCTATCGGTTTGTAGTAGCTACAAACTGGTAAACTTTAGTCTTATAACTACAAAATTATCTTCTCAATCGGCATTACTACGATCCCTTCGGCACCGGCTGCTTTTAGCTCACTTATTTTACTCCAGAAATCTTTTTCAGGAATAACGGTGTGAACTGCAACCCAACCTTCTTCCGCCAAAGGCACAACAGTAGGACTTTTTATTCCGGGAAGAAGCGCTTTGATCTGTTCAATGTTTTTGCGGTTGATATTCAAAACCACATACTTAGTTTCTTTTGCACGAAGCACCGATTGAACCCGGTCTATCAACTCAACGATCAGCGGATTTTTTTCTTCTCCTTTACGGCCAATTAAAACAGCTTCAGAATATAATACATCGCCGAAAGGCTTTAAACCATTACTGATTAAGGTTCCGCCTGTTGATACCAGATCGCAGATAGCATCACTTAAACCAAGGCCCGGAGCAATTTCTACAGAGCCTGAAATGGTTCTGATATCAGACTTGACATTGTGGCTAGCCAGGAATTTTTCCAGGATAACAGGATAAGAGGTAGCAATTGACTTTCCGTTTAAATCGGAAATAGCTTTAATTTCAGAGTTATTCGGAATGGCGAGCTTTAATGAACACTTACCAAACCCTAATTTCTGAAGGTAAGCAACATCTACTTCAGTTTCGTTGATTACGTTTTCTCCGACAATGCCTAAGTCAGCAATGCCATCCTGAACGTATTCAGGAATATCATCATCTCTTAAAAAGAGTATTTCTAATGGGAAATTTGAGACCGGAGATATTAAGGAGCTTTTATAGTTTTCGAAGCTTAAACCGCAGTTTTTAAGAAGCTCAACAGATTTTTCGTTTAACCTACCCGATTTCTGGATAGCTATTTTGAGTGTTTTCAATTGTTATATTTTTATTAATCAGACCAATAATTTATTCGGAAAAACAGTTTCACGTAGAAACATACATATCATATCTCGCCAAACCGGCGATGGTGAAGATGCATGTGATGTGTAAAAACTGTTACCATAAATTGGGTTCCTGATTAAATCGGGAGCCGCAAATATACGTATACATGTTAAAAAATAAAATCTAAACAGGTTTATGTTGATGTATTTATTGGGTGATTGATCAAACGCGCCTACATTTGCGGAAATGATTGATGCAGTAATAATTGGCGGAGGCGCCTGCGGATTAATGTGTGCTGTACAAGCAGGCTTCTTAGGGAAAAAGGTTTTAGTGCTTGAAAAGACTGATAAGCCGGGGGCTAAAATCCTGATTTCCGGAGGTGGAAGGTGTAATTACACCAATCTTTATAGTGCTCCCAACAACTTTATATCTCAAAACGAACATTTTTCAAAATCTCCTTTTTCTCAATGGACTGTCGAAGACACCATTAGTTTTTTTGAAACCTATGGAATAATAGGGCAGGAAAAAACCTTAGGTCAATTGTTTCCGGTAAGCAATAAGGCGAAGGATATTGTAGAGGTTTTTACAAGTTTATGTGCAGATTTCGGTCAGGAAATTCGCTGTAATTCGGATGTGAAGCGAATCGAGCAAGTTGATGGAGGCTTTTTGATTAGCTATGATCAAAACGGTAAATCTCATCAAATAAAAGCTGCAAAAGTTGTAATTGCTTCTGGCGGATTGCCTGTTCAGAAGATGGGCGCAAGTGATTTTGGGATTAAGATTGCAAGGCAGTTTGGTTTAAAAATTGTTGAAACTGCCCCGGCCCTGGTTCCTTTAAGTGTTACCGGCAAAGATGCTGAGTGGTTTGCTAATCTTTCGGGAAATAGCATTTTTTGTCGCGTAAGCAATGATAGAATAAGTTTCGAGGAGAATATTCTTTTTACGCATTGGGGTTTAAGCGGTCCTGCAATTCTACAAATATCCTCCTACTGGCGAGCAGGCGAGGAGATCCGTATTGACATGCTTCCCAACCAATCGATTGTTGAGATATTGGAACAAGAGCGCCGGGAGAATGGAAAGAAAACCTTATTAAATCTACTTTCTGGATTGTACAGCAGAAAGTTTGCTGAAGCCTTAGGGAAATACCTTCCGGTTGATAAAAATATAGCATCCTTAAACAAGCATGAATTTGAAGAAATAAATGTTTTTATTCATGAATTTAAGGTAAAGCCGGCGGGTGATAAGGGTTATGACAGGGCGGAAGTTATGAGGGGAGGAGTAGCCACCGACGAGCTTTCTTCAAAAACGCTTGAAGCAAAGAAGGTACACGGCTTATTTTTTGGCGGAGAATGTGTAGATGTGACCGGCTGGCTTGGTGGATACAATTTTCAATGGGCCTGGGCGAGTGGCTTTGTAATCGCTCAGAACCTTTAGGAGGCAAACATAGCTGAGTATCATTTGTTCTGATTAAAAAAGAATTATGAAAAATTTTTTACTTTGTATATCGGTCGCTATGTGTTTTTCGGCTTGTAATGCCTTAAGGCCTGAAAATGTGCCCTTAAAATTGGATGGACCCGAATGGAAGCTTACCGCCATTAACCATAAAGTTGTGAGCCCCGCTGGCAGGGCATATCTCGTTTTCGACGGCGAGGATCTAGAAGTTAAAGGAAAAGCCTTTTGCAACAGCATTAATGCCGATTATGAACGAATGGGAGATAATCAGCTAACCTTCCAGGAAATTGTTTCAACAAAAATGTATTGCGATGGTGTTATGGATCTGGAAAGCCAAATGATTACGAATTTGAGGAATGTTAAACGTTTTGAGATTAGAAACGGAATGCTGTACCTGTCGGATTCGGACAATGTGTTGCTAACCTTTAAAAAGTAATTATCTTCTCGGAGATTTACTTTTTCCTTTAATACCGGATTTACCTTTAGATGGTTTGGCGGTATTTCTTGCACTGGTGTTTTTTCCACCGGTTCTGTCTCTGTCTGACTTGCTCTTCGTTTTTTGGTTGTTTGATCGTGGTGCAGAATGAATTTTAGCTGATGGTGCGGAGCTTGAAGGCTTTGCAGATGAAGCAGCAACAGGATTCCGGCTTTTTTGCTTAGCCGGTTCCTTGGTAGAGCTTGAGTGTTCAATCATCTTAAAAATACCTGCCAGCTCCTGCTCAGTAAGTTCACGCCATTCGCCCAGGGGCAAACCCTTTAAGCTGATGTTCATAATGCGTGTCCTTTCCAGTTTAGTAACTTCATAGCCAAAGTATTCGCACATTCGTCGTATCTGGCGGTTCATACCCTGGATTAAAATTATCTTAAATACAAAAGGACTTTCTTTAGTAACTGTACATTTTTTGGTCATTGATCCCAAGATGGGAACGCCTGAAGACATAGAGTTGATAAATTCATCCGTTATTGGCTTATTAACGGTCACCAGGTATTCTTTTTCGTGATTATTCCCAGCTCTTAAGATCTTGTTTACAATGTCGCCGTTGCTTGTTAAAAATATCAGTCCCTGCGAGTCTTTATCTAATCGGCCTATCGGGAAGATCCGTTCGCTATGATTAACGTAGTCAACGATGTTATTCTTAGTACTTGCCTCGGTTGTACTGGTTACTCCAACAGGTTTATTGAAGGCAATAAAAATTGCGTCTTCCTCTTTTCGTGGTTCAATGGCATTGCCATTTACAACCACACGGTCGGTAGGTAATACCTGATCACCTATTTTAGCTCTCTTTCCGTTGATAAATACATTACCATTCTCGATAAATTTATCTGCCTGGCGTCTTGAACAGATCCCGCTTTCGCTGATGTATTTGTTTAACCGTGTAGTGTTAACTGACATTTGATTCCAATAAATCCGAATCTGTATAATTCGAAATTATACAGCCTCCCGATAGCTGCAAAGTTAGCACGCAATAAATCAAATAATGCAACATCTAAAACAAAGGACTAAAATTTAAACTTTATAGATTTCAGGGTTTAGAAAAAACATCTATTATGACAATTCCTTTAAGCACCCGAATATTAGGTTACCTTATTGAGAAAGGTTATGCCTTTGTCCTGGCTAAGACTGAAGAAGACTCTGAGGCAGGTACAGTAACTGTAACACTTTTTCCGGTCAGGGAAAAGCCGGAGCTGGAAAAGCTGCCAGAGGGTTTCGAAACGTATTATCACATCACACAAGAACCTTTGCAGATGGCTTGCGGTATTGACAATTCTACTGTTGTGGTGATTGATTTACCTATGGATGAGAATGTGCCTGATTTGCTTCCTATTGATGTTTTGGAAGACAGATCCTTCCGCTTAAGCGAAGACTTTTATCAACAGGTACTTGAAAGTTTAGAAGAATATGCCGTTTTTACCACCGATAAAATGGGAGATGTAAGCAGTTGGAATAAGGGGGCTGAGCGGCTTTTAGGGTATTCGGATAAAGAAATTCTCGGCGTAAATGCAAAGGTGTTTTTTACCGAAAAAGATCAGGAAACGAATGAACATTTGAAAGAATTAGAAAATGCGTTAAAATACGGTAAAGCTATTGACGAAAGATTCCACGTTCGAAAAGATAAGACTGTATTTTGGGGCAGCGGACTTGTTTTTCCTCTCTTTGATACTCAAAACGTTCACCGGGGTTTTACCAAGATTATGAGAAATCTTGAAGAAATCAGAGAGGCTAATTCGCACCGGCCAAACACCAATTTGTAGCAGCTTTTCAGTCAGGTTTAAATTTCCATCGCTTATGCGACCAGATCCAGTATTGGGGCTCTTTCTGAATCATTTTTTCAAGGTATTTTACATGAGCTTGGGTAATTTCATGCTCTGCCGTTAATTTGGGTTCTTCTATCAGAGGCACAAATTCGCATGTATAATGACCACGTTTTACGACCTTAACATCGCAAAATACGACAGGATAATTGTAGGATTTAGCGAGTTTTTCAATTCCTAAAAAAACTGCAGTTGGTTGATTTAAAAAAGTTGTGAAAAAATGTGCATCGCTCCGAACAGGGGTTTGGTCGCTGATCAGGATAGAAATCGTTGGCTCTTTTCTGTAGGATAAAATCTCTCGGAAGGATGTCTTCATCGGGATCATTTTTGCATTAAAACGAGAGCGGACTTTCTTTAGAAATCGTTCGAATATTTGGTTTGTTAGCGGTTTATATACTACCAGTGTTTTCTTATCGGTTGTTAAACCAACATTGCTTGCCATTTCCCAGTTGCCATAGTGGCCGGCAGCCGCGAGTATACTTTTATTTTGGTCGAAATATTCTTGCAATAATTCAGGATTGACGAATTTAAACCTTTCCATAGCTTCGGCTTTGGAAATACTGATCATCTTTACGGATTCGATGATTAAATCACATAGATATCGATAATACTGTATGGTGATTTGGTTTCTTTCTGTGATATCCTTTTCAGGGAAAGCATTTTTAAGGTTTTCGGCAACAACCGCTCTACGGTATTTTGTAATATGAAAGAGAACTATAAACAGACCATCCGAAAGGATGTAAAGGACATTTAAAGGTAAATAAGATAAAAGTTTTAATCCCAGTATCGCAAGTCGGGTAAGCATCGCCAAAGCTAAACAAAATTGAGCTTTGAATAAGAGAGCAATGTTTGAATTTAAAATCAGTCATTTCTGACCGTTGTACCTGCTCAGCTCAGACTTCGAATAAAAAATATCCTGATGTATGTCCTTCGCGGGCAAGAAGGGGTTTTGCCACGTTAAACACCTTAACGCCGCCTGATGTTTCGCCCTCAAAAGTTCCAATATGGGCATGGCCATGAAAGGCGGCATCAACACCTCGTCTGCTCAAAGGCTCTGCCAGGCGTGATGATCCTAAAAAAGGGAATATCGCTTCAGATTCACCAATTACCGTATCTCGGATCGGCGAATAATGCAGTATAGCGATTTTTTTAACGTTAGGATTTTCGTCTAAACGAGCCAGGGCTCTGTCCAGATGAAGCGCTTCATCAACCGCTTCCTGAACAAATGCTTTCATCGCACCTTCGCCAAACATAGAAAGCATGTGATGGTCAAAGCCACCACCAAATCCTTTAACTCCGGCGAAGCCCACATTGTTAATGATAATTGCCTCTCCATCCAAAATATGCACACTTTCGTTCTGCAGAATGCTTCGAATCAGCTTGTGTCGACCTTTTTCAAAATCGTGATTGCCTAGAACAGCAACTACCGGTACGGTGCATGCCTTTAGTTCGTCGGCTAATACCTGGGCTTCCTGTTCATCACCTGTGTCTGTTAAATCGCCGGCGATAACCAACACATCGGCATGTTTTGAAATATCTTTAAAATACTCAACCCATTTACCTTTGTCGGTTTCTTTAACATGAATGTCTGCTACAGCAGCAATTTTCGTGCGTTTGTTTTCCTCGTCCATCATTAAACTGTTTTTATGGTAGTAACTTTATAATCCCATTCTTTGATGTCTACCATGTATTGAGTTTGATCAATTACCGGACCACGACAAACTTTTTCCAGGGATGGAGGCAAATCGTATTGTTCATGAGCTCTGTTCATCAAATCCTCAAACAGCCATTTGGGGATAATGTCGTGAAAGTCTGCGGGGTAAACGAACTGAAAATTAATGATTTGCGACAACAATAGGTGCCAATGCGGATCTAAACGGAAAAGCAAACGTTTCCAGTCGAGTTTTTTTCCATACTTTAATATGATGTGATTTATATCCGCTCCATCAAACCGCTCTCTGTTTTGTACATATATTTTGCACCAGATCAATTCTTCGGCAGGTAAAAATTTAACGGGCATACCCACAAATTTTCCTTTAGTTGCATATTTATACCAGGTATCGTCTACTGTGCAAATATTATTAACGGTGTCGAAAATTATATCAATAAAGTACTCACCTTTAAAAATCTTAGCTAACCACCTTGAGTCTGACAACTCTGTGCGATAGCCTTTTGCCGCAAAAAATTTCAAGATGCTAGGGTATTCGTTTGGTTTGCAGAAAATGTCAAGGTCTTTGGTGTCGCGAAAGATTCCGGTATACTGCGACATCGCAAAACCGCCTCCGAGCATAAAATTTGTACCACATTCTTCCAATAATTCAAGTGCTTCTCTATAGAAGGCCTCTGCCTCATTTTTCTGTTCTTTCGTTTCTATCATAGGTGTGTTCCTGTGGAAACAGGTTAAATAATAAACTTTAAAAAAACCTTTCTGTTTTATTCCTGCAAAGGCCAGTGAAAAAGATATTTCTTTGTTATTACCTTTAACTAATAATTGTCAGTATGGATTTTGGAAAAGTACCTGAAACAGAAATAGATAAAATAGATTACAGCTTACCCGCTGATCCGGCTCTTACATTAAAAGTGTTAAAAGAAGCTAAAAAGCCTGAATTTCCGGAGCTATATGTAGGCTGTGCAAAGTGGGGACGAAAGGAGTGGGTGGGCTTGATCTATCCTGAAAAAACTAAGGAAACGAAATTTCTAGACGAATATGTTAAGCACTTTAATAGTATTGAACTGAATGCTGTTTTTTATCAGATGCCTAAACCGGACCAGATTAAAACATGGAAAGAAAAAGCCGCCGTGGAGGGGAAAGACTTTAAATTCTTTCCCAAAATTAGTCGCACTATAAGTCATATACGCCGCCTAAAAAATGCGGAAGACGACACCACGAAATACCTTCAAAGCATTTCTGAATTTGGCGAATTCCTTGGGCCTTGTTTTTTGCAGTTAAGCGATAATTTCGGCCCCAAAAACTTCGATATTCTTAGAGATTATCTGGAGCATTTGCCAAAAGACTTTAATTTATTTGTTGAGGTGCGTCATCCGGATTGGTATAGCGATGCAGTTGCCAGAAAAGACCTTTTTGAACTTCTGTACGCTGTTAAAAAAGGTGCCGTCATTACCGATGCCTCCGGCAGGAGAGATTGCGTTCATATGGAGCTTCCGACTCCGCAAGCTTTTATTCGCTTTGTTGGTAACGGATTGCATCCTACCGATTACAGCCGGATTGATCAGTGGGTAGAGAGGCTGGCCCATTGGACAGAAAAAGGCTTAAATTCGATCTATTTCTTTCTGCATCAACATGACGAGAAGGATACTCCCATACTTGCCGACTACACCATAAAAAAGTTAAACGAGAAGCTTGGAACCAAATTGGCCGAACCGAAATTCATCTCCAGGTCAGAATCTCTATTTAAAGAAAACAATATTTTTCTTTAAAGCTTAAACCCCTTAGTTTAGTAGATATTAATACTTACCTAAAAATTTAAAATCATGAGCTTAAGATTAGGCGATACCGCACCAAATTTCAAGGCCCAAACATCTATGGGCGAGATAGATTTTTATGAATATCTTGGAGACAGCTGGGGTGTTTTATTTTCTCACCCGGCAGATTATACCCCCGTTTGTACTACAGAATTAGGGCGCACGGCATCATTAAATGCTGAATTCGAAAAACGTAACGTAAAAGTATTAGCACTAAGTGTTGATCCGCTTGATAAACATCAGGGCTGGATTCAAGACATTAATGAAACTCAAGGAGTGGAAGTGAATTTTCCGATTATTGCGGATGAGGATAAAACGGTATCAAATTTATATGATATGATTCATCCGAATGCTTCTGAGTCTGCTACGGTGCGTTCATTATTTATTATAAGTCCCGACAAGAAAATAAAATTGATTATAACTTATCCGGCGTCAACCGGTAGAAATTTCACAGAAATTTTGCGGGTAATTGATTCTCTTCAGTTAACGGCCAATTATAGCGTGGCTACACCGGCAGATTGGAAAGATGGTGAGGACGTAGTAGTTACTCCGGGTATAAAAACCGAAGACATTCCGGCTAAATTTCCTAAGGGACATCGAGTTGTAAAACCTTATTTAAGATATACACCTCAGCCTAACAAATAATTCCAGCAGTATTATGTTTTTAGCAGGTAGTTTATTTGACTACCTGCTTTTTTATTGAATTGAATTTCAACCGCGAATAGCCTTTCCATTTTGGTTAGAGAAGTTAAACTCTCTTCTCTCAAACCTGTTGACATAATATATGTTTAGCAGGTATGGATACTCAGGATATTAAGGGTAAGATCACCGTAATGCATGGTGATATTATAGGTCTGGCTGTAGATGCTATTGTAAACGCTGCAAATTCATCTTTACTTGGAGGCGGAGGTGTAGACGGAGCTATCCACAGGGCGGGCGGACCAAAAATTCTCGAAGAATGTAGGGAGATAATTGCTAAGCAGGGAAGTTGTCGTGTCGGTGAAGCTGTAATTACCACAGGCGGAAATCTTCCTGTCAAATACGTTATTCATACGGTAGGTCCGGTATGGAAGGGAGGAAAGCATCAGGAAGCCGAAAAATTAAGCAATTGCTATCGTAACTCTCTTGAACTGGCAGTAAAGCATGGAATCGAAACTATCGCATTTCCAAACATCAGCACAGGTGTTTTTGGCTATCCAAAGGCAAAAGCAGCAGAAATTGCAGTCAACACAGTGAAAGAGTATTTAAAAAGAAATGATAAACTTGAAAAGGTTTATTTTGTATGCTTTGACGAGGAGAATTTTAAGCTTTATACCGACTTGTTAAATAAAATTTAATCTGTTAATCCGCTTACTCCGCCAGAAACCACAAATTTCATAGCAGCACTGGCTGTCATATTTAATGGTTTTATTCGTTCGGTTTTAACGATAACCAATTGACCGGCGAAGGAGTAGGAGAATGGCAGGTAAACAGCAACCTCACCCGGCAGCTTTATTTTTTTAAGGTTTTTGTGCGTTACAAAGCCAACTTGTTTCAATCCGGAATCGTTGAGCTCTACCAATACGGGTTCACTGAATTTTTTTTCATCTCCAACAAAAGCTTCAGTGAAATCTTTAATAGACGAATAGAAAAAATTTAAAAGTGGAACGCGCTTTATCCAGCGGTTAAAACCAGCTTTAATTGGGTCTGTAATGAAATTCGTTACTATTATCCCGGCGATCAGAATAATAACCACAACCGTTAATATACCTAATCCTGGAATGTAAACAGGTTTCCCTTGAGCGTCTACCGCAATAGCATCACTCAGGTTTAAGGCGTTATCTACTGATGAAACTATCCAATAGATCAGAAAAATAGCAGCGCCAAGCGGAACAACAACTAATACACCTTTGAAAAAGTAATTTAATAAGGCTCCAGCAATTTTTTTCATTATGCTGCAAAGGTAGTATTAATGTGCAAATGGATAAATGTGGAGATATGCAAATCTGAAAAAGAGTGTGTTTATTCATAAAAATACACTCTTTTTACCCTTTCGGAGATACCGGTAAGCACTTCGTAGGGAATTGTTTCTATTTGTTTTGCGATATCTTCTACCCGGATTACATCATTAAAAACAATCACTTCATCACCTTCGTTGGCTGGCACATCCGTAATATCCAGCATACACATATCCATACAGATATTTCCGATTGTTGGTACTTCAACGCCATTTACCAGCATTTTTCCGATTCCATTGCCGAGCTTACGGTTGTATCCGTCGGCATAGCCAATTTTTACAGTAGCCACTTTTCCGCCCTGAGGCATTATCCCTTTTCGGTTATAACCAACCGTGTCGCCGGGACCAAGGGTTTTGATTTGCGAAATGCTGGTTTTTAAAGTAGTTACGGTTTGTAAAGGTGATTTTTTGTTTTTGTAAGAACTATCTATCCCGTAAAGGCCAATACCTAATCTTACCATATCGAATTGAGCCTCCGGAATACGGCTTATGCCCGAGGTGTTAGATATGTGCCGTAAAAAGCTATATCCAACGGTTGTTTCTATCGCGTCCGTAATTTCCTTGAATACAGAGATTTGCTGAAATGTAAATTCATCTGACTCTGGGTCTTCGCTTGCTACCAGGTGAGAGAAAATGCTTTTGATTGTTATGGCAGGGCAGTTTGCTAATTCTTTCAATAAACGATCAACGTCATTTGGCAAAAAGCCTAATCTGTGCATTCCTGTATCCAGCTTAATATGCACCGGATAATTTTCCTGATTTTTGCGATTTAGTGCCTCTACAAAATCTTTCAGCACACGAAAGCTATAAATTTCGGGTTCCAATGAATGTTCGATCATCACATCAAAGGCCATCAAATCCGGATTCATAACCATAATAGGTAGTGTGATTCCGGCTTTTCGAAGCGTTACGCCTTCGTCTGCGTAAGCAACTGCCAGCCAATCTATTTTATTAAATTGCAACAGGTTAGCGATTTCAAAGCTGCCACTTCCGTACGAAAAAGCTTTAACCATTACCATGAGTTTAACACCTTTCTTGAGCTGAGATTTGTAAAAATTCAAGTTGTGTTCAAGCGCGTTTAAGTTGATTTCGAGCATGGTTTCATGTACTTTTTTGGTAAGTACAGTACTTACCCGCTCAAAACCGAAAGCCCTGGCACCTTTTATTAAAATGGTTTCGTTATAAAGTTTTAATGTATCCAGATTGCTTATAAGATCATCAGTATTTTTAAAAAAGGCCTTCTCTAAAGTGAATTTATTAGCATGCTTGCTGAGTTCTTCGCCAACACCTATTAAACGGTCGACTTCTTTGTTTTTAAGAAGTTTAGCTACTTGCTGATAAAGTGAGTCAGAATCAATTCCCGCTTCCGGGATATCTGACAATATAAGCGAACGCCTTAAATGCTGATTTTGCTGTTTAAGAAAATCAAGGGCTATGGCCAATGATGAAATATCAGAGCTATAAGAATCATCAATAATTGAACAATTGTTTATTCCGTCTTTTAACTCCAATCGCATTTTAATGGGATGGAGTTTCTCCAGTCGGATATCAGCATCCTGAGGCAAATATCCCAGAGCTAATATAGTAGCCCAACAGCAAATGGCGTTTTCTACGGAAGCTGCATCGATAAAAGGAACAACGCATTGGACATCGCGGTTCTTGTATTTGGCCCTGATAAACAGGTATTTATCCTCAAGAACCTCATCGTCTATAAGTCTAAGGTCCGTTTCTTCATCCCATGACCAGGTAAATTTCTCCTTTCCGGGAATTTCTCCGGTATACCCTTTCAAATATTTTGGTGAGTAAATAAACAGGTCGGTATTTTCGAACAGTAATAGTTTTTCTCTGATCTTTTCTTTCCGGTCTGCGAAACCTTCGTTATGTGCCTCTCCAATATTGGTTAACAATCCGATTGTGGGTTGAATAATCTTTGCCAGGTTAATCATTTCGCCGGTATGAGAAACACCAGCTTCAAATATCGCCATAGAATGTTCGTCATTCATCTCCCAAACAGAAAGAGGAACTCCAATTTGCGAATTATAACTTTTTGGACTTCTGATAAGGTTTTTTTCGGGCGCCAGCAGTTGATACAGCCATTCTTTTACCACCGTTTTTCCATTACTTCCCGTAATGGCCATCACGGGGTAATTATAATGCGTTCTATGCCAGGAAGTGAGTCTGTGCAGAGCGTGCAAGGTGTCGTTAACTAATAGTATATTAACATCCTTGTATCTTTTTGATAGTTTAGAATCATCCGAGATTACGAAGTTCCTGATTCCCTGATCGTATGCATCCTGTAAGTATTCGTGTCCGTCTCTGCGCCCGCTTAATGCAAAGAATAATGAATGCTCCACGTCGCTAAGCTTGCGGCTATCAAATACCAGTGTGCGAATGGTTACTTCGGGTGCATTAAGAATCCCTTCAGCATGAACTACTTGGTTGATTTCTGTAATCTGGTATAGCGGATGCGACATATCGCACTAATTTCTATAAATTTTTAGGATTTGAATGATATTTTTACGAATTGATTAAGAAAAAAATGGAACCAGAAAAAGCGGTAAAAAAAGTGCTTGACAAAAAAACTGCCCTGGCAAAACTTGAACATTACTGCGCTTACCAGGAACGTTCGCAACAGGAGGTGCGGGATAAGCTTTATGGCTATGGTTTACATTCTGCAGAAGTAGAAGATGTGTTATGTGATTTAATAGGTGCTGATTTTTTGAACGAGGAAAGATTTGCGATCGCTTATGTCCTGGGGAAATTCAGGATTAAACATTGGGGTAAGTTGAAAATTAAACAGGGCCTTAAATTAAAGAGAGTAGGAGATAACCTGATAAAAAAAGCTCTACTTCAGATCAATTATGATGATTATGAAAAAACTCTAAAAGAACTATTAGAGAAAAAGAATGCTTTACTGAAGGAAAAGGAGGGATATAAGCGTCGTCAAAAGCTTGTTATCTATGGAATATCAAAGGGATATGAACGAGAGATAATTTTTGATTGCCTGAATTCCAGTGATTTATTAGAAAAGTGAAAAAAAACTTTAATATTTTATTGACAAGGACGCTTTTCTGTCTATATTTGCACACACAAAAAACGGTAACATTCTTTTAGAAAGCCAACGTTCAATGTGAAAACCAACGCGAAAGTAGCTCAGTTGGTAGAGCACGACCTTGCCAAGGTCGGGGTCGCGAGTTCGAATCTCGTCTTTCGCTCCAGAATCCCTTTCTACCAGGAAGGGATTTAATATTGAAAAAGGTTCTCAAAACCTGCTGAAGTGGTGGAACTGGTAGACACGCAGGACTTAAAATCCTGTGACCCTTAAAGGTCGTGCGGGTTCGATTCCCGCCTTCAGTACTGGACGGGAAAGAGTTGAAAAATCAAATCTTTCCCGTTTTTATTTGCACGTAATTTCTTGTTAATCTGATAGATAAGTTGCGGATCAAGCGAAATAGTTGGGGGGAATAGAATAAATTCTTTGTTTTGCAGGTTTGAAACCTAGACACTTGCAAGACCATTATCACTTGTCAATACTCACGGCGTTCCATTTTGCATCTTCACCTCCGAAAGCGTAGTTTCCAGTCGTTTTATCTTTTCTTCGCAGTCTCTCTTCATAATTGAAAAGTTGACACATTCAAAACCGACGGTATCACACCAAGAAAACATCCTAATGATTCTGAATGAAATGTCAGATTTTGTAAAAATTTCATCAATCGATTTGTTTTATTGAACACTGTTCAATAGATTTGTTTCGGTTTTAAAATTATCAATCACAGACCATCATGAAAAAAACATTCATCACAGGCGCCAGCGGAGGTATCGGACTCGAGATAGCCCGACGGCTGGCCACACAGAACTACCAGTTAACACTGGTGGCTCGCAATGAGGATCGTTTGAAAAAAGCGATATTGAGTTTAAACGGCAGCGGCCACACGATCATGGTTGCCGATCTGACCAAAAGGGAAGACCTGCAGAAATTGACGGCGCATCTTAGCGCTGAAAAGTACGACCTTCTGATCAACAACGCGGGTGCAGGAATTTACGGGGAGTTTACGGATATCCCATTGGAAGACCAGTTGACAACCATGCAGCTCAATATGCAAGCTCTGGTGACCCTTTCTTATGGCTTTTTACAAAATGCCACGGCCGGAGATGCCCTGGTCAATATCGGCTCCCTGCTTGCTCATTCTTCCCTTCCGGGAGGCGCGGTGTATGCAGGCACGAAAAGTTTTGTCGCCAATTTTTCGGAATCGTTATGGTATGAGTTCAAGCACAAAGGTGTTTTTGTGATGGGCTTTAATCCCGGCGCAGCAAACTCGGACTTTCATAAGCATGCAGGCAGGAAGGCCAGTGATTTTCCTGATTTTGTGGTATCCTCTGTCGAAGAAGTTGCCCAGGAACTCACCGAAGCTCTGCAAAAAAGGAAAAAGCCCCGGGTCGTGCAAGGCTGGAAGAACCGATTCATGCTGTTCGGGTTCAAATTTCTGAACCGACAGGCCGCTGTAAGCATCATGGGAAAGATCAGTCCCGGGATACAAAATTAGTTGATATGCAAAATTTGGCCACTCAACGAGCGCTCTTATATTTGTATCTTATAATAATCTTAAAATGGGCATAGCAGAACGAAAACTGGAAGAGAAGCAGGAAATGCATAAGCGTATCCTGAACAGTGCGCGTAAGATATTCCTGGAAAAGGGCTATGAACAAACCAGTATGCGCAATATTGCCAGTGAAATCAATTACAGCGCGGGCATAATTTACTTTCACTTTAAAGACAAAAGTGAGATCTTTCACGAGCTGCATAAGGAAGGGTTCCGACTGCTACTCAGCCAGTTAAAGGTGTTGGATAAAGTGGCAGAACCTTTTGAGCGTTTAAAAGCTATGGGACGCATTTTTATTCAGTTTGCGCAGGATAATAAAGATTATTACAACCTCATGTTCATCTTGGAAGAACCTACTAAAAAGCCGCATTCCGGTGGATTTCAGATCGCCCAGGAGGCAATCAATCACCTGCAGGGAGTAGTCAAAGAGTGCCAGGAGAAAGGGAGATTTAAAGGTATGGATGCAGAGTATTTGACGTTCATGATCCTTTCAGCAGTGCATGGCATCTGTGCGTTGTTCTGTAAAGATCGTACATCCAGTTTTGTGAATAAGACTAATGAAGAACTGATGGAGCATGGCTACGAATGTTTTGTTGCGCTACTTGAGAAGGCTTAGCCCTTTTTTTGAACCAATGTTGAACAGTGTTTAAAATTAAAACAGTGATTAAAATGAATATAAAAATGCAGCTATTTTACCGTGTCGCCTTAGCAGCCTTACCCCTTGTTGCTGCGGATGCGGTAAAGGCCCAGAGCAAGCTGGATGACTACATCCAAGAAGGGCTTAAGACTAACCAGAGCATCAGGCAGCAGAACTTTGTACTCGAAAAGAACATCAATGTACTGAAGGAAGCCAAAAGCATGTTCCTGCCGCAGGTCAGCTTTTCGACGACCTATACCAAGGCTGACGGCGGCCGCACCATAGATTTTCCGGCGGGCGAGCTGCTGAATGGTGCTTATGCCACGTTGAACCAGTTGACCGGAAGCAATGCCTTTCCGCAACTTCAGAACCAGCACATTCAGATCAATCCTGATAATTTCTATGATGCCAGGTTTCGTACAACGCTTCCTATTCTAAACGCCGAGCTGATCTATAACAAGAGGATCAGGCAGCAGCAGGTCGATCTGCAGAAAGCCGAGGTACTTCTTTATAAACGGGAACTTGTTAAAGAGATTAAGGTCGCTTACTACAATTACCTGAAAGCGATCAATGCGACAAGGATTTATCAATCCTCCCTTCAACTGGTAGAAGAAGGACAGCGGATCAATACCAGGCTGTACGACAACAGCAAGGTGAACCGGACGGTGGTGATGCGAAGCCAGAACGAAGTGTCCAGGATAAATGCTTCCCTTATCGCGGCAAGGAAGACCGAAGAGTCTGCCCGCTATTATTTCAACTTCCTGCTGAACCGCCCCTTGAGGGACAGCATACTAACGGATGACATTAGCGCATTACCCGCGCAGGATCAGTTGCCGGGAAGTAACGTCAGCGGCAGGGAAGAATTGTCCAAACTCAGGATCGCAAAAAACATCAACGGAAGTCTGAACGGGCTCGCAAGATCTTATCTCATTCCCAAAGTGGGCACTTACCTTGACTTGGGTTCGCAGGCCTTTGATTGGCGGTTTAATCAGCAGAGCCGTTATTATTTCCTTGGCGTTTCCCTTGAATGGAACTTGTTTTCATCTGGAAGGAACATCTACCGCATAAAACAGACATTGTCCGACCGCGAGGCGATTGCCTCCCAGACCGATTACGTGCAGCAACAACTGCTTACTGAACTCGAAGTTCGGCAGGCTGGTATGCAAAGTGCGATCGCCCAGTATCGGGCGACCCAATCCCAGTTAAAGACCAGTGAAACCTATTACGGTGATATGGTCAAATTATACAAGGAAGGAATGGCAATCTATATCGAACTGTTGGATGCCCAGAACCAGTGGATAGATTCACAGCTCCAGGCCAATATTGCCCTGTTCGATACCTGGATCGCTTATACAACCATCGAACGTGCCAATGCAAGTTTCAAATTCAATAATTAAACATCATGAAAAAAAACTATTTATTCTCCGGTGTAATCGCAACGCTGTTCCTGTTTGCTTCCTGCAAAGAAGGACAAAAGGCCACAAACGCATTGGGCGAACCTGATATCATTCCCGTTAAGATTTCCTCGATGTCCTTATTGGAAATACCAGACCACATCAGTGCTACCGGTTTAGTAGGTACCGAGGACGAGGCCAGGTACGCTTTTAAGATCGGCGGCGTTATCAGCCGTATTCTGGTTGAAGAAGGTCAGTTCTTTAAAAAAGGCCAGTTGCTGGCTACGCTCAACTCCACCGAAATATCAGCCGGCCTGGCCCAGTCGAGTTTGGGTGTTGAGAAGGCAGAACGGGACTATGCCCGGGCCGTTAACCTTTATAAAGACAGCGTTTTTACGTTAGAGCAGTTACAGAATACCAAAACCGCACTGGATGTTGCCCGCAAAGGCAGGGAATCGACAGCGTTTAATGAGCGTTATTCCAAAATATATGCCGCAAGCGATGGCTTTGTAAGTAAAAAGACTGCCAATGAAGGGGAAGTGGTAGGAGAGGGGATGCCGGTGCTGTTCGTTAACTCGATCCAGCAGCATAACAGCTATATCCTTAAGGTTGGGGTAACTGACCGTGAATGGGCCATTGTTAGACAGGGCCAGACCGCCAAGGTAACGCTCGACGGCTATGAGGGTCGTAAGTTCGATGCCGTCGTGTTCCGTAAGTCGCAGGCCGCAGATCGTGAGCTCGGCTCTTTTCAGATAGAACTAAGGCTCAGCTTGAACGGGGTAAGGCCTGCGGTCGGCATGTTCGGCAAAGCAGAGATAGCCACGCAGCAGGACGAGAGCGTGATGGTAATCCCATACGGCTCTCTCGTAGAGGCTGACGGCGACAAAGGCTTTGTGTTTACAACAGCCGGGACGAACAGGGTCAAAAAAGTACCTGTAAATATTCTGCGATTTGACAATGAAAAGGTTTACCTGAGAGATAAACCGGAAGGCGTAGGCCAAATCGTGATCTCGAACAGCGCCTACCTCAACGAACAGTCCATTATTAAAATCATCAGGTAAGGCTATGAAGATCACAAATTTCTCCGTTAAGAATTATCAGTTCACGCTGATTATATTTTTGCTGGTG